>JAKVBH010000018.1 GCA_022447495.1 Marinovum sp. | reverse complement strand
AGTTATTGGTCCTGTACTTCGTCGGGGCCCAACTGCTCATAGCCTCCAGCTATTCCACTGGATTCACAAGATGAATCATCTCAGACGACTTGTGCAACAAAGCCAGCCGCAGGTGGTTTTTGGTTCGCTGTAGGTCATGCGTGCATCGCCCGAAAACAACACATTGCGCAAGATATAGAGCCCGCCAACTGCAGCGGACGGGGCAATGACTTCGCTTTGTGATTGCTTCGCGTCGCCCCACACGTCTTGGACAAGGCCTGCGTCACGTGGGATTTGACCAATCAATTCCTGGCCGATATTTCCCTGACGGATCAGCGCTACATGCATACGCTCACTTCTCTCCGAGTGTTGCGTCTCGATACCAAGCCACAATAGCCCTGCGGTTTTCCTCTGTCATTGTTCGGACAGCGTTGGGCGGGGGCATGGCATGGCTCAGGCCGGCCTGGAGGTAGATCGCCTTTGCCTGTCGAGCTACATCAGCTTGCGTCTCGAGATGGACACCCCTTGGCGCCCAAAGCATGTTGTCGTCGTAGAATGGCTCTCGCGCGTGGCACATTGAGCAATTACCAAGCACCACGCGATAAGCCTCTTCAAACCCTTCTGCATCTGCAAATGATTTTTCGTAAGGGGTCAGCGCGCGTGTTTCGGCCTCTTCACTCGTTTCAAATTGCATCGGTGCCACGGATAGCCATGCGATAATGACCATCAGGATCACGGTCACTGCCCAGGTCCAATGTGGCCCGGTTCCGGTGGCGTGCATGGTATTGAAGTAATGCCGGATCGTGACCCCAGTCAGGAAGATTAACGAGGCAATGATCCAGGCGTATTCCGTGCCAAACGCCAGTGGGTAGTGGTTCGACAGCATCAAGAACACCACAGGCAGCGTGAGATAGTTGTTGTGAGTCGAACGGACCTTCGCGATTTTGCCGTACTTCGCGTCCGGGGTGCGACCGGCTTTCAAATCGGCCACGACGATGCGCTGGTTGGGCATGATCTGGAAGAACACGTTCGCTGTCATGATTGTCGCAGTGAAAGCACCAAGATGAAGCAGTGCTGCGCGCCCAGTGAAAATCTGGTTGTAGCCCCAGGACATCGCCACGAGCATCGCAAAGAGCAGGAGCATCAGAAATGTAGGATGCTCCGAGAGCTTTGATTTGCAGGCCGCATCATAGATCAGCCAACCGATAGTGAGCGACCCGCCCGAGATCACAATGCCTTGCCACAACGCGAGTTCAGCTTTGTTCGGATCAAGCAGATAAATTTCTCCGCTGACCCAGTAGATGATCATCAAGAGCACGGCTCCAGACAGCCATGTCATATAGCTCTGCCATTTGTGCCAAGTCAGGTGCTCGGGCATGCGCGCGGGGGCCACGAGGTACTTGGTGGTATGATAGAACCCACCGCCGTGGACTTCCCATTCCTCGCCGTAGGCGCCTTCGGGCATGTCCTCTGCCGGTTTCAGCATCAGATCCAACGCGATAAAGTAGAAGCTGGCGCCGATCCAAGCCATAGCTGTGATGACGTGCAGCCATCGGACGGCAAAAGCCACCCAATCCCACAGTGCTAGATAGTCGTACATGTCTTGCGTCCCAGGGGTGTGTTTTCCTCAGTCTAGGCCCTTCTTGATTGTTCTGGTATTGAGAGGGTAGACCAAACAGCATCAAAAATATCCGAATAATGTCCTATTTCGATAATATCCGTACCTTCGTTCGCGTTTATGAACTTGGTAGCATGTCGGCCGCCGGGCGCGACTTGCGCATTTCGCCAGCCGTGACTTCGGCCCGGATTTCTCAGTTAGAGAGCCATCTGAGTGTTCGGCTTTTCCAAAGAACGACACGAAACCTCGCACCCACAGAACAGGGTAAAGCGTTTTATGGTGGCGCGTGTGAGGTGCTGGAGGCCATCGAAAGTGCCGAGGCCAATGTCGCGAATCTGACGGATAACCCCAAGGGATCTTTATTCGTGGCGGCACCGCTCGGTGTGGGGCGACGGTTGATTGCTCCAAATGTCTCCGAGTTCATAGAACAATATCCCGAAGTCTCGGTCCGGCTACGTTTGACAGACAGGAAAGTCGATCTGACGACTGAAGGCCTCGATCTGTCTTTCTTTCTCGGGCAGCCAGAAGACAGCACGCTGCGGATTAGAAAGATCGCGGATGTCGAACGCGTCCTGTGTGCTGCGCCATCCTATATCAACGCGCGTGGCAAACCGAAGTCGGGCCAAGAAATCGTCGACGGCGGTCATGAGTGTTTGAGCCTTCGGTTTCCTGGCGCCTCGGAATTCCAATGGCCCTTGGTCACGAAAGAGGGCCCCAAGCGGTTTCGTGTTTCAGGACGGTACGAATCAGACGATGGTGACGTCTTGACCGATTGGGCGCTCGCTGGACACGGCATCGCCATGAAGCCAATGTTTGAAGTCACCGGTCATATCATCGCAGGCCGCCTGATCGTGGTCGGTGAGGACACGCCGCCCGAACCGATCCAGATGGCATGCCTTTATGCCCATAGACGCGGACAGGACCCCAAAACCCGTCTCTTCATGGAATTCATGATCGAGCGGATAGAGCAAGCCATGGCGATCTAGCATACCCACCCCGCCAAGGCTGTGATCCGCAAGCGCTTCGGGTCTCGTCTCGCCAAGGTTTTCACGGACGCCCAACAGCGCCAAATAGGGGCGCGGCTCACGCGGGAGCGTACCATTTCGACAAAACAACCTGCCTCGGCCAATCAATAATCGGCAAGGTATCGCCCGGTGTTGAGGGGATGCCGCGATTTCACGTGTGCTACCGGACATCCAGATAATTGGGACGGCGAATCCTCAACGCTTGGATTGATGCAACCAAAGGACCAGACAGTGTCCCCGTCAGATCCTTTGGATCAGTCCAGCACCGTGACAGGCGTACCGATCTGAGCGACGGGGTACACCAAAGCTGCATCCATGATTCGGACACTGACAGGGATGATTTACCTAACCATGAAAGATATCCCGCGTTTAGATGGCGTGGATTACTAACTTCCGCGATACGTTGAATACCCATACGGGGAGAGCAAAAGCGGCACGTGGTAGTGTGACGCTTTCGACATGCCAAACCGGATTGGGATCACGTCGAGAAAGCGCGGGTGTTCAGGCGGGGTGCCGGAGGCATCCAGGTAACTGCCCGCATGAAACACCAATTCGTAGGTGCCGGTTGCGAAGCGGCCGCTCGGAAGGATTGGCTCGTCAGTGCGGCCGTCATCGTTTGTGACCAGCGTCTTGAGATGCATGCGCTGTTCGCCCTCAATATGAAATAGCTCAATCTTGAGGCCTTCTGCTGGAACACCTCGTGCGGTGTCCAGCACATGTGTTGTCAAATACCCTGCCATTGTCGTCTCCAAATCGCATCATGAGTTGCCGATATCATCCAGGCTCGCGCGCATGTGGGCAAACCAGGATGGTTTAGAGGCTCCTTCAAAAATAAATTGAAAAACAAATCTATTATTCTGGAATACAAATTACCAACTTAAGAGGGGGAGAGACCGTGCATCGCTATCCGCGCAACATGACCGGTTATGGCGAAACGCCGCCGAAGGCCAATTGGCCGGGTGGCGCAAAGATCGCTGTGCAGATCGTTCTAAACTACGAAGAAGGCGGGGAGAATTGCACGTTGCATGGGGACCCTGCCTCCGAAGCATTCCTGTCCGAGATTACTGGGGCACAACCCTGGCAAGGGCAGCGTCACTGGAACATGGAATCGATTTACGAATACGGTTCACGGGCCGGCTTCTGGCGTGTGCACCGCCTACTGAAGGACTTGCCCGTCACTGTTTACGGGGTCGCGTCCGCTTTGGCGCAAGCGCCCGAACAGGTCAAGGCTATGACGTCGGCAGGTTGGGAGATTGCGAGCCACGGTCTGAAATGGATCGAGCACAAAGACATGTCCGAGGACGAGGAACGCGCTCATATCGTAGAGGCGATCCGTCTTCATACCGAAGTCACAGGTGAGGCACCGCAGGGCTGGTATACAGGGCGCTGTTCGATGAACACAGAGCGTCTGGTCGCACAGACTGGTCAGTTCGCCTATGTCGCCGACAGCTATGCCGACGATCTACCTTATTGGGTGCGCTACGGGGATCGCGATCAGTTGGTTGTGCCCTACACCATGGATTGCAACGACATGCGTTTTGCCATCCAGGCTGGATTCACTGACGGCTCGCAGTTTGAACAGATGCTGAAAGACGCCTTCGACATTCTCTATGCTGAGGGGGAGGCAGGTGCTCCAAAGATGATGTCCATCGGCTTGCATTGCCGCCTGATTGGGCGGCCGAGCCGGGCCGCAGCTCTGAAACGGGCCATCGCATATTTCCAAAGCCACGACGATGTGTGGTTCGCGACCCGGCTGCAAATCGCCCAGCATTGGGCAAAACAGCATCCGCCTATGTTGATCACACCACCCTCAGAGATGGACAAAGACGCTTTTGTGGCTGAGTTCGGCGGCATCTTTGAACACTCTCCCTGGATCGCAGAGGGGGCCCACGCGCTTAAGCTTGGCCCAACGCACGATACGGCGGCTGGAATTCACTCGGCATTGGCGCGGGTCTTCCGAACTGCAGATGAAGAGAAACGTCTCGGCGTGCTAACGGCGCACCCGGACCTCGCTGGGAAGCTTGCGGCGGCTGGTCGCCTGACTGCCGAAAGCACAGCTGAACAGGCCGGTGCCGGTCTTGACATGCTAACGGACGAGGAGCACGCGACGTTCACCAAACTCAATGAGACCTACACTGGTAAGTTTGGGTTCCCATTCATTATTGCGGTCAAGGACAATACTAAGGCCGGGATCTTACGGGCCTTTCACCGCCGTATCGACAGTGATCGGGATACAGAGTTCGCTGAAGCCTGCCGACAGGTGGAACGTATCGCGGAATTGCGGCTCGAGGAAAAGTTTGCCGCATGAGCCGTGTGATCCCCATAGAACCTATGACCGAGCCTGCTTTCGCGGGGTTTGGTGATGTGATGGAAGCCAGGGGGGAGGCCGACAAGATCATCAACCAAGGTCTTTGCGACAGATTTCATGACCGGGCTGACTTAAGCTTTATGCAAGGCCGCGCTGGCATCAGTTTGTTCAAGGCTGAACCGCGACAACTTCCGGTCTATTTGGATATGATGGAGCGTCACCCGGACGGATCCCAGGCCTTCATTCCAATGAGTATGGATGGTTTCCTCGTCATCGTGGCCGAAGACAATGCCGGGACGCCAGGCCGGCCGCGCGCGTTTCAGACGGAGCCGGGTCAAGCCATCAATTTTCACCAGGGCACCTGGCACGGTGTGCTTACGCCATTGGCAGCACCCGGCCTTTTCGCAGTCGTAGATCGGATCGGGGAGGGTCCGAATCTTGAAGAACACTGGTTCGACACCCCGTACATGGTCGAATCGGTTACAAAACCTGCCAGTACGGGGCTGGCCTAAGGCTAATATAAGGGAGGGACCCAATATGGCCAAAACTTCGCTCGGGACACCGGAACAACTCCGCGACCCAGACTACACCCCACCACTGCACAAGGCGGTACCGCTGGGCATACAACACGTTCTGGCGATGTTCGTCTCGAACGTTACTCCAGCGATCATCGTTTGCGGCGCGGCAGGTTTCGGTTTCGGCTCGAATTCTCCCGACTTCCCGCAGATGATCTATATGATCCAAATGTCGATGTTTTTTGCGGGGCTGGCAACACTTCTACAGACCATCACCATTGGGCCGGTTGGCGCACGGCTGCCGATTGTGCAGGGCACCAGCTTTGCGTTCATTCCAATCATGATCCCGCTTGTTGTCGGCAAAGGCGTTGATGCAATTGCCGTGGTCATGGGGGGCGTGATCGTCGGTGGTTTTTTCCACGCGATCCTGGGCCTCTTCATTGGGAAAATCCGATTTGCCTTGCCACCGCTGGTAACGGGTCTCGTTGTGACCATGATCGGGCTTGCATTGGTGAAAGTTGGCATTCAGTACGCCGCTGGTGGCGTGCCTGCGATCGGCACAGAGCAGTATGGTTCCTTTGGCAACTGGTTCATGGCCTTGGTCGTGATCTTTGTGACGCTGGGCCTGAAGTTCTTCGCTCGCGGAATGCTGTCTGTATCGGCTGTTCTGATCGGTCTGTTGGTCGGCTACGCCGTTGCCTTCATGATGGGTGAAGTGAACCTAGGCAATGTCGGCCGTGCGGCTCCGTTTGCCTTGCCAAACCCGTTGCATTTCGGTGTCGAATTCACTGCCGCGGCCATCATCGGCTTCTGTCTGATGTCCTTTGTCTCCGCAGTCGAAACTGTGGGCGACGTGTCCGGTATTACCAAGGGTGGCGCAGGTCGTGAAGCGACAGACAAGGAAATCCAGGGCGCAACCTTTGCCGACGGTTTCGGCACGGCTGTCTCCGGCTTCTTTGGCGCGCTTCCAAACACATCCTTCAGCCAAAACGTAGGCTTGATTGCCATGACCGGCGTCATGAGTCGGCACGTGGTGACAATCGGTGCGCTCTTCCTGATCGCTTGTGGTCTGATTCCGAAAGTCGGTGCCATCATATCCTCGATCCCGATAGAAGTTCTGGGCGGCGGCGTGATCGTGATGTTCGGTATGGTTGTCGCCGCTGGCATCTCAATGCTGTCGGACGTGAACTGGAACCGTCGCAACATGGTAATCTTCGCGATTTCCTTGTCGATCGGTCTGGGCCTGCAACAAGAGCCAGGCGCGCTCCAATACATAGACGGAACGCTGAAGATCTTGTTGACGTCTGGCCTTCTGCCGGCCGCGCTGATTGCCATCGTGCTCAACCTGATCCTGCCCGAACAACTTTCGGGTGAAGCCACCGAAGAAATTTCCGGCGGTATGGCGGGCCACGAGACAGGTCTGAAAGGCAAGGAAGAGGCTCCAGCAGCAAACGTCTGAGCCCTCGAGCTTTGGAGGAAGGCCCGCCATAGGTTGGTGGGCCTTTTTCATTTGAAAGGCGTAACGAAAATGCGACGTCTACTGAACATCGTCTGGTTGAGAGCATTGCCCGCATAGTGCATGGCTCAAACTGCGCCACCACCCTGCGACATCGTAGGCCTAGATGATGTCATAGCCACACTTGCGGACACCGCATCAGTACAGGAAACCAACACATAGGATCGCTTGCGAGCCTTATTGCGGGTTATTGCTCGCAACGAACCCGCTCTGATCGCGGTTGCCGAGTTCGGGAGAGACATTAGCTCGATAGAATATGAACTCCAAATCTAACCTCCATGGCTGCTGACGCCATTAGTCCCGAGATACTTCTGGTTATTTTGGAGAACGAAAAGGCACCTTGCCGCGTGACCAGTATATATTTTGGACCTGACCTAATCGCAGCAGGCGTCTGACCCAAGTTGCCAAAGACCGCGCGGTGGTCTCGTCGATCAGTTACAAGCCGTTTGGGGAAGTACATAGTTCTACCGCCATCGACTTGGGCCTGCGGGTTCCACTCTCGCACGTGCAAGTATGTTCGAGAGCGGAATGGGATTGAGGAACCCACTGGTGGGGCTGAGGGACGCCGCGATTATTGATGGGTATCCATCGTAGTCGCCAAGCATTGACCTAGACGCATTCGGTTCACACGCACTCATACCCGATATTTTGCCATCGAAACCGGCGGACATTTTCGAGATACAAATTTACGCTTCTGCCAAACATCCGCGGCCAATGGTCGATTGTTTGCATGTCACCTGCCCTGCAGATTACTTTCAGCGTATTTGTCGGACCCAAAATGACAATAGGGTCCTGGTTGCTCATGCGTCTCTCCCTCATTCCGATGTGCTGACAAAGAATTTGGCGGTCACGTGCTTTGGCCATTGTCCCGTATCCGCACATGTCCGAACGGCATGCGGCGACTTACATGGATCAAATTTTTGCCGTGGCCTGATGTCTTTCGAAGAAAATGCGGTGGATTATCAAAATCAAACGCAGACGGTTTGCAATTGTTGAACTAAAAGGTCCCGAAGTTTGACCAGGCCCCGAGACCTTTAAAAATACTCGGACTTAAGACCGACTAATCAACATCTGTCTTGACGGGCAGATGGCCAGTAATGGACGGGGCAGCATGCGCCCGTAGATTCATGTGGCGGTTCACGTCTTTGTAAAGCAAGTAGCGGAATTTCCCCGGACCACCCGAATAGCACGCCTGCGGACAGAAAGCGCGCAGCCACATATAGTCGCCAGCCTCCACCTCAACCCAGTCTTGGTTGAGCCGGTAAACGGCTTTCCCCTCCAGCACATAAAGGCCGTGTTCCATCACGTGCGTTTCCGCAAATGGGATGACCGCCCCGGGTTCAAATGTGACGATGGTCACGTGCATGTCGTGCCGCATATCGGTAGGGTCAACAAAGCGGGTCGTGGCCCATTTACCTTCAGTTCCCAGCATGGGCGTGGGAGCTATATCCTGCTCATTGGTGATCAACACGTCAGGCAAATCAAGCCCATTGAGCGCCTCATAAAGCTTGCGGATCCAGTGGAAGCGAACAGGCGCGTCAGTTGAATTGCGGAGCGTCCAATTCGCGCGGGGCGGCAAGTAGGCGTAGCCGCCCGGATTCAACGTGTGCGTTTCGCCCGCCACAGTCAAATCGCAGCTTCCTTCGACGACAAAGAGCACACCTTCCGCGTCGGGATCCGTTTCGGGTCGATCAGAGCCACCGCCAGGACTGACTTCCATAATGTATTGCGAGAACGTCTCAGCAAAACCGCTCAAAGGTCGCGATAAGACCCATGCGCGTGTTTTGTCCCAGAACGGAAGGAAGCTGGTCACGATATCACGCATCGTTCCCTTCGGAATAACCGCATAGGCATCGGTGAACATTGCACGATCAGTTAGAAGTTGCTCTTGTCCGGGATGACCGCCATGCGGCGCAAAATAGTTTGGTGACATTGAGTGTCCTAGGGGCATTTGTTTTGTTCAATTATGGGGCGCAAGCCGGCTGCAAACCACCGCGCTAAGGAAAGCAAGACCTTTCGTGTTAATTTGACAATCTATCGGGGTTTTGGCTTTTACATTATAGATAGGCCCATGCATTCCCGAGTGATTTAAACTCTCGCTGCGGATTGTGATGTACCTCCGAGTACAAGATTTAGTGCCCGCTTGAATGCCAAGCCATCAAAATCCTGCACCATCGCATTGTAGGCCGGGCGCCCTGTATTCTGACAATCGACGACCTAACTGCACGGAATGATTTGGAAAAGTTGACCGATTGGATCATCGGTCTGAGCCATGCTGCACCTTGGGACGATGGCGTCTTCTATGCGCTGCTTAAAAACGACGATCCAAACGCCTCTGGTGCTCTGTTCTAACTCCACCGGTCTCAGAGATAAACCAAATCATAGACGTAAGACTTTGATCCTTTGCGGCTGACCCAGATACCTTCGGGTGGACAGGCGTTTGATTGGCGTTGCAACTGATCCCACGGGCGGCCGAACACATCTTCGTTGTCCCAACTTCCCGCGATCCGCCCCAGTTGTTGAGACCAAATGATCCAATCATCGCCATCAGTTCTTTTGTATCCCCAACGTCTTTGAGCATCGCGTTGGCGCCTAAAGCGATAGACCAACCCGTCAATTTGGCGTCTGAATTCGAACTGTTCTGGGGCGATGTTGCTGTTCATCATTTGAATCTCACCGCCCCACCGACATCAGCGCAAAACCAAACGCCGCGAAGTTTACAAAATCGTATGAAACACGTTTTGGACTTTTAACTCAAACCGCCAGAGCATCGTGCGAACTGTTGATCCAAGCTGATATTTTGAAGCACCCTATAAGCAAGACGCCCTCTTGATAACAACGTCGGCGCGAGACGATGAAACTTGTCATCGACGAGAATTCAGGCACGGGTGAAACGTGTGTCCGCGCGTATAAACCCAATCGAACAGCGAGCCTGTTTGATAATCCCAAGTGGGCCGTACCCAAAGACTAATTTTGACGCATGTCACCACCGATCCAGACGACATGGCACCGTTGTGCAAGTGCTCTGGCGGCGGCTAAGCGGAGGCTGGAACCCGCGCCCCAAAAATCGCAGAGCCCACGCGCACGTGGGTGGCGCCAAGAGCGATTGCGCTTTCAAAGTCACCTGACATGCCCATGGAAAGACCGGTCAGACCATTCCGCTCCGCCAGCTTGGCCAAAAGCGCAAAGTGCAAGCTTGGTTCTTCTTCCACCGGAGGGATACACATCAACCCTTCTATGGGGAGATCAAGCGCACGGCACTCTGCGACAAAAGCATCGGTCTGCGCGGGTATGATCCCGGCCTTTTGCTCTTCTTCGCCCGTGTTTACCTGAACAAAGAGCGACGGACACGAGCCAATCTCTTGAGCGATGCGCGCGATGGCTTTAGCGAGCTTGGCACGGTCAATCGTGTGAATGCTTTGGGCAAGTTCCATTGCCTGCCGCGTTTTGTTTGACTGTAACGGACCAATAATGTGCAAATCGATATCAGAGTATTGCTCGCGAAACGCAGGCCACTTACCGGCCGCCTCTTGCACACGGTTCTCACCAAAGACCCGGTGACCTTGATCGAGAACAGCCGCAACGCGTTCGTTGGGTTGAACCTTGGACACGGCGATGAGTTTGACCGAGCCCGGTGCACGGCCAGCCTCCGCTTCGGATTTGACGATCCGCGATTTGATGTTGTCTAGGCTCATAACCCCGCCTCCCATGTGTCTATAAAGGGTGCCAACTCTTTCTCGTGCTTGCGCCATCCACCACTGGAACTTTTGTAGATCGGTTGGCGCACCTGAGCGATAGACAAAGTCGTCACAAGACCCTGGGCACGGCTATGATCAAGACAGGCGTCATCCCATGGCAATCCGGCCGCGGTCACCAAAGCGCGGATTTCTGGCTCCGGATCCGCGGTAAGCGCGTCGTAACTCACCTCCGTCATATCAACCTTGTCCCTCCAAACGTCGAGTGCTGCTTCATAGGTGAGCATATGGTGCGCAATCGTTTCGAACCTGTTGGCATAGGTATGCGTGCCCAAGGCGAAGTGGTTCTTGTAAATTGAGAGCGCCACGTCACGCGGTTCGCGCCGGACGACAATAAACCGCGCTTTGGGAAAGGCGGCCGCGAGGTTCCCAAGAACCAAATGATGCAACATGGATTTGTCCACGATCCGCACGCCTTCGCCTCGGGCGGTTTCGTCCGCCGCAGTCCAATAGTGGTCCGCATAACGGCTGAGGTCTTTTGGCGCGATATCCTCAATGGCGTGCGTGTTGCCCAACCCACCAAAAAGAAGATTGGCCAACGGTCGCGCTTGCCCAAGCTCTCCAGCCGAGCGCACATCGGGATGCGCAGCAAGGATTTGTTCGATGAGCGTGGTGCCGGACCTGGGCACGCCAACGACGATGATTGGTTGCTCGGTGCTGTTGCCCCGCCGTGCAACGTCGCCATTCGGCGCAATGCGCTTTACGTGACCCAGGAGATCAAGACGGCTTTGCGGGCTGTCTTGTGCTTCCGATGCCTGAGCCTCATTGGCGGCATGGAGAAATTTAAACATGCGGTCGTGCTCGCCCAGATCGGAAAACGCCTTGGCGAGGCCGAAGCCCAGATGCATCCGCCCTTGCGGCAGGAGTTTGGGATGCTTCCACAACGCCACAGCATCTTGGATCAAACGACGATCTTTCTTGGTCACTTTGCGCGTCGCAAACCAAATCCGATAGAGCTCAGGATCGAGCTTGTTCATCCGGTGGACCTTGGCAAAGATGCGCTCGGCGGCCTCAAATCGCCCCATCTGTTGAAGCGCAACAGCCTTGTCCAAATGAGATTTCATCTCTTTGGGTTTGAGTTTCAAAATTTGGTCGTGGACCTCAAGAGATGCTTCCGCATCACCAGCGCGCATGAAAGCCGTCGCCAAGGGTTCGAGGATCGTGAACTCAGCCGGCGCTAATTTGTGCGCACGTTTGAGTGAAGCCAACGCCGACACGGGTCGCCCTAGAGATAAGAGTGCGCGGCCCAAGTGGAAATGCGGCTCCGCACGATCGGCACGCGCTAGCACGATTTTTTCGAAAGCAGCTTTTGCGGCGAGATAATCGCCCGCGTTCATCCGGCGCAGGCCATCCTGGAAGGTCGTTTTGACCTGGGCGTCAGTGAGATGAAGCATGGGCCGGTCCTTACAGGTGCACGTCGTTCATGTGCCAAAGCCTTGCCCAAAAGAAAAGAGCGGGCACAAAGCCCGCTCTTCCCGTCATACCATTCGGTATGGGATATCCTTAGAAGGACATCGCCAGACCCAGGGAGAAGCTGTCGGTGTCGTCTGTACCGGAAGCTTTGTACTGGGAGGAACCGAAACCGAACTGAGCGGAGAGACCGCCACCGAGGTCGTAGTTCACTGCGAGACCAAGACCGGAGGACACTTCGTCACCGTCTGTGGTGTTCACGCCGTAGTTCAGACCAACGGTCAGAGCATTCGCGGAGTAGCCGAAGCCGATCGCGGAGTGCGTGGAGTCGTCACCGGTTTCAGGCGACATTTTGGAGTAGTTGATGATGGCTTGGAGGCCATTGTCGAACTTTGTGGACAGGGAGATACCTGTACGCGTGCCGTTGTCGGCTTGCGACTGGTAGCCAAGGCCAACGCCGAGGTCGAGACCTGCGAGCTCTGCGGAGTACGCAACACCGATGCCCCAAACTGGGTTGTCGTTGGTGTCTGCGGCCACTGCAGCCGCGATCACACCGTCGGAGGGATCCGCGTCAACGGCAGTTGCTGCAGTTTCGCCGTCGTCGTCGATTTCAGCGGAGATCGAGAGTGTCACGCCGGAGAAGGTGTAGTCGAAACGTGCGACTTGACCGTCTTCCGCACCGTCGAGGCCGGAGTTACCGTTGTAGCCTGCGTGGGATGTGTGATCGTCTGCGAGCGAGGAGCCGATGCCCACTTCGGTCAGAGCTTTGTCGAATGCACCGTCAGTGTCACCCATGGTGAGTTTCGCTGCACCAGCGGAAACGAAGACTGTGTAGTCGTCTTCGATGTCTGTTGCGACACCGTCTTGTGCTTCTTCGAGGCCGATTTTGGCGCCGAAGGAAAGACCGTTGTCGGACTCGCCGGACATGGTGAATGTGACGGAGATGTCTGTGTGGAACTCAGTGCGGTCTGCACCGGCTTCACGCTTAACACCCATTTCCGCGCCACCGGAGATGGCGACGTCTGCTGCTGCGAAGCCAGCAGTTGCAACCAATGCTGTGGAAGCAAGGAGAAGCTTTTTCATGTTAGATTTCCTCATGTGTAGTAAGGCACGTACCAAACCGGTCGCCCGGCTTTGATGGAGTTGGTTTGCACCCTTTGGCCGCTTGAGTGCAAGGCGGCGCCATTTGATGCTCCAACAAGCAAAATGAGTGATGCGCTTTTGCCACAAAGCCCCGCGGCCCAATGCAGCAAGCACCGTGACACAAGAGATGAGGACGCTTGTCGTTACGCACGTGGGCGGGTATTGAATGCAAAACGTCGGGCAGGAGCACACCCATGGCAATCACGACGCGCGCAGCATTTTTGTTCGCTGTTACGGCCGCTTTCGGCCTCTCTTCTTGTGGGTCGATCTTGAATAATTCGTCGCAAGATCAACCAGATGAGGTCGTAGAAGAGCGCCGCTCGACCATTTGGGACCTGTTTGCAGGGGCAAACGCTCCGGACGAAATCGGCTCGGTGAACAAATACATCTGGAATGCGTCGCTGGATGTTTTGAACTTTTTGCCGATCCAGTCGGTTGATCCGTTCACAGGTGTGATCGTCACTGGGTTCGGCACGCCTCCTGGTGGGGGTCGCGCATATCGCGCAACGATTCTCATCGATGATCCGGCTTTGGATGCGCGTTCGATTAAGCTTGCGCTGGTGACTCGCAACGGTCCAGCAAGCGCCGACACCGTTCGAGCGATCGAAAACGCGATACTGACGCGTGCGCGTCAGCTGCGTCGCGAAGACTCACGTCTCTGATCGCCGCACTGGCCATCAGGCCATCACGCACAAAAGCTCGAACATAAGGCTGGCGCCTAGGTATGCCGTGGCGCCCGTCGCATCAAAGGGTGGCGAGACCTCGACCAGGTCAGCGCCCACGATATTGACGTCTGCCAAAGTGCGCACAACGCTCAGCGCCTCAAAGCTGTTTGGTCCACCCACTTCCGGCGTCCCGGTTCCGGGCGCAAACGCAGGGTCAACGAAATCAATGTCATAGGATACGTAGGTCGGCGCAGAACCCACGATCTCGCACGCTTCGGTCATGACATCCGCCCATCCACGGGCGAAACACTCTTCGATGGGGATCACGCGTATTCCGTTGGCAGCGGCAAAATCCCGATCTTCGAAATCATACGCTGTGCCGCGAATGCCGATTTGAACGACGCGTTTTTGATCAAGGAGGCCCTCCTCCACGGCGCGGCGAAACGGCGTACCATGGGTGTACATCGTGCCGCCAAAGTAGCTTTTGAAGAGATCCGTGTGGCTGTCGAAATGGACCATGCCCAACGGAGCGTCTTTTGCCAAAGCACGCAGGACGGGAAGCGAGACCAGATGATCTCCTCCGGCGGTCAGAGGACGAATGCCTGCATCGACCAGCTTTTCATAGAAAGCGGTGACTCGCTCCATCGTATCTTGAAGATCGGCAGGGTTCGGGCCCACATCGCCCAAATCAGCACATTTGACGCGTTCAAAGGGGCGCACGCGGGTAGCACCGTTCTCTGCACGAATCATAGTTGAAGCGTCGCGCAACTGACGTGGGCCATGGCGCGGCCCAGGTCTGTTGGTTGTACCTCCGTCCCAGGGGACACCAACTAGACCGATATCAACCTCGCCAAAACGCGCATGTTCAGGAGGCACCGAAGGCAAGCGCATGAAGGTCGGCACCCCTGCGAACCGCGGAAGGTCCATACCCGAGACCGGTTGAAAGAACCCATCCGACACGGTCATCTACTCCGCGAGAACCAACGCCGCAGCGCGCCAGTGCGTTCGCCCACAGCATCAGAAGCATCGGCAAAACCATCACCAATATCATCCAGAACTGGATCGATTCTTCGTTGACGGAACCGACGCCAGCGCACCCAAATCGCCCAGAACAAAAGCCCGCATAAGACCAGGATAACGATGCTCACCCATGGGATGATCTGAACATCGGGGCTTTCGACGGCGCGGATCGAAATGGCGTTGGGGAAAATCGTGAGGACCTCCGCCCGCCAACCGTAATGCGTGATTACCACCCATTGAGGATCATCAGCCGTGGATCTCAAATCACCAGCCTCTGCATCCAAGTTGGCGGAGTTGAATTTGAAGTAAGGCGGCCATCCCCACCCTGTGTCTTCGTTGCGGTAGACCATCACCTGGCCGTTTTCCAATACGGTCGAAATGAAAAACACATCGCGGTTGGGAAACGTCCCGTCCGAGCCCACATCAGCAGACGCCCAGAACCAACGGTTGTCGCCGGGGTCAATTCGGCGCACCTCGGTCTCAGTAATGCGTGCGATATCGTGTTGCGGAAGCGTGTAGTGAAAGATCGACGCAACCAACCCCCAAAACACGATAAAGAACGTCCACCTTACATACGCCATTTCGAGCCTCCTCAGGCAAAATTGACCACATATATAATCACGCCGATCAAAGCTGTGGGTACGACATAAACCCCAAGAAGCAATTTGCGCCGCACGGACCCATCGTATTCCTCAAGTCCGGCGGTGATCCAAGCATCTTTGTCACCACGCAAGCCTTCTTCGTACCAACGTGCCTCTAATTTCTCCCGTCGCACCGCCCGCGAGTAAAAGGAGAGACTGACATAGACAACCGTTAGAACCACCAAAAGAATGGCCAGCAACCTTACGAGCGCAATCACAATGGTCTCTCCTTGCTATGGTCTACTTGTCATCCGGTGATATCGCGACGGGCCTTAGTCGACCAGTGGCTTCAAAGATCAGCGAGACCCAAGACCGCATTGGCACCGACAAGCAGACCTCGCCGAGAAAGACCAAAGGGAAAGCGCCGCATGGGCGCGGCAAAGGCATCTGGGTAAGGCAAATGCGGCGCGCGTCCGCAGACCAGATCACTCAGGAGCATGCCCGCATAGGTGCCCATCGCGAGCCCATTGCCATGATAGGCCAACCCAGCAAAAGCACCTGGCATTCCAGGGATCGGTCCGACGTAGGGTGTTGCGTTCCGAGAGAGGCACACGAGGCCGGACCACAAATGGCTCACCTCGACATGGGCCCAAGCCGGGAACATCCTGTGAAAGCGCCGAAGAATCATGGCCCGCAAACGTGCTGTGACCCGAGGTGTTGCATAGACCCCACCGCGCATACCAAACAGAAAACGCCCATCCGGCATCAGCCGAAAGTAATGCAACAAGTTGCGCGTGTCATGGGCCATTTGAGGGGTGGTCCATCCGGCAGCCAGTTGTTCGTCCCGGTTTAAGGGTCGGGTGACGAGGATGTTGGACTGCAACGGCATTGTCCGTGCACGCATCCATTTGGGGATGTCCTCGCTCGAATACCCATTGGTCGCTATGATCAGGCGCTTGGCCTTGAGCACACCTTGTACGGTGCGCAGTTCAAAGCCCTGGGAGACCCTCTCCAAGGCCGACACTTCTGACGTCTCAAAAACCTTTGCACCCGCGTTAAGCGCGGCGCTGGCCATCTGTTCCACATACCGCCTGGGATGCATGGCAAAACCGATTGGAATGGTCAGCGCGCCGTGAAATGGTCCGCCCATGCCATTTTGTCGGAGCTCTTCCGCTGGCAAAAGCTCTGGCGTGACGCCGTAATCCGCTTCGATCTCAGTGACTTCATCCTGCATCGCGCGCCAGTGGCGTGGGGTATGCGCCAAGAGTGTCTCGCCCTTCGAATGGCGATTGACCTCCCAACCGTTGTCTTCAACCAAGCCTTGGGCGTATTCGACAGCGGAACGCTCAGCGGCGCGATACTCTTTGCGACCCTGAAGACCAAACCGTTTGGTGAGCGCTGCATTTGAGATCTTACCGCCACCGAGGCAACAAAATCCGCCTGCGCGCCCGGACGCCCCCCACCCCACACCGTTTGCATCAAGAACGGCCACCTTCTCGCCCGCTCTCGCCAAATGCAGAGCCGCGCTTAACCCCGTGACGCCAGCGCCAATGATGGCGACATCGGCCACAACGTCACCGTCAAGTGCCGGCTGTTCGGGCAGGCTAGCAGCCTCGTTCCAAAAACACTGCGCCCGTGGCGCGTCTCCGTAGGCCCAAGGCTCAAAAACGCGCGCCATCAAGTGCGTTCGGCCGCCTTGGCGTCCCGCTCGTGGCGCAATGCGGTGTTCTTGGATACCAAAGAGGCAGTGATCACACCCACGGTCACCAAGCCAATCATGATCGTTGAAAGCGCGTTGATCTCCGGGCTCACCCCTAGGCGCACAGCCGAGAAAATCTTGATCGGAAGCGTTGTGGCGGAAGGTCCCGATGTGAAGGACGCAATGACCAAATCATCAAGCGACAAGGTGAAAGCCAAAAGCCATCCCGAAATCACCGCAGGTGCGATGATCGGCAACGTTACAAGGCGGAACGCATCAAAGGGCGTCGCCCCAAGATCAAGTGCGGCTTCTTCGAGGGATCGATCAAAGCTCACCAACCGTGAAGACACGACCACTGACACAAACGCCATGGAGAAGGTCGTATGCGCGAGGATGATCGTGAACACGCCACGGTCGAGGCCGATACCGATAAAGAGCAAAAGAAGCGACAGACCAGTGATCACCTCGGGCATCACAAGCGGCGCATAGATCATACCGGAAAAGAGTGTCCGCCCGGAAAAGCGCCCAGCGCGCACAAGCGCATAGGCCGCCATTGTCCCAAGTATCGTGGCGAGCGTCGATGAGATCACCGCGACTCGTAGTGTCACCCAAGCCGCGTCGAGGAACGCTTCGTTCTGGAAAAGCTCGCCGTACCATTTGGTCGAGAAGCCTGCCCATACCGTGACCAGTTTATTGGAGTTGAAGCTATAGATCACCAAGATCAGCATCGGGAGGTAGAGGAATGCAAATCCCAATGTGAGCGAGACCGCATTGAACCGTGAAAATCGTCTCATTGATCCGCCTCCCTTGCCTTTTGCTCGTTGCGTTGGAAAAGGATGATTGGGATCACTAGGATCAACAACAGGATGATCGCCACCGCGGATGCAACGGGCCAATCGCGGTTGTTGAAGAACTCTTCCCAGAGGACTTTGCCAATCATCAACGTCTCTGACCCGCCGAGCAATGACGGAATGACAAACTCGCCAATCGTTGGAATGAACACCAAAAAGCAACCGGCGATCACGCCCTGCACCGACAGTGGAAAGGTCACGAGCCAAAAGGCTCCCAGCTTGCTTGCGCCGAGATCTTCTGCAGCTTCGATCAAGCTGTCATCCATCCGCTCCAGCCCAGAATAGATTGGCAGGATCATGAACGGCAGATACGTGTAGACGATGCCGATGTAGACCGCGATGTTGGTGTTGAGGATGGTGAGCGGATCAGAGATCAGGCCAAGCCACATCAGCGCCTGGTTCAACACCCCCTCACTGGAGAGGATGCCCATCCACGCGTAGACGCGGATGAGGAACGACGTCCAAAACGGCAAAATCACCAGCATCAACAAGGTCGGTCGCCACTCTGGCGCGGAGCGAGCCATTGCATAGGCAATGGGATAACCCACCAAGAGCGTTATGAACGTCGCCGTGAACGCAATCTTCAAGCTCGACCAATAAGCCTTCCAATACAAATCGTCCTCAGTGAGAAAGACGAAGTTATCAAGGTCGAGCGCGCGCAAAAACTCCAGAAATCCTTGCCATCCTGCGGCAAGATCAAGGGTCGGCGCATAAGGCGGAATCGCGAGTGCGGGGTCGCTCAGCGAGATTTTGAGCACGATCAAAAACGGCACCAGAAATAGCGCCACGAGCCAGAAATACGGGACGGCTATGAGGACGATACGCTGCATGGCCTACCCTTCGAGAACCACGCCAGCGGTGGTCGTAAAACTCACCCAAACCGTGTCCTCCCAAGAAATATCACGCCGCGCCACGCGACGGGTATTGGTGGCTTGGGCTTTGATCATGGTCCCGTCGGCCAGTTGCACGTGATAGGTCGACAGGTTGCCGAGGTACCCGATGTCAATCACCGTTCCTTCCAGCGCATTAATCCCGCTTGGGCCATCTTCTGGGGGTCGTTCTTTTGAGATAGCCACTTTTTCGGGGCGCAGTGCCAGAGTGACGCTTTTATTGGTCAACGCTTGATCGGCGTTGCTTGCGATCAAATCGGGTTGCTCCATGGCCCAAGCAATCGAAATACCACCATCGCCGGAGCCGTCTTTGCGCGCTGTGGCCTGACCTCGCAGCAAATTCACATCACCAATGAAATCCGCGACATAAACC
Source organism: Marinovum sp. (assembly GCA_022447495.1). Classification (GTDB taxonomy): domain Bacteria; phylum Pseudomonadota; class Alphaproteobacteria; order Rhodobacterales; family Rhodobacteraceae; genus JAKVBH01. The sequence continues at coordinate 67,035 of JAKVBH010000018.1, read as the reverse complement.
GAGTTTGGCTCTTCATAGATCTTGTCCGGTGTGTCCACTTGAACAATGCGCCCCTCATCCATGACGGCCACACGGCTAGCCACGGTCATTGCCTCTTCTTGGTCGTGGGTCACAATGACAAAAGTCGTGCCGGTCTTTTCTTGGATATCCATAAGCTCAAACTGCGTCTCTTCACGCAATTTCTTATCCAGCGCGCCCAACGGCTCATCGAGCAGCAAGAGTTTCGGTCCTTTTGCCAAAGATCGTGCAAGTGCGACCCGTTGGCGTTGTCCGCCGGAGATTTGGTGGGGCTTGCGCGATTTGAATTTCTCCAACCGTGTGAGCCGCAGCATCTCGGCCACGCGAGTCTCGATCTCGGATTTGGATTTGCCGTCACGCTTGAGGCCAAAAGCGATGTTTTCCCATACGCTTAAATGCGGGAACAACGCATAGGATTGGAACATCATATTCACGGCGCGCTTGTTGGGGGGCACGTTTGCCATGTCCTGGCCATCAATCAGGATCTGGCCCTGCGTCGGCGTCTCAAACCCCGCCAACATGCGCATCATCGTGGTCTTGCCACAGCCCGATGGGCCTAGCAGCGCAAAGAACTCTTGCGCAAAAATATCTTGGGTCAGGTCTTCGATTGCGACGAATGCCCCAAACCGCTTGGTGACATTCTTGAACTGAATAAGGGGCTTTGCATGTGGGTCGTTCCACGGTGCAAAGCTTGTTGAATTCACCATTATACGCTACCCCGTCATGTCGTTAACATAGACCCACTTTGTCGGACAAAATGCGCCAAAAGACCGATGCGACATGCGCCGCACCGTCTGCATTCATATGAACATCATCGACCAACATCGATTGTGTAAATCCAACCCGTATGTCCGCCACATAGATCGGTGCATCCGCGCGCGACCGCTGCGCCAATAAATCACCGATGCCACTGTTGAAACCATCGAATTGACCCAACCGATCTTTCGCCATCGCATGCGACGATCCCGGCGCAATTTGTTCAAGGATAATGACCATTTCTGAATGGGCGCACTGAAGGATGGAGATGATCTCATCCACACGCCCGAGGATGGCCCGAGAGCGATCCCCAAGCTGAAGGTCATTTCCGCCGATGGAAACAATGGCAACGTCGGGCTCCCCAATGCGACGCAACACACGGGGTAATTGTCCAATTATATCGTGCGTCGTGTATCCACCAAGAGAAGCATGATCGTCGTCGTAGACCGACCCGTAATCCAGTCCGTCGAGGGTTCCAACCAAATCAATGCCACAATTCTCGGCAGCGATGCGCTGGGCGAGCGGATACCGCCACGTGTCAAATTCAGGCGGGTCGCCTTTTACGCGACTGTACCCGATTGGCATCACCGTCACATCAGCGCAGGCCGTAGGTGCCAGCATCAGCCCGAAAAAAATCCACGTGGCACGCTTGAGCCACGTGGATGTCTTTATGGTTTGTCGTGCAAACACACAGGCCTCAGGTGCCTGATTTGATCTTGGTCCAAAGACGTGTCACGGTCCGTTGAACCCGCTGTGGGTACGGCGTTGTCGTGAAGAGTTTGGCCAGCGTTGCTTCATTCGGATAGACCGCTGGGTATTCCAAAATCTCTTGATCGATGAACTCTTTAGCAGCTTCATTGCCGGAGGCGTACCACACATAGTTGGTCGCAGCGGCAGAGTTCTGTGCATCAAGGATAAAGTTAATGAACGCGTGCGCGCCTTCGGGGTTCGGCGCATCCGCAGGCACGGCCATTTGGTCGAACCACATCTGTGCGCCTTGGGTTGGGATTGCGTAGTCAATCTCGTTGCCGTTTTCCGCTTCAGCCGCGCTGTACTGAGCTTGGAAAACATCACCGGACCAGCCCACCGCGACGCAGATATCACCATTGGCCAGTGCGTTGATGTATTCCGAACTGTGGAACTTTTGGATGTATGGACGGACAGCGCCAAACACCGCTTCGGCTTTGGCAATCACATCGGGATCGTGGCTGTCAGGGTCTTCGCCAATGTAGTTCAATGCGGCTGGGATCATCTCGGTGGGCGCATCAAGGAAGTGCACGCCGCATGCCGCCAGCTTTTCCATGTTCGCAGGATCAAAAACCAAGTCCCAGCTATCCAGCGGCGCGTCTTCTCCTAGGATTTCCGTCACTTTTCCAATGTTATAGCCGATGCCCGTCGTACCCCACATGTAGTTCACCGAGTATGCTCCGCCGGGGTCATATTGGTCGGTCCGGTCCTGGATCACGTTCCAAAGATTGCCGTGGTTGGGAATCTTGGAGACGTCAAGTTTCTGGAACGCGCCTGCGGAAATCTGGCGTTGCAGGAAGGTGGCAGAGGGCACAACCACATCGTAGCCGGAACCGCCAGCGAGCATCTTTGTCTCCAACAGCTCATTGCTGTCGAACACGTCGTAGATTAGCTCAAGTCCGGTCTCTTCCTCGAACTTCGTCAGAAGCTCTTCATCGATGTAATCGGACCAGTTGTAGACGCGGACTTCTTCAGCGAAGGCGGCACCGCTCAGAAGCGCCGCAATGGCCGCACTTGTCACAAAGCGAAAGGTCATCTTCTTCTCCCGTTGCTCCCAGGGTGGTCCTAACCGGACTCCCGCATTTTGGAGGATTTTGATTATAGCTTGTCCCGAAGGACAACGTCGGTGATGCAACCATGTGACCGCGTCGGGCGCAAGTCACCAATATTCTGCAACGCGCTGAACATTTGCATCCAGATTCGTCGTTTGTGGGCAATTGACGGGCCGCATTTGCGTCATATGGTTACGCGACCTGAGGAGACGGCGATGAACATGATCACAAACCACATGCCCACCGCGGAGCTGCAAAAGCTCGACGCGGCGCACCATATGCATCCCTTCACTGCGGGCGACGGCCTTGCGGACAAAGGCGCACGGATCATCAAATCGGCCAAAGGCATCTATCTCACCGACACCGATGGGCACGAAATCCTCGATGGCATGTCCGGCCTCTGGTGTGTGAACATCGGCTATGGACGCACTGAACTGGCCGATGTGGCCGCGCGCCAAATGGCAGAACTGCCCTACTATAATACGTTTTTTCAAACCTCCCACGTCCCGGCGATTGCGCTTTCGGCAAAGTTGGCGGAGCTGGCGCCAGGCGATCTTAACCATGTCTTTTTTGCTGGGTCAGGGTCAGAGGCCAACGACACGAATATCCGCATGGTGCGCCATTATTGGGCCATGAAGGGCCAGCCGTCGAAACGCGTCATCATCTCGCGGCGTAACGCCTATCACGGTTCGTCTGTGGGCTCAGGCAGCCTTGGCGGCATGTCGGCGATGCACGAACAAGGCGGCATGCCAATTCCAGGCATTCATCACATCAACCAACCCGATTGGTGGTCCGAAGGCGGCGACATGGAACGCGAGGCGTTTGGCCTTGCCCGCGCCCAAGAACTCGAAGCCGCCATTGAAGAGCTCGGGCCCGAAAACGTGGCCGCTTTTATCGGTGAACCGATTCAAGGCGCCGGTGGCGTGATCATTCCTCCTGAGTGCTACTGGTCTGAAATCAAAAGAATTTGTGACCACTACGGCATCCTGCTGATCGCAGATGAAGTGATCTGTGGCTTTGGCCGGACGGGCAATTGGTTTGGCTCTGAGACCCTGGGAATCACACCAGACATCATGACCATCGCCAAGGGCCTCTCCTCTGGCTACCAACCCATCGGCGGCTCGATTGTGTCCGACGAGGTGGCCTCGGTCATCGCCCAGGACGAATTCAACCATGGCTACACCTACTCCGGTCATCCGGTGGCCTCCGCTGTCGCGCTTGAGAACCTGCGCATCCTCCAAGAAGAGAGAATTGTCGACCACGTCCGCGATGTCGCCGCGCCCTATCTCGTTGAAAAATGGTCACAAATGACTGACCATCCAATGGTGGGCGAGGCGCGGATCACTGGTCTCATGGGCTCCATGGCACTCACGCCACACAAAGAAAGCCGCGCCAAATTCAAAGCCGACGCGGGAACCGTGGGCTTCATGTGCCGCGAACGGTGCTTTGCAAACAACCTGGTGATGCGCCACGTCGGCGATCGCATGATCATCGCTCCACCGCTCGTGATCACGCCCGCAGAGATCGACATCCTCATCGAGCGCGCCTGGAAAAGCCTCGATCAAGGCATGGCCGCGGTCAAAGACGCGGGGCTGTGGGAACCTGCTTGAGTCAGCTATCTGCACGTTTCACCCCCTGAACCGTGCAGATAACTCTGATTGAAACCAGGGGCGCGCGCGGAGTGGTCACGGAATCTTCATGGATCTGTTCAGCCACCTGTCGCAACCGGCCCCAACCAGTCATTCACATCAATACCGAGCGCTGCGGCGCAGCTTTCCCAGACCAGGCATTCGCGCATCCTGATGCATTTCAGCATGCGCGAATGGCTCTACTGCGGTTCGTGCTGTCGTCCAAATTCCGCAATTGATTGTCTGTCTTACGAGGTAGATAGCAGCGACGAAATGCGCGGCTAACAGAAAATTGACGCCAGCTTCCGTAGGGGCAGCACCATAGCACGATTTCTATCGCAGACGCTCCTTTAGTTATCTGGTGATCATGCTTTGATGTTCCTAAATTTGAATTGGCGTTTTGTCGGATTTTTTCAAATGGCCTGCCGTAAAAGCCGTCTCTAGAATTTGCTGTAAGTTACCTGCCGCTTTCCATAGAAGGTCTAGCAATTGGGCATTCTAAACAGGCAGGCGAGATGTCATCCAAATCCAGAACCGCGATTGTGACCGGTGGGCTTTCGGGTATGGGGCTGGCGATTGCGCGGCGACTGCTTCAGGATGGTACTGCGGTTTATGTTGGCGCACGCAGAGCTGTGGACGCGGCCCATGTGAAGGCCAAGCTAGGCGCTGATGCCGGGTCTATAAAGGCCTCGTCATTGGACGTGCAATCAAGCAACAGCGTGGACCGCTTTGTCGCCGACGTTGTGACAGAGCGTGGCGGCGTCGATGTCTTGGTGAACGCTGCAGGTGTCTATGACGAAGCGGCGATTATCGGCCATCCTGAAAATGTTTGGCTGGACCAGATCGACATCAACCTGACCGGCAGTTTTCGCATGATACGCGCGGTGATGCCGCATATGAAAGCAGCTGGCTGGGGGCGAATTATCAACCTTGCCTCCATGGCTGCCCATACGGGTATGGCCAATAATGCGGCCTATTGCGCGTCAAAGGCAGGACTTCTGGGGTTGGGGCGCTGCGTTAGTCTTGAAGGGGCCGCCCATGGCGTCACCTGTGTGTCGATCAGCCCCACTTGGGTTGAAACCGAAATGCTACGCAAGTTCATTGACGCAGATATGGCGGTGACAGGTCAAAGTCTTGAAGAGGTGCGGGTGGAGTATGCCAAATCCAACCCGCAACAGCAGCTTGTGCAACCCGAAGAGGTCGCCGAACTTGCCGCTTATTTGGCCAGCGATGCGGCGCGAGCGCTGACCATGTCGGACTTCGAGATCAACGCAGGCTCACCCTGGTAGGCTTGCGCACGGCGCTCTAACAGGGTTGCCGCGACACAAAGCGCCTCAAATGGTTCATCACTCATCCTCGACCAAGCCGCGCGGGCTTGCCCGTTTTCAAATCGCGCGTCAGCACGCAAAGTATCCGGATAGTCTACAATCACCCCTGCTATGCCGGGCTCTAGCGTCACCTTGGCCAACCACTCCTGCGTCGCCAAAGGCTGCGGGGTCGCCGTGGCGACACGTTGATCTGGGATCAGGTTATAGATCGCAGCCTCAGGTGTGGTGATATCCCCCAGCAAGAACGCAGCCACGGCCGTTACGTCGACCATTGGGAAAGTCAGGCCCTGCGGCATGTGACCTGCTCGGTAGGACGCCTCTAGAATGATCTCATAAATGTCGCGGGGGTTCGGTGCCTCCAGATCATAAAGGGATGGTAGCCGAAGGATGGCAGCCGGGATTTCTCCGTTTCGAATGGTAGCCTCAGCAGCGATTTTGGCCGCGCCGTAGCCTGTGCAACCCGCCCAAACCGGGGTCAGCCCCTCTGGCCATGGACCTCCGCGATCTGGGAAAACAGAAGTGGACGAGGTGAAGCGCAGATCAGCTCCCGCATCACCGCAGAACTCTAATATCGTTGTAATCCCGCGTGCGGACCAGTCCAACATCTCTTGTCGTCCGATGGCGAGGTTCACCATTGCTGCGCAATGAATGACCCGTGTGACGGCCTTAGCGAGTGCCGCATATTGTGCCTGATCAAGTGAGAATTGCGGCGCATCCAGTGTGCCGTTCACGATCACAAAGCGGCTGGCATCAACGCCGTGAAGCTTTGCCACTGCCTCAAGCCTGTCCCGCGCCGCGCGGTCCTTGTTGCGCACGAGACAATAGACCACATCGCCCTCGGGCAGAGTATGGGCGGCTTGTTTTAGCACATGGCCGCCAAGAAAACCGGTCACCCCGGTCAGAAATATTCCCGGACGATCGAAGTCTTCAAAGGCAGCAGGCGCGTCCGCCTCTTGCGTCAAGAGTTGGTCAAGCCGATGCAGCGGCACGTTCATCGCCAGATCGAAATCCACGGGCAGGCCATAGATCTTTTCCAGCTCAAACATCAGTTTCACGCACATCAGCGAGTCCCCACCCAGATTGTGAAAACTCAGCGCCGGATCAATATCGCTGTGCGCGCAGGACATTGCATGCGCGGCGGCTGCGATCACCACATCCTCGGACGTGCCACGGTGCGACGCACTGTCTTCGACCTTTGGCAGTGCGCGCACATCCGCCTTGCCGGAAACCGGGTGCAGCGGCAGCGAGTCCATTTGCACAAGGTAGCTTGGCACACAGTAATGTGGCAGCACCGCGCGTAAATCAGCGGCCAGCGATCCCGGGATCGGGTTTGTGCCGGGTACCAGCCCCCAATCGCGCGCATTGCGCTCTGCCTGCGCAGCGTCAGCGGCAAAATAGAATATCAGGCTTTGCCCGCGGCTGCCCACCTCTGACACCCAAGGCGCCGCACTGGAAAAGCCGAGCCTGCTGCGCATGGTTTCTGTCAGCTCTCGCGTCTGGATCGAATAACCGCGCAGCTTCAGCATGTGCGCAATACGCCCTTCGATATAGAGCGTTCCGTCGGCGTGCTGACGCGCCTGATCACCCGTGTCGTAAAGCCGGGTCTGGCGGCCTTCAATCTCTAGTTCGCGGAAGCGCAGACGCGTTTCTTCGGGGCGGTTCACATAACCGGGACCAAGCATGCGAGGGCCTTCAAAAAAGAGCTGTCCAGACGCGCCTGGTGCGCAGGGTTGTTCCGCCTCATCAAGGATCACCGCGCGGAGATACTCCATCGGGATACCGACAGAGGCAGGTCGATCACCCGCGGGCTCTGTGAGGTGTGTCATACAGATATCATGGGTTTCGCAGATGCTATATAGGTTCCAAAGCGCGGCTTGAGGCAGTTTCGCCAGCGAAGCCCGGATCAGATCATCGCTCACCACTTCCCCGTTGAGTATCACGCGTGACAGCGGCAAGCCGGCGGCCTGCGTCGGGTCTAAAGCATTCAAAAAGGTGTCATAAAAGGACGGGGTAAAGAGCATCTCATCAATGCGGTTCTCGGTCAGAAATGCGGCCAATTTAGCGGGCGCAAAGAGTGTTCCGGCGTCGGGGAACCAAAGGCTCGCGCCATTGCGCAGTGGGCGGAACATTTCCCAGATGGCAAAGACATAAATGCCCACGCGGGTCTTGGGCGCATAGGGAGTGTGGGCGTCGCGCCAATGATACGACAAGAAGGCCGCGTCCTGCGAGACGGGAATACACTTGGGCCGACCTGTGGTGCCAGAGGTGGCTACAAGATAGATTGGATCGCTTGGCGCCGCCGCGGCGGCTTCTATCTCCGTTGCATTGGTATGGTCGCCCGCTTCAACTTCTAGCAGTACAGCCTCAGCCTCAAGCGTTTCGCAATTTCCGGGAAGCTGCCCCGGCGCGGGAGGCTCGCATAGAATGACGAGTCCAACCTCAAGCTCTGACAGGATGTTGTGCAGCACCATCTGCGGCATAGCCGGGTCGAGATGCACAAAAGGCCGGCCATGAATGACGCAGGCAATTGCGCTTGCCCCCATGACAAGTCCCGGCGCGCCGAACACACCTACAACGGTATGCGCGCGAATTTCCTCACCAAGGGCCGAAACAAACTGGCCCAGCTGCGCATAATTGATTTGGCGGCGACTGTCCGAGAGGGAGAGACGATCTGCATGGGATTTGATGGCATGGACGATTTCGGCTGCGACGGTTTTTGACACGTTCTTTTTCTCTGCTGCGATTTAAGGGCTATCGAAGAATTTCCGTGCTTATGACGTAGGATTGACGTTGCGTAAACCAAACATGACCAAGGATCGCAGATGTCAAAAAGCCTAATACAATCTCTTGGTAATTTCTAGGATCAGGACCCATTAACTGATTAAGCTTGTGGCGCTATCATGATTCACGGCCCCCAGTTTTAGGGGGGATATGATGAGCATTCTTTATTGGCTGAACGAAGATCAAATGCAGCGGCTTCGTCCGTACTTTCCAAACAGCCGAGGTCGGGCTCGGGTGGATGATCGGCAAGCTCAAAGATTGGCGGCGCATCGCAAACCGCTACGACAGATCACCAACCGTATTCCTCTACGCAATCGCCCTCGCAGCAACCTTCATATTCTGCTTATGAGTTCTGATCCTAAAGCCGACCAGTCGCGCCGTATCGAAATGCCTTGGCTGGACTGCTAATTGAAGGCCATCACGCACCCGCATTTTGGCGACGATCCTCTCACGCTCTACGCCATCGACGTGCGGCACTGAATAAGGACCGCTTACGTGAAGATCATATCGAACACAGGGTCCGAAAACACACCCGCGAAACCCTCAAAATCAGTGATCTTGTAGCCAAGACCCTCGTCAGAGTTGAAAACGCAGACGCAAACGCTCAAAATTGTCAAAATAAAAAGCGACTTGGTTAAATATCCTTAAGAAATGAGACCCTTTATGAAGACCAGACTTCTATCCATTGCACTTGCTTTTTTTCCACTTGGCGCAATAGCCCAGAACATTGACCCGGATGTTGATTTCAGTCGCATAGAAAAGTCTGATTTCGTTGAGGAAATGCGTGTCATGAACGCTGTAATGTGGCCCTCCATGATGCAACTATATGTGCGACTAGACCCTTCTCTGGAAGAGTTAGTGCCGGAGTTTGAATGGAGCGAAGCACACACCGAGGGCACCGCGTGTGTGTACGATAGACTTTCGGAGCAGGGCAAACTGTCCCAGGTCAATGCTATGCGGGATCAAGCGATTGCATTTCTGGATGTTGTCGAAACACGCACTGACATAACGTTTGCTTCATTGGCGACGGATGATGAGTTGATTGCGCTTCTTTCACCACAGGACAGCTTCGCCGATGCAACCTCGGACTGCGGGCTTGCCGAGCTGAACATTCAAACCATGAAGGAAAGTGGTCTCATGGACGCGATCACAAAGCTGATGATGAGCGATCCAGCATTCGGCGAATAGACCCGATGGTCTAGCGCTGTTCCATCCGAACCGCGTGCTATTGACTGTTGAAGTTTAACTTCCCGAAACGGGTGCAATGTCAGCTGTAATCTCATTTCGTCGAATGCTGCGCGTTGCACGATAGACGGCTTACCGTGGTGGGAAAAGCAAACAATATTGTGTAGACACAGACCTTTATATCTAGCCTTAATGAAACCTAGCCACCCGAATCAAGGACGCCGACAAAGCTACTTTGAAAGGCTACTCCAGGATGCGATCCCTACTGATCTTCTTATTAATGGTTGGTGCGGCAAACGCACAAACTAAAAACTCTCAGGCAACAGAGAACTTCATTTCAATTCTTGCAAGGTCAATGGATCAAGAAACACCGGCATATTTGCAAATCGGCAACGGGCCTTGCTGGGAAACAGTTATTGAAGTGATTGATGGCGATCTAAAATTTGGTGGTGGACAAGGACCTGCACCACGCATTTTTGGAGACCAATCAGGTCCGCTGCTCTTGTTAGATGGCACTTCTGATCAAGTGGGTGGCGCGGGGTACCTAGTTTTGCGCCCAAGCGAGGCAACCACCGGTCCAACCGGGACAATCCTTAGACCTGTAGCGCTTTGCCGAGATACTGAAAGCGCTCCACGATGCAGTAGGAATATCGGGGGCCTGCGAGCCTTCTCACTTAGAGCATCGTCTGTCAATTTCTGTGAATAGACTCAGAAACCCTATGAAGATCACAGGAATTGATCTCCGTATCATCGCGCCGGGCGATTGCAACTAAACTTGCAAAACGTTCCGCACCAACCAACGGCATTGTCATCCATATTGCGTGGATATGAGAGGCAAGGATAAGCTGGTCCAATTCCCTAGAAGCACCATCTTCCAGACCAGGAATGGCTCCTTAGATTGGCGGTTTACCAATCCGCTCAGCGCAGTGATTGCAGCCAACTTAGGCTATCAGCTGTGGGACCGGTTGGTTTGTATTCTGCACCCAACGGTTTGTTCCACCCCAACGCGGCGATATGTTCAAAGATCATGGGGTAGTTCAATTCGCCATGATCTGGAGTGCCGCGATCCGGCACAGATGCGAATTGGATATGGCCGATGTGGTCAAGCAAGGCCTCTAGTCGCGTTGTCAAGTCGCCCTCAGAACGGCCCACGTGATAGCAGTCGAACATCAATTTGACCGATGGATGTCCGAGCGTGTGGATAATGTCGCACGCCTGATCTGTGGTTTCGAGAAAGTAGCCGGGCGCATCATGGCGGTTGAGTGGCTCAATGAGAATCGTGCGCTCCGTCTGCTCTGTCGCGTAGCGGAGGTTTTCCAGAAAGGTCGCTTTTGCGTCTGGGCCTTTGGCAAAACCAGACATCACGTGGATCGCTTGGGCGTCGATGGCATTGGCATAGGCAATGGCCTCATCAATCGCAGCACGAGCCTCTCCTTCACGGCCAGGCAAGGCGGCGAGCCCATTTTCACCTGGTTGACCACGTCGTGTGTTCAAACCCAGCATTGTCAGGGATGTGTTGCGCAGCGCGGCTTGAACATCTTTGATCGTCTGATCGTAGGGCCAGTGGCATTCCACGGCGTCAAACCCTGCCGCTGCTGCAGCATAGATCGCCTCAGAAAGGGGGATATTGTTCCAAAGAAAGCCGAGATTGGCGGAGAATTGCGTCATGTGTCCCACTCGATATCGAACTTGCGCACCACGGCCTGGATTTGTTCGGGGTCAAGGCCGCGCACGGGCAGACCGCGCAGCATCAGCGCAAGCCGTGCTGTGGCCTCAAGCTCTTCGATCGCATTGCAGGCGGCTTCAACAGTTTTGCCTGCAACGACCGGTCCGTGGTTGGCCAGCATGACGGCGCTGTGCTTGCCCGCGAGGCCACGGATCGCATCGCCCATCGCCGCGTCGCCCGGTACAAAGAAAGGCAAAAGCCTGACCCGGCCCAATTGCATGATCGCGTAGGGCGTGAGTGGCGGGAGAAAGTTGTCCTCGTCATTATCCGGCAACATCGACAACGCAACGGAGTGACAGGAATGTAGGTGGACCACTGCACCAGCCGTTGAACGTGTCTCATAGAAAGCACTGTGCAGCGGCATTTCTTTGGTTGGTTTGTCACCGCTGAGAAAGTTGCCCTGCGCGTCAAAGCGGCTCAACCGCCCAGGGTCGAGCCTGCCAAAACTTGTTCCTGTGGGAGACACCAGAAGGCCGCCATCTTCGGTGCGCGCGGAGATGTTGCCGGTGCTTCCATGTGTGAGACCGCGTTCAAACAGGGATTGCGACAGCAGGCACATTTGCTCTCTTAGGGCGTTTTCAGTCATGTGCTGAGTACTCCATCCGCTTTTTCAAAGAAATCCTCGGAGCCGAAGTTGCCGGATTTTAGCGCCAGAACCAAATTGGGAGACGCGCGCAAAGCGGGCACGCCTGGGTCGATCTCAGGCCCGATCTCAAGCGATGTGAGATCCAAGGCCTCGACCACAGCGCCAGATGTTTCGCCGCCCGCGATGATGATGCGGAGCACGCCTTTGGCGACTGCTGCTTGGGCAAGTTTGGCAAAGAAGTCCTCGATGACTGTCGCGGCGGCATCTCGCCCAAAACGTTCTTGGGTTTCTGCAACCTCTTCAGGCGCGGCAGAGCTATAGATCAATGGACGCCCCCCCGCGTTCAGGGCCCATCCAAGCGCTGCATCAGGTGTTGTCTTGCCTGCGATGATTGCGCCCACATCTAACGCCAAGCTTGGGTAACGTGCGGCGTGATACGCCACTTGTCCCTGTGTCGCCAGCGAGCACGACCCAGAGATCATCAAGGACGGACCACTTTGGCCATGCCAAGTCGCAGTGCCAGGGGTGCAGCCAAAATTGCGGGGCAGGCCCATGGCGACACCAGAGCCGCCAGTGATGAGTTTGAGATCGGTAGCCGCGGCGCCGATTTCCATCAAGTCTGAATCTTTGAGTGCGTCAACCACGGCAAAGCGTTGGCCATTTCCATGCACGCGGTCGAGCCCGGCTTTGATGGCCTGCGCACCGGCAAACACATCATGCACATTCACATGTCCGACACCGTTTGACGTTTGATGGCGCAGCCAGCGGCGGATGTCGGGGTCCGTCATTGGCGTCAGCGGATGGGTTTCCATGCCGCTTTCGCTCAAGAGCGTGTCTTTGACAAAGAGATGCCCTTGGTAGAGAGACCGACCAGTGCCAGGGAAAGCAGGGCAGACGATCACGCGATCCGCGCCCAACCGATCCGCCAAAGCATCCGCGACCGGGCCGATGTTGCCCTCTGGTGCGGAATCAAAGGTGGAGCAGTATTTGAAAAAAATCTGCGTGCAGCCTTGCGCCAAAAGCCAATCGAGCGCGGCGAGCGATTGTGCGATGGCGTCCCCTACCGGGCTCGACCGCGATTTAAGCGACACCACACCAGCTTCGATGTCGGGGGCTGCCGGCACGGACGGGATTCCAGTGTATTGAACCGTGCGCATCCCTGCTTTGGCTAAGGTGTTGGCTAGATCGCTCGAGCCTGTGAAGTCATCGCCGATGCAACCAAGTTTCACGCATCTTCTCCCGGAAGGACGAGGCCCGCCGCCTTGGCATAGACCTTGATCACCGCCGCATCGTCTTCGTGACCCAGTCCCATGTCCACGGCACGCCGGTATTGGGCCAAGGCTGTCTCGGCAATAGGGGTTTCCACGCCGCTGGCTTGCGCGATTTCCCCAACAATGCCGAGGTCCTTGGGCCAGATATTCACTTGGCTATGCGGGGTATAGTCACCGGCTACGATATGGGGCGCGCGGTTCTCAAGCATCCATGAAGACCCGGCGCATTTTGAGATCACCTCTAGGAAGGTGCCCGGCGCGATGCCCTGGCTTAGACCAAAGTTCATCGCCTCTGCCATAGTGGCAATGTGCACCCCGGCGAGCAGTTGGTTCACGGCTTTCATAGCGGATCCCATGCCCGCGCTGTCGCCTAGGCGAAAAACGGTTTCGGCGCAGGCGGTGAGCATTGGCTCGGCGGCGTCAAAAGCTCCTGGCGTTCCGGATGCCATAATGCCAAGCTGACCTGCCGCGGCTTTGATCGACCCACCTGAAATTGGCGCGTCGAGGTAGTGGAGGCCAAGCTCGCCGCAGCGCTGTGCGAGGTGTGTGGCGCATGCGGGCGGCACGGTGGCACAGCCGACAACCAAGGCACCCGCTTTCATCTTAGGTGCAATCCCGTCCTCGCCAAACAAAACTGCTTCGGTTTGTTGGGCGTTGAGAACGACAAGGACGGCCGTATCGATGTTGCCGAGGTGATCGGCAAGAGCACCGCTTTGACCGCCTTCGCTTTGGAAGCGTTCAACAGCCTCGGCACGGACATCGGCGCCAAAGACCTTATGACCCGCTCGGAGACAGGATTGAGCAATCCCGTATCCCATCGATCCAAGCCCGATGACCGCAATCTTCTGTCCCATGACGGACCCTCATGTTTGCGCAAACTTGCGCAAGATGTACGGTACTCTCACCAGATGGTCACGCGCTAAGCGCTTTGGGGCCCGGCTCTGAAAACTGCTGGACGATTGTGTTGAGGTTCACCTTGGCGCGGAGCCGCGCGGCGAGGAGATAAGTGCCCGCAACTTTGCGCTGTACCAAAAGAGTTTCGGTGGCCGGCACATGCCAAAAGTCGCGTTCGGTCCCAATCTCAAGCCCGCGATCGCGCAGTTGGGTGAAGAGCGGATTTCGGTCGAAATCGAAGATATTGTCCAGCCGTACCGCATCCATGCCGAGATTGAACATCTCCATCATGATGGCGCGATGCGCATCGGGCCATGCGGGATCGAAAAGCCCAAGTGTCTCGGCGGCGCGTGCGGCGGCATCATCATCATAGGCAAAGCCTGCGGTCATCAGATCATGGAATGCGGTTTGAACTGGTGGTTCAAGTGTGCGCGTCGCGCCAAAGTCCAAGAGCACAATCTGACCAGTTTCCGGGTCAAAGCGGTAGTTTGCAAAGTTCGGATCGGTTTGCATTAAGCCAAAGTCGAAAAGCTCGCGCAGAACCAGCGTGATCAAGTGGCCTGCGACCTGATCCCGCTCTTCTTGCGAGGCCTCAACCAAATCGGTGATGGAGCGCGAATGGATGTAATCCATGGCCAATACATCGTCGGTGCAAAACGCCGCGTCTGGGCGCGGCACGGTGAACGATGGGTCATGTTCGAGGAGGTCCGCGAACATCGTCATGGCTCGTGCTTCGCGAAGATAATCCGCTTCGTCATGCAGTTGCGCTTTGGCGTCGCGAAAAACGGAGCTGAGGTCAAGCTCCTTGGGAAGTGCGCCCGACATTTGAATAATCCGCGCAACCGCGTCGACATCGCTGTCTATAGCGGATCGGATGCCGGGGTATTGCACTTTGATCGCCAAATCTCGGCCGGTCTTCGTGCGAGCACGGTGCACCTGACCGATCGAGGCGGCGGCCATGGGGCGCACGTCGAAACGGGCAAAGTGTTTGAGCCACCCTTTGCCCCAGGCACGATCAAGCACATCGCGCAATTGTTTGGGCGGCATCGGATCAGCATCATCGCGTAGGCGATCTAGAATGGCAGCGATCTCACGCGGTAAAACATCGCCCGCATCCATCGACATCATCTGGCCAACCTTAAGCGCGGCTCCGCGCATCTTGGCCAGTGTGTCGGCCACACGGCGCGCATTGGTGGGGGTAAAGAACAAATCAGCGGGATTTGGTTTGCGTCCAGACGCAAGCTCAGTGATTGCCCCGCCAAGTGCCCGTGCGCCAATACCGGCGCTGAGGCCGCCGATACGCACCATGCGCGGCAGTTTTCCGGTTGGAACCGATGCTGTGCGTCGACGAGATCCCGGAGTTTCAGCCATGATGCGTCACCAATGCTCGGTGCCGCGCGCGCCTTTGACGTGGCCGCACAAATTGGACGTAACCCAGCCACCGTAAAAGTCGCCAGGTTGGGGTTGGACGCGCTCGCCCGCGACGAAGCAAGCGTCCATCTTATGGGCATAAATTGCCAGGTGGTTGGCGATTGGCGCAAAGCGCGACGTTGGGTGTGCATAACTCCACGCTGCTCTTGCCGCGCGGTGCTCGCCTACAACGATATCCCAGTAACACGCTTGCCCCTTCCATTCGCACATGCTCCGCCCAGGTGCCGCGATCAACTTGGCTCTGACCGTGTCGGCTGGGATGTAGTAAGTCGGTGCATGGTGCGTTTCGAGAACACGCCACGCATTGGAGGTCTCGACAATCGTCTCGCGGCCAAAATCTACCCGAAGTACATGGGAACATGGTTCAAGCGCGGGCGGTCTCGGGTAGTTTTGGACGTTTTCTGGAACAACCTCGATCATCTCTCGATACTTAGTACCTATCCCAACGGAAACGAGCCGTGGATCAGAGAAATGGTCGCTAAAATTGACGCGGCGCAGATAGTCGCAGGGACCTGACCCCCAGTCTGCACGCAATATATATCGGGCAGGAATGGAATTTCGTGGAAAGGCTACGTGATGGACACGTTTCTTTTGTCGCGCATCCAATTTGGCGCCAATATCTCGTTTCACATTCTCTTCCCGACGATCACGATCGCTTTGGGCTGGGTCCTTCTGTTTATGAAGCTACGGTCTAACGCGACCGGCGATACGAAGTGGATGGACGCATATTATTTCTGGGTCAAAGTCTTCGCGCTCAGCTTTGCGATGGGCGTTGTGTCCGGCATCACCATGTCGTTCCAATTCGGAACCAATTGGCCGGGCTTTATGGAAACCGTCGGCAATATCGCGGGTCCGCTTCTTGCATATGAGGTGATGACGGCCTTCTTTTTGGAGGCGGTGTTCCTGGGCATCATGCTCTTTGGGGCGAGCCGCGTACCCAACTGGGTCCACACAATGGCGACGTTTCTAGTGGCGTTTGGCACCTCGATGTCGGCCTTTTGGATCTTGGTTCTCAACTCGTGGATGCACACTCCCGTAGGGTTTGAGATGCGCGATGGGGTTGCCCATGCCACCGATTGGTTGGCGATCATCTTTAACCCGTCGCTGCCCTATCGCCTGGCCCATATGCTATTGGCCTCTGGCTTGACCGTGGCGTTCTTGTTGACGGGCATTTCTGCCCTGCGCCTTCTTTGGGGTGACCGTAAAGAAAGTGTGCTGTCGACGCTGCGCGTAGGTATTTTGTTGGCCGCTGGCCTGATCCCTATCCAGATTTATGCAGGCGACATGCACGGGCTGAACACGCTCGAAAATCAACCTCAGAAGGTTGCCGCCATGGAGGGCAATTGGAAAACCCAATCCAATGTGCCACTCCTACTTTTTGCGTTGCCAGATGAAGACGCGCGGGAAAACCGGTTTGAGATCGGCATCCCAAGCGGCGCTTCGATCATCCTCAAACATAAGCCGGACGGCGTGGTGCCGGGTCTCAATGACTTTGTGGCCGAAGATGGCACAGCGATGCACCCTCCCGTGGCACCGGTATTTTGGGGCTTCCGGATCATGGTTGGCACCGGCATGACAATGCTATTACTGAGTTGGCTTGGGGCCCACATGCTGCGCCGTCGCGGAGCCGCCGAGATGCCAAACTTGTTGCTCTATGGTTTTGTGGCCATGACGTTCTCGGGTTGGATTGCGACGTTGGCTGGCTGGTACACAACCGAAATTGGACGCCAGCCATGGCTTGTCCAAGGCGTGATGACCACCAAGCAGGCCGTGGCCGACGTGCCAGCACCACTGGTTTTGAGCACGCTGCTCATCTATTTGGCAATCTATGCCGCGTTGATCTTCGCTTATATGGCCACAATCACATACTTGGCGCGTAAGGCTACTCAGGGTGAGGCGTTGAGTAACCGTCGTTACCCGCGCTCGGGCGAGGCAGAGCTACAACTCTTGCAGCCGGGAGAGTAAATGATGGAACTGTTCGGAGATCCAAATGTCTGGCTACCTTTTACGTTTGCTGCTTTGATGGGCCTGTCAATTCTCATCTACGTGGTGTTGGATGGGTTCGACCTTGGCGTTGGCCTTTTGATGCCGCTTGCGGATGCAAACGAGAAAGATCGCCTGGTCGCTTCGATTGGCCCGTTTTGGGACGCGAACGAAACCTGGTTGATCTTGGCCATTGGCATTCTGCTTGTGGCCTTTCCATCCGCCCATGGAATTATCCTGACGGCGCTTTACCTCCCGGTTTTCCTCATGCTCTTAGGCCTCATTCTGCGCGGCGTATCGTTTGAGTTCCGCGCAAAAGCCCCTGCCAAGCAAAAGGGCTTTTGGAACATTGCGTTCTTTGCGGGTTCGCTGCTGGCATCGCTGTCACAGGGGTTCATGCTCGGCATGTATATCATGGGTCTGAGCTGGACGTGGGCGCATGTGGCCTTTGCCAGTCTAACGGCGGTCTTTTTAACCGTGGGGTATAGCGCGATTGGCGCGGCTTGGTTGATCCTCAAAACTGATGGTGCGTTGCAGGCCCGCGCGGTGGGCTGGGCCAAGGATGGCATTTGGGGCCTGGTCTTGGGCATTGGTGCGATTTCGCTTGCAACCCAATTTGTGAGCACACGCATTTTTGACAAGTGGTTTGATTGGCCAGCGATGCTCTATCTCTCGCCTCTTCCGATCCTTTCGGGTGCACTGGTGGCATACCTCTGGTGGAAGTTGCGCCGTCTGCCTATGGACGGCGACCGCTATGCTTGGACGCCGTTTGCCGCGACGATGGCACTTTTCACGCTCAGCTTTTCGGGTATGGCTTATAGCTTCTACCCTTATGTCGTGCCCGAGCGGTTGACGATCTATGAATCAGCGTCGGCACCAGAAAGCTTGATCATTATCTTGACAGGCACTCTGTTCGTGCTTCCCACGATCTTGGGCTACACGGCGCTGAGCTATTACATCTTCCGAGGCAAGGCCACGGAACTGCGGTACGATTGACATCACATCGCAGAAAAGCCGCTCTTGATTGAGCCAACGGAACGCAAATTTCGGGCCAGCTCCCAACGAGCGAGGCTTGGAGCTTTAGTCCCACTGAGGCACCCGAGGCACCGCGCCGGATCGATATGTCTTGGGATAGGGCAGGCGACCCTGCCCCACCTTGACCTCGGCGGCATCACTGTAACCCGCAGGACGTAGGAAGGTTTCGAACGTGTTGGCCTCACTACCAAGCCATGTCGGCGTGCCCACGTTCGAAGGGTCGCTGTCACCGCTTGTGCCTCTGAGCATCTCCTCGACGATACGGCGCGATGCCAAACCGGTGGCCATTGATGTCCCACGGTACGCCGTCAAGGCGCCGTCCGACGACCCGGCGGCCAATAGGCCAAAGACGGATTTGGCGTCTTCTGAGGGCAATGCGACAGTGATGTCGGGCGTGTGCCCCGCCGCCACAGCCTCGTCCCAAGATGCGCCAGAATAGTTCGCAGGCGCGCCGGATTTGGCCTCGTATCCCGCGACCATGACGATCCCTGGCGAGGTGGCCAAAGGATTATGCGTGCCACGGCGCCGAATAGGCGACGCAGGCGGAGGAAGTGGGCGGTACGGATAGGGGTAGCTGTCGATTAGCTTACCCATATTGTCGCGGCCCCTATAAGCGGCATCTTCGAAATAGGCCCGTCGTCCGGTGTCGCTAAAGAGTTCCGCAGATTGGTCTACTTGCACATGCGCATCAATCCAGGTGTCGCGGTTTCCAGGCCATGCAATGCCGATCTCCCAAGCGCCTGCAGGCGCCGTGCCAACGCCGGAAAGGGGTTCCTTCATGGCCGATGGGGCCACGCATAGGATGAATTGCACCCTGTGCTCACCACGACCATCGATGCGCGGGCGCACATAAGCACGGGCGATGACGTCGCCTTTGGTGTTCGTCAAATCACAGTAGCCGCTGACCAAGTGGCCGTCTTTATCACTGGGAAAGGCTGGCAGCTCTTTGCGTTTGGTTCCAGGTTCCGTCAACGAAAGGGACATTGCTCCACCCATGGGCGGAGAGGCTTTGGGCTGTGACCAGAGCTCAACGAGATTTGAGGTATGGTCTTCAGGCGTTATCCGCCAATTGAGCGTTACCAAACCGTTGGCTGGTGGCGTGATACGCGCAGTGTTGCGTTCTAGATTGTTGTTGCCCGATGGCATGCAGAGCCGCAATGCGCCGCCTCGATCCGAATACCCCTGCATCAGATCGCGAATGGCGGCCTCAAACGGGAGCGCGCCGTCCTTGGGGCCAGCGTGCATGCCGTAGGAGAAGTTGATCACCAACGGGAAGCGCCCGGGAGCATCACCAAAGCGCGCAATCCACGCGGCTTCCGCCAGCGCGACGATGCGCTCGACGGCAAGCAAAGCGAAAAACTGCAAGAAGTTGCCATGCGGGCCGTGCGAGAAGGGCGGCGGCAAGTTCACGGCCAGGATGCGACACCGGGCGGCTTCGTCGGTTTGCGTGGTCGGATCAAATCCTCCCGCCAAGTCAAGCACGTGGGCACCGTGGGCGTTGGGGTGATCAAGATCGCGATTGCCTTGGCCTCGCGGGCGCAATGGTTCAACGAGACCAGCGGCACGATTGAACGCCGCTTCATCCACACTGCCTTGAAGGTCTTTGCTTCGCGACGCGGTCAAAAGGTGGTCTTCAATGTCGGTACGGTACAGCTCGCGCCCAAAGGGCAAATAGCCCTGAGACAGCGTGTCCCACTGCGCCGACTGCTGCCACGCGGCCAGAAACCGGCTCTCGCCAGAAGGAAGCCTGAATCTTCGGTGATGGAGCGGGATGCCGGTGTCGATAACGCCCAAAAGGACGGTCTCTTCTGCCAAATCATAAAGCGCTTGATCAGCAGCAAAGGCGTCGAGGCATTCCTGCGGCAACCAATCCGTCACATCGGGCCAGCCCGGATTGCGGCTGTCGCGGGGGACAGGGATTTCGCTGCCATCTGTAAAGGCAGCATGGGTATAGCTTGGCGCAGAGGTGCCCGAAGTCGCTCGTCCCCGGTGGAAATGGGGGGTGTCCACGTGGCTTACCGGAAAGTTCTCGCGCGCGTATTCGCCGCTACCATCGGCAGCTTGCCACCAATGCACATATGGGTCGATCTCGGCCGCAAGCCGCTGCCACGCGCCCCAAGAGGGGGTGCCGATCATCCTACCCGCCCCACGTTTGGATCTTTGGTTTCGGTTTGACCAGGGTCTTCAGGTGGTGTCTGTTTCGGCCATTCATCGGCAGCGCGCGCCCAGATCGCAGCGACAATATCATCTTTCTTGACCTTGCTTGTGCCCAAGATTGGTACTTGGTCAAAGTTGCTGAGCAAGAAGTCCGGATTGTCTGGCGCCATCGCGTCAAAATCCGCTCTGGTAAGCCCGCCAATGGCAAACTCGCTGCCATGGGCCAAGGCATAGATCGCCTCGCCGACCGCACATCCCAAAGCCGCGCCGGCCAAGCTATCTGCGGGGTAGTGTACGCCCGCAATTGTCCGGTTCGCGGCGATCCGTTGGGCCACCCGGAACGGCAATGCTTGTTTCGCAACACCCTCCGCCGCGCTTTCGAACGAATGCAAGCGATGCAAAACCGTCGCGATGGCAAAGGCTTCTGTGGCATGGCCAGACGGGAAGGCTGAGTGATCCGGCGTTTGGATGATCGGTTGCACCTCCATCGCCAAATCAATCGGCCTGGGCGCGCGGCAATAGTACTTAAAGGGCACTTCTGCGTGGATCGCGGCGCGCCGCGTGATTGCCAGAAGCATTAAGGAGTTTGCACGCCGCCCATTGTCGAGAAAACCCAGAGCGCCAAAAAACGACAGCATGTCATCGATCTGTTCAAAAATCTCGCCTATGCGGTCGCCGCGAAGATCGGCATAGGCGCGAAGCCAAACAAGCTGTTGGTGGAAATACGGAAGGTCTGGTCGCTCCAGCGTAAAAATCGGCGTGCCGTCCAATCTCAGAGTTGCTGTCTTTGTTGCGCCATTCCCATCGCCGATCAAATGTCCGCTCAGGCGGTTTTCGAGCATAAGTGCTCGAGAAGGGCGGCGGATCCTAGACAGATATGCGTCGTCATCTGGCAATTCGACATCGCCTTCAGCTGTGACGTTACCGTTCCAAAATCCTGTAATACCGTCCCGCGTCGAAATGAGCGCTGTACTGAGCATGGGTGATGCATAGCCGCCCGCATGGCGTGCCAGGAACGTTTCGCCTGTGACGCCGACATCGGATGAGGTGCCGCCCGGACCACCACCCGGACCGCCGCCGGGCCCACCACCCGGACCGCCGCCGGGCCCACCAAAACTTCCCATCTGTCATCCCTCCAAAATTCACGCATCCACATGAACCCTAGACAACGCCAATTCCCGCGATCCACTAAAAAATAATGAGACCTCGGCAATTAACGGAAGATTCACGAATTGAATTAACGGAAGATTCATGAAATGCCCCTGTGATAAATAAAACCTAAGAAAAGACCTGACGAGCGACGAGTTTTGGCTATAATTTGAGCCATATTAATTAATGGGGCGAGCAATAAATTGGCACAAGTGCGCATTCATATGACCGGGGCGTTTCGGGTTGAAGCGCCAGACGGCCAGGATGTGACACCGAAGGGTACGAAGGAATGTGCCGCCATCGCTCTGCTGGCCACGAGTGCATCGGGCAAACGAACCCGTGCCTGGTTACAATCCAAGCTTTGGAGCGATCGCGGCAAGGCCCAGGCGTCTGCCAGCCTTCGTCAGGCGTTGGTTCAACTGCGCAAACGTCTTGGCGCGTGGGATCATATTTTGGATGCGGACCGACAGTCAGTCTGGCTGGATCTTAGCCAAGTCGAATTGATCTCCGATCCCCGGTTTGAATTCCTCGAGGGACTCGATGTGCGCGACGAGGAATTTGAGGCATGGCTTTCGTTCGAGCGCAGCGCCCGCGCAGGTGATATCACGACCCCGGCGATTGTATCGCCTCTGCGCTCTGTGGCAATGCCGTTGCGCGATCGGGTGACCCAGACAATCATGATCCGCACGACACCAGACAAGTCGTCCTCAACATGGTGGGCGGAGCGGTTAGTAGCGGATGTGGTCATCAGATCGCTGACCGAAGAGTTTTCGCTGCCGGTCATGCAATCCGATCAATCCCCCGGCAAAGACGTCGGCTGGATTGTCGATATCGAAGGATCGAACCCTGCTCCAAGTGAGTTTGGTGTGCGATCTGCGTTGCTTGATGTGAGCACCAACCGCCAAGTCTGGTCGGGATTTCGGGCGATCCGCAACTTTGGCGCCATGTCTCCGGATCAACCGGAAATCCTCAAACTCACCTGTGAATTAGCCGAAAGTGTCGCGGAAAATATCGTTCTTTCCCAACCCAATGCGGCGGAATGTGATGACGCCGATGCGCTCTGTCGCTTGGGTATGAGGCGGCTTTTCACGATGCGACCAGAGATGGTCCAAAGTGCCGACGACCTCTTTGGCAAAGCTTATCACATTCAACCACGTGGGGTATATCTGGCGTGGCGTGCCCAGGTGCGCGAAGTGCAAAAACTTGAACGGCTGCGCAGCGATTTTGACGTGCTCAAAGAGGAATCGCTTGCGCTCACATCGCAGGCGATGGAACGGGAACCAGGAAATTCCATGGTGCTGGCCCTTTTGGCAAATTCCTCGCTTTACGTGTCGGGGGATGCAGATGGCGCTTTGGAATTGGCGCGCCGCTCGGTTCGGATTAACCCGGGCAACCCTATGGCCTGGTGGGCTTTGTCGGCGTCGCGGATGATGCTGTCTGACGCAGAGGCATCCTATAAGGCGGCACAGTTTGCTCGGTATTTGACGCAACGCTCGCAATTTGCATTCTGGGCAGAAGGCCAATTGGCGGGTGCTGCTCTGGCCTTGGGACGATTGAGCGAAGCCAAAGAGCTTTTTCGCTCGGCGGCTGCATCCTGTCCTCACTATCGGCCTGCATTGCGCCATCTATTGGTACTGCATGCTCAGGATGAAGAGTGGGACGAGGCCTTGGCTACGATGCAGACGTTGCAAGTCGTGGAGCCGGATTTCACCGCCGCTCACATGCTCGAAGATGCCAATTATCCCGTTGCCCTGTTGCGCCGCACTCCAGAAGTGGATTTGAGCCGCGTGAGGACTTTGGCCTCTCGCAAGGCCTAGCGGATCGGTTCAGGCGGGGCTTCCTGCTGCAATCCACTTCGAAAACAGGGCGACATCGGCCTCTGGCCAAGGGCCGTCCTTGGGCCATTTCCCTTGTTCCATCGCATGCATCAACTCAACTCCTTGGGCTCTGAGCAATTCATGGGCAGAATCTGTTGGTTTGAATTGCGTTGGCATGGTGTTCCAATCCTGCGCCCGAAAGAGCGGCAGAATATCTTTGTTAAAATTGGGGGCATTCTCAGAGGCACGATCAAGAGCGTGGAAGCTTGGTTGATGCGGCATAGAACGACGAGCAGTGCTCAAAGGCACGGACTTGAGGTTCGCCGCCGCGTGGCATCGTACCCCGGTCAACGGACACCCCAACCCCCAGAAATTTTCGAGATCGACATCAGAGAGCGTGATCTCCGCAGCCATGGGCGCAGGGATTGGCAACGTGGGGCCACCGGTCCGACTTGGTGCACCCAAGAAATCAAGTTCCAACATCCCGTCTTCAGGTGGCGAAACATAGACGAGGGGGCGCAATTCGGCATGGTTCCAACCGGTCGTCGGAGCGCGGCCTTGGGCATGTACCACAAGGGTTTGAGTATCGCGCGCAACAAGAGAAAGTGATAGCGCATCGACGCTAAATAAACGATTGGTCATTCAATGTTTGCGCTCGCTCGCGCCCTTAGTCGTGTCAAATATTTAACTATTACTATGGTTGAGATGCGTAAACGCCCCGCCAATCTATCGTGAATACATAGTGAAATCGTTCAACGCTCATGCAATTGTGAAAACCGCAGTGACATAGCTTAAATCGCCTAAGTTTTGCCCCATACTCATGCCACGTATATAAGGGGAGGATCCGCATTGGGGGTTGGTATGAAGTGTCTTCGACAAGGGCTTTTGGCCCTTTTGGCTATCGGTTTTGCCACAACGGCCTCCGCGCAATCGGGTCCGCAATCTGTGACGGCGTATGTTTGGGGCAACTCGCTCTTTCATCATCTCAGCAACAGCGACGACACCACGGTTCCCCATTGGCTCGGTCGGTTGGCCCAAGCGGATGGTCGCGAGCTGCGATTGGATGGTCAGTGGGGCTTTGTACGCGACTTTGCCAATACGTTGCCGCCGCAACCCAATTGGTCCTTCGTAGAAGTACGTGGTGGCTGGAGCCCAGAGCGCGCCAGCTTTGCCAATTCTTCTATCGATACGGTGATACTGAATCCCGCGAATTTCATTCAATACCAAAGCCCCGACGCGCCCTACGAGGGCGGCAACACAACCGGCCAATCTCCATTGAGTGCGACCGTTGACGTCTTCTCTTGGGTCGAAGCCCAAGGCAAAACCCCGCGGGCCTTCATATATGAGGGGTGGGCCGAATTAGGTCAGTTCCCGCCGACGCGGCGGAAATTTCGTCAGTACAACGCCTATGCGCTTGGCGATTATCACCTGTGGTTTGAGGAATACCACGCCGCTGTCCAAAGTGCGGTTCCCGGTTTGGATGTTGGTTTCATTCCGGCGGGCTCGGTGATCTCTGGGCTCATAACGGATGGTCCTCTGAACGAGTTACGTCCAACGGACCTCTACCTAGACGATGCGCCGCATGGCACGGCGACAACCTATTTCCTGGCGGCGATGGTCACTTATTCGGTGGTCTACGAAACACCGCCGCCTGCGAACTTCAGCCGCTTTGACGGTGTGCATGACACGGTGCTCGACAATTACGCAGCGGTACGCGACTACATATGGGCTGCAGTCCAAGCTGATTTGGACTTCGCACAATCAACGGCACCTGTACCAGCGGCTCAGTCGGCTGCGACGCAAGCTGCCGCGGTCGAAGCCAAAGTCATCAAGCAACCAAAAGCGGAGGTCATGGCGGAAGCCATCATCCCAATTGCCGCGCCCGCTCCATTGCCAGCTGAGACCGCGTCTAATGCAGTAGGTCTGACCAATCCAAGCTTGGCCATGGGCCTTAATGGTGTCGCCGATTGGTCCACACAGCATCCGTTCATCGACATTATGAAGACCGCGCGTCCTTGGGTTGGGCATACCGCCAGCGAATGGGGCGCGATCAGCGCCAAGGACCTCGCGGCGGAGGGTCATCTCGACGAGAATGGTTGGCCCGTTTCCATTCCAACCCGCGCGACACAGATCGAGAGCTTCGTCCTCACCGATCAGCACGAAGATCAAACCTCCATCACAGGTCGCTATCGTGTAAAATGGGAGGGACAGGGCGACCTGTCGATTGGCGGCATTGCCCGACCTGAACGGACGGAAGGCACCGACAAAGAGATCTGGTTTTCCTACCGTCCCTCCGGCGAGGGGCTCGTTGCTGTCGCGATCCGGTCCGTCGATCCCCAAGACCCCATTCGCAACATCGAGATTGTACACGAAGATCATATCGAACTGCATGAGGCAGGGGTGATCTATAACCCAGATTTCATTGAAAAGATCAAAGATCTCCGTGCACTGCGATTTATGGATTGGACCTTCACCAATGGATCCGAGAAAGCCACTTGGGCGGACCGCGCGCGGCCAGAGCATTACACGTTCGTAGGCTCCGGCGTCCCCGTGGAGCATCTCATTCGGCTCTCCAATCTCATCGGCGCGGACCCTTGGGTGAACATGCCGCATCTGGCCGATGACGACTTTATGCGCCGCTATGCCACCGCCATGCGCGATGGGCTTGATCCGCGGCTTAAAGTGTATGTCGAGTATTCAAATGAAGTATGGAACTTCATCTTTCAACAGGCCGTGCACGCCCGCGACATGGCTAAGGAACGCTGGGGCCGCAAAGCCAAGGATGATGCTTGGATGCAATGGGCTGGTCTGCGCGCCGCGCAAATGGCGGACATCTGGAACGAGGTGTACGCGGGAGACGAAAACCGCGTTGTGCCCACGATTGGTGTGCATTCCGGCTGGTTGGGCCTTGAAGAGCCGCTTCTCGAAGCTCCGCTTTGGGTCGCAGAAGGCAACACCAAACCAGGGGACCGGTTCAAAGCATACGCGGTGACGGGTTACTTTGGGTTCGAGCTGGGCGGCGATGAATACGCGCCCCAACTCATCAAGTGGATTGATGCCGCCGAAGCCGACATCCGTGCCGAAGGCGAGGCGCAAGGTTTGCAACGCGTTGCACTGCGTGAGTTTGTCGAAGAGCGCGACCTGAGTGCGGCCTATCCGGCGACCGCTGCGCTTTTGCGTGAGACTTCTCTTCCGGAACTGGTCGAAACACTCTGGCCCTATCACGCCAAAACCGCGGCCAGCTACGGCATGGAGATGGTCATGTACGAAGGCGGCACCCACGTGGCGCCCCATGGCGAATGGTCCTCCAACGAAAAACTTGTGCAATTCATGCAGGACTTCAATTACTCACCCGAAATGGCCCAGATTTATCGCGAGCTGCTGACCGCGTGGCGCGACACAGGGGGCGCGCTCTACAACGCGTTCGTCGATATCGCGCCCCCCAGCCAATACGGAAGTTGGGGCGCTCTGCGCCATATCGATGATGAAACCGCCCGTTGGGACGCCCTCCTTGGCTTCAATGCGGACCAACAAGGTTGGTGGGAATCGCGTCGCGCCGACGCCTTTGTGCATGGCGTGATGGCCCGAGGTGAAGAGGGCGATGACACGTTGCGCGGGACCACAGAGGAGGACATCCTGGTGGGCGGACCCGGGAACGACACACTCATCGGCCTAGGTCAATCCGACCGTTTACACGGTGGCCCAGGGGAGGATACCGCCGTTATGCCTGGGTTCTTTGGCGATTATCTCTTCGAATGGGACGGTGATCAGACCATTGCGATCAGAGACGGTGTCCGCACCATCATCGTGGCCGTTGAGACGCTGCAATTTGACGATGGGGCCATCCCCACCAACATGCTCTGATTTTAGAGCCCTAGCTCTTAGCACCCAGCAACGCCCGCACCATCGCTTTGGCCGAATCAGACGCCCAATCCGCCTCACCCTGCATTCGGGCGACTTCTTGCCCTTGAGGGTCGAGCACCAACGTGGTCGGAAGACCCATGACGCCCATGCTTTGCGCCACTTTCTGTTTGGGGTCGCGATGCATTGGCAAGTTTGTGACCCCGGCCTTGTCAAAGAACCGGATCATGCCCGCCGGGTTGTTGCGCCCCGTGGCCAGCGTCACCACCTCAAAAGTATCGCCGCCAAACTCCGCCTGCAGTGCATCAAGCAACGGCATTTCCTCACGGCACGGCGCGCACCATGTGGCCCAGAAATTCAGAATAACCCATTTGCCTTGGTAGTCCGCCATCGAAAGTGGATTTCCGTCGAAATCGGTGAACCGAACAAAGGCATGCGCCTTAGGTTTATCGTGAAAAAGCAGTTTTTTCATCGAGCCTTCAAGCTCGGCTTCGGCAGCGGCGAGCACGGGCGTGACATCAGAGGCATTTGCGATTGCGCCCGCACCAAGATACAGCGGGGCAGACACCAACAGCGCAGCGCTGAAAGACCGCAGGAAACTCATGTCAGACTCAACCTCAAATCAGATGTGGGGCGGCCGCTTTGCCTCGGGACCGGATGCTATCATGGAGGCGATTAATGCCTCGATTAGCTTCGACCAACGCTTGGCGGCCCAGGATATTGCGGGCTCACGTGCCCATGCGGCAATGCTGGCCGCCACAGGCATAGTCGAACCTAGCGATGCAGAGGCGATGCGGGAAGGGTTGCTCACGGTCTTGTCAGAGATTGAAACGGGCTATTTTGCGTTCTCCACCGCGCTCGAAGACATCCACATGAATGTTGAGGCGCGTCTCAAAGAGGTGATCGGCGACGCAGCTGGTCGGCTGCACACCGGTCGATCGCGCAACGATCAAGTGGCTACGGACTTCCGCCTTTGGGTGCGAGACCAGTTGGACGCACTCGATGGCGCCCTTGATGCTTTGATCCGGGCCCTTTTGGATCAAGCGGAGGCGGGTGCCGATTGGGTGATGCCTGGTTTTACTCACCTTCAAACTGCGCAGCCCGTGACCTGGGGTCACCATATGATGGCCTATGTCGAAATGTTTGCCCGCGATCG
Source organism: Marinovum sp. (assembly GCA_022447495.1). Taxonomy (GTDB): domain Bacteria; phylum Pseudomonadota; class Alphaproteobacteria; order Rhodobacterales; family Rhodobacteraceae; genus JAKVBH01. The sequence continues at coordinate 38,474 of JAKVBH010000018.1, read as the reverse complement.
GTCGCGCTTTGCCGATGCGCGCGCGCGAATGAACGAAAGCCCCTTGGGCGCTGCGGCACTCGCCGGAACGTCCTTCCCAATTGATCGTCAAATGACTGCAGACGCGCTGGGTTTTGACCGCCCCATGGCCAATTCGCTGGATGCCGTGTCCGCCCGCGATTTCGCGTTGGAGTTCTTGGGCGCTGCGTCGATTTGTGCGATGCACTTGAGCCGTATGGCGGAAGAACTTGTGATTTGGTCTTCTGCCCAATTCCGATTTGTCACGCTCTCGGACAGATTCTCCACTGGCTCGTCCATCATGCCGCAAAAGAAGAACCCCGACGCTGCCGAGCTCATTCGAGCCAAGATCGGTCGCATCTTTGGGGCCAATGTTGCCCTCATGATGGTGATGAAAGGTCTGCCACTGGCCTATTCCAAGGACATGCAAGAAGATAAAGAACAGGTCTTTGATGCTGCCGACAACCTCATGCTCGCACTGGCGGCCATGACCGGCATGGTCTCGGATATGCAGGGCAATCGCGCCGCGCTGGAAGTGGCGGCGGGCTCTGGCTTCTCCACCGCAACCGATCTTGCCGATTGGTTGGTGCGCGTGCTCGGGCTGCCTTTTCGGGATGCGCACCATGTCACCGGATCTTTGGTGGCTCTGGCCGAAGCCAAAGGCGTGGACCTTCCCGATCTCACTCTAGACGAGATGACTTCAGTGCATGACGGGATCACTGCATTGGTCTATGATGTGTTGGGTGTGCACAACTCGGTCGCCTCGCGTACGTCCTACGGAGGCACTGCGCCCAGCCAAGTACGTGCACAGATGGCACGATGGAGGAAGATACTGGGATGAGACCTGCGCTTCTTTTCATGGCTCTGACCGCTCTTGCGGCCTGTGGCGCCGATGGCGCACCGATCCGACCGACAACGAACCTTGGAATCTCTATTGGTCCCAATGGGATCATCCCGAACGCCAGCGTGAAGGTCAAAAAGGGCCCTGTCACCATCACCGTCGGCAATTAGCCTGCAAGCGTTTTTAACGTCTCTTTGATGATCGTTTCAGCTCCCAGATGAGCGGAGAACTCGCGGACCATCCTCTCGCGACCTGTGGTCGACAGGGTGTGTGCTAACTCTGGATCATCGGCAATTCGTGCGATGGCTTGGGCCAACGTTTCTGGGTCTTTGGGCGGAACGAGCAAACCTTCGACGCCATCCGTTATCAACTCTGGCACACCGCCGCTCTGTGTTCCAATTGTCGGCACGCCACAGGCGATGGCCTCCATGTAAGCCACACCCAACGGCTCATGCCATGATGCAAGCGCGAAGATATGCGCTTCTAAAAGCTTCACACGTACCAGGTCGGCATCAATGGCCCCAAGCAGGGTCACATGATCTCCAAGGCCTTCACGTGCGATCAAAGCGTCCAATTCAAGGCGATAGCCTGAACCGCCATCATCATCTTGGCCTGCGATCTCTAACGAGACCTTGCGGCCCCGGTTCAGTAGCCTTTTCACTGCAGAAATGAGGTCCTGGTGACCTTTAACGATATTGAGCCGCCCACAAGCAAAAATCCTGAGAATTTCTTCTTTTGCAACAGGGGCATAAGGGGCCACGCGTTTGAACACATCGGTGTTCACCCCCATGGGCCGTAGGATCATTCGAGATGGCAGATCGTTTGGCTGTGCCGCTTCCATCTCTGCGATGAGTTTGCGGGTGATCACCGTGGCAAAGGCCGCGTTACGCCACTTGAACGGTTGCGCAAGACCGTAGTCCGAGAGCGGTCCATGCAGCGTGATCGAGTAGGTCGGCCCACCCAACGCTTTGGCAAATGCTGCGATCATGGCGCCACGCGCGCAGGAATGGACATGCACGTGGTCAATGCCTTGCGCTTTGCAGGCCCGCTTGAGTGCCAGTGCTGCCCCCGCACAAATCAGCGTGTCTTTGATCACGGCCTTGCCGTCACGGCGCGCTTCGACGGCAATCTCACCCCAAGGTAGGCGGGGCAGCGTGGCCAAGACATCCAAAGGTGCAAGTTTGCCTAGGTAGGTCGTCCGAGCCATGGCCTCTTCGGTCCATGCATGGCTGATGAGGCCAGGCGGTGGCGGACGCGTTGAGAAGAGCACGGGCATCGTGCCGCGCGCCTCCATCTCTGCAATCTCACGCCAAAAAAAGATATGCGTCTGCCCCGGAAACTGAGGCACAAGATAGCCTATCTTCAAAGGCTCTGATTTGGATACAGGTTGGGACACAGAGTGAGACACGAATTGGGACACGGGAGCCATTCATAGGATCAATTACAAACCATTGGCACGTCGATCATCCTTCGGCCACAATTTCATGTAAATACCTTGGGCACGCATGCTACGAATTTGGTATCGCATAGAATTAAGGATAAATAATGGCGCAGTCGCCCGCAGTCTCGGTGATTATCCCGGCCCACAATGAGGCCGAGACAATTGTGCCGTGCCTGAAGGCGTTGCTGGCTTCCAAAGGCGAGTTAGAGGCGCAAGTGCTAGTGGTCGCCAACGGCTGTAGCGATGACACTGTTGCACAAGCACAGAGACTTGCAGGCGAGCATGAGGAACGCGGGTGGTCGCTTGAGGTCCACAATTTGACCGAGGGCGGTAAAACAGGCGCACTCAATGCAGGCGACGCCGCCACCTTGGGTCCCGTACGCGTCTATCTCGACGCAGATGTCGTTGTCTCTCCACCGCTCTTGGCTCAATTGATTGACGCGCTCAGTATCGACGCACCCGCCTATGGCAGTGGTACCTTGCACCTAGCGCCGCCAAAGACGGCCACAACCCGTGCCTACGCCCGCATCTATGCTCAGGTGCCGTTTATGACCACAGGTGTCCAAGGGGCCGGGCTATTTGCGGTGAATGCCGCAGGTCGCGCGCGCTGGGACGATTGGCCTGAGATCATCTCGGACGACATTTACGCCCGTCTTATGTTTGCGACAAGCGAGCGTCACAAAGTTGCGGCTGATTATTACTGGCCCTTGGTTGAGGGTTGGGATGCGCTTGTGCGGGTGCGCCGTCGCCAAGATCTTGGTGTCCAAGAGATCGCTGCGCGGTTTCCCGAGCTCCTCGGCAATGACGATAAACCGCCCTTCCCCAAGGCCGACCAACTTAAGCTTGCCTTGCGAGACCCATGCGGATTCGCAGTTTACGCAGGCGTCGCCTTGGCTACAAAACTGCGGCGTTCGACCGCGTGGGAGCGGGGCCGGTAGCACAGTATGTCTCGCAACATTCTCAAATATCGGCGAAATAGCCCTATGCGCGGGTCTGCTATCCTAATGAGTAGGGGCATCCGGCTTTAAATTCCCCGGCATTTTTTCAAAAATATCTGACAAGTCATAAACTATGACAAAAGAGGGGCATTGTTTAGAATCCCAAGCCTCACTTTAACCGTAATCGTCGGATAGCCACATCTGACGCCGAGGGGGAATCTGGGATGTCGCAGGACAACCAAAGCACCGCGTTCGAGGGTACCGAGTTGGAAGGTTATGTTTCGGGCGACACTGACATTGCCATCGTTGGCATGGCGTTGCGCGTGCCCGGTGCTCAGAACCCCGAACAGTACTGGCAAAATCTCCGTTCCGGCACCTCTTCCATCAAAAAGCTGTCTAGCGAAACCCTTAAAGAGGCCGGTGAAAACCCCGGTCGCATGGCGCAGAGCAATTACGTACCCTATGCGGCTATGCTCGACGATTTCGCGGGCTTCGACGCCGATTTCTTTGGCTTCTCGCCCAAGGAGGCGGCGATCCTAGATCCGCAACACCGCCAATTCCTAGAGGTTTCTTGGGAAGCCTTGGAAACCGCGGGCCATGTGCCCGATTATTTCGACGGCCCCATTGGGGTCTACGCAGGCTGCGGCATGGGCAGCTATTTCTATTTCAACATCTGCTCGAACCCCGATCTGGTCGATCAGACGGGCATGTTCCTGCTTCGTCATACCGGCAACGACAAAGATTTCCTTGCCACGCGGCTAAGCCACATCCTGAACCTGCAAGGGCCCTCAATCAACTTGCAAACCGCCTGTTCAACCTCGCTGGTGGCCACGCACTATGCCGCGCAGGCGCTCCTCAATGGTGAGTGTGACATGGCTTTGGCCGGTGGCGTGACCATCGAAATGCCCCATGCGCGCGGCTATCTCTATAAGGAAAACGAGATCCTCTCGCCCGACGGCGCCTGCCACGCCTTTGACCATCGCGCTCAAGGCACGGTGTTTGGCTCTGGCGTGGGCGTCGTGGTTCTGCGCCGCCTCGAAGACGCACTTTTGGACGGCGATCACATTTGGGCCGTTATAAAAGGCTCTGCCGTCAACAATGACGGCGCGCAAAAGGCCGGCTACCTGGCCCCCTCTGTCGAAGGGCAATCCGCCGCCATTTCCGAGGCTTTGGCAGTCTCGGGTGTAACCGCGGACAGCGTGGGATATGTTGAATGCCACGGCACTGGAACGTATCTGGGCGATCCCATCGAAGTGGCAGCGCTTACTCAGGCGTTTCGCGAAAGCACGGAGGCCACGAACTATTGCCGGATTGGATCGGTCAAAACCAACATTGGCCATCTCGATACAGCGGCTGGTGTGGCCTCGCTCGCTAAAGCCAGCCTTGCGCTCTATCACGAGGCGATGCCGCCTTCGCTGGGCTATGAAGCGCCAAACCCGTCGATTGATTTCGAAACCTCCCCCTTCGCGGTGAATGCCGCGTTGACACCATGGCCACGCCACGGTGCACCGCGCCGCGCCGGCGTGAATTCCCTTGGTGTGGGCGGAACAAATGCTCATATCGTGCTCGAAGAAGCACCTAAATTCGCTGAAAGCGAAACCTCTGATTGGCCGTATCACATCATAACAGTTACGGGCCGCAGCAAGGCCGCGATGGAGACCAATGCCGCGCGCCTTGCAGAATACCTGCGCGCCAATCCTGACATCAACTTGGCTGATGTCTCCTTCACACTCGAAGAAGGGCGCCGCCATTTCGAACATCGCCTGGTCACCGTGGCGGGAACGGCGGCCGAAGCCGCCGAGCGTTTGGCTTCGAACGATCCGCGCCGCGTCTTCACACATGCCGCCCTTGAGGAGGACCCCGAGGTTGTCTTCATGTTCCCTGGTGGCGGTGCACAATATGCAGGCATGGCGCGGGACCTCTACGAGACTGAGCCGGTCTTTGCGGAATGGATGGACCGCGGACTCGAGCACCTCGCCACGCTCACATCAGAAGACATGCGCGCGCTGTGGCTGCCCGCGCTAGAGGACCACGCCAAGGCTGACAAACGCCTCACCCAACCCTCGCTGCAACTCCCGCTCACCATGATCGTGGAATACGCCTTGGCGCAACTTTGGATGTCTTGGGGTGTCGAACCTGCCGCTTTGATCGGTCACTCCATGGGACAAAACGCAGCCGCAGCAGTTGCAGGTGTCATGTCCTTTGAGGATTGCATCGGTCTCGTGCACAAGCGCGGTACGCTGTTCGATACCGTGGCCCCTGGCGGAATGCTCTCTGTAGCCTTGTCCGCCAAAGAACTGCGCCCGCTCTTGCCTGATGACATCGATATCGGTGCCGAAAACGCCCCGGGCCTCTCTGTCGCTTCCGGTCCCAAAGCGGCGCTCGGCGCGCTTGAAAACGAACTCGCCCAGCGCGAGATCGAATGCCAGCGCATCGCCATCGACATCGCTGCGCATTCTCACCTACTGGAACCGATATTGGATGATTTCCGCACGCATTTGCGTTCCATGTCGCTGCATGCGCCGCAAATCCCGGTGATCTCCAACCGCTCTGGCAAAATGCTCACCGACGCAGAGGCCTGCGATCCTGACTACTGGGTGGATCACCTGCGCGGTATGGTCCGTTTTGCGGATGGCATCGCCACGCTTGCCGAAACCCCTGTTCGTGTTTTCCTGGAGGTTGGCCCAGGCAAAGCACTCACGTCGCTGGCGCGTATGCACCCCTCTGTGCCAGCAAACCAAGTCCTCGGCACCCTGCGCCATGCGCAAGATGAGATCGAAGACGACGCACAGTTCCTTCTGACACTCGGGCGCCTCAACGCGCTGGGCGTGGAGATCGATTGGGAGCAAATCTGGAGCGACATCCCCCGTCGTCGCCTGCCTTTGCCGACCTATGCCTTCCAACATCAGACCTATTTCATCGAGCCTGGCCAAGCCCGCGAGAGCGCCGAGGAGAGTTTCCTCACCCGCTCTGATGAAATCGAAGACTGGGGCGCGCGCATTGCTTGGGTACCGCAAGTCGCGCCTTGCGAAATCGATGTGGCGGATAATCTCACCGATAGTACGCCCGAGACATGGCTGATCTTTGAAGACGATGCCGGGCTCGCGCGTGGGCTTGGGGATCGCCTGGCCAATGGCGGCCATACCGTTGTGCGCATCCGTCCAGGCGACACCTTTTCACGACTCGATGAGACCGACTACATCCTCTCGCCAGAGCGCGGGCGAGAGGGCTATGACCTCCTGATCCAAGACTTACTTTCGCGGGGCATCGTGCCTGGTCGCGTGGCCCATTTCTGGTTGGTGACCAAAGATGAATCCCATCGTCCCGGTTCCTCCTTCTTCCACCGTGTTCAGGAACAGGGCTTCTACGCGCTGCTCTTCCTCGCACAAGCCTTGGAGACTGAGGGCGTCAGCGATGTGCACATCACCGCCGTGACCAACGGTGCAGTGCGTGCGCGTTCTGAAGAACTGACGTACCCGCAGAAGTCGACGCTTTCTGGCCCCCTGCGGGTGATCCCGCGGGAGCTTCCCTCGGTCTCGGTTGCCGCCATCGACGTCACCTTGCCAGAACAACCGGTCAAGTCGTTCTTTGGGAAGTCTTCGCCTCGTGATCTGTCCGCGCTGACCGATGCGTTGCTCGAAGACCTATTGTCGCCACCGCGCGCTTATGAAGCTGCGCTGCGTGGACCTAAACGCTACGAACGCACTGTACGGACCATGCCACTAGCCGAGGCGGAGGCGCCCAAAGTCCGCGATGGCGGCGCTTATCTTGTCACCGGGGGGTTCGGTGGTATCGGCCTAAGCGTTGCCGAACGTCTCGTTGCAGAAGGTGCCAAACATATCGGTCTGGTGAGCCGTAGCGCATTGCCCGAGCGCAGCGCTTGGGATCGTCATATCGCTGACTTCGGGCCGCTAGAGCGCATCTCGCGGCGCATCGCCGCTGTGCAACAGCTCGAAGCCCAGGGTGCTGCTGTGCATGTCGTTCAGGCAGATGTCTGTAACCAGCCCGCCATGGAAAAGGCCACCAAAGACTTCCGCCAAGCAGCGGACGGTATCCACGGCGTTGTGCATGCGGCTGGCGTTATCAACGATGGCCCGCTCATGGCCAAACGCCCAGCTGAGATCGAAGACGTCTTCACACCCAAGATCCATGGCCTCCAAGTCCTCGATGCGCTCTTCCCCGATGGTGTGCTTGATTGGATGGTTCTCTTTTCTTCGACCTCCACGGTCACTGCGCCTGCAGGTCAGGTCGACTACGTCGCCGCCAACGAATACCTCAATGCCTATGCCACGTCCCGCGTGGGCAGCGAGACCCGCGTGGTCGCGCTCAACTGGGGCATCTGGTCCGACGTTGGCATGGCCGCAGAAAGCGTGGCCGCCCGAGATGGCGATATGCCAGAACAACCGCGTACACCCACGGATGTGCCGTTGCTCGACGTGGCGACCTTTGATCGCGACAACACCCGCGCCTTTGAGGCGACTTGGGATGTCGATGCGCTTTGGGTGCTCAATGAACACCGTACGCGTCATGACAATGCCGCGATCCTCCCAGGTACCGGGTATATCGAACTGATCGCTCAGGCGTTGCGCGCTCAAGGTGAAACGGGCGCCTTCTCTGTTCGTGATCTGAGCTTCTTGCGCCCATTGCAGGTCTCGGCGGCAAAAGACGTGCGCGTCACACTGGCCCGGTCCAAACGCGGCTATGATGTTGCGGTCCGTTCTGCGATTATGTTCGAGGGTCGCAAAGCCTGGCAATTGCACGCCGAGGCGCTGGTTCTGCTCAACGCCAAGGCCAAAACGGCGCAGATTGATTTGCAGACCGTCTCGGCGCGCATGGCTGCGTTATCCAAGAGCGACATCCCAATCCGCTCTGCGCAGGAAGGTCACTTGGCCTTTGGGCCACGCTGGTCCGTGCTGCGCGGCAAAGTCCTGGGTGAGGGTGAAGGCCTGGCCCGTGTACGACTGCCACAACATGCCACGGGCGATCTCGCCGCAGGTTACGCTCTACACCCCGCTCTGATGGACATTGCCACCGGTTGGGGCATGGAGTTGATCAAGGGTTACGATGGCGCAACGCTGTGGGTTCCCATGCGCTACGGGCGCATCGATGTGCACCAAATGTTACCTGAGGAAGCGATCTCTTGGGTCCGTAACGCGGCTGAAAACACCGCCACGAGCGCCACAGCCAAGTTCGACATTACGGTCTTTGACCCCGACGGTGCCGTCTGTGTTGAGATCAGCGGGTTTGAGATCAAACGCCTTGATTTCGCGGGCAGTTTCGGTGCCATGCCACCGCTCAGCGAGGCCGAGCTGACCTTTGACGATGCAGGCCCCGCCGCGCCGCTTTCGCCTGCGGAGCTACGCCTGCGTCACAATCTGACCCAAGGCATTCTCGCCCATGAAGGGTCCGATGCATTCTTGCGCGCACTGGCGAGACCCGAGTCACAAGTCGTGGTCTCCTCACTACCCATAGAGGACTTGATCGCCCAGGCAGCGGCTCAGGAAGAGGCGACCCAGCTTGGCGCCGCCTTTGAAAGACCCGACCTCGACAGTGACTATGCCGTGCCCGAAACGGAGATCGAACAGACCCTTGCCGGGTTCTGGTCCGAGCTTTTGGGCGTGACCCAAGTGGGGATTGACGACAGCTTCTTTGACCTTGGGGGGCACTCGCTCATTGCGGTGCGGCTCTTTGCGATGGTCAAAAAGACCTATCGTGTTGACTTCCCGATATCGGTCCTCTTTGAAGCGCCGACGATCCGCACCTGTGCTGCGATGATCGTGGAGCGCACAGGAATCGATCAAACGGCAACCGTCGCCTCTGAGGCGCCCATGGCAGAGGCCAAGCCACGCTTCCGCCATCTGGTGCCGATGCACGAAGGCGAGGGCGGCTCGCAAGCGCCGTTCTTCTTGGTCGCGGGCATGTTCGGCAATGTCCTTAACCTGCGTCATCTGGCCCATTTGCTGGGCGCGGATCGGCCCTTCTTCGGCCTGCAAGCTCGTGGCCTTTATGGCGGCGAAGACCCGCATCGGAGCATCGAAGAGGCGGCCCGCGACTACATTTTTGAGATGCGTGCGGTGCAGCCTGAGGGCCCCTACTACCTGGGTGGGTTCTCTGGCGGTGGCATCACGGCCTTTGAGATCGCGCGGCAACTTGAAGCCGCAGGCCAACACGTGGGTATCTTGATCCTGCTGGATACGCCTCTTCCCGTGCGCCGCCCGCTGGAGCGCCGCGACCGAATATTGATCCAACTCCAAGAGCTGCGCCGCAAGGGGCCCGCCTATCCGTTCAAATGGCTCAAGAACCGCATCGCTTGGGAAATCGCAAAACGCCAAGGCACGGTGGAGAACACTGGCGACGATCACGCCTTTCACAATGCAGAGATCGAAGCCGCCTTTATCGCGGCCGTAAACGCGTACCAAGTACGTCCGTGGCAGGGCAATTTGCATCTCTTCCGACCACCGCTTGTGGGCCACTGGACCGTCTCCGACGGTCAGTTGGTGAGCAGTGAGCGCGCGTATCTCTTCCACGACAATGACTGGAGCCAATTCGTGCCCGGCATCGCGGTGGAAGAGGTTCCTGGTGACCACGATTCCATGGTGCTTGAGCCACACGTCCGAGTTCTCGCGGCCTCTATGCGCCGGGCGATCGAAGAGGCAGAACCAGAGGAGCTGTTCGATGAAGAGCTCTCAAAGGCAGCGGAGTAAATGACCATGACTGCGCCGCGCCTCCTTGCTGTCTTACTCAACTATCGCACCGCAGAGATGACGGCGCGCGCCGCCGATAGTGCCATGCACGCGTTGGGTCGGTTGCCTGCTGAGATGGTGATTGTCGACAACGATAGCGGCGATGGTTCGTTTGAGGCTCTCTCAGCACACGTGACAGAACGCGGTTGGGACAACGTCCGTGTGATCGAGTCCGGCTGGAATGGCGGCTATGGCGCAGGCAACAATGTGGGTATGCGCGCCGGGCTCTCCGACGGCAGCGCACCGGATTTCTACTACTTGTTGAACTCTGATGCCTTCCCAGCGCCCGATGCCATTGAAGTGCTCTACGACCATTTGGTGCAAAACCCCAAAGTGGGTTTCGTCGGCTCGCACATACATGGCGAAGACGGCGACGGCCATGTGACCGCGTTCCGGTTTCCTTCTGTACTCAGCGAGTTTGAAGGCGCCGCACGCACCGGGCCAATCACACGTTTGCTTGCCCACCATCGAATGCCTTTGGACCAATTGCCGATCCGTCCCGAACGGGTCGATTGGCTGGCCGGGGCGAGCCTGATGATGCGCCGCGAGGTGCTTGAAGAGATTGGCCTCTTTGACGAGACCTTCTTTCTTTACTTTGAAGAGACCGATCTGTGTTTGCGCGCTGCGCGCGCCGGGTGGCCAACATGGTACATCCCGCAAAGCCGTGTCGCCCATATTGGCAGCGTATCGACGGGTATGAAGACCTGGGACCGTGTCCCCGGCTTCTGGCTCGACAGCCGGTCACATTACTTCACCAAAAACCATGGTTGGCTTACCGCCGTTTTGGCCACCAAGGCGCATGTCTTGGGGGGGCTGATCTGGCGGCTGCGCGCGGCGATCCAAAGCCGACCTCCCGCCGACCCCAAGCATTTTCTACGCGATTTGATTGCCCACGATTTCCGAGCCTTGTGGCCTTGGAAAGTCAAGGCGCGCCAAATTCGCCCCCTCGGAGATAAAACCCATGACCCAGCTTAGCGCACTCATCATCGGCGATGAATCCCTGACCCGCGAGTGCTTGGCGCAATGGCGTGAAGCCGGGCATCGCGTGGCGGCTTTGTCGACCGGTAAGGCGGACTTGGCCGATTGGGCGCGTGCCGAAGGTTTGCGCGTCGAAGCCCCTGGTACAGATTTGGCATCGCGCGTGGCGGATCTTGAGATCGATTGGGTGCTCTCAATTGCGAACTTGCGCCTCCTGCCAGAGGTGCTGATTGAACACGCAAAGGGCGGTGCGGTAAACTTCCACGATGCGCTTTTGCCGCGCTATGCTGGGCTGAATGCGCCGGTTTGGGCGCGGATTGCCGGTGAGACACGCCATGGCATCACCTGGCATCGCATCACACCCGAGGTCGACGGGGGCGATATCATCGTTCAACGCAGCTTTGACGTGGTCGATGGGGATACGGCGCTCTCGCTCAACACCAAATGCTATGCCGCCGCTATTGATAGCTTTGGAGATGTAATCAGCGCACTCGAATCGGGTCTGCCCAATGCAGTAGTCCAAGACATGAGCAAGCGGTCCTATGTCGGCAAATTTGAACGCCCTGACGCCGCTGGCGCCCTGCGCGTGGATCGCGGTCGCGACGTGGCGCTGCGCTTGGTGCAGGCACTGGATCACGGCGATTACGCGAACCCGATTGGCATGGCTAAACTTTGGACTGGGGATGCCTTTTGGATGGTGCGTGGTGCACAGCCGTGTTCGGAGGTTCTCGCACCTGGAGCTTTCAAACGCGTCGGTACGGATGCGCTCATTGTTGGTTTTGCCGATGGCGCGCTCAAGCTCACTGGGCTTTTGACCCCGCTTTTGCAAGAACCAGAGCTCGTCGAGGCGGGTACACTCCCCCTGATCTCAGACGCGGACGCCGCCGATTGGCGTGCCGAGGCGCAGGTTCTGGGTCGCGCGAAAACCCATTGGCTGTCCCGTCTACGCGGCATGAAACCAGCAATTTGGCCTGGGGTTAAAGCCCAGGGTACGGTCGAGCACACCAAGCTTGCGCTGCCGCAATTGACGTCTGAGAGTCTGGTCAAAGTGGCGGTGCATTTCGCCCAAACGTCCTGTGGAATGGATGCCTGCGATGTCGCGCTTTTGCATTCCGGCCAAGGGCCTGTTGCCATGGGTTGGGTGCCTTTTGGTGCCCAAGATGTTTTGGATGATGTGTTGGCGCTTCCTGGATTTGCGCTGGACTTACTACAACGGTTCCCCGATCTCCGCGAGTTGACGCAGCCCGACATTGGGGTTTCTCTCGAAGATGCAGCGCTACCCGGTGCGGCGCTGACCCTTACGCCTGATGGGCTCTACACTGACAGCGCGCGCATCAGTGCGGAGATGGCGGTGCTGTTGTCTGAGCGGCTTATTGCCATGGCGGAGGCGGAAGCACACGGCCGTGAATTGCCCAGCATGGGCGAGGCCGAGCGCGCTTTGGTGATCACTGGTTGGAATCAAACCGAAACCCAGATCGACGCGACCCAAACCATGGTCACCGCTTTTGCCACAAAAGTGACCGCGCAGCCGGATGCCACTGCGATCATCGTGGGGGATACCAAACTTAGCTATGCCGCGCTTGACGCCCGGGCCAACGCCGCTGCGCGGGCTTTGATCGCCATGGGTGTGCGACCGGGAGACCTCGTAGGCCTTTGCACGGCAAGATCGACGCATCTCGTTGTCGGCGCTTTGGCGATCCACAAAGCGGGTGCGGCCTACGTTCCGATGGACCCGTCTTACCCGCGCGACCGGCTGGCGATTTTTGCCGAAGACAGCGCTGCGCAGGTGATCCTTTGCGAGGCAGCGACCCGTGATTCCATGGCGGACATGGATGTCGACATGCTCTTGCTCGATGGTGATCCGCGCGTCGAAAACGCCGACACCGCGCCGCTGGAAAACATCGCAAAGCCCGAAGACCTCGCCTATGTGATCTTCACTTCTGGCTCCACCGGGCGCCCCAAAGGGGTGATGGTCGAACACCGCAACGTCATCAATTTCTTTGCTGGCATGGATGCGCGAACGCCGACGGGCCCATCGGATTGTTGGCTCGCGCTCACCTCACTGAGCTTCGACATATCGGTGCTCGAGATTTTCTACACGCTGTCGCGCGGCGCGCGTGTGGTTCTTGTCTCCGAACAAGACCGTCTCGAAGCGGCGCAGACCATGGCAGTGTCCGATCAAGAGATGGCCTTTAGCCTTTTCTATTGGGGCAATGACGACGGCGTAGGCCGGGACAAATATACACTCCTCCTGGAAGGTGCGAAGTTCGCCGACAAGAACGGTTTTTGCGCGGTTTGGACACCCGAGCGGCATTTCCACGCCTTCGGGGGACCCTATCCAAACCCCTCGGTGACCGGCGCCGCCGTGGCCGCGGTTACACAGAACATTGGCGTGCGCGCCGGGTCCTGTGTCGCCCCGCTTCACCACACCGCCCGTATTGCTGAGGAATGGTCAGTGATCGACAATCTGACTGGCGGGCGGGCTGGTATGGCGATTGCCAGCGGGTGGCAGCCGGACGATTTCGTTCTGCGTCCTGAGAATACGCCACCAGAAAACAAAGCCGCCATGTTGCGTCAGATCGAAGAGTTGCGCGCGTTGTGGCGGGGCGAGGAAGTCAGCTTCCCACGTCAAGACGGCAAGATGCACGCCGTGGTGACGCAGCCGCGTCCGGTGTCCAAGGAGCTACCCGTTTGGGTCACAACGGCGGGTAATCCGAAAACCTGGGAGGATGCGGGTCGCATGGGGGCCAACGTCCTCACCCATTTGCTGGGCCAATCGGTGGATGAGGTCGCGCAAAAGATCAAAATCTACCACGCCGCGCTCCGCGATGCGGGGCATGATCCGACAGATTTCCAAGTCACTCTGATGCTTCACACCTTCCTGGCGGATAGTCGTGACGCAGCCCGCGAGGTCGCGCGCGAGCCAATGAAGGATTACTTGCGCGCAGCGGCGGCGTTGATCAAGCAATACGCCTGGGCCTTCCCCGCGTTCAAACGACCCGAAGGGGCGAAGAACGCATTTGAACTCGATCTTGAAGGCCTGAGCGAAGACGAATTGGACGCGATCCTGGAGTTTGCATTCGAACGGTATTTCACCGACAGCGGCCTCTTTGGAACCGTCGAAGATGCTTTGGCACGGGTCGAAGACCTTAAGAATATCGGCGTGACCGAGGTGGCCTGCCTTATCGATTATGGCATTGCCCGAGACACCGTGCTCGACGGTCTGCGACCGCTGGCCAAAGTCGTAGCCGCTGCGAATGCAGGCGTGGAGATTGATCCCCAGGACCGCTCTATCGCCGCGCAGATCCGTCGTCATGGCGTGAGCCACATGCAGTGTACACCGTCGATGGCACGCCTGTTGTTGGGGGAACCTGAGACCGCCAAGGCTCTTGGGAACCTGCGCCAAATCCTTTTGGGCGGCGAAGCATTGCCAGGCGGTTTGGTGGCCCAACTGGCTGACGTTACCAATGCATCGGTCGAGAATATGTATGGGCCGACCGAAACCACAATTTGGTCCACCACGGCTGCTGCGCGCTCCGATCAGGCCATCGCACCCATTGGCACACCAATTGCGAACACCGAAGTTTACGTCGTGGACGAGGCAGGTGTGCCCGTTCCGGTTGGCGTTGAGGGTGAGCTTTTGATTGGCGGCTTGGGTGTCACGCGAGGCTATTGGAAACGCGACGACCTGACGGCTGAACGGTTCATCGAAAATCCGTTTGGCAAAGGACATCTCTATCGCACGGGCGATCTGGTCCGTTGGCAATCTGATGGCGCGCTGGCGTATATTGGACGGGCCGATGGCCAAGTCAAACTGCGTGGACACCGCATCGAAATGGGTGAGATCGAAGCCGTTCTCATGGCTCAGCCCGGTGTCACGGAGGCCGTTTGCGTCGTGCGAGCTCGCGACCAACTGGTTGGGTACATTCTTGGCGATGCCCAACCGGGTGCAATGCGTCAGGCTTTGGCGACGCATTTGCCCGGCTACATGGTGCCAAACCAAGTCGTTGTGCTGGATGCTTTTCCGCTGACGCCGAACCAAAAGATAGATCGCAAAGCCTTGCCTGATCCTAAGGAGATCAAAACTAACCTGACCCCTGTCGCAACTGCACCTAAACCGCTGCCACAAGTTGCGGTCAAACCACGTAAAGTTGTTGTGGCAAAACCTGCGGCGGCGCCGTCTCTCGACATGACCGAAGCCGTCGCAAAGGTCTGGTCAAACGCGCTGAGCGTTTCAGATATTCAACCTCACGATAGTTTTTTTGATCTGGGCGGGCATTCGCTTTTGGCGGTGCAAGTACACCGCGCGTTGCGCTCCAAACTTGGGGCCGATCGTTTGAGCATTGCTGACATTTTTGGCTACCCAACACTCTCAGGTCTTGTGGCGCGGATTGTGCAAGTGAATCCAGGCCTTGCGTCTGGCACGCCTGCGAACGATGCACCGGCTCCAACAACCCAAGAGGTGGCCGGTCTTGGTAATACGCGGGCTGATCGCCGCAAAAACGCAATCGCGCGGCGTCGCGAAATGCGCGCGCGTCGCATGCATTAATCATGAGGGGTACGCGGCTATCATCGCGTCTTGGCGAACACAGCCAAGCGTTTCGATTAATATGCTGATTTTATGAAATATTGTCCGTCGAGAAACCGATTGTTTCCGGACAAATTGCGCAAAAATTGTGGCGAAATGTGGCGCAATTTGCTACGGTCTTGACGGATCTGCGAGGGACGTAGGTCCGCGCAGGCGGGGGCGTTTGTGGAGTGCACCAATAATGAACCAGTTGGGATCAATTGCCGATATTATCAACGTGTTGCGCCGGCGTGCTCCGCTCGTGGCGCTTCTGACGGTTGTCGGCTGCCTGCTGTCTGTACACTTTGCACTGAAGCAGCCGAAAATATATGAAACCAATGCTTTAGTTCAGTTGGAAGACGCGCAAATCGTGGATCAGCGCACTGGTCGCACTGATGCCGCGCACAAACTTCAACTGATTGAACAGCGCATGATGGCGCGCGACAACCTCATTGAGATTATCGAAGACTATAACCTCTTCGCGGACTCGGATCTGTCGTTGGGCCTAAAAGTGACGCAATTGCGCGAATCGGCGCGGATCACGGCAATCACGGATGCGTCACAACCATGGGCGCCGAACGCGAACCCGACCGGTTTGATCATTACGGTGACCATGGGGGATCCTCAACAGGCCGCCGATGTCGCCAACGAGTTGTTGGCACGGATCGTGGATCAGGGCACCTCGCGTCAGGCGCTCGCCGCGCAAGAAACGCTGGCCTTCTTCTTGGCAGAGGAAGCGCGGTATGCGCGTGACATCACAGCGCTTGAACAAGAGCTTGCCACTTTCAAACAGATAAATTCCGCCAGCCTGCCCGCAGCTGTGGCTGCGCAGCGCACCCAGATATCAACCTTTGTCGAGGCGGATTTGGAGATCGAGCAACAGATTCTTGAACTCCAGAGCAACACGCGCCGCGCACGTTCCAATGTAGAAGATGAAATTGCGCTTCTTACCGCTCAACGCACTGCAATTCGTGACCGCGTTGCCACAGCTGAAGCCGCCATCGTGAACGGTCCTCAAGTGGAGCAAGAGTTGTCTCTGTTGAACCGGTCTTTGACACGCCTTCAGGATGAATATTCCGTGGTGACGCGCCGTTTGGCTGAAGCCGAGACCGCCAACACTCTGCAATCGCGTCAGCAAACTGAACGTTTCGAGGTTCTCGAAACCGCGCTTATTCCTGAATACCCCGTGTCCCGTAGTCGCAAGAAAACCGCGATTATGGGCGGTTTGGCCTCCGTTATTCTCGCCCTTGGTGTCGCGCTCGGCTTGGAATTCCTAAACCCCGCGATCCGCAATTCAGCGCAGCTTGAGCGTGCCTTGGGTGTGCAAGCCGTCATCGCGATCCCACATGTGTCCACCGGGGGTGAACGTCGGATGCGCAATGTCGCAAAACTTGCAGTGATTGGTTCGGTGCTCGCCGCTGGGCCTGCCCTTTGGACGATCATGCGAGATAGGGTCGAGGGCTTAGGCCTTTTTAAGATGGGCGATCGCCACAACGCCCGGCTTTAACCAAGATCACCGGCTCGGTTAACCAGGTCGTCACTTAGTTATTTGGTTCTGGAGCAACGTCTGGCATCGGCGCTCTACGTCGTAGAGCTAGATCAGTAGCTATAGACTTTCGACGAAACGCCTTCAGATCGATTCAATACAATACCAAGCAGCGGCGTTTCTGTGCCTAAACGCTGCTCGACCAATCGCACCTCCTGGGGTTTGGTGATGCCACCGCCCACCACAAGAAGAACCGCATCATAGAGCGGCCGCGCCGCGAGAACGTCATCGTTCACAAGCACAGGAGGCATATCGAAGAGCATGACATCAGGTTCTAGTTCCTCTTCGAGGTCATCGAGGATGTCCGAAGTCATGGGTTGTTGGAGAAGCTCCGACGCATAGTCTTCACGGCGGCCGTTGGCACCAACGGCCAAATTCGCTCCGATTTTGAGGTCGTTTCTGCCGGGACGAAGAAGCACGTCTTCGGCCTCTGCCTCATTGCGTAGTAATTCTCCCATGCTACCGGGCTCTGATATGCCAAGCACCTTGGCCACTGAGGGATGGCGCATGTCAAAATCAAGAAGCATAGTTCGACAGTTTAGTTGACGCGAAAAGGACAGCGCCAGATTCACGGACATAAACGTTTTGCCACAATTTGCGGTTGGGGATGTGATGGCCACGCGACTCCAACCGTTGTCTCGAAGTGTTTGCAATATCTTAGTCCGCAATACGTCGAACGCCGCATGGCACGGGTCGCGCCGGGTGGCGGTTACGATACGATTTGATTCAAGGTGACGCTCATTCACTGTGAAGGTGTCCAGATAGTCCCAAAGGTTGTCAGCCTCGGGCCTGGCGACCAAACCATCTTGAATCATCGGCGACAACTCTTGCGGTTCTTGCGGGACGGCGTCGAGCGCTGCCTGTGCTTGAGGTTCTGGCATAGTGGATTTCGGTTTCGGAGTGTCCATACGTGCTGGGGCGGTTGGGCGGGCTTTCTTAATGACCACCTTTGTCACCTTCTGCGTTGGTTTCGCTTTTGCTGTGGGCGCTGGCGCTTGCCTGTTCTGGGAACGCTCCACCGTCGTTTCCTCCGCTTTTGCTGTGGCAGCGGGTTTAACGCGCTTTTTCAAAGGCGCCATTGGCGACATCGGAGTGCTACGTTTGATCCATCGCTTATTATTCATCATCGACCGCCCCCAAAGACGGCAACATCACAGGATTTGCCAAGATGATGTCATAGAACTTCGTCATGCTCGCTCACAAAGGGACGATTTTTATACCGCCTCAGCGTATATATGGGCAAAACAATCTGGCGAAAGTGGGTCAGAATATCGGATTTTTCGGTCAAAATCCGAACAATCCGGCCTCTATGATGCCCTTTCGGATCACTTCTGTCTGATCTGTTTCCGGTGCCCAGCCCAACATATCCTTGGGTTTGGCGTTGTCGAAGGGGGTCAAATGTGCCCGTGATTGCCAATCTTTGAGTGATGCGCGCACCGCGCCTTTACGGCCCAGGCCATACCGTTTGAGCGGGTATTTGATCGCATCCATGATCCAAAGCATGTGCAATGACCCCGATGTCACGGTGATCCGAGCGCCCAGTTGATCCTCGATCGCCTTGAAGTATTGGCGCGCCGTCATCATGCGATCGCCTACAAGGTTGAAGCTCTCGCCCACGGCGTCAGGGTGATTTCCCATTGCGATAAGCCCGTCGACCACATCATCGATGAGCACAAATGGCAGCACGTTGTTACCATCACCCCAGAGCTTGACTGCGCCGGCACCGTGCCAGCGGCCGATGCCCCAATGCTGCAGTGGTCCACCTGGGCCGATCACAATACCAGGGCGTGCAATGGTCACGGGCAATCCGCGGTCCTCATACATTGTCATCAGCCGCTTTTCACATTCGGCTTTGGACCGCGCATAAAGGTTGCGGTCCGAGAGGTCCTCGGGAAATCCAGTGGCTTCGGTGATCCTTCCAAACCGTTGAGACATGTCAAAGGACGCTATCGTGCCAGTATAGACCAACCTTTTGACACCGGCGTCCATACAAGCCTCAGCAATGGTTTCGGTCACCCCCACATCGTTTTTGAGCGCTGCTTCCCAGGTGTCATCTAGGGATTTGGCAAGGTTGTAGACGACGTCCACATCCTTAAACGCCTCGACCAAAGCCGCGCGATCGGAAAGCGAGACACCAACGGTTTCAACCTCATTGGGCAAGTCGCCAAAAGGGCCGTGACGGCCACGAGAGAGCACGCGCACGTCTTGACCTTGAGCTACCAGACCACGCGTGAGGTGGCGACCGATGAAGCCAGTGCCGCCGATGACAACCGCCTTGGGCGTCGTTTCCCGCGTTTTGGCGGGAAGCTTGGGCGCCTTCGCTTTTGGCAAGTACCCGATCGCGGCCTCAAGGCTTTCCATGACGCCCAAAGCAGCACTGCCGTCAAAGCGCGGGTCGAGTGCCGTGCCCTTTTGGACGGCGTGATAGAATGCGCCACAGCTGCCTCGGAAGGAGAGGGCGTAGGGCCCTTTCCGGTTGAGCGAGCCTACCTGTGTCACAGCGTTGCCGATGCCTTCGCGCATATGGCCCCAAGCTTGGCTGAGCGAGGCGCGCAGCGGATTGAGAACAATGTCAGAGGTGTTGTCAAACCGCGTGGTAAGCGCGTCATTGGCGTAGTCGAGACGCGCAATACCGGAGGACCCACGGACGACCACGCTGCGGTCATCAATCACTTCCACAAGCGAGACCATGAAGGTTACCTCGGTCTCGCCCGCCCGCGCGGTGAAGCGATAGACCTGATCGCGTTTGCCCATGCCGGGCAGTTCGACCGGATGCGTGGAAGTTGCTCCCAACATCTCAACGGGGCCAAACAAGTCCTGGGCAAAGGCCACCAAGTGAGGCCCTAGTTCAAGGATAAGATTACGAGGCTCGCGCAGAAGCCAGAGACCGTATGGCCCAGAGCGCAAGGGCGCGAGCGGGAGATGCCAATGCACTTCTGCGCTGACAATCCGACCCAGTTGGCCAGTGTCCACCATTTCCTTGAGCCGCACATAGGATGGCATACCCAGGAAGTTATGCCCTGCCGCAAAGGTCACGCCGGCTTTGCGCGCCGCTTCGGCCATACGACGTGTGTCGGCTGCGCTTTCGGCCACCGGTTTTTCGACCATGGCATGCAGCCCAGCTTCGAAACACTGGATGGCGAGTGGGGCGTGGCTGCCCGGTGGGGTGGTGATGTGGACTGCGTCAAGCGTGTTGCTCTCCAACATTGCTTCCACCGATGTGTAAGGCGTGAGGCCGTAACCAGCCGCAAAGCCTTCGGCGGCGCTGGAAGATAGATCACACACGGCGGTTAAACGGGAGCCGGGTGTCGCTCGGATCGCGTCGGCATGCCATGCTGCAATGTAGCCTGCGCCGATCATGCCTACTCTGATATCACTCATGACGGTGTCTCACTTGTATTCGATCAAGACCATGTCCGCCCCACGCTGTTTGCGCAGACGATACCGCAAGGCCCCTAAAACATTTGGAATTTTCGATAGGCTGAGCAACACGGAATGCCGCAACGCCTCATCGCGTGGTAGTTTTTCAGCCGCCTCTAACCCGCGGACCGTGCGCCAATAGGAAAGCCCATAGGCCAAGAGCACGAGGATTGAGAGCGGCCAAAAGAGCAAAAGCCCGCAGAGAAAAAGAAGCGGAAGAATCGCACCAAAAAACCACATCCGCAGCCGCTCACGGCGGAAATACTCGGGGTGCAGGTCATTAACCTGTTCAAATCCGTGGCCTGTGCGTTCGGCCCGTTTCCACCATTGGCCAAAGCGAGACATGTCCGCGTCGTGGCGCGTCATCTCGTGGGGCAAGCGTTCAAGGTGCCAACCTGCCTTGCGCAGACGGCAGCAAAACTCGTCGTCTTCGGCAGCAATCACTCGGGCATCAAACCCACCAGCCTGGCGATATGCCTCTGCGCGCACCATCATATCGCCTCCACATGCCAATATCTGCCCGGCTGGGCGGCGCCATTCGACATGGCAAAGCGCATTGTAGAGCGATTTTTGCGGAAACATCTCGGAGCGCCATCCGGTGACCATACCCCAAGTTGTCTGCTCCGAAATGGCGCGTTGGGCTGTGGCGATCCAGTCTTGGTCAATCTCGCAATCGCCGTCGATGAATTGCACAAACTCAGCCACGCCTCCCGTGGCCTCGAGATATTCGAACCCTTCGTGTCGCGCCCGTGCGGCGGTAAAGGGCGCGTCGTCTGACAGGCGGACGATCTCGGCCCCATTCTCCGCAGCAAGTACAACTGAGTAATCGTCGGATCCACTGTCGACATAGACCATGCGGCGGGCTTTGCCCTGGGCAGAAATCAAACAACGGTGCAAGCGCGCGCCTTCGTTCCGGCCAATAAGAATGAGGTCGGGCAAGCTCATGGACGCACGGCCTCAATGTGTCCGGCGAGTTTTTCTGCCTCGCGAGCCACGTCAAACTCGGCCACCACCTTGGCGCGCCCCGCGCTGCCCATGATTTCCAGATCATAGTCTTTCAGAAGTTCCAACAACGCCGCACCCAGTGCATCAACGTTGCCGGGGGGGACCAAAAGGCCCGACACGCCATCATCGACCAACTCAGGCACACCCGCGATGCGCGAGGTGAGGACGGGCCGACCAGCAGCCATGGCTTCCATCAACACCACGGGGACGCCCTCTGCAAAACTCGGAAGCACAAAGAGATCATGCTCGGCCAAGGCATCGGCCACTTCGGCTTGGTTGCGATAACCCAGAAACGTGACGTGATCTTGGAGGCCAAGCGCGCGGGCCTGCTCTTCCAAGCCGTTGCGTTCGGGCCCGTCACCTATGAGCGACAGGTGGACATCAGGGTGGTCTTGGATCAGCGGCTTCAGCGCTTCGAGCAGGACAGCGACCCCTTTAACGGCGGCAAGACGTCCCACAAAAAGGAGTTTTTGACCGCCTGGTGGTGGCGTTTCGGCATAGAGCAATGGATCGACGCCGCAATGCACGATCTTGAGCTTGTCCCAATGCGCGCGGTCAGCAAAAACCATCGCCTGGGATCGGCAAAAGTCCGAGATACAGGCCACAAACGATGCCTGCGCGACCTTTTCGTCCAGCCGCCAATGCATCGGTTCAAAGAAGATATCTGGCCCATGCAAGGTGAATGAAAATTGGATGCCCGAGAGTTGAGAGGCCAGCATGGCCACGGTGCAAGAGGACTTGGCGATGTGGTTATGAAGGTGCGTTACGTTTTGCGTGGCCATCTCGTCAGCTAGGACCAAGGCTTCAGCGAAATAGAACACCTGATAAAGCGCACCTCGCAGCCCCGGAGGCGCCGTGCGTGCCGCAAGTTTCACCGCTGACCAGAGACGTTGGCGATTGCCCAGCGCGCGCTTCAACGCCGCAAAAAATGTCTTTGGCCGTTTAGCAGCTTCAAGGATATGGAATGTCTGCTCCTGCTCCTGCGCCTGTTCGGGGCCGACAATGTGTTCGGGGCCGGTGCGCCGCACGGAGTAGGTCATCACAGTCATACCTAACCCGCGTAACGCTGCGACCTCGCGTTGGATAAACGTGTCGGTGGCGCGGGGGTATTCGCCAGTGATATAGGCGATACGTTGGCTCATGCTTGTGCCTCCCGCATCAGTTCCTCAAACGAGGCCTCTTGGGTGACGCCAAGAACCCGATTCATGCGGCTGTTGTCGAACAGGAGCGGTTTAAACCGCGCCGCCGCCGTTTGGGGTGTCAACAACCGTTCCCAAAGGATCGGGGGAAGCGCAATGCGCAGCAACGGTTTCTTGCGAAGCCCAGCGAGGTAGGTGGTCACACTTGGTCGATCATCGTCGAGGATCAAGATGGGATCGTTGGCGGGGCGTTCCGCTGCGGCAAGGATCGCGCGGGCGGTCAACGACACATGGGCCACGGGCATTTCCCCGTCTTGACCGGCATAAAGTAGAAACGGCCCAACGATCCGCCCCAAATGCGCATGCCAAAGTCGTCCGGGGCCAAACACAATTCCCGGACGCAAAATCGTCAGATCGAAATCCTTGGCCAAAGCCATCGTGTACACCGTGTGCTCTTGCGCCAGTTTGCTCGCGGCATAAGCATCGCGGCCTTCTGGAGCGCGTTCAAGCGGGCTTGCCTCATTCAATGTGGCCCGGTCGGGCAGCGCAGCAAAGTCAAATACCGCGATTGTGCTGAGATGCACTAGCTTGCTTGATTCCGGCATCGCCTCAAGCAACGCCCGGGTGGCGGCGTTGGTGTCATGAGCATGCGCTGCGGTGTTGCCGGTCATGGAGGCCGCACAGTGGATCACGCAGTCCGCCCGTTCAAGGGCATCCAGTAGCGCAGCGTTCGGAGAGGCGAGATCACAACTCATCCGTTCGATCCCCTCATCCAGCGCCCATTCCGCAAGGCCAGAGGTCGCACTGCGCACCAAGGCGATCACGGCGTGGCCCGCCCTGCGTGCTTTTTGCACAACCGCTTGGCCAATGAACCCGCTGGCCCCGGTGACGAGAAGCGTCATCGTGCCCATGGCATCGGCTCCGGTCTTTCGCAGCGCGTTGTCATCTCTTGCACGCCCGCGCTGTCGCCTGCGGATTGGATGGCGAGGGTGACTTCGTTTAGGTGCAAAGCGACGTCCGAAGACAAACGGCAGGGTCGATTTTCAGCAATGGCGCCCAGCATCTCAACCGGCCCCAGTGCGAAATTCATGGCCGCAGCGCCCCAGCGCTTCACTTTGGGATGTGTCGGCGCTTTGAGCCGGATACGACGCCCAATGGGATGCTCCACAAGACGGCGACGGATCGACATGCGGCGATGGAATTTGAGCGGTGCCGCATTGTCCCATGCTTTTTTCATATGCAGCACACCTGCGTCGCCGATCACCCTGATCTGATGATCATGGGGGGCCACTATGGAACACGTGAGCCGTGCAACCATGCCATTTTCGAAAAACAGCGTTGCGATGGAGACGTCGGGCGTGTGTGTGTCGCCCTCTTTCCCAGGGATGACTGAGGCCGAGGCAGCGGCCACTTTGGCAATCGGGCCAAAGGCGCCGATGAGCCAAGTGAGGTAGTAGCCTGCGTGTTCAAGAGTGCAGCCCACTTGAAATTCGTCGCGCGCAGGCCAGAGGGCCCCGCTGTCTGAGATCCAGTCGCGATAGGCCGCTTGTGGCACGAAACCGTCGTCAAGTTCGGCATAGACCAGACGGGGCGTACCACACACCTCGGTGCGGATCGCGTGGATGAGTGTTTGGGCCGCTTCGCCGAGCATTGAGCAGGGGGCAGACGCAAGCAGGAGACCCGACGCCTGAGCCTTAGCATGCAAGGCGCGAGCGTGGTCCATATCCATGGCCAAGGGCTTTTCGGAATAAACATGGTGACCTGCCGCCAACGCGGCATGGCTTACGTCATAGTGGCTTCCCGGATTGGTGAGGTTCAACACCACCCCACCCGTTGGGAGCTTGGCCAACGCATCGGCCAATGAAGTTGCAACAGGCAGCGACCAATGGGCGCAAAATGCATGTAACCGCTCTGGGTTATGGTCCCAAACGGCGACGATCTCGATTTTGGGGTAAAGCGCGAAGGACCGCATGTAGAGGTCGGCCACAAAACCCGCGCCGATCAGGGCAAGCTTACCCATGGCACACCCCGCATTGCTGGGCTGCCGAAGGCATTACGTTCAAACGAACCTTCACTGGCACGGGTCTGCTCCCTTACTCAGTTCTGTTTCATCAGGAAAATTTGTCAAGATTTCGACCAAATCTCCGTTCTCGCGGCTATTGAGGTGTTATCGCACCTCAGCGTCTATCTGTCCCCCAAAGATCACACCAGCGTTGTGCAAAGTTTGAGGGAGGTGTTTCTTCATGAGTTCCTTGTCATTCTTGGCGCCGGAGGTTCATTGATGCGATTCGGTGTTGGAGAATATACGCTGCAGGTGAACATTCCGTCCCAAGCACTCTTACTGCAGGAAGTCACCCGGCGCTTCTCTGCGGGTGACGGGTTTGCTGTTGCGACGCTCAACCTTGATCATTTAGTAAAGCTTTCTCAATCGGATGTGTTTCAACGCGCTTATGCGGCACAGGATCTTGTTGTGGCCGATGGCAATCCGATTGTCTGGCTGTCGCGGCTTGCGGGGACGCCGGTAGAGCTTGTGCCGGGGTCTGAACTTATTGTCCCACTGGCTCAGAGGGCTGCTGCGTCTGGAATCGATGTAGGTCTTGTCGGAACGACCGAGGTGGCTCTTGCAAAAGCGGCTGTGGTTCTGGAAGCTGAGATTCCAGGGCTTTCGATTGTGGCCAAGATCGCGCCAGCCATGGGATTTGATCCCGTGAGCGACGGGGCAGATGAGATTTTTGCAGAGCTTGATGTTGCCGGAGCACGGTTGGTCTTTTTGGCTCTGGGCGCCCCAAAGCAGGAATGCCTTGCCGCGCGTGGGCGCGAAGTGGTGCCCCACATGGGCTTTGCGTCAATCGGCGCTGGGCTCGATTTTCTCGCGGGCACTCAGACACGCGCGCCTGTATGGGTCCGCAAATTGGCGCTGGAATGGCTCTGGCGGATGTTGAGCAATCCGGGGCGTCTCTTTTGGCGGTATGCGCAGTGTTTTGGGATTTTACCACGCCATTTGGTTGCGGCCCTGCGGCAACGTCGCAGTGGGGGCCAGCCCCCACACCCCCGAGATATTTAGAGCCAGAAGATGCTAGGCTATCTTTGCCAAAAGACTGAGGACTTTGGCCTCGATATGCTCGGCGTTAAGGCCAGCGGTGGCGTACATGTCTTTGGGATTCGATTGATCGATGAAGTTGTCGGGCAGCACCATTGAGCGGAAGATAAGACCGTCATCAAACGCGCATTCTTCGGCCAAAAGTTGCTGCACATGTGAGCCAAATCCACCCACGGCGCCCTCTTCGATGGTGATCAAAATCGAATGGTCTTGGACCAGTTTGAGAATGAGGTCCCGATCAAGCGGTTTGGCAAAGCGAGCATCGACGATTGTGGGTGTCACAAATCTGGATTTCAGCGCATCGGCTGCCTTTTGTACTTCTGCAAGCCGAGGACCGAGGCTCAAGATCGCCACGTCTTTGCCGTCACGCATGAGGCGGCCCTTGCCAATCTCAAGCGGTTCACCCCGCGCTGGTAGATCAACACCGACGCCTTCACCCCGTGGATAGCGCAGCGCGATTGGGCCATCGTCAAAGCGCGCCGCCGTGGCGACCATATGCATAAGCTCGGCCTCATCGGCCGGCGCCATCACCACGAACCCAGGTAGATTGGCGAGGTAGGCGATGTCAAAGCTTCCGGCATGGGTTGCGCCATCGGCACCCACGAGCCCCGCGCGGTCGATGGCAAAGCGTACAGGCAGATTTTGGATCGCCACGTCATGTACAACTTGGTCGTAGCCGCGTTGCAAAAAGGTTGAATAGATTGCGCAAAACGGCCGCATTCCGCCCGCGGCGAGGCCCGCCGAGAAAGTTACACCGTGCTGCTCGGCAATGCCTACGTCAAAGGTGCGTTCGGGATGCTGCTCGCCGAAGAGGTCGAGCCCAGTGCCATCGGGCATGGCCGCCGTGATCGCACAGATGCGCGAGTCCAAGGCGGCCTCTTGCAGGAGCGCTTTGGCAAAGACCTTGGTATAAGTGGGCGCGTTTGGCAGGGCCTTCTTTTGCTTGCCGGTGGCCACATCGAACTTGTCGCGCGCATGGCCGCGATCGGCGCTGTGCTCTGCTGGAGGATACCCTTTGCCTTTTTGGGTGACGACGTGGATGAGGGTGGGGCCAGTGGCGTTTGCCTTGACCTCTCGGAGAACAGTGAGAAGAGCGCACATATCATGGCCATCAATGGGACCGATGGTGTTGAAGCCGAGGTCTTCGAAAAGCCGGCCGCCGGCGTCTGCTTCGGCCATCTCGGCCAGATAGGAGGACAAGGCGCCCGTCGGTCGCGCAATCGACATTGCATTGTCGTTGAGGATCACTATGAGCCGTTTTCCCAAGTGCCCGGCGTTGTTGAGCGCCTCAAATGCCATGCCTGCGCTCATAGCTCCATCACCAATGACCGCAATTGTATCGCCTACATCCTGTCCCAACTCCCGCGCCATGGCAAAGCCCAAAGCGGCAGAAATCGAGGTCGAGCTATGGGCGGCGCCGAAAGGGTCGTAGTCACTCTCGGCGCGTTTGGTGAAACCGCTTAGCCCATCCTTTTGGCGCAATGTGCGGATGCGGTCCCGCCGTCCGGTGAGGATTTTGTGCGGATAGCATTGGTGCGAGACGTCCCAGATAATCTTGTCGTGCGGGGTGTCCCAAATCGCATGGAGTGCCGTGGTGAGTTCAATCACTCCCAGGCCCGCACCAAGATGGCCGCCGGTTTCGGACACAACGGAGATGGTCTCTTCTCGAACTTCTTCGGCAAGCTGCGCAAGCTCAGCATCGGAAAGACTTTTGAGATCGGCAGGCGTCTCGACGCAATCCAAAAGTGGTGTGTGAGGGCGATCGGTCATCGGGCTCTCAAGTGTCGCGCGAGATCACAAATCGCGCAGCCGCGCGGAGCTCGTCTGCGCTGTCACCATAGACTGAAAGTGCAGAGATCGCCTCGTCCACGAGTTCAGCGGCGCGTGCACGTGCCGGCTCAAGGCCGAGGAGCGAGACAAAGGTCGCTTTACCAGCGTCGGCATCTTTCTGAAGACGTTTGCCTGCAACCTCCGCGTCGCCCTCGACGTCGAGGATGTCATCAGCGATTTGAAACGCCAGGCCCAAGGCATCTGCATAGGCGCTCAAGGGCGCTGTCTCAGCTTGGCCCATGATTGCTCCAGCTTGGGCCGACCAAGAGATCAGCGCGCCTGTTTTGCCCGCTTGCAATGCCGTGATTTCTTCCAAAGTGAGCTGTGACGCGGCCGACTCGGCGGCAATGTCCAACGCCTGACCCAAGACCATACCCCGCGCGCCAGAAGCCCGGGCCAGGGTCAGAGCCAATTCGGCGCGCACCTGCGCGTTTTCGTGACACCGAGGATCGGTCACCAGTTCAAAGCCGAGGCTTTGCAAGGCATCCCCAGTCAAAACCGCCGTCGTCTCATTCCATTTGATATGCACCGTGGGGTGGCCCCGGCGCAGATCATCGTCATCCATGCAGGGCATGTCATCATGCACGAGGCTATAGGCGTGGATGGCCTCGATCGCAGCCGCAGACCAGAGTGCACGGTTTGGATCGACACCATGAATGCGAGCACTTTCCATCACGAGGTAGCCGCGCAGCCCTTTGCCCCCAGCCACAGCATATGCCATCGCCTCGACCACCGGGATCGGGTCGTGGGTCCTGATCTGGGCAATCAGATGGGCATCGACCTCGGCGGCGCAGGTCTTGAGCGCGGCGCGAAACGACATCTTAGAGGTCTTTCACCGGGGTTGTCCCCGTGGGCTGCCCTGATCCGTCGAGCGTGATCGACGCGACTTTTTCCTCAGCTTCTTTCAGCTTCGCCTCACAACGGGCCTTGAGTTTGGCTCCGCGTTCATAGAGCGCAATCGATTGGTCGAGCGGCACGTCCCCACGTTCCAGTTGACCCACAACTGCTTCCAACTCGCGCATTGCTTCTTCAAAGCTGAGGTTTTCGATCTCATTCTCACTCATTCGGCCGCCTCCTGAAGCGCTTGCACATGAGCCGTGACCGACCGGGCCAAGGCCGCCAAGTCATAGCCGCCCTCAAGCAAAGACACCACCCGGCCTGCGCACATCTCATTCGCCAAAGCACAGAGCTCCCGCGTGAGCCAAACGAAATCCTCTTCGACCCAATTTAGTTGCGCAAGCGGGTCGTCTGAATGGGCATCAAAGCCTGCCGAGATGACAATAAACTCAGGCACAAAGGCTTTCAGTCGGGGGAAAACTTGCGCCTTATACGCAGCACGCATCACCGCACCGTCACTGCCAGGCGGCAAAGGCACATTGAGCACGTTGCCATGGGCCCCTGCCTCCGAGGCTTCACCCGTGCCTGGCCAAAGGGGCATTTGTTGCGAAGTGACAACCAAGGCGCGGGGCTCGTCCCACAAAAGCGCTTGGGTGCCATTGCCATGGTGCACGTCAAAATCCACAATCGCTACACGAGACAAGCCATGACGCTCCAACGCATGTTTGGCGGCAATCGCGGCATTGCCAAAAAGGCAAAATCCCATGGGCGTTGTCTGTTCGGCATGGTGCCCTGGAGGGCGAATGGCACAGAAGGCGTTTTGCGCGTCACCAGTCATCACCCGATCCACGGCCTCACGGGCCGCACCGACCCCACGCCAAGCGGCGGTCAGGGATCCGGGTGACATCCAGGTGTCCCCATCGATTTGATGGAAACTTTTATGGGGCAAGGCCGCTTCAAGCGCCTCAACATGGGATTGTGGATGCACCAGCAAGACATCCTCCACATCTCCCTCCGGCGCCGTCTTGGTGGCGATATCCGCCGCCCGAAACGCATGCAGAATGTGATCCAGCCGCGCCACCTGCTCAGGGTGGCCCTCTGGTGTCACGTGTCCCAAACAGGCTTCATGGGTCAGAACCAGTGTTTTCGACATGGGTCATTTCCTCCCTTACTGAGAGCGCGGCATATCAAATCCGATCGCGCGCTCTAACCTTGTGATGTCACATGTGGAAACGTACAAAACCGGTTCCCACCTATGCGCGACATGCTTTAGTACCCTTTTGCCCCTTGCGTGACCCACCCCACTGCCGCGAGCAAGGCAATTTGCAAAGGACGAACCGGTCCCTTCATCTTGCCAATGAACTCCAAATGTGATTGCGGATGCGCCTACTCCGGTGCCAACATGTAGCCTGCGCCCCGAACAGTCTGAAGATAACGCGGCTGCTTTGGGTCGCTCTCGATCTTCTTGCGCAGTCGGGTAATTTGAACATCCACCGCGCGTTCCTGCGCCTGGCCTTTGTCGCGGCCCAGCCGTTCGACCAACTCAGACCGAGACACTGCTTCTCCAGGCGTTGAGGAGAAAATGCGCATCAGTTGGTTTTCAGTGGCAGTTAGACGAACCATATCCTCGCCGCGCCACATCTCGCCGGTTTCACAATCGTACCGCACTGGGCCGAGCGACAGGAATTTCGGGCTGGTGTCCGCCTCGCCCGCATCTGGCATCCGCCGCAAGATCGCATTGATCCGTAGGAGCAGCTCTTTGGGCTCAAAGGGTTTGACGAGGTAATCATCTGCGCCGGCTTCCAACCCCGCGATCCGATCTTCAGTTTCGCCCTTGGCGGTGAGCAAGAGGATCGGCGTTTGGATTTTCTGGCGCAGATCACGGGTGAGCGTCACGCCGTCTTCACCGGGCATCATCACATCAAGAACAATGAGATCAAAATCGAGGCCCGAAAGAATACGCCTTGCATGGGCGGCATCACGCGCAGCACTCACCAAGAACCCATTGCGGATCAGGAACTTTTGCAACAGCACACGGATGCGTTCATCATCGTCAACAATGAGTAGGTGGGCGTCGGGCTCGGTCATTCTTTTCCCTCTCTTAGAGAGGTATAGGCCCTGCGCATCTCGGGGTCCATCATCGCCTCCAACACACGGCGAAAGCCCACGACAGCATCGGAGCCTGCGTGCCGATACGCATCACGCATCCGTGCCCGCTGCGCATCGGAAAGACGCGCCTCAAGCGCGCGCCCGTCTTCGGTGAGAAAGAGATGCCGTTCCCGCCGATCTTTGCGTCCAACCTGTTGTTCGACCAACCCGTCCTCGACCAAAGTCCGCAACACGCGGTTGAGGGATTGCTTGGTCACGCCGAGGATATTGAGCAGGTTGTTCACCGTGGTGCCCGGTTGCGCATTGATAAAGTGGATCGCCCGGTGATGCGCGCGGCCATATGCTAAGTCTTGCAAAATCCGGTCGGGATCGGCGGTGAAGCCGCGATAAGCAAAGAACATCGCCTCAATGCCTTGCCGCAATTGCTCATCGGTGAGGTAGAGAAGCTTTTCGCCGGTGGTTTCAACCATGGTCGCGTCCATTCTGTCCCACGCCCGGTGGAAAACGCAGACGCACTTTTTTAATGACATTATGTCAGCCTTGTTGACATTCCAAGGTGGAATCGTTATCCATTCCTACTTTTAGCGCAATTTTATGGCCGTATCGGACGTAAAAGCGCAATTTTTGAAAACGCGCCCGCGTGCCGATGGATGGGAGAATGACATGGCAGGCTATGATGACCGCGACGGCAAAATTTGGTTGGATGGTAAAATGGTGGAATGGCGCGATGCGCAGGTCCACGTCCTCACTCACGGGTTGCACTACGCTTCTTCTGTCTTTGAAGGTGAGCGGGCATATGGCGGCAAGATCTTCCTCAGCCGTGAGCATTCTGAACGGTTGCATTTCTCTGCTGGCGAATTGGATTTCGAGATCCCTTTCACCGTGGATGAGATCGAAGCCGCCAAGCAAGAGGTTCTGACCGTGAACGGTCTAACCGACGCTTATGTGCGGGCTGTGGCCTGGCGCGGTGCCGGTGAAGACATGGGGGTCGCGTCGGCGAAGAATCCCGTCCGTGTCGCCATCGCGGCCTGGGAATGGGGCAATTATTATGGCGACGCCAAGTACAAAGGCGCGAAGATCGATATCGCGAAGTGGAAACGCCCAAGCCCCGAGACCATCCCAGTGCACGCCAAGGCGGCAGGCCTCTACATGATCTGCACCACGTCCAAACACGCCGCCGAAGCAAAAGGCTGTTCGGACGCGCTTTTCATGGATTACCGCGGCTATGTGGCGGAATGCACTGGTGCGAACATCTTCTTCACCAAAGACGGTGAAGTGCATACGCCCAAGGCAGATGTCTTCCTAAATGGCCTGACGCGTCAGACCGTGATCGGAATGCTCAAAGATCGCCAGATCAAAATCCATGAGCGGGTGATCATGCCCGATGAGTTGGAGAGCTTTGAGCAATGCTGGCTCACCGGCACGGCGGCGGAAGTCACACCCGTTGGTCAGATCGGCGACTACAACTTTGAAGTAGGCGCGCTCTGCAAAGACGTGGCGGAGAGCTACGAAAAGCTCGTTCGCGCGTAAACTGGTTTCGCCGCGCTCCTCGCGTCGACGTAGGAGAAGGGGCTTTGCCCCTCTTGGCTACGCCAATTCGGCCAGAAGAAGCCTGACGCGTGTTTCTTCTGGCCTTGAGTATCCCAGGGGAGCGCCATGGGCGAAGGGGCAGAGCCCCCAATCTCTCTCTAACCCGGGCTCATTCCTCTGAGGCGTTCGGAGCGGCGGCGGAGGAGTTCCACCACGGTTAGCAGAACAATCGAGATTGCAACCAGGATCGTTGCAGCTGCAAGGATCGTTGGGCTGATCTGTTCACGCAGGCCCGTGAACATCTGCCACGGTAGAGTTTGCTGGTCTGCTGAGCCGAGGAAGAGGACCACCACCACTTCGTCGAAGGACGTGATGAAAGCAAAGAGGCCGCCGGAGATCACGCCGGGCAGGATCAGGGGCATCTGAACCCGGAAGAAGGTCGTGACCGGGTCAGCGCCCATGTTCGCGGCGGCGCGGGTGAGCGAGTGGTCAAACCCCACCAGGGTTGCAGTCACGGTGATGATCACAAAGGGAATACCGAGCACCGCATGTGCCAGCACAATGCCCCAATAGGTGCCCACAAGGCCGATGTCAGAATAGAAGAAATACATGCCTGTGGCCGAGATGATAAGCGGCACAATCATGGGGGAGATAAGGATCGCCATGATCGCTTGGCGCCCAGGAACGTGCGACTGGCTCAATCCGATGGCGGCCACTGTGCCCAGAACGACCGCAATGGCTGTGGCCACTGGCGCGATTTTCACGGAGTTCCATACGGCGCCTGTCCATTCAGGGTTGGTCAGGAAGTCATTGTAGTGCTTCAGCGAGTAGCCCGCTGGGTCGAGTCGGAGCATCTCTTCGGTGAACGTAAAGAAGTCCTGTGCATTAAAGCTCAGCGGCATGACCACGATGATCGGTGTGATCAAGAAGACGAAGATCGCGCCACAGATCACGCGGAAGGTGTAATGCCAAAGCACTTGGCCCGAGGTCAGGTAGGGAGCGAGCGGTGCGCGATAGCTTCCTTCGCCGAGCCAATAGGTGAACCAGCCAAAGAACCAGCCCATCAAAGTCCCAACAATGAGACCAGACGCGCCGGCGAGCAAGAAGCCCACGACGGCGAAGCCCGCGATGCATAGCCATTTGCCAAGCGACATTTGCGAGACCAGCGCCGTGCGCAGGATTGCAGCGATCAACGCAAGTGCGGCTGCACCGATGAGGATACCGATGAGCACGGAGCCATTGGCCGCGCCGACAAAGACACCGGCCAGAGCACCAAAGGTGGCGACGACTGGGGCCACGAAGGAGAGCGGTTGCGGGGTCACAGGTGTGAGCGTTGCCATGGATCAGCCCCCCAGCTTCACGTTGTCGATGCCCACGATCTTGTCGTAGCACCAGTAGAGGCCCAGAACGAGCACGAGTAGGATGGCGCCAAGCGCCGCGGCAAGGCCCCAGTTCAGGCTTGAAGAGATGTGATAGGCGATTCGGTTGGAGATAAAGATCCCCGAGGTGCCGCCCACGATCTCAGGGGTGATGTAGTAACCGATGGCCAGAATAAAGACGAGGATCGACCCCGCACCGATGCCCGGCACCGATTGCGGGAAGTAGACCCGCCAGAAGGCCGTCCAATTGGTCGCGCCTAGCGATTTCGCGGCGCGCAGGTAGCTTGGCGAGATTGTTTTCATCACCGAGTAGAGCGGCAATATCATAAACGGGAGCAGGATATGCGTCATCGCGATGATCGTGCCCGTCTGGTTGTTGATAAGCGCTAGGCGGTCATTTTCGGCCACGAGCCCAATCCAGACCAACACGTTGTTTATCACTCCCTGGTCTTGAAGCATCACTTTCCACGCAGATGTCCGAACCAGAAGCGAGGTCCAGAACGGCAGAAGCACGAGGATCAATAGAAGGTTGGCGCTGCGCGAGGGCAGGTTCGCCAGAATCCAGGCCACTGGATAGCCGAGCAAGATACAGGAGCCCGTGATCACCAACGACATAAAGAGCGTGCGCCAGAAGAGCTTGATGTAGATCTGTAGGTTCTCGGGCTTGGCCACTGCGCCTTCGGGGCTCTTTTCCATGTCGATGGCGTTAAGGAAATAGCCGGAGGTGTAGCGCGGGCTGTAGGTCTTGATCGTCTGCCAGACGGCGTGATCGAGCCAGTCCTCGTCGGCGTCTTCGAACTGAGGAATGAGCCGTGACGTTTCAAAGGGCGTTTCGCTTTGGGCTCGCATTGCTTGCAACAACAACGGATTCTCGCTGGTTATGTAGCGATCTTGGCGTGTCTCGTAGTGTAAAGCTGCGAAGAGAAAGTCCTCTAGGTCTCGTTTCCCGACCGTCTCTCCTTCGGCCTCAAACAAGGCTGCCCATCGTTGCCAGCTACGACCGACAAGCGGCAACTCTGCCACATTTCGTTCGTCGCCAAATATTTCGTACCACGTCTCAGGGTCTTCCCACGCTGCATTGAGATCAGTGAACTGGTCCGTGTAGACATCGGTATCAAAGCGCCCAATACGGCGGCCAGATTTCCTGAAAAGGCTCGCCATGCCCGTCTCTTCATAGTTGAGACGCGAACCCAAGCGGGTGTGGAGTTTCTGCTCCACTGCAATTGCCAAGTCCAAGTAAATGGCCTCAAAGGCAAATTCGCCTGGGATATCGCCCGTTGTGGCGTCCCATTGTTCCAGCGCGACCACGGTTTCGGGCAGCGTGTCAGAGACGATCTGGTTTTCCACCGAGCGCAACAGCATCTGCAAGATCGGCGCGATGAAAGTGATCAGCACAAAGAGTAACAGCGGCGCGATAAGCATGAGGGCCCGCAGCTTGCGCATCCGCAGCGACCGCGCCAGCGAGGTTTTCAGCGGTGTGCCGTCGGCGGCGAGCATGGGGCCCGAAGAAGTGGCGTCGCTCATGGTTCGTATCCTTCGACAACGATCAAGATCGTCTCGGCATGGGCCTGACGGATCTTCAAATTTTCTTGGTATTCTGGAGAGTTATATGCGGCGAGCGCATCTTCATAGGACGGAAATTCGATCACGACCTGACGGGCGTGGGTCTCACCTTCCAGAACTTGGGATTGCCCGCCACGGACGAGGAACCTTCCTCCGAACTTAGGAAAAATCTCGTCGTTTGCTCGGGCATAGGGTTTGTACGCTTCTGGATTGCGCACGGTCCCCAAACCGATGATATAGCCCTTTGGCATCACATTTCCCCCGGTGCCCTGCGCGTTCATGCCCAAGGCTACGTTCTTAATTTTCGATGCCGTATTGCCTGCGCTTTTATGCTGCGCTGGCCGCGGGCACCACCTCCTCCAGGATCAAGATGTTCTCACCGCAAGCTTGGCGGAACTCTATAATCTGTTGAAAGACTGGATCAAAATAGAATGCGCATGCGTCGTCGTATGTGGGTAATGCGACCATTACCTGAATTTCGTAGCTTTCGCCCTCAACCACTCCTGCTGGGCAACCTTTGATCATGACGCGCCCATTGTGGCGCGCAATGGTTGGACCAGAGTTCTCAACATACGTGCGGAGCGCCTCTGGGTGACGAACACCCATGCGCGCGATGACATAGCCTCTAGGCATTGTATGCCTCCTGGAGGTTCAGGGGAGAAAACGCTTCTCCCCTGAACACTCGCATGGTTTCGCTTATTGCGCGAGCCACGCTTGGAATTTCGCGTCGATATCGTCGCGATAGTCGGCCCAGAACTCGTAGTTATAGAGGAACGTGTTCTTGGCGTTGTTTGGATCGGTTGGCATATGTGGTGCCATTGCGATGCCGAGGTCAGCGTGGTCGCCCACGAGCGGTGCGGAGGACGCACGCGCAGGACCGTAGGAGATGTACTTCGCTTGATCCGCAAGACGCTGGGTGTCTGTGGCGAATTTTGCAAAGTCCAATGCACGGGCAAGACGATCTTCTGGAAGACCTGCTGGGATAATCCAGCCATCAAGGTCGAACACCTGCGCATCCCAGAGCATGCCGATTGGCTGGCTTTGCTCTTCGATCGCGGAGAAGAGACGACCGTTGTAGGTCGAACCCATAACAACTTCGCCGTCAGCCAAAAGCTGCGGGGTGTCAGCGCCTGCGGACCACCAGACAACGCTGTCTTTGATGGTGTCGAGCTTGGCAAGCGCTTGGTCTTGACCCTCTTCGGTTTCCAAAACGTCATAGACATCTTTTTTGGCAACACCGTCACAGAGCAAGGCCCATTCCATGTTGTTGATCGGGCGCTTCTCAAGGGAGCGCTTACCTGGGTAGGCTTCAAGATCGAACACGGCGCAGATGTCGCTGGGTGCAGTGTCGCCCACGAGATCGGTACGGTAGCCGAAGGTTGTGGAGTAGACGATCTGTGGGATGAAGCAGTCGGAGACCAATAGGTCACCGAAGTCATCTGATGCAGATGTACCGTCTGGTGCTGCGGCGAGCATTTCGTCGGCGTCGATTTCCATTGCAAGACCTTCGTCACACAGACGTATGGCGTCAGCGGCCACAACGTCAACGAGATCCCATGTGATGTTGCCTGCTTCGTTCATCGCGCGCAGCTTGGCCACGGCTTCGGCAGAGCTCTCATCCCAGTTGTAGCTAAAGCCATCGTTCATCTCGGCATAGGGTTGCGCGTATGCGCGGTCCTGAGATTTTTGGTAGGCGCCGCCCCAAGAGACGAGTGTCATCTCGGAAGCCATGTGGCCGCCAGCAGTGGCCATGGACGCGACGACAATCGCCGAGGTGGCCAGAAGAGCAGTCTTTTTCATGTGCTATTCTCCCTGTGCCCGTTTTCAGTGATGGCCAATCCAGAACAACGGGCGCGTCCCAGTGACCGATATGTCGAGGCGATCGGCCCCAACATATGATTCAAAAGTCTAAGATGCATCCAACGCCCGGCAATCGCGCGCGAGCCAGCCAATTTCGATCTCGGAACCGGGCTCAAGGCGGACTTGGTCTGGGGCGTTGCGTGTTTTGATGATGAACTCGTCATTGCCCGCCACTTTGAGGCGCGTGCGGAAAATGTCGCCCATATAGATGAACTCCATCACCTGCGCTTTGAGCGTGTGCGCATCGGGGCTCAGACGCTCTTTGTTGAACTCCACGCGTTCGGGGCGAATCGAAACACGTGTGCGCTCGCCCACTTTGCTGACGTTGATTGGTGTGGCATCAAGTTCGGAGCCGTCATCGAGACGGACAACACAGGCGTCACCCATCATCTCAGTGACCACACCCTCAAGCGTGTTGTTCTCACCAATAAACTGGGCCACGAAGCTGTTCTCTGGCGCCTCGTAAAGCGTATCAGGCGGCGCCAACTGTTGAATCACACCGTCGTTAAACACCGCGACACGGTCCGACATGGTCAGCGCTTCGGTCTGGTCGTGGGTCACATAGACCACGGTGATGCCGAGATTGTCGGCAATCCGTTTGATTTCAAACTGCATATGCTCACGCAGCTGTTTGTCGAGCGCGCCGAGCGGCTCGTCCATCAACACAAGCTCCGCTTCGAACACCAGGGCCCGCGCCAGGGCGATCCGCTGTTGCTGACCACCGGAGAGTTGTGCCGGACGACGGCCGCCAAAGGCCCCCATTTGCACCATCTCCAACGCACGATTGACCTTGGCCTCGCGCTCAGACTTGCCCATCTTGCGCACTTCGAGCGGGAACGAGAGGTTCTCGGCCACCGTCATGTGCGGAAAGAGCGCGTAGTTCTGAAACACCATGCCAATACCGCGTTTGTGCGGTGGGATGTTGTTGATCGACGTACCATCAAGGCGAATGTCGCCGTGAGTCGCCGTCTCGAAACCCGCAAGCATCATAAGACACGTGGTCTTGCCCGACCCCGAAGGCCCAAGCATCGTGAGGAATTCGCCCTTAGGCATGGAAAGGTTTAGGTCTTTGACGACGAGATTCTCGCCGTCATAACTTTTCTGCACGCGTTCAAACTCTACGAACGCATCGCTTCGTCCAGTGTCGGCCAAACTTGGCTCCCTGTTGTCCCCGGGGTTTTCCCCTTGTCTGACCTGAGGTTAAGCGCTGCGGCTCCCCGGATGCAACGGGGAAGAAAAAAATTAATCCACATAAACGCCGCGCACCGCCCATTGTTGGGTCATTCCAGTAGTTTGCCCGCCTCACGCGCCCCTCAAACGCGCTTTGAGAGGGCACAAGACACGCGCGATAAGCGCATGGACGTGGACATCAAAGAGAATCGTACATGCCGCACGCCCACCGCCAAAGCGAACCGGGGCAAAACAAACAGCCACCTCCAAACCAGTTGAAAAGATGACGCCACTAAACCTCGGGATCAAACAGGCTTTGTTGCACAAACGGCTTTAGGGGTGGACTTTCCCTATCCCCGGACACACTTAACCCGCGGGCTGTGTGATTGGTATGCCAAGGGCGTTGTAGCGGTTATGGACGGCGATGCGGACTTGGATTTCTGCGACCTGCCTTTCGAAGTCCCTCGCCCTGAGCCTCTGG
>JAKVBH010000017.1 GCA_022447495.1 Marinovum sp. | reverse complement strand
ACAATCGCCGCACGTTCTGCTGGTGTCCGGCGCTGCGGCTTGCGTCGCCCCAAACCACTTCCCTCATCAAGCATTCCGAAAAACTCCAAATCAGTTGAAGCTCAGAATCTCAAATCCAGGAAATCTGCGATACCATGGGGTCTACGCAACCGCTTACGTTGCTTTGTTGCCGAGCCCAAGAAAGGGCTAGCGCTTACCAACAAGATCACGGCCACTCAGATTCTGCTCGCTGGTAATATTGAGACCTAGCTCATGAACCGCACCCCTAAACCAAATTCGATCCCAGGGGGGCATAGCTACACGTTTAAGTTGATTTAGACGGATGTCCCGCTAGAAATTAGAAGCCGTCTTGGCCATGCGCTCTGGCAAGTATGCGGTGTTTGAAACAGTGATATCGGAGGCGCTTCGCACGTGTGAGAGTCCTTTGGGCTACCACCAGTGCTTTTTTGTACGATTGCCGAGCAATTCAGCGTAAAAAAGCCAGCGTCCGAAGTCATCTTTTACTTCGTTAGAGCCACCATCTTGAGCCATTTGCCTCTGCCAATTTCTGCGTGCAAAAGGCTGTCCTGTACGACAATCTCACCCCGGGACAGCACTGTTGTTGGCGCGCCTTTTACGGTCATTCCCTCAAATGGATTGTATCCGACGTTATCATGTAAATCGTTTGGACCATAAGTATGGATACGTTCTGGATCCCAAATGGCGATATCGGCATCAAACCCAACGGCGATTTTGCCTTTTCGCTCTAGCCCAAATGCTTGTGCCGGCGCAGTCGCAGTTATTCTTGCAAAAGCCTCTATTCCTAGCCCTCCCTCGCTGACCATAGCATTGAACATCAAAGGCAGGCGTGTTTCCAAGCCGGGCATCCCATTCGCGATCCGGTTGAACGGCGCATCAACGCCGTGGGCGAATTTGCCACTTGCATCAAGGCGATATGGCGCATGATCAGATGTAACAAGCTCAATAGTCCCATCCGAAATTGCCGCCCATAGCGCCTCCTGATCATACGCCAAACGTTGAGGAGGCGAACACAAAAAGCGCGCGGGGTTCTCGCTATTCAGGATATCCACCGTCATAAAAAGGTAATGCGGGCAGGTTTCGGACTGAACCTGCACCCCTCGGGCGCGCGCTTGGCGAATAATCTCAGCACCTTCCCTGGTCGAGACATGAAAAATCATGATCCTTGCGTTTGTAAACTCGGCAAACCGGCACATGCGGTCAATCGCTTCAATTTCAGCTTCGCGGGGATGTGATACAGCATGGTACTTCGGAGCCGTTTTGCCCCCCGCCAGAAGCTTGGCGGTCATATTGCGGATCAAACCGTCATTCTCGGCATGGAAACAGACCAGCGCGCCTTCCCGCTTTGCCACATCCAGAATGTTGAGGATCGCTTCATCATCCTGGCGCACCTTATCATAGGTGGTGAAAATCTTGATCGAGCGATGGCCTTGAGCAATCAACGCGGGGATATCGTCAGCGAGGTTCCTGTCCCCTGTATCCGCGACAATCATATGGAACGCGTAGTCAATCAGCGCCCCTTTTTCCGCCAGTCCAGCGTAGTCCTCAACAACCTGCCGCATCTTGTAGCCGGGATGCTGGGCTGCAAAAGAAACAACAGTGGTTGTACCCCCGTAAGCCGCTGATCGAGTTGCGCTTTCAAAAGTGTCTGAATTCATCAAGCCGGCACCGGAGACCTGCTCAATATGGCAATGTGTGTCCACACCTCCAGGCAACACAAACAGTCCGGATGCGTTGATCTCTACTGCCGCTTCATCTGCAATGTCCTGCTCAATCGCAGCAATTTTTTCTGCTTCAATCCCAATGTCTGCTTTGGTGACTCCAGACGCAGTGACGACCATCCCGCTTCGGATGATTGTGTCATATTTTGAGTTTGTCATAGCAACTCCGGCCCCATGCCTATAGATTTTAGTATACTTAACGTATACCATAACGTAGGCCTTTGACTACGATATATGGGACAGATCTCAAATTTTGCTGCGACCAGCAGGAGCCGACATGACCGAAACGCTGCAAACGCTAGGCACTTCAACATTCAACCGGATGAAAGCGATGATACTCGACGGCACACTCGAACCGGGTGCGTCCCTGCCTGAGAAGAGTTTCGCTGATCGGCTCGGTGTGTCACGAACACCGGTCAGAGAAGCCATCGGTCAGCTGATCAGCGAAGGACTTGCCAAGCGCTCAGCCGGGGGCACGCCAGTCGTAAACAGTGTGTCCTTGGCAGAGATTATGGAAATCCTTCATGTACGCAGCCTACTTGAGTGTGAGGCAGCAAGAAAGGCTGCTATTTCAAATTCCTCTACAGTTGATTTAGCCAATTTAAGACGACAGGTTTCTGCCTTTTTGGATGGGCCGCGCCCGAGCGCAGCGCAACATTCCAGCCTTGATATGCAACTGCATTTAACAATCGCACAAATGGCGGGGTCGAATTTGCTTTCAGACTTGATTGAAGGGATGAAAATCAAAACGATGATGTATGATCAGGGCTCGCTGCCGGATCGCTTTGAACCAGGATGCCATGAACACCTCGCAATCATTGATGCGGTGATGGCCAAGTCGCCAGAACACGCGTCAACTGCAATGAAAGCGCACCTTAGCAAAGTACGCGAAGCGATCATTTCTCACATTCATCATCCATTTTGAGAGAAGATTAAATTTGGACCCAATCAAAAAACCCACGCCGAGCGTTGACACGCCATACATTGTGTATACCGTTCGTATGCTAATAGTGATTCCCGGATCCTTCCCATGACACGCAACCCTAGCCAGCGACCCGTTGCTGACGGCCGTAATACGAGTCGGCGCCAATATGAGCCCCGTTTTGCAGCCGCGATGGTCTTTTGTGAGGGTGGTTCCGGGCTCAATGTAGCATCAATGCCGACCGAGGTGACCGCTTCCAGCCAAACATGGCGCAGCACGTTTGATCTGTCTGCCGAAACTAAAAAGAGCAGTCACGTGATGATCGGTGCTGGAGTGGTGTTGCACACAGTTGGAACAAGGCCAGCTCAGGAACACAAAAGCCTTCGCTGCATAACAAATAAGATACAAACCATGGATACGCCGAAAGATCATATGGTTCTCCCCGCAAGTCTGCAGTGTGTTGAAGGCGCACCCGCGTGACAATCTACGTCGTCAATCCCAACAGCAGCCAACACGTTACCGACGGGATCACTCGGGCAGTTGCCCCCATGATTTCGGCGTCCCCTGTCCCGATAGAAGCCCGCACCCTGATCGAGGGTCCGCCAGGCATCGAAACACAAGCCGATGTTGATGGTGTGGTTACTCCGATGCTGGACCATTGCGCGGCATTGGAGAAGACCGCCAGCGCCTTTGTCATAGCCTGTTATTCCGACCCAGGTCTCGCAGCGTTGCGTGAGCAATCTGATAAGCCAGTTCTGGGCATTGCAGAATCTTCAATTCTTACAGCGATGACCCTTGGTCAAAGATTTGGCATCATCTCGAT
Source organism: Marinovum sp. (assembly GCA_022447495.1). Classification (GTDB taxonomy): domain Bacteria; phylum Pseudomonadota; class Alphaproteobacteria; order Rhodobacterales; family Rhodobacteraceae; genus JAKVBH01. The sequence continues at coordinate 87,430 of JAKVBH010000017.1, read as the reverse complement.
ATTGTCGACAAGCATCCCTCGGCACATGCGATATGTTGGTGCTATGGGGGTTGCCGACAGACTGGCCGGCGACCAACCTCTAGAGCTTGGTGTGCAAGATCTGACCGACAAAACCCGAACTTTTGAGCGCCTGAAAACCGTCGGCATCAACCTGCGTGACACGGCCTTTGCAGACGTTCTCATTCTCGGATGTGCTGGCATGACGGCTTTCAGAAGTGATCTTGAGATGTCTCTGGGCGTACCGGTTGTTGAGCCTTGCCAAGCCACAACCGCTATGGCCATAGGCCGCGTCGCGCTCCAAGCCACGCAATAAGGACAATACTATGACACACCTAACAGCCGCGGCAGCATCAGGCGTCTTTGTCATCGCCGTGACGCCATTCTTTCCAGATGGAAAAATCGACATGGCCAGCTGCGACAGCATGGTCGATTTCTACCTTTCGGCCGGTGCTACCGGCCTAACCGTACTTGGTATGATGGGCGAAGCCCCGAAACTCACGGTCGATGAATCGCGCAATGTCGTGGAACGGATTCTGGCGCGCGTGGCCGGCCGCGTGCCAGTGGTCGTCGGTGTCTCTGCCGCAGGTTTCGCGCAAATTGAGACGCTAACCAAAATGGTTATGGATTTAGGCGCTGCAGGCGTGATGATCGCTCCACCTGGAACCCTGCGCACCGATGAGCAAATCATCACCTATTATTCCCAAGTCGCAGAGTTGATCGGCGACGTTCCATTCGTATTGCAGGATTTCCCGCTTGCGACTGGCGTTCAGATATCTCCCAAAGTAATCGCGCAGATTGCCAACACATTGCAAACATGTGTTTGCCTCAAGCACGAAGATTGGCCCGGCCTTGAGAAAATCAGCTACCTGCGCCGCGACGGCGTGCTCAGAAACCCCATTTCTATTCTTTGCGGCAATGGCGGTTTGTTCTTACCGGAAGAAATGGCCCGCGGCGCTGATGGCGCAATGACAGGATTTGCATACCCCGAAATGATGACTGGTGTGGTCGAGCACTATGCACGCGGTGATGTCGAGCGCTGTCAAGACATCTTCAACGCCTACTTGCCACTCGCACGCTTTGAACAGCAGCCGGGCATGGGACTGGCGATCCGAAAATACACCCTCGCCAAACGCGGTGTGATCACTCACGACGCTTTGCGCAAACCTGGGCCCAGGCTCTCAAAGGAAAGCCGTCAGGAAGTTGACCGGCTCATAACCCGCCAAGAGAACCGCCTAAAGGAGCTAAACTAGTGGACCTAAGAATTAAAGGAAAACGAGCACTTGTACTTGGTGCGAGCAGTGGCTTGGGCATGGCAATTGCACGGTCTCTCGCTGCTGAAGGCGTTGTTGTGTTTGCCGCTGCACGCAGCCATGAGAAAATCAATGCTTGGGCTGACGGCATCGAAAATGTCCACGCTGTACAACTTGACCTTGGCGACATATCGCAGGTTGATGCAGTCGTTGACATGCTTCTAAAAAATGGCGGCGTCGACATAATCGTCAACAATGGAGGCGGCCCACCTCCGGGCACAGCCCAGACAGCTGATCGCGCTGCGTGGATCACACATTTTGAGGCGATGGCAGCAAACCTTTTCCACCTAAACAAGCAACTTCTACCTGAAATGAAAGCGCGAGGATGGGGGCGGATTATCTCGATCACATCCTCTGGTGTTGAGCAACCAATACCCAACCTTGCACTCTCAAATGGCATTCGTTCCGCTGTTGTTGGCTGGTCAAAAACGCTTGCCAACGAAGTCGCCGCAGATGGCATAACTGTCAACGTAGTAATGCCTGGCCGCGTTCATACAAACCGCGTTGACGAACTTGATGCCGCAGCCGCCAAGCGCACCAATAGCAGCGTGGAAGAAGTCGCTATCAAGTCGCGCGCCACCATCCCAACTGGGCGCTATGGAAAGCCAGAAGAGTTCGCCGATGTGGTCACATTCCTCGCTTCTGGTCGAGCAAGCTACGTGACAGGCTCAAAAATTCGCATTGACGGCGGGTCGATCAAATCGATCTAGGAAATGTGGCTTGCCCCATCCTGAGGTCCGGTTTGATTGTTAGGGCATCCTACGCCTCTGGTCGATTGGCGCGACGCTTTCCGGCATTGGTGGGCGATATACCAACGAGCTGTGCGGGCTGACAGTGTTGCCATGGATGCGCCATTGCTGAATAAGGATTTGTGCGGTGGGTGAGATGTAGAAGAGCTCGCCGTTGAGAAGTATGTTGCGCACCAGACGATAAAGCGTTGTCAGGATCTGTTTTCGCAAGCGCCGCCCGGCTCTGTGAACGTCGCATTGGCACTAAGAGCGCCAAACCAAACCCGAACTTTCTGGGCGCTAATTGCGCGGTCGTCGTAAAATCAGATTTATTCCAGCGAGCCGGGACGAATGAATATATCTATGAGGCTATCCAGCACGTCCGTTGAGGTGAACTTGCGCCACTTCGGTTTTTCGCGAGACGTTTTTGCGAAGGGCTCTCGAACGATCTTACAGCGCGTCCAAGCGAACAAGCAGCGCGCCCTGCTCTACTTGATCACCTTCTGCGGCCAAAACCTCGGCAATGGTGCCATCGCGCGGGGCGATCAGCGGATGCTCCATCTTCATCGCCTCCAGCACCATGAGTGTGTCGCCCTCTTGCACGTGTTGGCCAGCCGCCACAGTGCATGCGATAACCCGACCGGGCATTGGAGTGTCGATACGATCGGCGCCCGCGCCCCGCACGCCTGCTGCAGGATCTTTGAAGGCATAGGCCAGATCATGGGCATCAAGATGTAATGTGAGCCCGTCCCTGGCCCGCGTGAACGCAACCTTTTGCATGCGTCCGCTCTGGGCGACTTGCAACGTGTGGCCGGTACAAGTGACCTCTTCGAAGAGCATCCGATCTTCCCCAAGGATCACGGCGGCGCTTGTTCCAGTTCGCTCGACACTGATCATCTCTGTCCCCTCAAAGGCCACAGATTGGCGTGCCGGGCCAAAGTGGCGGTATCCGGCCAACGGTGCCTCGGACCAAAGGTGTGCGAGAGCCGCGAGAGCCGTCACCTCTAGGGATCCAATCGGATCATCCAGAAGTGCTTCACCACGGCGCGCGATCAGACCTGTATCAACCCGCCCAGCGCAAACATCCGCATCACTCACCAAAGCATGCAAAAAGGCGCGGTTCGTGACACAGCCCGCAATTTGTGTGTCGACCAACCCTTTCGCGAGTTTCGCGAACGCCGCCGCACGATTCGGGCCGTGAGCAATGAGTTTGGCGATCATCGGATCGTAGAACGGCGTGACCGTGTCACCGGATTGAACCCCAGTATCCACGCGCAACTCGCCGCCGAACCGCAAGTGGGACAGCGTTCCAGTGGCTGGCAAGAACCCAGCACCGGCGTCTTCGGCATAGAGCCGTGCTTCGACCGCGTGGCCCGTGAGCTTGACATCGTCCTGGGTCAGAGGAAGCGGTGCGCCCAATGCGACTGAGAGTTGCAACGCCACAAGATCGAGGCCTGTGATAGCCTCTGTCACGGGGTGCTCAACTTGCAGCCGCGTGTTCATCTCCATGAACCAAAAGCCATCGCTGCGTAGGGGACCTGAGCCATCGGCGATGAACTCTACAGTGCCCGCGCCTTGGTAGTCCACGGCCTTAGCAGCAGCCACGGCGGCGGCACCCATGGCCGCGCGGAGCTCTTCGGTCATACCCGGCGCGGGGGCCTCTTCGATGACCTTTTGGTGGCGCCGCTGAAGTGAGCAATCCCGTTCGCCGAGGTGGATGACATTGCCATGGGCATCGCCAAAGACCTGCACTTCGATGTGGCGCGGGTTTTGGATGAACTTCTCGATGAGCACGGCGGCATCGCCAAAGCTCGCCTGTCCTTCGCGTTGAGCGCTGGCCAATGCATCGGCAAACTGAGCGGGGTCTTCGACCAGCCGCATCCCCTTCCCGCCGCCGCCTGCGCGGGCTTTGATCATCACCGGATAGCCGATTTTGGCGGCTTCATCGGCGAGGAGGTCCGCGTCCTGATCGGCACCGTGATAGCCCGGCACAACCGGCACGCCCGCGCGCTCCATCAGCGCTTTGGCCTGATCCTTGAGCCCCATCGCGCGGATGGCTTTGGCAGAGGGGCCAACGAAGGTCAGCCCTGCCGCCTCGACAGCTTCCACAAAGTCGGGATTTTCCGAGAGAAAACCGTAGCCCGGATGGATCGCATCTGCGCCCGTGGTCTTGGCAGCCTCCAGGATGACCTTCCCACGCAGGTAGCTCTCGCCCACCTCCGCAGACCCAATGCGCACAGCCTCGTCGGCCATCTGCACATGCATCGCGGTGGCATCCGCGTCGGAATAGACCGCCACCGTTTGCACGCCCAACATGCGCGCAGTGCGGATGACCCGACACGCAATCTCGCCGCGGTTGGCTATGAGGAGTTTGGAGATCATGCACACCATCCCGTTCGAATTCCGCCCCAGTATGGGCGGGCACGTTCGGCACCAACCATCAAGTCGGCAAGCTTGCGACCATCCATGACCAAGGCCACCAAAGGACGACCATACTTGTCGCGTTGCAGCCCATGAATTTGGATGGAACTTGAAGTCCAAATCAACCGGCGCAGGTACTGTTTGGCTAAAATGGCGTCGACGAATTCCGAAAAGCACCGTGCTTTAAGTTCAGGGGTGTCGAAACCCAACAAGCGGGCATTTTCAAAACCAAAGCCGGGGCGATAAATCCGGACCGTGTCGCCATCAACAACAGTCAAAACGCGGGCCCCGTCGTGGCTAGGTCGGATCAGAGACGTGATCAGATCCCCGACAAGAGGCGCCAAAGCAAGACCAAGAGCCAACACGGCGAGTTTGTCGGCTCTAGATCGTGGATTGGTGTCGCGATTTGGCATTCGACGACGAGCACCGGTGCGACGATCCTTCGGCCTTTGGAATTTCACGACCCTACTCATCACTCACATCCTAAAGAGCCCAAACCGGGTGTCTTCGATGGGCGCGTTGAGGGTGGCTTGGAGGGAGAGCGCGAGGGTGTCGCGGGTTTTGCGGGGGTCGAGGATGCCGTCGTCCCAGAGCCGTGCAGAGGCATAGAGCGGGTGGGATTGCTCGTCGAACATGTCGATGGTGGGCTGTTTGAAGGCGGCTTCTTCTTCGTCGCTCCAGGTGCCGCCGGTGCGTTCGATCCCGGCGCGTTTGACGATGGCCAATGTGCTGGCGGCTTGTTCACCGCCCATCACAGCGATGCGGGAATTGGGCCAGGTCCAGAGGAAGCGCGGGCCATAGGCGCGCCCAGCCATGCCGTAATTGCCCGCGCCGTAGGAGCCGCCCACGAGCAGCGTGATTTTTGGCACGGCCGTCGTCGACACGGCGGTCACCAGCTTGGCGCCGTGGCGCGCGATGCCGCCCGCTTCTGCGGCGCGACCGACCATGAACCCAGTGATGTTCTGCAAGAAGACCAGCGGGATATGGCGTTGGGAGCAGAGTTCCACAAAATGCGCACCTTTGGTGGCACTGTCGCTAAAGAGCACGCCATTGTTGGCGATGATGCCCACAGGACAGCCTAAGACATAGGCAAAGCCACAGACCAGCGTCTCGCCAAATCGGGCTTTAAACTCATCAAACCGCGAGCCATCCACCAGTCGTGCAATGACCTCGCGGATATCATACGGGATGCGCGGATCAGCGGGGATGATGCCCATCACCTCTGCGGGGTCGTAGGCGGGCTCTTCGGGCGTCGCAAAGTCCACATTGGCGCGAGGGCGATGGCCCAAATGCCGCAGGATATCGCGGGTGATTTGGAGCGCGTGGGCATCGTTTTCGGCCAGGTGATCCGCCACCCCGGAGCGGGAGGTGTGCATCTCCCCACCACCCAGTTCTTCCGCAGTGACGTCTTCGCCCGTGGCGGCTTTGACCAGCGGCGGTCCGGCGAGAAAGATGGTGCCTTGGCCGCGGACGATCACGGTTTCATCTGACATGGCTGGCACATAAGCACCGCCCGCCGTGCAGGATCCCATGACCACGGCGATCTGCGGGATACCCGCTGCTGACATCCGCGCTTGGTTGTAGAAGATGCGTCCAAAGTGGTCGCGGTCGGGGAAAACTTCATCTTGATTGGGCAGGTTGGCGCCACCGGAATCCACCAAATAGACACAAGGCAGGTTGTTCTCGGCGGCGATCTCTTGAGCCCGCAGATGCTTTTTGACTGTCAAAGGAAAATAGGTCCCACCTTTGACCGTCGCGTCATTGGCCAGTACCATCACATCGCGACCATGCACGCGCCCAACACCGGCGATTGCGCCTCCTGCTGGCACAGTGCCAGCATAGAGCCCATGCGCCGCAAACAGCCCGACTTCAAGAAACGGCGACCCTCGGTCGAGAAGATCCGCAACGCGATCTCTGGGAAGCATCTTGCCACGCTCCAAATGGCGTGCGCGGGCTTTGTCACTACCACCTGCCGTGGCCAGTTCGGCTGCTGCACGTACTTGATCCAGTTGCGCAAGCATCGCATCGGCATTCGCTCCAAACGCGTCCGAACGCGGGCTAATCTGACTGAGCAATTTAGACATCGGGATCTCGTTTATGAACGCTCGTTCATTACTTGCACGAGATGTGTCTTGAGTCTAGGCCTCCTGTCTCCTCGCCGCGTACTGCGATCAATACTCCGGCCCGCGGAAGTTGCCTTTTCACAATAAAAACAGAAGTTTAGAATTCAATCGTGTCACTTATAAATTGCGCGATCACAAACTGTCATTTTTTGATCTCTGCGCGTCAGGGATTCAACTCTACCACACCCGTCCGTTCTGTCACTATTGCGACAATGCCCCAAATTGGCCAGAGGAGGTCCTTGTGGCGCAGTACGGTCAAACTAAGCAATAGATAAATGACGCACAATCATACAGCGTATGTGATGGGGTGAAACCACGCATCGGGTTGCAAGTATTGTTGATCGAAGACTATCTAGATCATGCAATATTGGTTCCGAGCGTCTTGAGCAATCTAGACATTCCGCTTGCCCGATGGCGATAGCGACCACATCCAGTGCGAGATCACGTTGGTCTGCGCCATGCCTATTGCTGCATATACAGGTTTGGGTGGCCCGACGACATTACCACAACGCATGACTGTAGCGTCAAATACATGATCCTCAAACCGTCGATTTTCGAAAACGTCTTGGACCAGTTGACCATACTCTTCCCCCGACAACGGGCGCACATGCCGTGATGTCATTGTTGCGCGCAGGATGGCTGCGCGACTAGGCTGAAGATAAAAATCCGGGGAAACATCATGGATATTTTGGTTGGCTTTGTGCTGCCACTTTCGTTGGCAGTGATCATGCTCAGTCTAGGCTTGGGCCTTACACTTGGTGATTTTGCGCGCGTGTTCACCCGTGGACAGGCGTTCCTCCTGGGTGCGCTGTGCCAAATTGTTTTGCTACCGATTGTGGCTTTTGGCATCATTTTGACTTTTGGCATTACCGGTGAATTGGCGGTGGGCATCATGCTATTGAGCTTTTGCCCCGGCGGTGTGACCACCAATATCGTCTCGAAGCTGGCACGCGGAGATGTGGCGTTGTCCGTCTCGTTGACCGCTGTTGTTTCACTTTTGTCGATTGTCACGGTGCCGCTAATGATTGCCTGGGCGGTTGGGCATTTCATGGGAGCCAATGCGCCAGAAGTGTCGGTGACCGAAGTCGCCATCACCATGTTCCTCATCACCGCGCTACCGGTAGGTATCGGGATGCTTATCAGGGGGCTTGCGCCCGGGTTTGCGAGGCGAATAGAATCGGGGTTTGTAACCCTCGCGGGTGTGCTCTTTGTCGCGATCTTGGGTGCGGCGCTCGCAGCCAATTGGGGTGTCTTCATCACCAATCTAGCGACATTGGGGCCTGCGCTCATCGCGCTCAACATCATCATGATGCTGCTGCCCTTGGCGGTGGCCGGAGCCCTTGGTTTAACCTGGCAAGAACGCAAGACAATCTCGATTGAAGCGGGCATCCAAAACGGCACTTTGGGCATTGCCGTGGCTCCTCTCATTGCCGGTAGCGCGGTGGCTATACCTGTGATGGCCCTGCCTTCAGCCGTTTATGGGATCACGATGTACCTGGTCGCCTTGCCGATGGTCCTTTGGTTGAGGGCGAAGTGATGGCGCACGCAGACGTCATTGTGGTGGGTGGCGGTCTTTCCGGTCTTGTCGCCGCAGCCGAACTTGGAGATCGCGGAAAACAGGTGATTGTTGTCGACCAGGAAGGTCCTCAGAACCTTGGCGGTCAGGCGCATTGGTCGCTCGGTGGGCTCTTTATGATCGACACACCCGAACAGCGCCGCATGGGCATCCGCGACAGCCGAGAGCTTGCCTTAAATGACTGGATGGGCTCAGCGCAATTTGACCGCCCTGAAGACGCAATGCCGCGGGTTTGGGCAGAACGATATCTCGACTTTGCTGCGGGTGAAATGCGCGACTGGCTCCATGCCATTGGGATGCGGTGGTTTCCAGTCGTGGGCTGGGCCGAGCGCGGCGGCAGTTTCGCCTCTGGCCACGGCAACTCGGTGCCCCGGTTCCACATCACGTGGGGCACAGGTCCCGGTGTTCTTGAGCCTTTTGTCGCACGCTGTCGCGCCCATGAGGAAGCCGGGCGTCTGCGCTTTGCTTTCCGTCACCAAGTCGACCGGATCGAGATGGAAAACGGAATAGCCACCGGCGTTTCTGGCACGCTTCTAGCCGAAGACCCCGCGCCCATCGGTGCAAAGACCAATCGTGATACAGTGGGCGAGTTTAGCCTCCATGCGCCGTCGGTGATTGTCTGTTCGGGCGGGATTGGTGGCAATTTCGAAATGGTGCGCAAGGTTTGGCCCACACACCGTCTGGGGCCTGCGCCCAAGTCTATGACCGCCGGTGTCCCTGCCCATGTGGACGGGCGCATGATCGGCATCTCCGAAGCCGCGGGCGGGCACGTGATCAATGGCGACCGAATGTGGCATTACACCGAAGGGGTGAAGAATTGGGATCCGATTTGGCCCTCGCACGGCATTCGCATTCTGCCGGGTCCGTCGTCGATGTGGTTTGACGCACGCGGCAATCGTTTTGCACCCCCAGCCCTGCCCGGTTTTGACTCCATGGGCACTCTCAAGGCAATCTTAGACACAGGCTATGAATACTCTTGGTTTGTGCTCACTCAGAAAGTCATCAAAAAGGAATTCGCGCTCTCAGGCTCCGAGCAAAATCCCGATTTTACGTCAAAGAGTTGGCGGCAAGTGATCAAGGAGCGCATCTTTTCGGGAAGTTCGGCAACAGCTCCGGTCGAGGCGTTCAAGGATCGCGGTGAGGACTTTGTTGTGGCCCAAGATCTCGAAGCCTTGGCCCGTGGCATGAACCAAGTGGCAGGCGGCAATCTCATTGATGCCGCGCATCTGCGGCGGCAGATCGAGGCCCGCGATGCTCAAATGGATAATCCGTTCTCGAAAGATGCACAGGTTATGGCGATCCATGCTGCTCGCAACTATCGCGGAGACCGTCTGATCCGCACGGCGAAACCGCACAAATTCCTTGATCCCAAAAACGGGCCATTGATTGCCGTGCGACTGCATGTGCTCACGCGCAAAACTCTCGGTGGTCTGCATACAGACATCGATGGGCAGATGCTCAACGCAGATGGGGCGCGCGTGCCAGGTCTTTTTGCGGCTGGCGAAGTGGCGGGGTTTGGCGGCGGTGGATACCACGGCTACAACGCGCTTGAAGGCACCTTCCTGGGTGGCTGTATTTTCTCCGGCCGGCAAGCGGGGCGGAGCGAGGACATTTCGTGATTTGGAAAGAAGACTGCGCTCGCGTGCAGGCTCTATAAGTGCGCCTTTCGACGAACCGGTTTAGGGCTCTGCCCTCTTGGCCTTTAGCCAATTCACCAGGGGTATTTTTCGCAAGAGGAAAGCCCTGTCGCCCTCAGGTTTGGGGGCGTTCGGCCCAGCCTGCGAAGACTTGTTCCAACGCAACCACAATGTAGTAGAGCACGATCCCCATGAGCGCGAGCGCGATGAGTACGGCAAACATGAGCGGGTAGTCAGCGCTTATCTTGCCACTGTCAAAGAGGTGGCCCAAACCGCGCCCATGGGGCTCCACGATTTCCATTAAGTTAGTGCCAATGAAGGCCAGCGTCACGGCCACTTTGAGCGCGCCAAAGAACTCTGGCAGCGTTTTAGGCAGCGCGATTTTCCAAAAAATCGTGAACTTGGACGCGCCCAGAGAGGCAAGGATATCGCGGTATTCTGGCTCAAGCGTGGAGAGGCCAATGGAGACTGACACAGCGATTGGGAAGAACGAAATCAGAAAGGCGATCAGGATTGTATTCATGTCATGCTGGCCCACAAAAAGGAGCGCAATGATGGGCACGACAGTCGCTTTGGGAATAGCGTTGAAACCCACGAGCAGTGGGTAGAGCGCGTCACGCATGGTGCGTGACAGCCCCATAACCATGCCTAGAAAGACACCAAAGAAAACGGATAGCAGGAGCCCGACGACGGTTCTCCACAGAGTGTCCCAGCCGTATTCGAGAAAAAGCCAACGGAATTTCCAGAATGCCGGCCAGAGATCAGACGGCGAAGCCATTTTGTAATTGGGCCAGCCGTTGGCCCAGACCAGAAGTTCCCAAAAAATGCCGAATAGGATGAGTGCGGCAACTGGGACAAGGACTTTCTTCAGGATCATTCCGCAGCCTCTTGCTCGGTATCTTCGGCGCGACCTTGGGCGACGCGGATTTGATGGCGGAGGACCCTGAGCGCCTCAGCACTGTCAGGTGTGTAGAGGTCTTCGATGTCGCGTTCGGCGCCCAGGTGGACATCCATCACGTATTGCGTGCGAGCCGGGCGCCCGGAAAGGACCACCACTTGGTCGGCCAGAAAGATGCTTTCGCGCAGATCGTGGGTGATGAGCACACCAGTGAAAGGTTCTTCGGATTTGACGCGGTGCATGGTTTGCCAGAGGTCTTCGCGAGTAAAGGCGTCGAGCGCGCCGAAGGGTTCGTCGAGGATGAGCACTTCGGGTTTGTGCACAATGGCACGACAGAGTGATGCGCGTTGGCGCATACCACCGGAGAGTTCAGAAGGACGTTTGCCTTCGAACCCCTCGAGGCCCACCAGAGCCAACAGGTGCCGGGCGCGCTCTTCTTGTTCGCGGCGGCTCATTTTGGTGGATACGATCTCCAGGGGCAACATCACGTTTTGCAAGATCGTACGCCATTCGAGGAGCACAGGATTTTGAAAGGCCATGCCCACGGTCGATTTGGGGCCCGTGACCCTTTCGCCATGCAGCCAGACTTCGCCTTCGTCAGGCTTCATCAAACCGGCCAGCAGGCGGGTCAAGGTGGACTTTCCACAGCCCGACGGGCCCACGACTGCGACGAAGCCGCCCTCGGGCACGTCAATATCGAGACCGTCGAGAACCGGTAGCGGCCCCGAGGCCGTTTTATAGGCGTGGCGAACGGATTTGATGGAGATCAGCGATTGGATCATGGCCCCACTCGATAAAGGAAGGACCCCGACACACTGTTGCACCGGAGCCCTTGAGTTTGGGTGTTACTCCACCATCCTCGCGTCTGCGGCGGGCAGGAAGGAGGCATCAAAGTAGAGGCTCGCATCGGGCGCATTTTTGAATTCATAGGTTTCGCCTAGTTGTTTCAGCGCTCTGCTCATGCGATCTGCATCCACGGCTCCCATCCCGTTGGCCGACACGTAGTCGGTGAGGACGTTGGCATCGATGGCCAATTGAAGGCGACGGATCTCCAGCCCTGAATCAGCGGCGGGGTTGCGTTCGATGAGGCTTTCGATGGCCTTGGCTGGGTCCGCGATGGCGTCTTTCCAACCTGCGGCCACGGCACCGAGAAAGCCGGTGACAAGATCCCCATTGGCGGCGGCAAAGTCGGTGTTGACGATGATCGCGTTGCCATAGAGCGCAAGGCCGTAATCCGCCATTAGAATGGTGGAAATGTCATCTTCTGGCACGCCCAGGCGCACGAGATTGAGGAAGGACGAAAAGCTAAAGCCTGTCACAGCCGCGACATTTCCCTCCGCCAGCATAGGTTCACGGGTTGGGAAGCCCACGGGTTCCACTGTGATCTTGTCCACGTCGAGGCCATTGGCGGTGGCAAAGGCTGGGAACTGTGCCCATGCACCGTCGGGAGGCGGAGCGCCGAGGACGCGGCCTTCAAGATCTTTGGGCTCTGACACGCCCAGCGATTTGCGGCCCACGACCGCGAAAGGTGGCTTGTCGTAGACCATCATCACCGCGGTCACCGGCGCGCCTGGATTTTGATCGAGGAATTTAATCAGAGAGTTGATGTCGGCAAAACCAATTGGAAAGGCACCTGTGGCCACTTTTGGGATCGCATCGAGCGAGCCTTGACCCGCGGAGATTTCCACGCTGAGGCCGACGGCCTCGAAATGTCCATTGTCGATGGCTGCAAAGTACGGGGCCGATGGGCCTTCGAATTTCCAATCGAGCGCAAACGGCATATCCGTTTGGGCTGCAACTGCGGTGGCCAAACTTGCGACGGCTGCCACAGCCGACGCTGCGCGCGCCACCAGTGTTCGTGTGAACATGAGGTGTCTCCCTTGAATTTTGGTCTCTACCCGCGCCACGCTGCGCCAAAGGAACACGGAACGAAAGCTCTTCATGCCTATTTGGCCCCGGGTATTCTCCCGTCACGCACCCGCGACCCCGAGATTAGCCTAAATTTTAAGCAAATCTAGCTCAAAGTCCGAGCACGCGACCGATAGCATGTGATCAACGAAGGCAGGCGCCGCCGAGCTATTGGGCGGGAATCTCGTCGGGCCTTGAGACACTGGGAGAAGCAGGTACAGCAGGGTGGCCCAAGCTTTCCAAGGCCGACACGATATCGCGCGCAGACACCGGTTTTTGCAAAAAGACCAGGAACCGATCAAGCGGACGATTATCGCGGTGAATGCTGTCTGCATAGCCGGACATGATCACCGTCGGTATGCCGCCCAGGTCGCGTCGAATGAGCGCAACAAGATCGTCGCCTTGGAGGACACCCGGCATAACCATATCAGTGACGATGGCAGACGGGTTCAAACCGCCTTTCAGGATGCGTGCGGCTTCGTCTCCGTCAGCGGCCATGGTGACCTCAAACCCTCTGCGGGTCAGCAAAGAGCCCAAGATTGTTCGAAAGGCTGGTTCATCTTCGACCAACAGAATGTGCGCCGACGTGGAAGGTTTCGGGCGCGCGGCCTTAAAATCGCGCGTATGTTCAACATTGCTGCCCTGATACGCGGGGAAAATGAGATGCACGGACGTGCCCTCTCCCAACGCACTTTTAATCCGCAAGCAGCCACCAGATTGGGTTGCGAAACCTTCAGCAATCGGCAACCCCAAGCCTGCCCCAAAAGTGCCGGATTTTGTTGAATAGAATGGATCGCAGGCACGGGCGAGTTCGTCGTCGTTCATGCCCTTACCCTCGTCGCGCACCGTAAAACGCACACAATTCTTGAGCGTACCAAAACGCAAAGGATCCTCGGTTTCGGTGGGGACACGGTAATTGCGTACTATCAACGTGACAGTGCCACCACCGCGGCTGGCATCTGCCGCGTTGCAGACAAGGTGCCCCAACACCTGGAGCAATTGTTTTTCATCAAGGAACACCGGATCCACCGGATCAGGACAAGAGAACTCGAGCAAAACACCCGCGGGGACCGTTTCGCACATTGTCTTGAATTCCCTTTCAATCAGCGTTGGTGGGGTCACGACCTGGGGCACCAATCGCGCTCGGCTGCTCGCGCTGAGCAGGTGTTTGGTCAGGTCCTTGCCACGCTCTGTCGCGGCCCTAATTTCCTCGAGAGCTTTGGCCCTATCCTGCACATATGTTGTGTGACGCGACATGAGCATCTCAGTATGGGCCATGACGATGCTCAACACATTATTGAACTCGTGCGCCACGCTTCCCACCAAACGGCCCACGGCATCAATTCGCGCACGTCTCGCTTCATTTTCCACGCCATATCGGCGTTGCCGTTCTCGGGCAGCGTCCGCTTTGGCTATGGCCAGGGTCTCTTCCATCTGCCCCCTGTAGTGATCCTCCATGCGCCGCGCTTTCTTGATGTCGACAGAGAGCTGATCGAACTTAGCCGAAAGGCCGCCCAAACCGCGTGCCGTGGTCACATCCTGCGACACGCCATGGCGCGTCATGCAGAGTTCATCCAAGGTATCAGAAATTTCCCGCAACCTGCGCTGGCCTTCGAACCACACCAAAAGAAATGCGCTCATTACCACGAAAAGCGCCAGGGCAACGGGCACAACAGCTTGGAATGCAGTCACACGTGCCGCGCCCTGCAATTCCGTCACCGACTGCGGGACCATCACGCCCCAACCCAATTGCGGAATATGGGTGAACCCAGCGACCATATCCGTACCGAACGCGGGTGAGAAAAACTGTGCCACGCCAGTTTGACCGTTCAATGCCTGAGACACAGGGCTCAAGCGGGCGATATTGCGCCTTTGCGATATCCATTCCTGGTTTGGGTGCGCGAGGATCGCGCCCCTTTCATCAAAGATGGCCACATGCGCAGATGCGCCAAACCGGACATGATTTTGAAACGCCTGCAAAAATGCCGTCGAAAACCCGGCTGTCCACAGCAAGCCACCATGTTGGAAGGACATAACCAGCACAGGCGCATTGCTTGGCCCTATTTGGTCAATCCCCCAAAGCTCAACGACGCCCAACCGTGTCTCAAGAGGGCGAGACATGCCGTCACCTTTGGGCAGTTGAGGACAGGTGTCGCCCAAGACCTGTATCGGCGTCTCCGACACTGCTTGCGCGACGCAGATTGAGGCAAAGCCCGAATGATATGCCACCTCCTCCGCAGGCCAAGTGGGTGAGCGCGTCGCAGTGATTTGCAGCATTTCAACCGCGCCTGTCACATCGTCAAAGATTGTAAGGGCCAGCGTTTCTACAACTGCCAAGTGTTGTTCGTCGACCCGTTGAATTTCACGATTAAGGACAAACCAATACGTCGACATCCATGCAAAAATGCTTAGTGACAGAAGAAACAGAAAGGCCAAAGTGATTGGGAGTCGCTTGCGGACCGCGGAATTCACAACACCCGCCTCCATTTCATCAAGCAATGCACGTGTGTGCCATGCCATCACTCAATCCCCTAAAGATCGCCGTGGCGTTTCTTGTCACGCCAGGAAATCACAACGACTAGGCGTATTGGGGAACCATAGGATTGGACGTTTCCCCGACACCTCGCCTCACTTGGTACGCTACAACACAAAACAGTTATGTTCGTTAATGAACGGTTAAAATGCTATGTAATTCTTTGACCGAACTGCGTTTTTGCACAGGCAGTGATGGACACGTACAGAAGTGAACTGATGTGGCGCACGACAGCAAAGGGTTTCGGTCGCGCTTTGCATGTTACCTCATGCGGTTGACGCAAAAAACTCCGCGGGAGGGCATAGCAAATATCAATCATCAAGACGCGGCAAGACCTTAAGTGCCTCGTTCAAATCTGCTATAGAATTTGCCAGATTTTTGGCTGCTTACCCAAACGCAAACAGCCATAAACAAACCTACATTGTGTAATTCAGGCCCAAACGTCCGCCGTCGACAAAGATCGTCTCACCAGTGACATAGCTGGCTTTGTCAGAGCACAGGAACGCCACGACATCACCTATCTCGCTTGCCGTTCCAGGACGGCCAAGCGGCGTGCGAGACATGGCAACTTTCATGGCTTCTGGGTTGGCGTTCACACCGGCCATCATCTCAGTGTCAATGGAGCCCGGCCCAACGGCGTTGACGCGAATGTTGTTGCGCGCAAGGGCCAGGGCCGCGACCTTGGTGATCTGCGCCACACCACCTTTGGACGCGCAATAGGCAGGGATCGCGGGGATCGCGACTTGGGCGTTGATCGAAGACATATTCACAATCGCACCTGCGATTTGATTTTCGACCATCGTCCGCGCCGCGCGTTGGGTGGCCACAAAAACACCGCGGAGATTGAGATTGAGAACCGTGTCGAATGCCGCCAGATCGTAGCTCAGGAAATCGCCTGGCATGGCAACCCCCGCATTGTTGACCAAAGCGGCTACAGGCCCGTGGTAAGCTTCGATCCCGTCAAACAGATTCAAAATCGCATCTGCATCGCCAAAATCACAGATGTAACCCGCGCCACCAAGACGCTCCGCTTCAGCCATGACACTGTCTTTGACATCGGCGAGGATGACTTTGTAGCCATCGGCGGCCAAAGCTTCGGCACAGGCCAGACCTATGCCTTGAGCGGCGCCTGAGATGAGGGCGATGGGTGTGCTGCTCATGGTGAGACCTTTTTGAAAAATTGCATTTCTGGCATGTGGGGCGCAGAGCGATCCCGCGTCAAGACCCAGAGCGTGTAGATGCAGCGCAATCAATTTTGGGCGCGCCCACTTTTTGATGTCGGTCGGTCACATTTTGATGCGGTTTCGGCCGGGCTTTCGGGATGTGAACCAGTTGAACTGACTCAGTTTCGCCCTTCAAGCGCGGCCGCCGCGCGCATCGCCCATTGCGCCTAAACCTCAGGCCCAGGATGAAACCCATCGGCCGCCATGCTGCTCGGCTCGAGGTCAAAGTCCCAGTTCAAATGCACAGCTTCTGGCGTAGAGGAGATGAGCGACATTAGCGCCTCGTCAAACCGGATAGCTCGTTCGCCTAGAACCAATGAAAGCG
This sequence comes from Marinovum sp., assembly GCA_022447495.1. Lineage (GTDB taxonomy): Bacteria > Pseudomonadota > Alphaproteobacteria > Rhodobacterales > Rhodobacteraceae > JAKVBH01. The sequence goes on along the minus strand of JAKVBH010000017.1, from coordinate 70,748 downwards.
GCCACGGCAGAAGTGGAAATGCGCCTAGATTTGGCACCGCAGACGCACAGACCTTGGGCGATCCGAAACGCGAGCGCAGTTCGCTCAAAATCGCACCATAGTCGCGCAGCCAAGCGCTTTCGCTAACACCGTTTTTCACATCGTTCACACCCAAGGCGATGACCGCCCAATCAAACGGTTCGGCCTCCAGCTTTTGCAAAGTCGCGAGCGTGCTGCGCGCAGTGGCCCCTGACACGGCGACAGTGTGCCAAGTGACCGACTGTTCATGTGACAGGGCGTTGGCCAGTTGTCCACTGAGCGCTTGAAACTGATGTGCGACGCCGACGCCCGCTGCAGAGCTGTCGCCCAACACCAACAAACGTTTTGTGGGTCCCTGCCCGGTCTGCCCACGCCGAGGCCCTTCCGCCTCCGGCAGGCGAGACGCGCGCGCCATGACCCACAAAACCTGCGGGACCAAAATGGGCGCCAATGCCAAGGTTTTTAGAAGCATGACTGCGCCGCTCTCCCATCCAACTTGCCAATGACCTCCATCACCTGGCGCGTGCGCCAAGTTTAGCGAGATATGCCCTAGCTACTTCTTGCGCATCGGACGGGCGTCGGGACCTTTACCGGCGCGGGTTTTAAAGCGCGGGGGCGTTGGGCCTTCGGAGGGGCGATCTCCGCTTTTGCCTTTGTGGCGCAGCTTGCTGCTCATTTTGGAGCCACCCTTACCGGGCTTATCTTTGTTGGATTGACCTTTGCCCGGCTTATCTTTGTCGACCCGGGGTTTGCCGTTGCCGGCTTTGCCTTTTACAGGCTTTCCTTTGGACGTTTTACTTTCGCCTGCAGACTCCGCACGCGGTCCAGCACCTTTGGGCTTGCCTTTGTTAGGTTTGCCACCACCCGCCCCAGGCGCATCAGACCGGAATTCGCCTTTGGGTTTGTCGCGTTTGGGTCGGTCATCTGAGCGATGATCGGTCTTGGTTCTCCGAGCTTTGTCTTTTCCGTCGAAACGTTTTCCGCGAGGCTTGCTTGGCTCAAACGCGTCGCCGGGCGGTCCTTTGGGGGACGCATCAAAATCGGGCTGTCCAGGCAATTCAGTGAGCTTGGCGCCCTGTTCTAGATCAAGGCTCTCACCCAGTTCTTGTTTCATCGAAGATATGACAGCGTCGGAAATCTCGACGAAAGTTTCCTGGTATTGCACTCGGATGGCGCCGATTGCGTCTTTGGATATGCCTGCGTTGCGACACAGCATCGGCAAGAGCCAGCGCGGTTCCGCGCGGTCTTTGCGACCCAAAGACAAAGAAAACCAAGTGCTCGGCCCGAAATCGGCCACGTCGCGGCGTTTGCGGGTTTTGGGTTCGGACACCGTGCCCAGTATCTCAGGCGCGGAATGGCGGTCGCGATAAAGACGCAAAAACGCAGCCGCGATTTGCGCGGGTGTGCGCCCTTCGAGCAAGCGGTCGGCAAACACTTGATCCTCAGTGCTCATGGGTTCGTCCCAGGCAGGATCGGCGAGCATGCGCTCTTCATCGCGGGCCAATACGTCCTCGGCGGAGGGCGGCGCTCGCCAGTCGGCTTCGAGGCGCGCGAATTTGAGAAGGCGCTGTGCCTTGCCGCGTTGCCGATCAGGCACAATGAGAACAGACGTCCCCTTGCGCCCTGCGCGACCTGTACGACCGGACCGGTGCAAAAGAGCCTCGGCATTGGTGGGCAGGTCGGCATGGATCACAAGCTCCAGCCCCGGCAGATCGATGCCACGCGCTGCTACATCGGTCGCAATGCACACCCGCGCCCGTCCATCGCGCAACGCTTGAAGTGCATGGGTTCGTTCGGCTTGGCTCAATTCGCCGGAAAGCGAGACAACCGAGAACCCTCGATTGGAAAACTTCGCAGACAGCCGCGCAACCATTGACCGGGTGTTGGCAAAGACAATCGCCGTGTGTGCTTCGTGGAAGCGCAACAGGTTGATAATAGCCTTTTCAATGTCCGATGGTGTGACGGTCAGCGCCAAATAAGTGATGTCCGAATGCTGTTCACGGGCATTGCCCACTTCGATGCGACGCGTGTCCTCCTTTTGGTAAGTCTGCGCCAATTTGGCGATCCCACGGGGCACGGTTGCCGAGAAAAGGAGCGTGCGACGATCCTCGGGCGTGTGATCCAGAATGAATTCCAGATCTTCCGAGAACCCCATGTCGAGCATTTCATCAGCTTCATCAAGAACAACTGCGCGCAGATCGCTGAGATCCACGACACCGCGACCGACATGGTCGCGCAGCCGACCTGGTGTTGCAACAATGATATGCGCGCCGCGTTCGATAGAACGCCGTTCCGTCCGGGCATCCATGCCGCCGACGGCGGATGCTGTGACGATGCCCGCCTCAGAGAAGAGCCAGTCAAACTCGCGCCGAACTTGGAGCGCAAGCTCTCGCGTGGGTGCGATGACCAAAGCCAGCGGAGCAGCGGGGCGGCCAAAGCGCCCAGCCTCATCAAGGAGATCATCCGCAATCGCCAGACCGAACCCAACCGTTTTCCCAGAACCGGTTTGCGCGGACACAAGCAAATCCAAACCGCGCAAGCCGGGATCTGTCACCGCCTCTTGCACGGGAGTGGGCGCAGTATAGCCCTGGGCACTTAGCGCCTTGGAGAGGGTCTTGGGCAGGCCCGAGAAATCTTGCATGTGTCACCTGAGGATGAAGAAGCCCCGCGCATAGTGGCTTTGGCCACACTTGTATAGCCTTTATGCAACAGGAAAATGGCCCTGCGTCGACACAGCAAGGGCAGTTTGTAGCTGTTTCTTTTCCGAGACTGGGTTTGGGCGGCGGTACCCGGAACATTGCGTGGATCGTAGCGATCCTGGCTGCTGCAGAGGCATTGGTGCAAGCTCTCTTAGAGCGACGTTCCCCGTTTGGCGTGTGACACCCAGTGTCGATCTTTGTGTCCCGACCTCAGTCTCTCATTGATTTTCCCAGCCAATCCAAGCGAGAAACCGAAATGCGCCGCACTTACGCTCTCGCCTTTTGTCTGTTTCTTGCTCTCTGTTTCGCCCTATTTCGCGGAGCATTTAGCTATTTTAAGGCTGAGCAAATCGAGACGGCCGCCGCGCGGCTGACGATCTACCAAAACACCCTGCAATCGCAGATCCAACACTTCGCGCACTTACCGTTTCTTTTGTCGCTCGACCCCGTTGTCACAGACACACTTGCGGGTGGAAGTTCTTCTGTGCTTGACCACCGGCTCGCGCGGTTTTCCCAAAGCGCGGGCCTGGACGCGATCTATTTGATGGACCATGAAGGTCACACGCTGTCGGCGTCCAACGCCAAAAGCACCACGTCCTTTAAGGGACAAAATTACGGCTATCGACCGTATTTTCAGGCAGCTCAGAACGGCGAGCTTGGCGAGTTCTATGGCATTGGCGCCACCACCGGCCAGCCTGGATATTTCTACGCGATCGGCGTCCAACACCCCCACGGTGGTGCAGATGGGGTCATCGCGCTCAAAGCTGATTTGTCGCCGATCCAAGAGGCCTGGCAAGCCTCCGGTGAGCAGGTTTTGTTGGCCAATGCCGACGGCGTGGTTTTGCTAGCGTCAGAGCCGTCTTGGCGCTACCGCACATTGACCGAGCTCTCATTCGAGCAAAAAGCACGGATTGATCGATCACGTCAGTTCGCGGCAGAGACTTTGGCGCCGCTTGATTGGTCTTTTGATCCTCTGGCGCAAACCGCGAATGTCGGTGGAGAAACCGTGCTCCATCTGCACACCGCAGATCTCCCCAACAGCTGGTCCTTGCATTTCTTTGAACCCCTCGACGCCTCCGCCACCCGGACATGGTTGACCACAGGCGTATTCGTGGTGTCGGCCATGATGACCTTCATTCTATTCCAAATGAGCCGGGCGCGCCGGGTGAATGTAGCCCTGCGAAAATCTGAACGCGAAGAGGCTTTGCTGCGTCAGGCAAATCAAAAGCTGGCCGTTGAAATCGAAGAACGGCGCGCGACAGAGCGAAACCTGCAAAAAACCCAAGCCGAATTGGCCCAAGCCGGGAGACTTGCTGCGCTGGGACAGCTTGCGTCGTCGGTCACCCACGAACTTGGTCAGCCAATTGCCGCCATGCGCAACCAATTGGCCGCCGCCGAGATTTCCCAAGGTGCAACACCTCTCAACGACAAGATGCAAAACCTCGTCGCGCGTATGGAGAACATCACCAAACAGCTGAAGTTCTTTTCGCGCAAAGGTCGCGACAAGTTCGAAGCACTGGATTTGCGCAATATGGTGGCTCCCGCGCTTGAATTGGTGGCGCCCAATATCGACTATATCGGCGCGACGGTCGATCTGCGCTCGTCTGAGGCCCCGCTACCGTTTCGGGGCAATCAGATGCGCGTCGAACAAGTGGTGACAAACCTTTTGCGCAACGCCCTAGACGCGGTCGAAACCCAAGACGTGAAACAAATCCTAATTGCGATGGGCGCGCAAGATAAAGAGGTCTGGATTGAGGTCTCCGACACAGGCCATGGCCTCGGCGGCAAAACCCTTGATGATCTCCAAGAGCCTTTTGCAACCACCCGAGAAAGCGGGCGGGGCATGGGACTTGGGCTTACGATTTCAGCGGGCATCGTATCAGACCATGGCGGCACAATCACCGCGGCTGAAAGCACGGGCGGCGGTGCGGTCTTTCGCGTGACACTCCCGAAAAACACTCAGGGGCATCCGAGATGACGAATAACCGCGTGTTGATCATTGATGACGACTTAATGATGCGCAACTCGCTGGTGGATCTTGTCGAAGCCACCGGATGGACCGCCAAAGCCTTGGCACGCGCAACCGAGACTGCGCGCTGGATCACGCAATTTCAGCCAGACGTCATTTTGACCGACTTGCGGATGCCGGAAATGACCGGCCTTGATCTTTTGCACAGTCTGGAGAGCGGACCACCTGTGGTTTTGATCTCGGCCCATGGGGACATCCCCGTGGCCGTCGAAGCCATGAGCGCCGGGGCCTACAGTTTTGTGGAGAAGCCATACGATCCGAAACGGCTTTTGCTGATTCTGGCCCATGCAGCCGAACAACATCAGATGCGGCAAAGCAATTTACGCCTCAAAGACCGCCTGCAAGAGCTCGCGGGACTTGATCGTACCCTGGTCGGTCACACCCCCGATATCGTAGAGCTTCGACGAACCATCACAACGCTGGCGCAGGGCCGTATGCCGGTTCTAATCCGAGGTGAAACAGGCACCGGCAAAGACGTGGTGGCGCGGGCGCTACATGACCTCTCAGAACGCTGCGATGGGCCGTACGTGGCCGTGAACGCGGCCCAAATTAGCATCACGCACCTACCAGTGGTCGCCCAAGGCGCATCAGGTGGCACATTGTTTTTCGATGAGGTTTGTGCCTGCCCCAGCGATGTACAACCCGCACTGTTGCGGTTGATTGAGGCTCAAGAAATCCTGCCAAATGGCGCCGCTACGCCGCAAACGGTCGATCTGCGCATTATATCCGCCACCAACGAGGACACGTCCCAAGCCATCGCTAAGGATCGGTTGCGCCAAGACCTCCTCTTTCGGTTGGAGGGGTTTGCCTTAGCCTTGCCCCCCTTACGGACCCGTATTGATGATATCCCAATGCTGGCCAATCGCTTCTTACACGACTTCGCAACTCGCTTGGGCGCACCAACTCCGGAATTGAACAAAGACGATATTGGACAGCTTATGGCACATGACTGGCGCGGAAATGTGCGCGAGCTGCGCAATGTCGCGGAGCGGTTCGTCTTTCTGTCCAAGATGGGAGACGCACGCATCGCCGACGCGATTTCTGGCGCTGCCGATTACACAACCGAGCGGCCCGGACTACGCGAAGCTGTCGCGGCCTTTGAACGTCAAATGATCTCCCGTGCGATCCAAGATCATGCTGGGCGTATGGATGATGCCGCCGACGCATTGGGGATCGGACGACGCACACTCAACGAGAAAATCGTCAAGCTCGGGCTCGACAAAAAGGCCCTTTTGTAGCTCTGCGGATTTCCGCAGACCAGGCTCCCAAACGCGCGCATTTTTCTTCATGAGTCCCGCACCCCGAAATCGGTTTTGCTGTGGCCACCGATTTTGGGAGGAAAACGCATGAACACGTATCTCAGCCGCGCGGCGGTTGCCGCTATTGTTGTGGCCTTTGGCTCTGAAGCTATGGCCACGGAATGGAATGTCTCACTTTGGGGCAAACGCCGCGCCTTCACCGAACACGTTGAAAAACTGGCCGAACTGGTCTCCGAGAAAACCGATGGGGAATTCACGCTCAACATCAGCTACGGCGGCCTCTCCAAGAACCGCGAGAACCTTGACGGAATCTCTATTGGCGCGTTTGAAATGGCCCAATTCTGTGCCGGATATCACCGCGACAAGAACCCATCGATCACCGTACTTGAGCTACCGTTCCTTGGAGTGACGTCCTTGGAGCAAGAGGTGGCCCTGTCCATGGCGGTCTACGCGCATCCCGCGACTGCTGAAGATTTGGGCCGTTGGAATGCCCGACTGCTCATGCCCTCGCCCCTGCCCCAGTACAACATCGTGGGGGTTGGTGAAGCGCCCTCTAGCCTAGCGGATTTCGAGGGTCTGAGCGTGCGCGCCACCGGCGGCATCGGCGCGGCAATGGAAGCGGTTGGCGCTGTGCCTACCTCCATGTCCGCCACCGAAGTGCGCCAAGCCATGGACAGCGGCGTCGTCAAAGCAGTGAGTTTTGCACCCCATGCCCACATGTCTTTCGGCACGATCGAAAACGGCACCTGGTGGACCACAAACCTCAACCCTGGCACGGTGAATTGCCCCGTTGTGGTCAACACAGATGCCCTGGATAGCCTCAGCGACGCGCACCGCGACGCGCTGTTGGGCTCGGTCGATGAGGCGCTGGACCATTACATCGCCAATTATAACGGCGCGACCATGGACGCGTGGGGCCCTGCGTTGGACGCGCGGGGCATCGCCAAGGTGACCTTCTCTGACGATGAGATAGCCGCTTTCAAAGAAGCCGCCGCCGCACCCGCAGCCAGCGCTTGGATTGAGCGCAACACCAAAGCCGGTCTCCCTGCGCAGGAGTTGTATGACCTGGTGACAGGCATGATTGCCTCCGGCAACTAACGATCCTCCCGTCTGGCCTCGCGCAATCCTTTGTGCGGGGCCTCTTTCAGTTTCAGGACATGTGCCATGGCTACTCCTTCGCTTGTGCTGCTTGATGACAGCGCGCTCTCTTCGCTCGACCGCCGCCTTGTGGTCTTGGAACGCTTCTTTGCCCTGCTCAGTGGCTTGGCGGTCTTTGGCCTGATGGTGCTTGCCGTCGTTTCAGTCTCGGGTCGGAACTTCATGAACATGCCCTTGCCCGGCTATGTCGATTGGATCGAACAGGCGATGCCGCTCATTGCATTCATGGGCATTTCGTTTGTGATGCGCGAAGGTGGGCATATCCGCATGGACATTCTTGTGGGCCGCTTGCGTGGTCGCTGGCTCTATCTGGCCGAGATGATCACCACATCCTTGATCCTGGTCCTCATGCTTTTGATGGTTTGGGGCACTTGGGCGCATTTTGAGCGCAGCTTTGATGTCGCCGCACCCCTTTGGAGCCGGGACAGCTCCATGGACATTTCTCTGCCCATATGGCCTGCAAAGTTTCTCGCACCGCTGGCCTTTAGTGTCCTGTGTTTGCGGCTCAACCTCCAGGTTTGGGCCTATGGCCGAGGCGTGATCACTGGCCACACAGTTGCCGTTCCGATGATAGCCGATGCCGCCACCCAAGCCGAAATGGAAGCCGATCAGTTGGGAGGGCAGAACTGATGGACCCGATTGATATTGGTCTTTGGGTCACTGGCGGCCTTTTGGTCATGGTGATCCTGGGGATGCGCGTGGCCTTTGCCGCAGGCTTGTCGGGTATGGTCGGATTAATTTGGATCTTTTGGGCCAAAAAAGACTACGGCTTTGGCGATTTTGGCTGGGCCTTGGGCGTTGCCGTGAAAACCGCCGGGCAAGTGCCGCATTCCAAGGTCTCAAGCCAAGCACTCTCACTCATCCCGACCTTCATTCTCATTGGCTATCTGGCCTATTACGCAGGCCTCACCAAAGCGCTCTTTGAGGCGGCCAAACGTTGGATTGCTTGGGTACCAGGGGGGCTGGCCGTCTCAACTGTCTTTGCCACCGCAGGTTTTGCCGCGGTATCGGGCGCGTCAGTCGCCACCTCCGCGGTGTTTGCTCGAATTGCGATCCCTGAGATGCTTAAGATAGGGTACAACAAACAATTCGCGGCGGGCGTTGTGGCAGCAGGCGGCACTTTGGCCTCGCTTATTCCGCCCTCAGCCATACTGGTCATCTACGCGATCATTGTGGAACAGGACGTGGGTAAGCTCCTTTTGGCAGGTTTCATCCCCGGAGCATTTTCGGCATTGATCTATGCCCTTCTCATCATTGGCATGGCCGTTACCATCAAAGGGTTTGGGCCACCCGTGGGTGGCTTCACCTGGAAAGAACGCCTCGTCTCTTTGCCACCTGCGCTTCCTATCGTGTTCGTGGTCGTGACCATCATCTGCTTTGTTTACAACCCTTTCGGCGGCGAAGCATGGGGCACGCCCACCGAGGGCGGGGCCATCGGAGCCTTCGTGGTCTTCCTCATGGCGCTCTACCAAGGGATGCGCTGGCCTCAGATGCGCGATGCGCTTTTGGAAACGGCAAAGTTGAGCGTGATGATTTTTACGATCATCTGGGGCGTTCTGGTCTATGTCCGGTTCTTGGGGTTTGCCGATTTGCCGGGCGCGTTCTCGGATTGGATCACGTCGCTAAGCATGGCCCCCATGTTGATCCTGATTTGCATCCTATTGGCCTATGCCGTCCTGGGCATGTTCATGGACGCCATCGGCATGCTGCTTCTCACATTGCCCGTGGTCTACCCTGCTGTCATGGCGCTCAACGGTGGCGAATTCATAAGCGCAGCCGACAGTACATTCGGCATGAGCGGCCCGATGTGCGCGATCTGGTTCGGCATTTTGGTCGTGAAGATGGCAGAGTTCTGTTTGATCACGCCGCCGATTGGCCTCAATTGTTTTGTTGTGGCCGGAGTGCGAGACGATCTCACCGTGCAGGACGTGTTCAAGGGTGTGACGCCCTTTTTCATCGCAGATGCCATCACAATTGCTCTGTTGGTGGGGTTTCCATGGGTCGTTCTCTGGCTGCCCAGTTTGGTCTAATCCGGGACGCTCAAACGCCTAGATAGCGCTCTGAGACATCCGCACTCAGAGCGTCCATTGACCCACTCCACACCGTCGCGCCACGTTCAAGGATCACGGCGGTGTCGGAAATAGCGCTCAGTTCTTTGAGCGATTTGTCGATGATCAAAATGGCAGTGCCCGTCTCGGATTTGATCCGCACAAGCGCCGCCCAAATTTCTTGTCGGATGATGGGCGCGAGACCTTCGGTGGCCTCATCTAGGATCAACAGGTCAGGATTGGTCATCAGCGCTCTGCCAATGGCCAACATCTGTTGCTCGCCCCCTGACAGCGAAGCTGAGCGTTGGGTCAATCGTTCAGACAAGCGCGGGAAAAGCTGACCAATCGTCCGGACAGTCCAATCTCCTCGGCGCGACGCCGCGATGAGGTTTTCTTCGACTGTCAGGTCCCTAAAACATCTGCGTCCCTCGGGCACGAGCCCCACCCCTAGGCGCGCCACGCGGTGGCTGGGCAGACGATGCAAATCTTGCCCCGCAAACGTCAGAACACCGGCCGAAGACATCATGCGACAGATGGCGCGCACGGTCGTTGTCTTGCCCATGCCGTTGCGTCCCATGAGCGCTGTGACTTCACCGGCATCGACCTGCAATGACACATCAAAAAGCGCCTGCGCGCTGCCGTAGGAGACTGTAAGGTTTTTCACCTGCAAGAGGCTCATGCGTTCTCCCCCAAGTAAGCGGTACGGACCGCATCGGAGGCGCGAATATCGCTCACGGTGCCTGTGGCAATGATCTTGCCGTAGACCAAGACGCTGATGCGATCCGCGAGCGCGAAGACCGCGTCCATGTCATGTTCGACCAACAAAATGGGTGCCTCATCGCGCAGACCATCTAGAAAGCCCGTCATCGTCTTAGACCCATCGGCTCCGAGACCTGCCATCGGTTCGTCCATGACGAAGGCTTTGGGCTCCAAGGTGAGCGCCACGGCCACCTCCAATTGACGCCGTTGACCATGCGAGAGATCGGCGCAGCGCGTCTCACGGGCACCCGTGAGGCCCACGCGCTCCAAAGCGTCGTTCGCGCGGGCCACGACGTCGGCGCTGCGAGAAACTGGACGGAAGACATTCCAAGGTGATCCCATGGCCCCAATCGCACCCAAGCGCACGTTGTCTTCGACACTGTCTTCCATGGCCAGGGCCGAGATTTGAAACGTGCGACCAAGGCCTGCCCGCGCGCGCTGTTCTGTATTGAGCGCGGTGACATCGCGGTCCAGAAGCTCCACACGCCCTGTGTCAGATGCCAAAGCTCCACAGATTTGGGCAATGAGAGTCGATTTCCCGGCCCCATTGGGTCCGATAATCGCGTGTATTTCGCCAGGGCGCAGATCAATCGACACGTCATCCGTGGCTTTGAGCGCGCCAAACGATTTCTGTAGTCCTTGGGTAGCAAGGATGACCTCAGACATGGGGGCCCTCCTTGCCTGTCAAAAACCCGATGACCCCGCCCCGGCTAAAGAGAACAATAAATAGAAGAATGGCGCCCAGATAGACGTGCCAAAAGTCGGTGAGCCCTCCCAGCCAATGCTCCAACGCGACAAAAATCATAGCTCCGATCACCGGTCCCATGAGCCGACCAACGCCTCCAATAATGATCAAGATGATCAACTCGCCCGAGAGCTGCCACGAGAACATGGCTGGGCTCACGAAGCGGTTGAGATCGGCAAAGAGCGCCCCAGCGAGACCCGTGATCGCGCCCGAAATCACAAAAGCCAAAAGCTTAAGCTTCATGGGATTGAGACCCACGGTCTCTACGCGTTCCGGCGTCTGGCGCGCGGCATTAAGTGTGAGACCAAAAGACGATCCCCGCAAACGCCATTGAAGGATCAGTGCCACACAGAGCGCCACAAAACACAGGCCAAAAAACTGGATCGGGACAAGAGTGTTGAGCCCCGGAAACCCATTGCGCACATAGATCGACAAACCATCCTCGCCGCCATAGGCCCCCCAGGAAATGGCGAAATAGTAGAACATTTGGCCAAAGGCCAGGGTAATCATAATGAAATAGACGCCCGTCGTGCGTAGGCTCAATAAACCGATCAGCCAGGCTGCCAGAGCGGAGATCGCCGTGGCCACAAGCCAGATGACCGGCATCGATTTGGTGCCCTCGATTTCCACAATTCCGAAATCCAGCGCCGCATAGGTTTGCGCGTGATAGGCCAAGATGCCCATCGCATAACCACCCAAGCCAAAGAAGGCCGCGTGGCCAAAAGACACCATGCCGCCGATCCCAAGCGCAATGTTCAACCCCACCGCAGCCAGCGCAAGGATTACGACCCGCGTAGTCAGGGTGATCGTGAATATCTCATCGGCAAAGACAGCCCAAAGCGGCAACGCGACCAGCCCCAAAAGGATGGCCCAGTTGATGACGCCTTCCCGGATCATGCGCGTACTCCGAAAAGGCCAGAGGGCCTCCAGATCAAGACGATGCTCATCAAAATATAGACCGACATTGACGCCAGTGAGGATCCGGTTTGGGTCGCTGCTCCGCTTTCCATGAAGAGTTTGAAGAGTTCTGGCAGGAATACCCCACCCAATGTGTCAGTCAGACCCACCAACATCGCACCAACAAAAGCCCCCCGGATTGAGCCGATGCCGCCGATGACAATCACGACAAAGGCCAGGATCAAAACGGGCTCACCCATGCCGACTTGCACCGATTGGATTGCGCCGACCAGCGCACCGGCCAAACCTGCGAGGGCAGCACCGAGAGCAAAAACCAAGGTGTAGAGCCGCGAAATATCAACGCCGAGTGCGGCAATCATCTCGCGGTCGTTTTCGCCGGCACGGATCTGGATACCCAAGCGCGTGCGCGCTGTGAGCCACCAGAGCCCCAGAGCAACGGCAATCCCTATACCAATCAGAACCAGGCGATAGAGCGGATAGGCGATGCCGCCGGGTAAGGTGATCGGCCCTGACAGGTAAGACGGCACATCCAAGAACAGCGGAAAGGACCCAAAGATCCAGCGCGTGCCCTCGGAAAAGATCAAAATAAGCGCGAAGGTGGCCAGCACCTGATCGAGGTGCGCGGCCTTATAAAGCCGCCGAATAACAAGAACTTCGACCAAGGCCCCCGCCGCCGCAGCGGCTGCAAGTGCCGCGATCAAGGCCAGAAGGAACGACCCCGTGGCACCGGCCACCCAGGCGGCTGCAAACGCGCCCACCATGTAGAGTGAACCATGCGCCAGGTTGATCAAACCCATGACGCCAAATATGAGCGTCAGCCCTGCCGCCATCAAAAACAGCATGACGCCGAATTGCAGGCCGTTCAGGACCTGCTCAATGATCAACAATGTTAACATGAACCGCGGCTATCAAAGCCCACCGCCGGGGAAGGCGGCGGGGAGACTGATTACATCTTGCACTCACCCGCGTAGGCGTCGGAGTGGTTTTCAAGCGCTTTGCCGATGATCTTATTGGTGAAGACATCACCCTCTTTGATCACCTCACGCGCATAGATGGTTTGCACTGGGTGATGGTTGGACCCGAACGCGAAATCGCCACGTGTGCTGTCAAAATCCGCGGCACGTAGGGCATCGCGGAATGCTCCGGCGTCGCTGACATCGGCGGCTTCAACGGCGGAGATCAGAAGATTCGCCGTGTCAAACCCCTGGCTGGCATAAAGCGACGGCAAGCGGCCATAGGCGGCTTGGAAGCTCTCAACAAATGCAGCGTTCGTGGGATTGTCGATGTCTTTGTTCCACTGCGAAGTGTTCACCACGCCCAAAGCGGCGTCGCCCACAGCTTGCAAGATGCCTTGGTCAAAGCTGAAAGCGGGCCCCACAACGGGAAGATCGACGCCGCTGCCGGCGTATTGTTTGAGGAAGGAAATCCCCATGCCACCGGGCAGGAAAAAATAGACGCTATCGGCACCGGAGGCGCGGATTTGAGCGATCTCGGCGGCGTAGTCGGTTTGACCCAGTTTGGTGTAGACCTCGTTGGCGACCTCACCTTCGAACATCCGTTTGTAGCCGGTCAGGGCATCGGTGCCCGCCGGGTAGTTCGGCGCCATGATGAAGCTGTTGGAATAGCCCGCTGTGTTGGCATAGGACCCAGCGGCTTCGTGCAGGTTGTCGTTCTGCCATGCGACGTTGAAATAATTCTCGTGGCAGCCTTTGCCCGCCAGCGGCGATGGACCCGCGTTGGGCGAGAGATAGAACTTGCCCTGTGCCGTCACCGAGGGAACAACCGCCATGGCCAGGTTCGACCAGATGATACCAGTGAGCACGTCAACCTTCTCAGATTGCACCATTTTATCAGCCAGCTGGACGGCGATATCTGGTTTGCGCTGATCGTCTTCGATCACCACCTCAATGTCGTCCCGACCGGATTGTTGGATCGCCAACATGAACCCATCGCGCACGTCGACGCCCAACCCGGCACCACCGCCGGACAGAGTTGTGATCATGCCAACTTTGATATCGGCCAGAGCGGGCGCGGCCATGACGGCTGCGGCCGCGGTCGCAAGTAAAACGTTTTTCATTGTCTTCTCCCTGTTTTGGCACCCCAGACGGGTCTTGGATGCCATGTACCATGCCTCCGACCTTGAGGAAAAAGAGTCAACCTTTTGATAGGGGAATGGCCACAAGCCGGGTGCCCATTGCGCCTTTTGTTGATCCGTCTGCTTTGCAGACCCCGGAAACCTCCGGGGCTTGAAGCGCGTTATCTGCACATTTCACCCACCAAATCGTGCAGATAACTCCAAAACCAGCGCCAGCCCCGCGCGGTGTGGTCAAAGGATGCTAAGCCTTTTGGGTCTGCCACAACACTCAAGAAAACTGTCTGACACCCCCAGCGCGGATCGTGACCGCGACACATTCAATGAATAATCCAGTGCACGATCTTAAAACCGCCGAAGACGACCAAAAAGCTGCCAGGATTAAGACGTTGATAGACGCAGCACCTTGGTTTTGCCTGATCGGCGAGCCCAGACACATGCGGCGCGCGGCGGTTAGAAACGAGACTGCCGTGCCGTCGTGACAATCAGCATCCGGCAGTTACAAGATCGGCGCGCCGCGACTTTGCCCGGCGGAGTTTACCCATGGCGCCTGGGTTGTCCTTGGGACGATTGGCCCAAGGATGGAACCTTGCTGTTGATGCGCCCATCATGGCGCTTCACAGATGATTGCGTCCTCGCTCTTTTGAGTCGCGCCTTGCTGGCTCATACGTCATCTCCGCGTGCCACTGCGGCGTGGACAGAGGCGATGTCTTCATCGGAAAGGCCGTAGTCCCGCTGAGCCGTTTCGATCGAAATGTACCCCCGCGCCAAATCGCGTTTCACCAACGCCTTGGGCCGCGCAGACGGATCGCCGTAGCCAGCCCCCCCAGGAAACGCCATCACCACCTTGCGGCCGTGGGGCACAAATTGTTTGCCTTTGACGCGCATGGCTGTGCCGTCATCTTGCGCGATCGTGGTGGGCGCCCCGTTCTGGCCGCCGCGGCGGCCCCGAGCGGGATGCGCACCACGGTCAAACATCGCTTGAATGTCGAACTCATGGCCAGCTTGGGCGCCGACTTCCATGTATTGCCCCAGACCGCCGCGCGTATTGCCCGCGCCACCGCTGTCGGGACGCAATTCCTTACGCCAGATGATAACGGGGCCTGCGTGTTCCGTGGCCTCGATGGGCATGGTCATCACGCCAGACGGAAAGGCAGTTGCGTTCATGCCATCATGCGCAGGACGGGCGCCCGAGCCGCCGGAGTTGAACGTCAACACTTCCGAGCGCTTGGCGTCTGGAGGTCCAGGTGCATCGCTGCGCGGGCGCAGGCTCATTTGGAAATTGCACAGACATCCCGCCCCTTCCGCAGGCACCAATCCCGGCACGATCTTGTCAAAAGCGTCATAGACGGCGTCAGGCACGAAATGCCCCACGATGTGGCGCAGAGCAACAGGAGCCGGGTGCAGCGCGTTGACGATGGAATTCTCCGGCGCGATGATTTCAAACGGTGCGAGCGAGGCGGCGTTGTTTGGGATTTCAGGTGCAATCGCCACTTTGAGCGCGTAGCAGGCATAGGCTTTGGTGTAGACGAGCGGGCAATTGATGCCCTTTCTGTCGACCCCCGATGTGCCGCCAAAATCGGTCACAATCCGATCCCCTTCGACACTCACCTTTACCTTCAACGTGATGGGCACGTCGAAACCGTCCATGGTCATTTCACCCGTGGCCGAGGTTTGGGGCAGCGCGGCAATGGCCGCGATTGTGGCGCGCCGCGAATTGTCCAGGATGAACGCGGCGATGCCATCGAGATCGGCGAGGTCAAACTCCTCCATCATGTCCACCAAACGCCGATGTCCGATCTCATTGCACGTGGCCAGCGCGTAGATGTCACCGATTAATTGATCGGGTTCGCGCACATTGCCCCGGATGATCCGCACCAGACTGTCGTCGACCATGCCTTGGTCGGCAAACTTCATGATCGGGATATAAATCCCTTCTTCATAAACGCTTTGCGCATCCGCCCCAAAGCCGCGACCACCGATGTCGACGACATGGGCGGTACAGGCAAAAAAACCCACCAAAGTGCCCTTGTAAAACGACGGCGTGACCATGGTGATGTCATGGAGATGGCCGGTCCCCTCCCAAGGGTCATTGGTGATGTAGACATCGCCCTCAAACATGTTGCCGCGCCCAATGCGGCGGATGAAATGGGCCACGGCATCAGCCATAGCATTGACGTGGCCCGGCGTGCCGGTGACCGCTTGGGCCAGCATGTTTCCATGGGTGTCATAGACACCCGCAGAAAGGTCCCCCGCCTCGCGCACCGAAGTTGAAAACGCAGTGCGCACAAGTGCTTGCGCTTGTTCTTCGACCACTGAGATCAAGCGGTTCCACATGACCTGATAGGCGACTTTGGAATGATCTTGCGCCATAAGTCTATCCTTTCCTGACAATGTCGATGCAGCCATCCGGCTGTTGGATCGCATCCCGGCTCGCGGGCACGATGATTGTGGTTTCAGCTTCTGTGACCGCCGCTGGCCCCAAGGCCCGCTGCCCCGACGCCATGGAGGCGCGATCAATGAGGCTTGCGTCGAGAAAAGCGTTTGAAGCCGCATCAAAAAGATGACGCGTGCCCATGGGCACAGCGCTCAGATGACCATCGGTTGTCGTGATGCGCGGCGCCTCTTCGGGGGGCGTCGTGGCGTTCACCGACCAGACAGTGATCTCAATATCCATGCCCGCGACCGGACGCCCAAAGAGCTTGGTATATTCCTCTTCAAAGCGCGCCTCGAATGTCGCGGAGTCGGGGTCCATCGCCTGCGCTTCGGTCAAATCAATGGGGATTTCCCACCCCTGGCCCGAGTAACGCATGTAGACTTTGAATTCGGACAGGATGGGACTGACCGCGTCACAAGTGCGCACGAACCCGGTCGCTTCGTCTTTGAGATCGCTCAAAAGGCGCTTGATTGTGGGGGCATCAAAGTCGCTGAGCTTCATGTAGACCGAGCGGTTGGCCTCAAAGCTAAAGGGGGCCCGCAAAAAGCCGATGGCGGAGCCAACGCCTGCGCCCGGCGGCACCAACAAACGGTCGACTCCCAGTTTTTCGCACAGACGTCCGGCATGCAAAGGGGCCGCGCCGCCAAAGGCGATCATCGTGTATTCGCTGAGGTCTTCGCCGTTTTCCACTGCATGGACACGGGCGGCGTTGGCCATGTTTTCATCAACCACTTCGGCCACACCAAAGGCCGCTTCGACGGGGCCCATGTCGAGTTTGGTGCCGACATGCGCACGGAGGGCTGTCTCTGAACTGTCGGGATGGAGCGTGATCGATCCACCCGCGAAGCTCTCGGGGTCGAGTTTGCCAAGCACCAGATCAGCATCCGTCACTCCTGGTCGTTCACCTCCGCGGCCGTAGCATGCCGGACCTGGTTCCGAGCCCGCGCTCTCTGGACCGACGCGGATTTGCTGCATCCCATCGACATGGGCCAAAGACCCCCCACCGGCGCCGATCTCCACCATGTCGATCACCGGGATCGAGATTGGCATGCCCGACCCCTTTTTGAAGCGGTAGGTCCGCGCCACTTCGAACACGCGGGACGTCTTGGGCGTTTGGTGTTTAATTAGGCAAATCTTGGCGGTCGTGCCGCCCATGTCGAAGGACAAGACCTTGTCCAACCCATACCGCGCCGCGATATGGGCGGCAAAAACAGCACCCCCGGCGGGGCCGCTTTCCACCAAGCGCACCGGGAAATCAGCAGCGTTTTGAAGCGAGATGATCCCGCCGCCCGAATGCATCAAGAAGATACGGCACCCCACACCTTCGCCGCGCAAGCGCTCCTCAAGGCGGCCGAGGTAAGAGGCCATGAGCGGCTTGATATAGGCATTGGCCACAACCGTATTGAAGCGTTCGTATTCGCGCATCTGGGGCGAAACCTCGGAGGAAATCGACACCGACACATGGGGGAGCTTCTCGATCAACACGTCACGCACCAACTGTTCATGGGTGGGGTTGAGGTAAGAGTGGATCAGACCGACCGCGACGCTTTCAAACCCGGCCTCAGCAATGCGATCCACCACCGTCTCGACATCCGCACGCGCCAACGGCATCAATATCTCACCCTTGGCATTTACCCGCCCTGGCACCGTAAACCGCATGTGTCGTGGGAGCAGCGGATCCGGTAAGTTAAGGTTCAGGTCATATTGTTCAAATCGACTTTCGGTGCGCATTTCGATGACATCGCGAAAGCCCTCCGTGGTGATAAGCGCCGTCTTGGCGCCGCGCCGTTCGATCAACGCATTGGTGGCCAACGTGGTACCGTGGATGATTTGCGCGATCTGATCAGACGTCACACCGGCTTTGGCACAGACCTGATGCATCCCATCAATGATGGCGTTCTCCGGCGCGGCGTATGTGGTCAGAACCTTGATCGAGTGCAGCGTGCCCTCATTTTCCAACACGACATCGGTGAACGTCCCCCCAATATCAACGCCCATACGAATTGACCCGGCCTTCATCTATATCTCCAAATCGACTGCGCTCTTACCCGCTGACATGCCGTCTGACGGGTGCAAAAATCAAATCAATTGATTTTCTTAGGCTGATTAATTTTATGGATCGTCCGCCTGCGCGGGACGCAGAGAGGCAGCGATATCGCTGGCCTTGGCCACAAACCGCGGCGCACGATCCGCGTTGTAGCGCGCAAAGAAAGCCAGATCGGGGGCCGTCCAGTCTGAGGTGAGAGTCACCAACCGTCCCGCATCCAAATCCGCCGACACAAGCGATCCAGGCAAAAGCGCAACGCCCATGCCCTCAATTACCATCGGGACACAGGCCGACAGCGCGCTGGAATGCACGATCCGGCTCGTGTCATAGCCCCGCGCCGTCGCCAGCTCATGCAAGGCCCGCCCAGCTTCGGTGTGCCGCGCATGGGTCAACACAGATCTGTCAAAGAACCGCTCGACGGATGGCCCTGCCGCCAAACCTTGGGCGAGCTCCGCATTGGCCACCCAAACATACGTTTCCCGGGCGAGCGGCTGTTGTCGTGCAGTCTGAAACGCAAAGGGGCCATTTTGCAGGGCCAAGTCGATCTGACCCTCGCGCAAGCGCTCTTCGATTTGGCGTGACAAATCAACCTCCAACTCCACGCGCAAGTTGGGATAATCTTGGCGCAAACGTCGCAGAAAACTCTGCAGCCAGGTACACGCCACCAATTCCGTGACCCCCAACCGCAGACGTTCTTCGATCATGTCTTGGCGCCCGGCTGCCTCAAGCAATGCTTCACCCGCGCGCAATATATCCCGGGTGAGAACCAAGAGCTCTGTACCTTTCTCGGTCAATCGGACCGAGCCCGCATCGCGATAGAGAAGCCTGACATCCAAGGCAGATTCCAACGCGGACATCCGAGAGGAGATGTTGGGTTGCGTGGTGCCCAGCGCTGCGGCCGCCGCGCGAAATGTGCCGGTGTCGACAACAAAAGCAAAGGCTTCAAGTTGCTTGAGCGTGATCTGGCTTTTTATCATGGCGGCTCGGACGATTGATTTTCGTGATTGGAAATTGAAGTCCAAAGTCACGCAAATCGCAAGGCCGCGCCTGATCGAGAAAATGGCCACTGAGTCAAAAACTGCAACGTCCCCAGCCTCGAAAGTCAACCCGCTTCGAAATGGCGGCACCCCAGAACCGCCCACGCGGCAACAGACGGATTAGCCCGCGAGGTCGACAAACCGCTCCCGGTTGGACCCCGTCGTGCCTGTCGGCTTGAACGCGGCGAGCAGAAGGACCGCGATCACAACCTCAAACACCAGAGCGCTAATCACACTGCCTGACGGCATGCCATCCATGGCGATGCCCACGATGCGCCCAAAGGGGAAAGCGAGGTAGACCGTCAACGCGACGGCTGCCGCGATTTGCGCCAAAGATGCGCGGAAGACGCCTGACAGCATTAGTGCCCCAAATATCGCTAGTCCTGCGCCTGGCGCCCGAAGCTCGCTCAGAAGGTTGGGGTCCTGCCCAAGTGCGATGCCATAGCTGGCGTAGAAGGCATGAGGTGTCAAAGTGATCAAAGTGCCAATCGCCACTGCCGTAAGGCCACTGATCCCGAGGGTGATCTTCTGAAAACGAGTAAGGTGCATCTGCGTTGTTCCTTTTGGCTACAGGGCATTCGGCCACTTTGGTCCATTTGCCCGGTCAGGCGATCGTTTGTGCCAATTTGGCCCAGTCGATCGGTGGATTTGATGGCCAAGGGATAGCCGCAGCAGGCTGCAACGGTATTTGCATCAGGCGCCAGTGTTTGGGCCCAAGACGCCAAGGTGCTGCGGTGTTTAGGTCGGCGGTAGGAATTTGAGGCTATGCGCCGCGACGATAGTGCGCGGGCGTCAACCCATGCCAGCGTTTGAAGGCGCGGGTAAAGGTGCTCTGGTCGGAGAAGCCGGTTAGGAAGGCGACCTCTGCCAAGGCATAGTCCGTCCGTCGCAGTAGCTGCTCAGACAACGATTTGCGCGCGTCTGTCACCAAGTCTTTGTAGGCAAGGCCTTCGACCGAAAGGCGACGTTGCAAAGTTCTACTGCTCATTCCGATACCCCCGGCAACCTCAGCAAGCGTGGGCACACCCTCGCTCAACGCCTCGCCGATCTGATCCAGAATACGCCGCTCAAGGTCGGACGTTGCGTTGATTTGTCTGAGCTGGTTGTCGAGATGTTCCTCAAAAAATCGGGACATGCCATCGTCAGACAAACGATTGGCCTGGCGTGCTTGAGTTGTTGTGATCTCAAGTGCGTCGCGATCCGCATTGAAGTGAATTGGGCACCGGAAATGCGCGTGATACATGTCATCATCTTGGGGGCGATCGCCCATAAAATGAACCGCGATTGGAGAAAAGTCATTGTCGCTTACTTCCCGGCTGAGCGACATCGCAGCGGCCAAAGCCAACGCGTTGGTCATCTTGAGCCCAAGACGCGGGTGCTGTCCCTGAATAACCTCCATAAAGACAGAGTTTCCAGAACCTTCAACACGGAAATTCGCAATCGAGGTCACGACTTTCCCGAAGCGTTCGACACGAGCGTAGGACCCGAGAAGATTGGGGGCAGATTTGAACGCAAGCCCAAACGCGCCATAGTCATCACATCGCATTGACGCCCCCATGTGAATTGGTACCGATCGACCACGATCAGCAAGGTCGGCAATACGCTCAAGCAAGCCAAAAAATCGCCATCCGCGATCATTGCGCGGGCGTCAGCAGGAGCCATAGGGTCCAACCCAACGCTTGCGAAAAGTGCCGACCGTGCGTCTGGATCGACGCAGTCGAGAGCGACAGCTGCATCAAGTGCTTTGTTTACGAAGACTGTCGAAATCCATCCCATTCGGTGAAGATAGCTGAAGGCGCGCAAGCTGCAAATTGGCGCCCATAGCTCAAACTCTGGCGGCGCGTGCCAATGCGTTCTGCGCCGCGCCTTTGCAGGATTGGTTGATCGTCAGGCGGGGCGGGAAACCGCTCTATTACAGTCACTCGCATGGGACACTTCATGAAGAAACCAAACAATAAGGTCCTCGTGACGTTCGACAGCAAGCTCGGATCCACCGCAGAGGTTGCCACATTCATGGGCAGTGTCTTGTCAGAGCAAGGGGCCTCAATCACAGTCAAACCGCTTTCGGAGGTGAATGACCTGGACACCTATGACAGCGTCATTATTGGCGGCGCAATCCGATACGATCGTTGGTTGCCAGACGCGACAACCTTCGTGAGGGAGAACGAGACAGTTCTGAGCAAGATCCGGGTCGCATTCTTTTTCACCTGCCTCACGCTGGCGAAACCGACCCCAGCAGCAATGCGCAAGGCCGAAAGGTATGCTGACACACTCCGTTCTCTGGCCTCAGATGTGAAACCGGTGACCATTGGCGGGTTTGCCGGCGCGCTTCAGTTTTCGCGCACCCCTTGGCCAGCTCGTTTTGCGCTAAAGGTGTCGTCGATCGCCACGGGCGTGAAAGAGGGTGATTATCGGGATTGGGACGCCATTCGGTCCTGGGCCTTGAACCAAATTGAGGTCCCATGAGAAAGCCCTGCACTTGCGCTCATTGCGATGTCGCCTTCGCGAGAGTGCTTGTGAGGAGTTGTTTGGTCATCAACGTCACGTCGGCCCATGGGTAGTCCCCAATCGTATTCATACAAAGAGCGATGCCGATCATTCCAGATATGAGTGTATCCGTTCTCATTTTCACGTCGTGTTCTTCCGAAAGAACGTCTCGGATCAAGTCCGAAAATACCTGAATGTGGGCGCGTGTCGCGTCCTCCGTTACAAACGCTCTAACATCCGACCGGGTCACGTCGTTGGACATAAAGACAAGTCGAAAATGATCTGGGTGAGCGATCCAATACGCGACAAAAGCGTGTGCGGCTGTCTCCAACCGTTCACTGGGACCAACAATTCGCGTCAGCTTTGCCTGGATATCATTTGACATGTCCGTGAGGACGTCTGCCCAAAGGTATCGCAGAATGTCCGTCTTGCCCTCGAAATGCGCATAGATTGTCATCGGCGCACAACCGACCTCCCTGGCCAAACGGCGCATTGACACCGCTCCAAAGCCCTCCGCGCGGTAAATCTCAAGCGCGTGTCGGCCGATTTTTGACCGGAACTCCTGAATTTCCGCCGCGCTACGGGGCGGTCTGCCGACGGTTCTAGCCATAGTCGGGCCCTCTTCAAATTTTTTTAGTACGCGTGCCAAATACATCTTGCATGGTCAAGTTTTCATTTTATATGGAACGCGTACCAAATATTAAAAACACACTGAGTCTCAGTCAGGAGATGTGAAATGAACAAGGTGAAACTACTGAATTTGGTTGTTGTGATCGTTGGCATTGCGATCGTCCTCTTGGGCTTGAATGTGGGCTTGGGCGGGATCAAGACATTGGGCTGGCAATCGACGCGTGACTTTGTGGCGATCACAGATGCTGCGGTTTTCCATGCGCAAGATAGCCACATTCGGTTCATTGGTGGGGTCTGGTTTGGCGTCGGGGCCGTGTTCATCATCGGCGGCTTTGCACTGCGCCTCTTCCGGTCAACCTTGATTATCCTATCGGCTATGATCGCAATCGCTGGGCTGTTTCGCTTCAGCAACATGAACCCTGAGGTCATATTTAGCGTCGCAATCGTCCCGTCACTGGCATTTGAACTGGTGGGGTTTCCGCTGCTTGCTTGGTGGCTGATGGCCTCTCATCAGAGGGATATCTCGACCCAAACGTATGAGACATCCTGATCGCAAATATCCAGGCCATTGATTTGCCGTTTGGCTCTGCCTCTGTTGGCCGCCGCCCAAGCTCCATCCATGAGTGATCAAGAGGGCATCCCGGATCGTTTCGCAATAGCGGAGACCCAGGATCGCTCTTTGCCCCATGATCAAACCATCTGGAACGGATGCATGATCGTTGAGAATGAGACATCTGGCGGCTCGGGGCATCGCCCGGAATGGATCAGTATATTGGCGAACTTGCCCCACGAGGGCGATATCACCAAGGACTGGATCGCCCTAGCCGTCTTTACAGTGCGCAATGTGCAGCGCAATTATCCGACGCATGCGCCGCTCTAAGATTCAAATGACACGACCATGCGCGGGCGAGGCGCGAGAGGGGACATCATGACAAAAACCATTCTGGTCATCGGAACCTACGACACCAAAGACGACGAATTACACTATATCTGCGAGTGTATTCACAGCCAAGGCGGCGCTGTTTTGTCGATGGATGTCAGCGTACTAGGCGATCCGTCTCAGGCCACCGACATCTCCAAACATGCCGTTGCAAAAGCGGCAGGAGCCTCCATCCAAGAGGCCATCGACAGCGGTGACGAGAACCACGCCATGCAGATCATGGCGCGCGGTGCAGCGGCGCTCACAGCGTCGCTTTATGGCGAGGGCAAAATCGATGGAATGCTTGTTCTTGGGGGGACTATGGGCACCGATCTTGCCCTTGATTGTGCAAAGGCTTTGCCGCTGGGCGTGCCTAAATTCATCGTCTCAACCGTGTCCTTCTCGCCCCTGATCCCTGCGGATCGATTGAGTCCTGACATTCAGATGATCCTTTGGGCGGGGGGGCTTTATGGACTGAACTCGGTGTGTAAATCCTCGCTCTCGCAGGCTGCAGGTGCTGTTTTAGGAGCTGCCAACGCGGTCGAAAAACCCGCGACTGACCGCCCAGTCATCGGCATGACAAGCCTTGGAACCTCTTGCCTCAAGTATATGAAATACCTACGTGATCCTCTTGAAAAGCGTGGCTTTGAAGTGGCGGTGTTCCACGCCACAGGAATGGGCGGCATGGCGTTCGAAGCGCTCGCGCGGCAAGGGTACTTTGCAGCCGTGATGGATTTTGCCCTGCCTGAGTTGAGCAACCTGATGGTGGGCTCGGCTGTGAACGCCGGTGAAGATCGTCTGACCAATGCCGGAGCCCTCGGCATCCCCCAGATTGTATCGCCCGGCTGCGCCGACCTTATCGATTTTGCCGGATGGCAAGAGATCCCACAGGCCTACAAAGACCGGCCCTTTCACGCCCACAACCGCCTAATCAAATCCTCAGGTCTATCGCCCGATGAACGCCGCGCCTTGGTGCGTGACATCGCCAACCGTCTGGCAACAGCCAAAGGCCCTGTGCATGTCTTGATGCCAACACAGGGCGTCGAAGAGTGGGACCGCGAAGGCGGATCTGCATACGACCCGAAGGGCCTGGGAGCGATGGTCGATGAAATGGGCAAAGCGATCAAAGCTCCTGCAGAGCTGACCATGCTGGAGTGTCACATCAACGATGCCGCGTTTGCGGATGCGGCGCTCAAAGTTCTGGACGGCTGGATTGCTGAAGGACGGGTGCCCACGTCCAGGTGACCTCGGATACCACTCCACGTTCGGTCCCGCGAAGCCCTTTGGAGATGCGCAGGACTATCTGACGAGGTCTTGGGCTTAAATTCTCAGATATGGCCCGCGATCTCGTCCAGGTGGATGCCGGCGCAATCGACGATGGGGAACGTCGCGCTTTCGGCATCGAGGATCGCGTTCAGATCTGTTCCGCCCAGCAAGATCGCCTCGGCACCATTGGCCATCATGTCGTTACCTGCCTTAAGAAAAGTGTCTCGCAAAGCTTCGGTTGGTTGGCCGGATTGGGCCAACGTGACATAGGCGTCGTGCACGAGACCCAAACCAGACCCTTGGGGCGCGCGCACATCCAAAGGCGCGAGTTTTCCGTACATGCCGGAGCGCATGACCGTTTCTGTGCCCAATATGCCTACCCGTTGCATGCCTTTGTTTTTGATCCATTTCGCAAGAGCGGGTATCAGATCGATCACGGGAAGAGGCGACATCTGAACAAAATCGTCGATGCAGAAATGCCCCGCGATGGATGTGACGACAACATTTTGTGCGCCCGCCGCTGCCAGACGGTTGGTGAGTTTTCTGTAGATGCCGCACTGCGCGTCGTGGTCATCTTTGATCAGATTGCCGAGCAGCGTTGAAGCATCCGCGTGAACGATTGTGAGGTCCAAATCGCGATTGTGCGCAGCCGCGGCAGTGATCAGCCTGCGATAGTAGAAATCCGTTGCTGCGGGTCCAATGCCGCCGATCAGGCCGATATGCACTGTGCTCTCCTTGGCGCATCGCAATGCGCTCATCTATGCGAGCGTCTCGCTCTTGGTCACACCGGCTCAGGCGTTGCCGCATCTCGGTGGGTTAGCATAGATTGGAAAATGGCCGCATTCTTGAATTTCCGCAAGTTGGACATCATTGGCTGCAACATGCACCAAGTGCTCAAATCGCGGTTTGATCGCCGTGCAGGAAGATCTTTGGACACCGAAACACCGCGAGGTTCGATTGATCACTTGGGCCACCACCTCGCCGCGCGCCAACATCATCGGCGGCGAGATGAGCTCGTGTGAAAGGCTCAGGCTGAGACAGTTTCATCGACAACTTCGGCAAAGGATTTAAAGAACTTCGCGGCCAGCTTTTTGGCGGTACTTTGGACCAGACGACTGCCGAGTTGTGCCAGTTTCCCGCCGATCTCCGCCTTGGCCTCATAGCGCAGTACGGTCGTGTCTCCGTCCGCCGTCAACGTCACGTCAGCACCGCCCTTGGCGTGCCCAGCCGCACCACCATTGCCGCGACCAGAAAGTGAAAATGCATCCGGTGCACCCGATTGGTCGAGCACCACATCGCCGCTGAACCGGGCTTTGACCGGGCCGATTTTCAGGACAACTTTGGCTTCCAATTCCGTGTCGGAATGCTTGATCAACTCTTCACAGCCCGGAATACAGTCTTTGAGGATTTCAGGATCATTCAGCGCCGCATACACCCGCTCTTTTGGCGCGTTGATGATGATTTCGTCGTTCAGTTCCATGGCGTTATGTCCTTCATTAACAACAGGGGAATCGAATATTCTCGACCTGCTCAGGCGTCGGTTTGAGCCTAGAGATCAACGCAATCATGCGGCGGGCGATACGTTTCATGTCACGACCTCCGCATCCGATGCTGGGAGCGCGCGCGAGTCGTCCAGTGTGTCGATATCGTGGTAGAAACCATCGGCCTCCATGGGCGCGCGTTGCACATGCTCGGGAAAGTCACGGGTGAACCGCATGCACCCAGGGCGCTCGGGGTTCTCGGTAAGCCGGTCCCTCAGAAGGCGCGGGATGACAATTGGATTGCCCCGGCGATCGCCACGCATTGGGATCGTGATCCGACGCGGGTCAGCATTCTTGTGACAGGCCATGAGCGATCGAAGGTTTGAGGCCGTCAGCAAGGGTTGATCTGCCAATCCGATCAGCAACAGTTCGGCCTCTGGCGCAGCAACCAAGCCCGCGGACACGGAGCTTGGCTGGCCGCGAATAAATACATCGTTATGAACCAAATGTAGGTCGAGCCCCCATAACGCAGCGCCAACCCGGTCAGCTTCGAACCCTGTGACAACGGTCAATGGACCGTCGATGGCAGAGAGATAGGTTTCGGCCACATGCCGCACCATTGGTTTGCCGCTGATCTCCAATAGGAGTTTATTTGTCGGTCCCATCCTGCGCGACAGCCCCGCAGCCAAGAGTATGGCGGCCATCTCAAACATGTTGATCCACCCGTCCCTGGCGGCGTACGCGCACCAGTTGGGCAAGGATCGAGAGAGCGATTTCTTCTGGCGTAACGGCGCCCAGATCGAGGCCCGCTGGCGCGTCGACCGATCGAATGGCCTCTGCAGAGACGCCGCTCGCGCGCAGTTTCTCCGCTAGGGTCGCGTATTTTCGCGCGCTGCCAACAAACGCGACATAATCGACCGGTCCCGAGAGTGCCGATTTAAGTGCGTTCAAATCCCCCTGCCCCTGCGTGGCAATCACCACGTATTTTTGGCGCGCGGCGGCCACGCCTTCGGCAAGCGTTGAGGCCACGTGCCAGTGAAACTGCGGAGCGAGCGCGGTGATGGCTTGGGCCACGGGCGAAGCGCCAAGCACGACAAGTTCTGGCATGGGCAGACTGGGTTCGATGAAGATATCGACCGTGCCCCGTGACGGACACCCATTGCGGGCAAACCGCGTTCCGTCGACTGTGTCACCCGCCGCTACGCCCAACTCCTCCAGCAGGTCCTCGGGCGCAACCGAGATCAACTGCGGAGCGCCGCTTTGCAAGGCGTCAATGGCAGCGCGTTTAACAGCGCCCCGCGTGCATCCCCCGCCAAGCCAGCCGTGGAGGATCGTGCCATCTGCACTCAGCAGAGCTTTCGCTCCGGGTTTGGCAGCCGTTGCGCCTGCGGTGCGCACAATCGTTGCAAAGGCAAAGGGTTCCAACTTGTCGCGCAGGTTTTGCGCGGCTTCTGCGAGGTCACCATCAAGGACTTCTGCCGGGGTCATAGATGCGCCAATTCTGTCTCGAGCGCGGCAAGATCATCGAGTGTGTTTGCCGCCGCGAACACATCGAGATGTGGTAAGGCCGCCGCCATGGCCCCTGCGATGGGCGCATAGTCACGCCAGCCTTTGAGCGGGTTGACCCAGATGATCTTGCAGCCACGTTTCTTGAGTTTGGCTAGGGCTACGGCGAGGTGTTCGGGCGGCTCGGCGTCGTATCCGTCGGACAGGACCAGGACGACGCTGCGACCATCAACAAAGCGCTTGGCATAGGTGTCGGCAAAACGCTGCAACGAGGGGCCGATCTTGGAGCCACCGCCAAACCCATCCGCCATGAGCGACATCCGCCCAATGGCGCGCATCGCGTCTTTGTCGCGCAGCGCTTCGGTGATCCGAACAAGTCGCGTGTGAAAGAGATAGGCATCCGCGTTTTTGTCCGCGCGCATGAGCCCGGTCAGAAAGGCCAGGAAGATTTTCGAATAAACGCTCATCGACCCAGAGACATCGCACAGAGCGACAATCTTACGGTCGCGATCCGGGCGGCGTTTGCGCAGGAGCCGCAGCGGTTCCGCCCCTGTGGACAGGCTGCGCCGTATGGTCTTGCGAAAGTGTAACCGGTCGCCTTTGCGAGCCGCGATGCGGCGGCGCGAGCGTTTGTCACGCAGGGCCGCGCCGATGCGACGGGCCACCAATTCCGCTTCAGCGACATCTTCGGCCCGGACCAGGTCGCGCAGGTCACGGCGGCTGAGATTGCTTTGTTTGGTGGCGATGAGCTTGCCGGTGCCGTCACTGTCGGCCTCCCCCTCACCCGTCTCCGGAGACGTGGATGTCCCGCTGACGCGTGCGTCTTGTCCAGTGCCATCGCGGGAGCTGTGAACGTCAGTGTTCAAAGCGGCGTGTGGTTTGGGCACGATGCGCTGTTTCACGCGGCCCGCATCCAGCCAGAAACTGTCGAACAGCGCATCAAAGCGTTCAGCTTCTTCTTTGCATCCGGTGCAGGTGGCCCGCAGGGCGCGACGGCAGTCTTCGGGGTGGCTGGCATTCACAGCGGTTAGCGCGTTCAAGCTGAGATCCGCTTCGGCCACTCCCAATCGTAGACCTTTCTCACGCAAATGCGCGATGAAGCCCACCATGCGCGCGGCTGGCCCAGGATCGCGGGCGGCAAAGCGCGTCACGCGGCTCATGCTGCTTTCCCCGCGAGGCGTTGGGCCACCTCAGTCGAAATCTGCGCTTGATCGGTTTGCGTTTTGAGCAGCGTAGTGAGCGTGGATTGCAGCACGGCTGGATCATCGGTGAGATCGGCAATGCCAAGCCCCATTAATGCGGCGGCGAAATCGAGCATCTCGGCAATGCCGGGTCTTTTCTCAAGCTCCTCTTCACGCAGTTTTTGAACAAAGCCAATGATTTGATCCGACAAGCGGTTTTCAACTTGGGGGCAGCGTGCTTTGAGGATTGCGAGTTCCGTCCTGCGATCCGGATAATCGACATAGGTGTAAAGGCAGCGGCGACGCAGCGCATCGCTGAGGTCGCGGGTGCCGTTTGAGGTCAGGATGACAATGGGTTTGCTGGTGGCTGTGATCGTACCGAGCTCGGGCACTGAGACCTGATAATCCGACAAGACTTCAAGCAGATAGGCTTCGAACTCTTCGTCCGCCCGGTCGATTTCGTCGATCAAGAGCACAGGCGGGACGTCTTGCGTGATCGCGGCCAGCAGCGGGCGTTCGAGCAGGAAATCGCGGGAAAAGATGCGATCCTCGACCGATTTGCCGGTTTCACCATGCTCTGCCGCCGAGCGGATCGTCAAAAGCTGACGCTGATAGTTCCACTCATAAATTGCTTGGGAGGCATCCAAGCCTTCATAGCATTGCAAGCGAATGAGCTTGGTGTTTTGGGCGAGGCTGAGCGTACGGGCAACCTCGGTTTTGCCGACACCTGCAGCGCCTTCAAGCAACAAGGGACGCTCCAGCGAGATCGCAAGGTGCAGCGCCACGGACAAATCGCTTGATGCAACATATCCTTGAGCGCCGAGCGCAGTTTGTAGATCCGTCCAATTCATTTGGGGTCTCCGTGGGGCGGGTATGATCCCGCCCCAACCTGGGGCTAGCCGTGCAGGCCAAGTTCGTTTGCGGTTTTCCAGATGCGCCAGTGGTCATGAGGCATGTTGGTGTGCCGCAGGCCAAAGGCGCGGAACGCATCTTGCACAGCATTGGAAAAGCACGGCACGCCGCCCACGTGGGGGCTTTCGCCCACACCCTTGGCACCGATTGGATGGTGCGGTGAGGGCGTGACAGTGTGGTCGGTCTCATAGTTTGGCACTTCCCACGCCGTGGGTAGGAAGAAATCCATCAACGTACCGGTCTTCACGTTGCCCATATCGTCATAGGCAATTTCTTGGCCCAGGGCGACGGCGAGTGCTTCGGTCAGGCCGCCGTGGACCTGGCCTTCGATGACCATCGGGTTGATCCGCGTACCACAATCATCCAGCGCATAAAAACGGCGGATGTCGGTGGTGCCGGTGTCCACGTCGATGTCCATCACACAGACATAGGCCCCAAACGGATAGGTCATGTTCGGCGGATCGTAGTAACTCACCGCTTCCAAACCGGGTTCAATCCCTGGGATCGCCTGGTTGTACGCGGCAAAGGCAATGTCCTTCATCGTCTTGAACCGCTCTGGTGCGCCTTTGACGACAAACCGATCCACGTCAAACTCGACATCGTCGTCGTGAACTTCGAGCAGATAGGCCGCGATCATCTGGGCCTTGGCCCGGATCTTACGCCCGGCCATTGCGGTCGCCGCACCGGCCACTGGCGTTGAGCGGGAACCGTAGGTGCCCAAACCGTAAGGCGCAGTGTCAGTATCCCCCTCTTCGATGGTGATGGAATCCGCGGGCAGGCCGATTTCGGAGGCCAGGATCTGCGCAAACGTGGTTGCGTGTCCCTGTCCTTGAGAGATCGTGCCCAAGCGCGCAATGGCTGAGCCCGTTGGGTGGATGCGGATTTCACAGCTATCGAACATGCCAAGGCCAAGAATATCGCAATTTTTGACCGGTCCAGCGCCCACGATTTCGGTGAAGAAACTCAGACCGACACCCATCAGAGACCGCGTTTTGCCCGCCTTGAAGTCTTCCACGCGCTGCGCTTGTTCGGCGCGCAGGCCTGCGTAGTCGACCGTTTTGAGGGCCTTATCCCAGGCGGTGTGATAATCGCCGCTGTCGTATTCCCATCCAAGTGCCGCGGTGTAGGGGAATTGCTCCTTTTTGATAAAGTTGATCCGGCGCAG
Organism: Marinovum sp.; assembly: GCA_022447495.1. Taxonomy (GTDB): domain Bacteria; phylum Pseudomonadota; class Alphaproteobacteria; order Rhodobacterales; family Rhodobacteraceae; genus JAKVBH01. The sequence continues at coordinate 39,955 of JAKVBH010000017.1, read as the reverse complement.
TTCGGCTGCATCCATGCTTAACTCAATCGCAAGCACCTCGATCATGCGCTCGATGAAGTAGACCGCTTCCGTCACGCGGAAGGAACAACGATAGCTGACCCCGCCCGGTGCCTTGTTGGTGTAGACACCGTCCACTTCAAGAAAAGCCGTTGGGATGTCATAGGACCCAGTGCAGATGTTCATGAAGCCTGCGGGGAACTTCGTCGGGTCGGCGCAGGCGTCAAAACCGCCATGGTCAGCTGTGACATGACAATGAAGCCCAGTGATCTTGCCCTCTTTTGTGGCGCTGATCCGGCCCTTCATCCAATAATCACGGGCAAAGGCCGTGGTCATAAGGTTGTCCATGCGGTCTTCGATCCACTTCACCGGTTTGCCGGTAACGATGGAGGCCACAACGGAGCAGACATAGCCGGGGTAAGCCCCCACCTTGTTGCCAAACCCGCCGCCGATGTCGGGGCTGATGACCCGGATGTTATGTTCTTCAATCCCTGAGATGAGGCTCACAACTGTGCGGATCGCGTGCGGCGCTTGGAACGTGCCCCACAGCGTCAATTTCCCGTTGACCTTGTCCATCGATGCCACACAACCGCAGGTTTCCAGCGGGCATGGGTGCGTGCGGTGATAGTACATGGTCTCTTCGGCCACGACCTCGGCGGCATCAATCACCTCGAACGTCGGATCTTTGTCACCGGCTTCCCACGTAAAGATGTGGTTATGGTGCTTGCGCGGACCATGGGCGCCATCCACGGGTTTGCCCGCATCGTCCACCGTATCCTCGCGCAGGACCACGTCTGAGCCCATGGATTTGAACGGATCGACGAGCACTTCGAGCTCTTCATATTCGACCTCGACCGCTTCGATCCCATCGGCCGCTGCGTAGCGATCTTCTGCAACCACAAAGGCCACTTCCTGACCTTGGAAGAGCACTTTGCCATCGGCCAAAACCATCTGTTTGTCGCCCGCCAGGGTGGGCATCCAATGCAAACCCAATGGCGCCAGATCGGCGGCTGTGAGAACGGCGAGAACGCCGGGGACCTTCATCGCTTCTTCGGTGTTGATGCTCACCACCTTGGCATGGGCATAGGGGGAGCGCACAAAATCACCAAAGAGCATCCCGTCGAGCTTGATATCGTCGACGTAATTGCCCTTGCCTTGAGTGAAACGAGCATCTTCCACACGCTTGCGCGAGCAGCCCATGCCTTTGAGGTTTTCAATCCTCTCTTCGCGGCTTGTGACTTCGTCTTTCATTCTGCCGCCTCCCTGACTGCACTCATTTCAGCCGCAGCGGCCTGGATGGATTTCACGATGTTTTGGTATCCGGTGCAGCGGCAAATGTTGCCGGCCATACCGAAGCGGATTTCCTCTTCGGTCGGGTTTGGGTTTTCTTCCAAAAACTTAGTGGCGCGGGTGATCATGCCCGGGGTGCAATATCCGCATTGTAGCCCGTGATGCTCTTTGAACGCGTTTTGAAGCGGATGTAGATTGTCGGGACCACCGATACCCTCGATTGTGGTGACATCTTTGCCATCGGCTTGCGCCACAAACATCGTGCACGCTTTGACTGATTTGCCGTCGATGGTGACCGTGCACGCGCCGCAATGGGATGTTTCACAGCCAATGTGCGGGCCCGTGATGTTGAGCCGCTCGCGCAGTGTATAGATGAGCAATTCGCGTGGTTCGGCGAGGAACTCTTCCTCCTTGCCGTTCACGGTAATCGTGTAGTGTTGTTTCTTTGACATGGGATATCCTTTCAGGCGCGCGACCAGGCGCGCTCGATGGCGCGACGCAAGATCACGCCAGCCACGTGTTTCTTGAAAGCGATGGGACCGCGGTTGTCTTCTGTCGGATCGATATCACCAAGCATGGCGGCCACAGCCGCACCAACAGCTGCGTCATCAACTGACGTTCCAACCAGAGCCGCACCAGCAGCTTCGGAATAGACCGGCGTGTCGCTTAGGTTCGTCATCGCGATAGACGCAGACGCGCAAGTGAAGCCGTCTTTAACAATCAGCGCAGCAGCGGCGGCCGTGGCGTAGTCACCAATCTTCCGCTTTTGCTTCTCATAGGCATGGCCCCCGGCCGGTTTCGGCATGGACACCGCTGTCAAAACTTGATCGTCCTCGCGGGCCGTCATGTAGGCCGCTTCATAGAAGTCGCGGGCCGCGACAGTGTGTTCGCCATCCGGCCCAGTCAGATGGAACGTCGCGTCAAGACATTGCATCAAACCGGGCATGTCATTGCCTGGATCGCCATTGGCGACATTGCCGCCTACTGTGCCCATATAACGCACCTGGGGATCTGCGATTTGCAGGGCCGCTTCGCGCAAAATCGGCGCAGCGGCCGACAGGGCATGATGATCAATAATGTCGTGCTGCGTGACCATTGCTCCAATGCGAATGGTGTTGCCGCTGATGTCGATCTCGGACATGCCTTCGACGTCTTGAAGATCGATGAGATGGCCCACGTCCGCCATGCGCAGCTTCATCATAGGGATCAGGCTATGGCCGCCTGCCATGACGCGCGCATCATCCCCATGTTCCTCAAGGATCGATAAAACGCCCGCCATATCTTTTGGTCGGTAGTATTCAAATGCGGCTGGAATCATCGGCTTTCCTCCCTCAAGCAAATGTTCTGGCTAGGAGTTAGACATGCATACGCCCGCCTGCGGACGCTTTAGAAAACCAATGAAAAACAGGTATTTTGCACGAAATGCGCGCTAGCGTGCATGAATTGCGCCGACATGAGCTGCGAGCGCATCCTGAACTGTTTTGAGCTTGGCACGGCTGACCGGCGCGGGCGGGAGATCATCGCCAGAGAAGATGCAACGTCCCTTGTCTTTGGTCCGTTCAAACCGTGTGACATGCGCCGGATTGACCAGGTAACTGCGGTGCGTCTGAAGAAAGCCCATGGGAACAAGCCGTTTCGACGCCTCGGTTACAGGCCACACGCAAAACATGCGTTCAGACGCGGTGTAGACTTGGGTGTAATGCCCATCGGCGCGGACGAATTGGACCTCCGCTGGCGAGACGAACACTTTGCTGCCATCCCGCTCACAAGGGATTTGCAAAAGCGGTTGATGCGGTGCCGTTTGAGGTGCGGGCTCCTGAGCGCCGCCCTCACCTTTAAGACCTTCAAGATACGTCACGCTGACCCACAAGCAGGCCCCAAAGATGATGAAGCTGAACATGATCACACCCAGCGCCAGGGTTTGGTTGCTCATGCTTGGGCCGAAATCCGTCACGCCAGGCACAGGTTCAAAAGCCGTCCAAGCCATCGCCAAGAAGTGCACCGAACAGACGGCAGCGGCGAAACACAAGGTCCCTATGAGAATGTTGCGGTTCGTACGGGTGCCATAGGCAATCCAAATAGCCAAAACGCACAGAACAATGGCCACAGCCGACGACACCAGGAGCCCAATGGGCGTGTAGACGGCACGACACAGTTCCAACCCGGCCATGCCGATATAATGCATCACGAGGATACCAACCCCGACAATGGCTCCGGCTATGGTGATCACTTGGGGTGTACGTTCTGTGAAGTGCAGCAGGATCAAAGCCCCTCCTACGATCAAAACCGCAGTCAACGCCGAGACCAACGTGATTGCCGCGTCGTAGTAAAATAGGATCGGCAACTGCAGTCCCAGCATCGCAATGAAGTGCATCGACCAGATCCCACCGCCCAACGCGATGGACGCCAGTGCTACGGACACCTTCTTTTGGAACGCTGGTTTCGACGACAAATCACGGGTGAGCGAAAGCCCAGTGAAACCCGCAACGGCAGCGACGATACAGGCCATCGCAACCAGAAAAAAGCTGTGACTAAAGTCGAACGTCTGCATCAGCATAAAATGCCTAATGACTTTGATTTTTGCAAATACGAGAACCTGTGCCGCTTGGATATACCCTTTGACAAAGCCGTGTCTGCGGTCAAAGACGCGATGTCCTTGGACGCCCGTTCGGGATGTACGCGCTTGGTTCACCAATGATTTTTACGGATACCCCAGGTTCAGACCCGCCCAGGGCAGGCGGCTGAAACAGCCTGTTTACTAATTGTATCCACGCTGGCGGCGCAAAAGCTCCAACACTGATATTTATGGACACCAAAGGCGCCCCAACGGCGTCCGTCCAAGACTACAACATCGCGCTCGATCTACTGATGGCTTTGATAAGATCGCTTCGCTTCACTGGCTTTCCGATGACGCCGTCCACACCGGCGTCAAGACACAAATCAACCTCAGACTGGGACGTGTTCGCCGTCAGTGCGTAGACGGTACACGCCCGCAAGCCTTGGTCAGCTTCGATTTGTCGGATACGGCGTGTTGCTTCCAGCCCATTCAAAACCGGCATTGTGACATCCATGAAAATCGTCTGGGGCTGCTGAGCCTTGAAGCTTTGCACCGCCTCCAACCCGTCACAGGCAAATTCCACCTCGATACCTGCTGTCTCCAAAAGTTTGCCCGCCACAAGGCGGTTGGTTTTATTGTCATCGACCACAAGCACCCCGCCATTTGAGGCGGCATGTTTTTGACAGGGCTTGGCCGTTGCGCGCGGTGCGACCTCAGAGTGCTCTGGAGGTGGATGCGTCTCGGAAAGCAGAACCGAAGCAAAGTCCTCCCAACGTGCCGGTTTGAGAATGGTGGCGGCAAACTCAACACGCTCGTATGATTTCATGAGGTCCGCGTCCGGAACTGAGATCAGCAAGACATGTTTGCAATCTTCTGAGTGCCTGGCCAAGCCAACGCGCTCGGGATCTTGGCGCAGGCCCGCGTCATCGCCATCATAAAAAACGGCCTGAAACTGGCGTTGTTCGTCGGCAACTTCCACATCCTCTGACCCAATCCAATGCACACGATACCCCCTGTCTTCGAGCATCTTTGATAGAACGGTGTTGGATGCAGTCACGGCGCCCAGAATGGCCACATCCCCCATTGCACCTGAAACGCGCTCGACTTGGGAGATCACCTCGGAGGCGTCGCGGGGGGCCAAATCCAGAGAGACGGTGAAGCACGTTCCTTGACCCACCGTAGATTCGACGGAGATTTTGCCCCCCATCTGATCCACGAGGGACTTCGAGATTGCCAAACCAAGGCCTGTCCCTTCAACAACCTTGGCCGCATCTTGGGCCACTTGCTCGTAGGCGGAAAACAACGTCGCCATGGCGTCCTCGGGAATACCGCGACCCGTGTCTTCAATCGAAACTTTCAGGCGTGGTGCAACCCCATCGGCATCAAAGCCAACACGCACACCAAAGTGCCCCTGATCTGTGAATTTGAGCGCATTACCCAGATGATTAAGGAGCACCTGTCGCACACGAACGCTATCACCCATGAAATGGGTTGGCACCACTTTGGGATATTCAACCCAGAGATCAAGGTTCTTATCATGGGCCATCGACTGCAACAGACGGGCTGCTTCAAAGACCGTGTCTTTCAGCGAAAACTCTTCCTGCGTAAATGTGAATTTGCCTTCGGTCGCTTTGGAATAGTCGAGAATGTCGTTGATGATCCCAAGCAAGCTTGAGGCGGAGGACGAGATCGTTTGGAGATACACCTCTTGCTGCGGTTCAAGCTCGCTGTGCTGCAGCACCTCGGCCATTCCCAGAATACCGTTCATCGGCGTTCTGAGCTCGTGGCTCATCCTGGCAAAGAACCTCTCTTTCTGCGCGCTCGCGGCGCGAACCTCTTCATTTGCGGCGGCCAATTCGGCTGCTTTCTGTTCCAAGGCCTGTTGTTGTTCGTGATAATGTGTGACGTCGGAGCGCAGCCCAACCAGATCGCCTTGCTCGTTCTCCACTTCATGAACACGCAGGTAACGTCCGCCCGGCAACTTACGATCTACTGGCGCACGCTTCCTGTTTTCACGGTTGAGACGCTCCGCCAGCCAGGCCTCTTCGCACCCTTCCGCTTCAGGATATTGCCCATGCGCAATCCCGTAGCGCATGATCGATTCAAACGTGGTGCCGATCTTTATGGCAGGGGCCGTTTCTTTGTAGAGTTCCAAGTACTTTGAATTGTACGCCACCAGGACGTCGTCGCGATCGTACATTGCAAAGCCTTCCGGGATCGAGTTTACCGCATGCTCAAACCGGTTTTGGACAGTATCGATCTTTGCGTTTGCCACGGCCAACAGCGATTTGAGATTTTCGCGCTCGGTGACGTCCACAAAGCGGCCGAACAAACGGGGGTGGCCTGCAGGTGCGTCATCAATCCGCCAGACCTCAAGATCATACCAACGAAGGTCCTGCGCCTCCTCAGGGAGACAAAGTGCAGTTCTCAGTTGTGCAGAGCGATCACTCTGCTCAGCCAAGAACGCACCTATAAACTCAATCAAGTGGTCCTTAAGAAAAGCGTGTGGAGACAGATTCGAAAGGTCGTCTTGTGCAAGCTCAAAGACTTCCGCGAACGCCACGTTGACCCAGTCCACGCTCGCTGAAGAAACGCCATTTGGCGCCGTACAGCTCAAGACAAAGCTTGGCTCCAGCTGCATTTCCGCTGCTGTAAGTATGACATCGTTAGTCAAAGCCCAAGCGCCCTCTGGTTCGGTCAACCGACTTTGTCTGTAATCAGTTAACATCCGCTGAAGTAGAACGTTGTTGTGCTGCGCTACGCCGGGGAAGGCGCCGCTCGCAGAGTTGCAAGAGTTTTATCACTAGGAGCGGTGTCCACGAAAAACGCGTGGCGGTTGCTGATACACTCAATTTTTTGGTCGGCAAAAACGTGGCAGGATCGAAATGGAGCTAAACGTCGTTGCCCGTTTCGGTTATGATCGCCCAATTGTGGCGCACCGAATGACAGCGCATTTGCGTATAAGATTGGAGGCGCCGGTCGCTTAGCTAAACTGTCGGCCCGTGTGGGCCTGGGGCCGTGGTCCGATGCGCTGTGCCACCTGACGGTGTTGTCGGGGACCCGCCACTGCGCGATCCGGATTTGCCTTTCGCGCAAGCTATGGCGCAGTTCATCAATGATGGTCAATGTCCGGTCGATACATCCAACCCTAAACGACGTCGTAGGACCACATGTCATTTAGCCGTGCCTGTCGAAGCCACATGCACGACCCATCATTCAGCCAGGAACCGATGGTTGGACTGCAACTAGTTCGGGTCATCCAGCATGATGTCGCGCTTTTTGAGCATGTGCCATACAATCAGATTCCCACAGATGCCCCATTCGGTCAGTTTCAAACGGCGCTTACCATTAGGCGACCGCTGGTTAGCCTCAGAAACCATCATCGAGATGGACCCAAGGCAAGTCATGCGCGAACACTCAATCTGGGACAGCTCAGCGAGAATCGATAACAGTGACAACGCGGTCACAGGAAAAGCATGACGAGCCGACAACTCGTCATGCTAGAATATCGGCCCTGAAGTCATCGAAGGTACACAGCGCTCAATTCAGCCAAAATGGTTCCGTTCGCATCGAACAATACAGAATGATCACCTTCCACCTGATAGCTTGCAACGCGACCCAACAATGCCAAAAGATCGTTTTCCGTAGCAGCCAAGTCACCCATGCAGGCCATCCTGGTTGAGCGAGCAGGACCAATGGACAGCGTGGTCCCGTCCAGGGTGAAAGTGGCGGAGATATTATTGCATCCTACGGTGGATATCACGGTGTTCGCGTTGCCACTCTGGAAAATTATCTGCGGCTCTCGCCGGTTATCGACCACATCCAACGCCTTTCCAAAGATCGAGTTGATCTTCCAGTAGGTGTCCGTCAGCGAGGCGTCTGTCGTTTGGCCCGCACAGATCATTTTGTCCCCTTTGGACGATTTGCCGATGCCATTTTCAAGATCGCATCCCGTTGTCGCAGTGATCCAATCCCGCAATTTGTTAACATCAGTATAGCGAATATTTTCGGTTTCTTCGATGCCAGTTGCGTGCGCCTTAACACCCCCTTTTACAATCCCCGCCAGATGGTATTCATCGCCATTGTCCCCACTAAAGACAAACAAGGGACCACCGGAATCACCGTAGCCCGCCCTTTGGGTCGACCCCGGGATGCCAACGCAAAAATCATGCAAGTCATCGTAGTCAACTCGTGCCGAGTCGCATAACGCCGATTCAGTCACTTGCGAATTGTAGTAAAGAAGTGGGTCTCCCTCATGACCTTGCCCAAGGCCAACTGTGGTCGTTGCCGTTCCGAGCGCAAGATCGTCATCAAATATACTGGCTATCTGCGCACCATACAGCGTTGCGTCGGCTTCCAACTTCAGCAGGGCCGCATCCACACGCTCATGCCCCAGTTTGGCAGGTGCAAGAATATAGTCCACAACGCGCAATTTCTTTTTGAACAGACCATCAGAGCCAAGGTTTACCCCCACAAAGACGGGCTCGCCCCCTTTTGAGACCGCCTCATATGCAGGCCAGCAATGGTTGGCTGTCAGCACCCAGTTTGGAGCAATAAGTGTGCCACCACAGGCGTTGATTTCTTTTCCATTTTGGCTTGGGAACGGGCTAATTGCACGAATGGACACATAAGACTGAAACGCTTCAACGTCGGCTTCGACGCCATCAATGATCGCCATTGCCGGCGTACATAGGCACAGTGCTGCACCATAGACTAAGTGGCGGATCGTCATGTTCTGAACTCCTCTGCATCGCCATACATATGTTGGGAGTGATTTCGTTCATGCAATGTTTTCTGACACAACGTCACTGATGCGTTGCCACGTCAAAGCTGGTCCGTTCCTTTCGCTCGTGCGCCTGTGTGGACGCGTCGCCATGTCAAAAGGGCAGCGACTCTGGCGCGTGAATGCGTCATATTATCAAAGGCCTGCTTGCCTTTTTCACAGGACCCATTCGAACGGCAAATAGCTCATGACGTTGACAATGACGCGCTGCATCACGCCTACGTTTGGCTCTGTTGTCCACGATTTTGCCGTGCCATCTTCGGTTCCCGACCACCTGATCTCACCGTCTGCATCCTCGGAAACCCGGTAAAAAACATCGGATTGCTCCAAAGTCCTGGAGAGTGAACGGGCTATCGTCGGGCTCTCTACAAGGAACCCCATTTCCGTATTCAGAGCAGCAGATCGTGGATCAAAATTGAATGATCCGATGAAGATCCGCTCACCATCGATGGCGAAAGTTTTGGCGTGCAAGCTTGATTGCGATCGAGTCAGAAGCTGTGCCAATGACAAGGACTCAGGGAGATTGGGGCGTGCCTTGAGTTCCAACACTTCTGCGCCGGAATGCACCAATTGTGCGCGATATCCTTTCCAGGCGCTGTGGACGATGGGCACATCGGTGGCCTCTAGTGAATTGGTCACCAAACGGGTTTTAACGCCATCCGCGATGAAGTCCTCAAACAGAGCCGTGCCAACTTTACCCGGGATCAAATAGGCGGAAACAAGATCGAGGCTTCGTTCCGGCCTTCCAATAATCTGGGTCAAACGCACGATCAGCAGGTCTTCAGCGCTTGCCTTTCCAAGCCCCTTTGCAGGGTCATCACTAACAAGCTTCAGAGAGGTCCATTCAAGAACGTCCTCCCCGGAAATTGCGCGTGAGATTTTGGGCGCGCTGCTGAGCGACTTTTCATATTCTGATCCGCGCGCACTTTGCCCTGCCGCAGCAACTGCGGCGGCCATTTCCGCCATGCCATTTTTCGAAGAGGGCAAGATGTCTTGAGCATCATAGGATGACCCGCTGATCCAATAGTGATGGAAATCCTGGGATACGTCTGCAGCGCCTTGGCCTATGGCCATAACGTCGTAGTCGAAATAGGCGGTGCCATCGCCGTAAGCGAAATAGATATCGCCGATATTCCGGCCGCCAATGATCGTGGCAATCCCATCAACTGTCATAGACTTATTATGCATCCGTCGATTCAGCCGGAAGAAATCGAACCCGTACGAAAGCAACTTTGGCTTGCGCATCGTAAAAGGATTAAAAAGACGGATCTCGACGTTTTCCTGATCGGCAAAGGCTGCAAGAACGTTGTCCAGCCCGGGGATACCGTTGTCGTCCAGCAGCATACGCACCTTGACCCCACGCTCTGCCGCGCGCCGCAATTCATCCAGCAAAAGCCATCCGGTCGTGTCGGTCTGCCAGATGTAGTATTGGACATCGATCGTTTCTGTTGCCGCGCGGGCGAGAAGAATGCGCGCGGCAAGCGCATCGCGACCATCAGCCAATGGAACAACGCCGGTTTTACCCTCATTGGCCGCTAAAAGCGGTAAGAGCGTTTTGCCTAAGCGCGTGTCTTCACCTACAGGAACAGAGACGAACGCTTCTCCTTTGGGAAGATCCGGTAGAGGGTGGGTCCACCGCAATACGAAAATAACAACCGCCAGAACGGCGACAGCCTTTAATGGAAATCGCAGGAACCGCATAGGTGTCTCTCCTTGAGGGAAAATACGTAAAAAAATTTCGCATGGTCTCGCACCGGGCCTCACCCCAGTCATATCAGCGATAACCCGGTCAGGAAACGCAAGACCTTGGGTGATCGCATTGAGATGTGACTCACCGTAGCGGCGAGATCATCCACTGACCTTGGTCAACAGGTGTAGCACCAACTAATCTTCAGAAATCATGCTCCAATGATTGTCGCCAATTTTTCTAAGACCCTCTCGCTGCTCTGCGCCCAAACCCTGATTAAGGAGCTGATCAAGGTCGTTGCCGACGCGTGCGCCATAAATATGGTAAAGATGGCCTGTTGCGCTGTCGATCGGCAACTCACTGATATCCACGACTTCCACTCCCTCTAACAACTCTACAGGGTTACCTGATTGACCAAGACGCCGGTAGCCGTGCAACCGTTCTGAAACTTCCAAGGCACGGTCATCAACGGTCGTGTAGATGGCGATACGTTTGGCCAGACCACGGATCGACGGAAGAATGCGAACAAAAGTTCCAAAGTCCATGTCTGGCGCAAGCAAAACCACGTTGTTGAGCGCCACGCCTGGATGTTGGGCGGCCATGACGTAAAGCGCAAGCGCCACCCCGCGGCCTCCAAGGCTATGGCCTGTGACATTGATACCCTGCGGATCAAAGCGTTGCGACATCTCCGCAATGAGATCGGCAAGGCTGGGCGCACTCCAGTAGAGATCGGTCTCATCGCGCATATAGTTGGTCGGGATGCCATCAGCAGGCCAACTGAACCAAAGGAAGCCGTCTTTGAGGTTTGCATTGTTTTGCAAAGTTGTTGCGCGGCGACACCCTTTTTCAAAGCCGACGTTGTAGCCATGGGTGTACAGCACCGGTGCACGTTTGATGTCGACAGCTTCCAGCGCGGAATAAACCTCTGAACGCAGCGCTTCACGAATATCTGTTACCTTTAGAAATTCACCCGGAATCCGAAACGGAGCGGCCTCCGAGATTGACGACAGAGCGGGAACTTTGGTTTGCCTGACATGGCACCACCCTGATCGCTCAGACCCGCGTTCGTCACCGAAGTAACTTTCAGGGTCATCTTCACCGGTGAGATTGCGGTTCGTGACAAAGGGCAACGCGTTATAGGTCTGTTGAGCGATACCATCCTGTGCTTGCAATGGGGACACAACGGCCAAGTATGCCACACTGATCATGAGGAAAAAAAACGGCCTCAAAAAATGGAATTTGATCATGAAACTCTCCACTCAGATGTCATTCAAAATGACGGTTTCCGGATGTTAAAAAAGACAAATGCATGCGCCCCGTTTCGACATTACATTCGACGTGACAATCCAATGGGCTGCGTGGTGCATCAGCAAAAGCAACGATGGTACCGCCGGAGAAAACATGCCGCCACACCTTGGCGCAGCAGACTCAAAGCCACATGTCTCCTGGGCGCCCCAACGTGGCATTTTCATCGTATGGCCCCTGGCCATATCGCCTCAAGGCGTCGCAGGAAAAGCATCACATTACCGCGCGACTAAGGCGCTACGCGGTCGTCCCCTTGCGCTGATCAAGCGCGAGGAAAATTAGGGACACGCCATTGGACAAAAGCTCAATGGCGAGGAAAACGCCCAGAATATACACGCTTGATTCCGGGAAGTTTGCGAAGATCATGATGCCGAGGGCCAGCGAGATCACACCGGCAAGACTAACAATCCATCGGACCCCGGATGCAATGGGCGAGAAAGCTATCACCAACCTGAAAAGCCCAATCGCAATCATCATCGCGGCGGTGATTGCAGTCAATGTCAGGATGCCTTCAAGTGGTTTGGCGACCAGGTTGATGCCAGCAGTAGCGAATAAAACCCCAATCAGTATCAACCATATACGCGCGCCCCAACCCTGAGATTGGAATGCGAACAAGAACATCAAAACCCCCACGGCAATGAACGAATACGCGGTGAGAAGTTCGGCCGTCAACGTGGCCGCAAACGGATTTATCAAAGCAAGAAAGCCGGCCGCACAGGACAGAATTCCCAAGATAAACCAAAGAAACCAATGTTTCATTAGAATGTTCTCCTAAATGGCGGGCAGAGAGGGCCATTGGGGTCCCGACGCCCATATGTCGTAAGTATAGCTGCAAGTCATATTCTAAGTCATGGCCAAAGTGCAGGATTGAACCCACGCACACAGGGAGCCGTGCCGGCGCATATCCTAACTGTTGTTGATTTTAGGACCGCTTTGTCACCGGGGCGATTTGGACCCGGCCCCATCAGAGCCAGGCAACGGATCGACGGTGTTGAGGGTAACGGCCTTAATAAAGCTGGAGGCGACCGTCATGACTTTGCCAAGGTCAGAGCCAGGAACTCATCAGGAAAGAACATAGGGTCCCTCGGACGTCACGCGACATGACACGCTGCGAGCATAGCAAGTCAACATGTCTCAGATCGGCTCACTGGCGGGGCGGGCAATGCCGTCAAATTCCCCCATCGTGGCAGGTGTGGGCGATGTTCTAGCCATTTCGGTCGATAACAAAGGCCGCAGGACACCCGGACACTTGCGAACAAATGTCCTCGAACCGTATGTCACTACTAAGGCGTATAGTATGGGCATCGGTTTGGCTTGTGTCAAAGCCCTCGCCGCAAAACGTGATCTCAAAGAACCCAAATGAGATCCGATAGGCCCCTGACGTCGAGGCTCACTCGCGACAGAGTTTAAATCGCAGCGGCCTTCACTTCACCGGAACTGGCGACGACAACGCCACCTTCCGCAACAACACGATTACGGCCGCTGTTTTTGGCGATATAGAGCAACTCGTCGGCACGTTTCAACAGAGACGCGCCATCGGCGCAGTCTTTGTTGACGCCAGTCAAACCAATACTCGCAGTCAAACGGATCACATGTTCATCAGCGGTGATATCACTAGTTTCAATTGTCGACCTGAGACGCTCACAAGCGGCAAATGCGCCTTCCAAATCGGTACCCGGGAACACCAATCCGAACTCTTCGCCACCCAGTCGTCCGATAAGGTCGATGGTGCGAAACTCGCTTACAAGCATCCGGGACACAGCCTGAAGCGCCATGTCTCCCGCATTGTGACCGTAGGTGTCATTGATCTTTTTGAAGTGATCGATGTCGAGCATTGCGATGGACATCTGTTCGCCCCATTGCTGCGCTTTTTCAAATGATACTTCCAGGTTTTTGAGAAATGGACGACGGTTGGAGACGCGTGTCAGCGGGTCGGTGTTGGCCTCGATCTGGAGCATCTCATAGGCCTTGGTAAGTTCGCGAATGCTCAGCACGCCCACCAATTTTCCATCCTCCAGAACAGGCATATGCCGGATCGCGTTTTCATTCATTAGCCGCAGGATATAGGCAACCTCATCGTCTGGACTGCACGAAATAACTGAGCGGGTCATCACCGAAGAAACCGGGGCCTCCGCCGCCAATGGGTTGTCGCTGGCAACCACAGGAACCAAGTCCCGTTCCGACACGATGCCCACCATTGTGTTGGTCGCGTCCGTCACAACAAGTGCGCCGAGCCTGAATTTGATCAAAATCCGCGCAATTTCTTTCAGTGGTGAGTCCGGGTCGATCCCCCTAACGCCCTTTGACTTCTTGGCTCTCATTAACTGTGCAACGTCCATCCTACTCTCCCAAATTGCGTTCGAAAACAACTTTGAGGGAAATAAGTGAATCAGAATTGAATACAACACAAAGTTTGGGAAATGAGCTTCATCACTTTACTTCAAAAGCCATTGAATTGTGCCGATGCAAAAGGGAAATAACGGATTTTTGATTTTCGCATTGAAATATGCAGAGTAAAAATTTGCAAACGGAGGCCGCTATGAGAGTTTATACTTTGACCCATTCCAAACGCTTAAAATCTCTTTCGGGCGAAATCGCAATTGGATGGGACGCGCGATCCGGCCGGTGGCCATACCGCATAATTGGTGGCTGTTTAGCAGGCATCATGGCTCTGGCTGGACCATCCTTGGCCCAACAGACCACCGATGCAGTGGCATCGGAACACTCTACCACCTTGTCGGCCTATGGAGCGTTGAGCCATGCGGCCCTCAGTGCTCTGGCATCCAAGACAGCAGGCCACGTTGTGGAAGCGGATCGATGGATGGTTTCCGCAGCCCATCCCCTCGCTGTCGAAGCCGGTGCGGATGTGTTGCGCGCGGGCGGTACGGCGGCGGATGCGATGGTGGCTGTGCAAACCGTTTTGGGTTTGGTTGAACCGCAGTCCTCGGGACTAGGCGGCGGCGCATTCCTTGTCTGGTATGATGCGGCCAGTGGCACGCTCACCACCCTTGATGGGCGCGAAACGGCGCCTTTGGCCGTCACCCCTACGCTCTTTCAAAAGGACGACGGCACCACCATGGGCTTTTGGGATGCTGTCATTGGGGGCCGCTCGGTTGGGACACCGGGCACCCCGCGCTTGCTGCAAGACGCCCATAATCGATGGGGCAATCAAGATTGGGCAGAGCTTTTTGATCCCGCCATCGCACACGCCGAAATGGGTTTCACTGTGTCTGCCCGCCTCGCGGCCTCCATTGAGCGTGGTGCTGAGCGTCTACAAACCTTCGCCCCTACGGCCGACTATTTCTTACCTGGCGGCATCGCATTGCAAGCGGGCGAGACTCTCATCAATCCCGATTACGCCGACACGCTGAAACGGATGGCGGCTGGAGGCGCGGACGTATTCTACACTGGTCCCATTGCCCAAGACGTCGTTGACACAGTCCAGACGGCGGCGGGCAATCCCGGCGTGTTGAGCACCACGGACCTAGAGCTCTATCGCGTGATTGAGCGCGCGCCCGTCTGTGTGCCTTACCGTGAATTAGACGTTTGTGGCATGGGTCCGCCATCGTCTGGCGCGTTGACCGTTGGACAAATCCTAGGCCTCCTCGACCGCTATGACCTGGCCGCCATGGGACCCGCAGACCCCGAGGCTTGGCGCCTTATTGGCGATGCCTCGCGCTTGGCCTTTGCCGACCGGGGCCGCTACATGGCCGATCAGGATTATGTGCCCATGCCGCTCACGGGCCTCACCGCACCCGCCTATCTCGACAGTCGTTCTGCGCTTCTCTCGGGCGAGAGCGCCTTGGAGGAGGTCGCCCCCGGCACGCCGGAATGGGATCACGCGATGCTCTGGGCCGATGATACCTCGCTGGAACTCCCGTCGACGTCCCATATCTCCATCGTCGATGCCTATGGCAATGCGCTCTCAATGACGACAACGATTGAGAACGGCTTTGGCTCCCGGCTCATGGTGCGGGGTTTTTTGCTCAACAATGAGTTGACCGATTTCTCCTTCCGCACCCACCGCGACGGCTTGCCCATCGCCAATGCAATTGCACCCGGCAAACGGCCGCGCTCGTCGATGGCGCCCACGATTGTGATGGCGGATGGCACGCCTAGGCTCGTGATCGGCTCCCCTGGGGGCAGTCGGATCATCGGCTATGTTGCCAAGTCGATCATTGCCCATGTGGATTGGGGGATGAATGTGCAGGAGGCGGTATCCCTACCCCATCTGGTCAACCGCTTTGGTCGCTATGACATCGAAGACGAGACCACGGCCCTAGACCTGAACACTGCGCTGCAGAAGATGGGGTTTGAGACCCGAGCGACAGGCTTGAACTCAGGACTGCATGCTATTTCCGTTGGCGAGGCGCTCACTGGCGGGGCTGACCCGCGGCGTGAGGGGATTGCGCTCGGCGAGTAATTTACTGGTAGCGAACGCCCTGGCGGGTGAGTTCGGTCTGGATCGCGCCCATATCCACGGCATCGAGATCAGCATTGGATTTGATCGCCTGCGCCGCTGCGATCCCCGCACCTTGGCCCGCGACGGCACAACAGGCCATGTTGCGTGTCGCGGCGTGGGCCACACGATCTCCGCCGGTCGCACGGCCAGCCACCAACAATCCCCTGATGCCTTGGGGTAGCATGGAGCGATACGGGATGTGCATGTAGCGCCCCGTGGTGGGCAGGATCAAAATGCCGTAGCCGTCGATGAACTCTGGATAGATGCCGATGCTATCCTCAAAACGGGCCTCATGACGGACATCGTCCTCGGTCATATTGTAAGCGGCATCAATCTTACGCGTGTCGCGCACACCGAGCGTCATCCCAAAATTGCGGAGCCTCACCCCCTCACAGCCCGGCGCAAACTGGCGCAAAGCCTCAATGGCGAGCATGGCCTGACGGCGACCCTCAATCTCAAAATGGGTGAGGTCGGCGGGATCAGTGCCGTCACAATTGCCCAGATGGACAAGGTTCATATAGGTCATCTCACCACTGTCGTGGACCGCACCCCAGGTCCCGGCTATGGTGGTCAAATCGGCCGGAATAACTCCAACTTTGCGCGCGGTTTCAAATGGCCTTTTGAGGAAGGGCGAAAACATCTCGTCTTCTTTGCCATCGGTCTCGACCGTCCATTCGCCGGTGGACCAATCGGAATAAGTATGAGGATTGGCGCGCACATCCTCCATGAAGCGGGTTTTGTCGACACCGGCCAAATGGAACATGACGCTGGCGGCTTGGAGCTCTTCGCGCGGGGGATGCACAACCGGCGCACCGGAACGGGTGGCGATGTCGGCATCTCCCGTGGCGTCAATCACCACGCGGGCCAGGATCGCCTCGCGGCCTGCTTTGGACTCAGTAATAATCCCGGTGATGCGGTCGCCGTCGAAGATCGGCGCAACAAACATGCGATGCAACATGGGGTGAATGCCGGCCTCTTGCACTAGGTGATCAGCCACAATCTTGAAACCCTCGCTGTCAAGCTCATAGCTGAGCGATTGGCTCTCAGGCACAGCGGCGCCCATGGCTTTGGCGCGCTCTTCAAACTCCCAGCCGATGCCGCCCGCCTCCACCGTCTTTTCATGACGATACCAGGCAAAGCCTTCGACACCCACGGTGGTGATATTGCCACCAAAACAGCCGAAGCGCTCCACCAACGTAACCTCAACGCCTGCCCGCGAAGCGGCCAGTGCGGCAGACAAGCCACCGGGACCAGAGCCCACCACGAGCACATCTGTTTTGTGGATCACATCAATCTGGCGCGCAGGTTCGGTGATTTGCATGGCGGCTCCTCCATTGCGTCGAACGACTTTACAACAAGGCACCGACCAATTTGAAGCAGCTCCGCACCTAGAACAATCAGCGCGGACCCAGGGTGGCGCCTTTGGGTCACTCCAGCTTAGTCACTCTCTTACGTCTATGCTTGGCGATCTGCTTTCTTGGATCATGGGAATGGCACTCTTTGACAGCGCTAAAAATACCCATGCCATGCACGCCCGCAATCACCAAATCGCGATGCAATCGGTCGGGCAGCTCGCCTCTGACGGATTGGCCGAAGAAAACAAAAGCAACTTGGACAATTCACCAAACCACTGCCTCGTACAGCAGCAGGTACCTCCCACCGATTTGACTGGACCGAGGGGTCAGTAGCCGGCGTTGTGATGCATTTGGCCAAGCTTTTTTGCCGCCGACAGCTGCGGGGCATTGTGATGCCATAGATCCTCTGCTTTTGCGCACCGTCCCAATACTTGCCTCGAGGGCAATCCGAAGTTCACTGCCGCAACTGCGTCGACTTTATAGCGCGAGATCGTCGGTTTTATGTGAGAACATTTCCAGAGCGCCTCGAAAAATGACACTGCGCCTAGCCTAAAACCAGGAGCTCGGATCATGAAATCACGCACGAAGGTTGTTGTCATCGGTGGCGGCATCGCCGGGTGCTCCACGCTTTATCACTTGACCCAAGAGGGGTGGCCCGACGTTGTTTTGGTTGAGCGCAACGAACTAACCTCTGGCACCACTTGGCACTCGGCGGCACAGGTGACGAACTTTGGCATGAACCAGACCATGGTTGGCCTCAAAAGCCACTCCATTGCACTTTACAAAGAGTTGGCTAACGACCCGGACTATCCGATCAACTATCACCATGGTGACGGCGGCATCCGCTTGGCCAACACCGAAGCCCTGATGCAGGGCTATCGTCACTTCTCATCCATGGCGCGCGGCATGGGCGTGGATTTTGAGGTGATTGATGCCGAAGAATGCGCCCGGCGCCATCCACTAATCTCAACCGACACCCTTTTGGGCGGGCTTTGGGACCCGATGGATGGCGACATTGACCCGGCTCAGCTTTGTCAGGCACTCGCGCGCAGAGCGCGCAACGCTGGCGCCGAGGTCTATCGCAACACACCCGTGACAGCCCTAACCCAACACAAAGACGACACCTGGACGGTACACACCAAACGCGGCGATATCGATTGTGATATTGTCATCAACGCCTGCGGCTATCGCGTGAACGAAGTCGGCGCGATGATGGGTGTGCACCACCCCGTCATGTCGATGGAACACCAGTATTTCCTCACCGAAGAAATCCCGGCCATCAAAGACGCGGCCCATCGCATGCCACTGCTGCGCTGTCCAATCAGTGACTACTACTGCCGTCAGGAGAAAAACGGCCTTTTGGTCGGTTTCTACGAACAGGATTGTAAAACATGGGGCATGGACGGGATCGATCCAAACTTCGTGAACGCTCTCTGTCCCAATGACTTAGATCGTGTGACGGACGTCCTCGAAGGGGCGTTCGCGCGGATGCCTGCGTTGATGGAGGTGGGCATTCACACGGTGGTCAACGGCCCGATTACCTATACCATCGACGGCGCGCCGCTGGTCGGCCAGATCCCGGGCAAACGCAATGCTTTTTGCATCATTGGCCTGAGGGCTGGGCTCGGCGAAGGCGGCGGGCACGGCTGGCTTCTCGCGCAACAAATTGTGCATGGCGAGGCATGCTATGATACTTGGAGCCTCGACCCACGCCGCTTCACCGGACACGCCAACGTAGAACTCACCGCGCTCAAAGCCATCGAAGACTATCAAAACGAGTTCCGCTTTCACTTCCCCCATGAACACCGCCCAGCCGGGCGGCCCGCCAAAGCCACCCCTCTAACCCCCGTCATGGAAGCCCAAGGCGCAGAGTTTGCGGTGGTGAACGGCTGGGAGAGGGTAGATTACATCAAACCGACGCCCGATTTTCACCTCAGCCACACTTTTGATTTTGACGGAGTCTTTGATGTAGTGGCCGGCGAAGTAAAGCAAATCCAAACAGCGGTCGGCCTCGCTGAGGTCAACGGGTTCAACCGCATCGAAATCACGGGGGCGGACCGACACGCGTTCCTTGACCGGATGGCGTGCGGCGTGGTGCCAAGACGCCAAGCGCGGGTTGGATTGGCCTATCTGCTCAATCACCACGGCATGGTCAAATGCGAAGCCACCTTTGCAAATATTCCCGCTTCCGACCGCGGCACTGATCGGGTTTGGTATGGCTCTGCCGCGGCCAGCGAATTCCATGACCTGGATTGGCTCACAACGCATTTGCGCCATGATGAGGACGTACAACTCAAAAGCCTGACCAATGATCAAACGATATTGGTCATCGCGGGTCCCAAAGCGCGAGACTTGCTCTCGGCCTGCGCCCGTGGTGATTGGTCCAACGAAGCGTTCCCTTGGCTATCGGTACGCGAATGCTATGTCGGAATCGCACCCGCCACTGTCATGCGCGTAAGCTTTTCCGGCGAGTTGGCCTACGAAATCCATGTGCCCAACGCCTCGCTCTACGCGGCCTACCGTGCCTTGCGCACAGCAGGGGCAGCACAAGATTTAAAACTCTTCGGCGCACGTGCCGTGGAATCGATGCGCATGGAGAAGGGCTTCCTGCATTGGAAAGCTGATCTAATCACTGAGTTTGACCCTTTCGAAACCGGTCTCCATCGTTTCGTCCATATGGCCAAAGGCAACTTCATTGGCAAATCCGCACTGGAAGCTCGTCAATTAGATCCTCCGCGTAAAATACGTGTTACCCTTGAGGTCGACAGCACATCTTCTCCTGCGCATTCCGGCGCGTCGCTCATGCAAGACGGCAAGGTTGTGGGCACTGTCACCTCCGGCGACTACGGGCACCGCGTTGCCATGAACCTCGCCTACGCCTTCGTGGAGCCGAGTGTTGCCGAAATCGGCACCACGACGGAGATCGACATCTGCGGGACACTCACCGCAGCCAAAGTGATCCCACCTAGCCCATACGATCCCGAAGGCACCTTGATGCGAAGCTAACACCCTTCCTCTTGCTCTCCCAATACCCCGGGGGCGTCCGAAGGACGGGGGCAGCACCCCCAGTCGCGCGCAGCGCACTTAGAGTATGGGCTCAGCCCACTCAGCAAGATCAAATTGCCATAAACTGCAGCGCGTCTTGGGCGATCATGCGCTCTTCTTCTGCGGGAACAACCCATACGCCGACCTTGGATGTATCTGCATGCAGGCGCGCCGCATTGTGGTGGTTGGCGTCCGGATCCATCACAATCCCGGCCCACTCCAACCCACGACAAAGGTCGGCTCGGACGGCCGAGGCATTCTCGCCAATGCCGCCAGTAAACGCGATCACATCCACACCGCCCATTGCAGCGATCAACGAGCCTGCATGGCGCACAGACCAATAGCAGAAATGCTCGATGGCGAAGGCGCTGTCGGCGGACGGATCCAGCATCAACCGCCGCATGTCGGATTTGCCGCCAGATAAGCCCAACAAACCACTCTCATAATTCAAGATCGATTTGGTACGCTCCAGGCCGTTATCCTCCACAAGACGCAGCACCGCGTTTGCGTCAATCCCGCCAGAGCGCGTCCCCATAGTCAAGCCGTCCAACGGGGAATAGCCCATCGTGGTCGCCACCGACTTGCCATTATGGATCGCACACAGCGACGCACCATTGCCAAGATGAAAGCCCAAAAGTCGCGACGGTAAGCCCGCACCAGAGACCTCAGGCAACCGCGCGACCATTGACGCATAGCTGAGCCCATGGAAGCCATAGCGGCGAATGCCCTTCGTCTCCATCATACGCGGAATGGCATACCGCGTTGCCACATCGGGGTTGGTTGTGTGAAAGGCGGTGTCGAAGCTCGCAAATTGCGGAAGCTCAGGTCGGATCGTCGCCAATGCTTCAATCGCTGCCAGATTATGCGGGTTGTGCAAAGGCGCGAGCGGAGTGCAGGACGCAATCTCAGCAAGGCTATCGGGTGTCAGACGGACGGGCTCCGAGAGCTTGCGACCGCCGTGCACAACCCGGTGCGCCGCCGCCCAGAGGCGCTCAACAGCATATCCGCGTTGCGTCAGCTCCTCCAACACCGCGGCCAGAGCCGATTTATGATCCGGCAAAGGCAGCGCTCTGCGGTTACCGTCCACATCGATGAACCCACCGCTGCCAATTTCGGCTGTCAAACCCCGGATCGTTTCATTGAGGTCGCGGTCAAACACCGCAAATTTGATCGAGGAAGAACCCGCATTCAGAACCAGAATCACCTGATCTTGAGCGGGTCCAGCTTTATCCGAGGGGGCCATGACCGCCACCTTTGTTGCAAATTCTTACAAACAAGATGGCATGTCGCACGCTTTCGTCTAGCCTGAACCGGTAGAAACCCCGCCATGGCCCCATGAATTTGCAAAATTGGCCTTACACCAAGGAGCCTTTGGAAGGGCTCAAATCACCGCCTTTTCTACGATGGGATCGCCAAGTGCGATGCGCTCGTAATGGAACGGAGTGAGGTCCAAGCTGCGATAAGTACCATAGGTCAGCCACTCCGCCGTACCGCGTCCCATGGCCGGCGATTGCTGAAGCCCGTGGCCCGAAAAACCGTTGAGGAAAAAGAAATTCTCCACCTCGGTATGAGGTCCCAGGATTGCATTTTGGTCAAAGCAGTTCATCGAATAGTGCCCTGCCCATTCTGACTGAACTTTGATCGCTTCAAACTGGGGGATGCGGGTGGCAATCGCGGGCCACGCATGGAGCTCCCAAAATCCGTGATCCATTGCGAAGTCATCATAGTCTACAGCGGGGTCAATATCCGCGTGGCCTCCAGCAAGATAAGTGCCGCCGCCATTCTCGCGGACGTGGACGCCAGACGGATCTATGGTCAGCGGTAGATCTCGGTCTAGCGGTTTTTCCGCCTTGAAAATCCACGTGAACCGCTTTCGGGGCTCTATGGGAACGTCGATGCCAACCATGGCGGCGGTGCGAGCGGCGCGCGGGCCAGACGCATTCACAACGTGTCCGCAGGACACCCGTGCACCTGAGGCCAACTTTACCTGTTCGACCCGATTTCCTGCCGTACTAAGTGTCATGCCCACCACTTCATCGACAACATATTCGACACCGCGTTCTCGCGCTTGTCGGCGCCACCAATCAAACACGGCGGCGCCATCAAAGTACCCCTCATCGACAGTGTTGATGGAGCCCAGCACGATGTCGTCGACATTATAGAATGGGTAGCGTGCCCGAATGTCATTGGCGTTCAATAACTCGGTCGCGGCCCCAGCGGCGTGTTGGATTTTCTGGTTTGCCCGTAGAACATCCGCCTGCCCCTCATTGTTAGCAAGATACAGGTACCCATGGGAGCGGATGGCCAGGTTCGGCACACGCGGATCGCCGCCCATATATGTGCGAATGTTCTTCACAAAGTCGGCTGCGAACTGGGATATCCGCACGTTCAACTCGGTTGAGAACTGCTGACGCATGCAAGAATTGGTGTGAGCGGTCGAGCACCACTCGTAGCTGGGATCACGTTCCACAACAAGCACGGTGCCATCGAAATCATCAAGGTTTGAAAGAAACCACGCTGCCGATGACCCCATTATGGCGCCACCCACAATGACAACGTCATAAGTGCCACGGCTTGGTGTTGTCGAAAACCCAATGGCTGTCATCTTATCATCCTCCGTCTACTCATTCCTATGTCAGCGCGCCTTTCGAAATTGGAAACACAAGACGAAATCCCTGGTGCGG
This sequence comes from Marinovum sp., assembly GCA_022447495.1. GTDB lineage: Bacteria > Pseudomonadota > Alphaproteobacteria > Rhodobacterales > Rhodobacteraceae > JAKVBH01. The sequence goes on along the minus strand of JAKVBH010000017.1, from coordinate 16,790 downwards.
TGGCGTGCTTGCTATCGAGCGTGTCCAGCACAGGTGCGACCTTGACGTTATGCTGTGGGCTATGGCCATGGTCTTTCAGAAGGGGTGCGTTTCCACCGAGTAATGCGGTGCCACCAGATATGTCACACAATTTGACCGCTGATCGTGCGCCCCAAAAATGCGGATCGGCGACACCCAAAACAGGTGAGACCAGCGCAGCCACCACGCCATCACGTGTCGGGGCACAACAGGATTTCGGGGCGGTATTTTGCATGGTCAGAACTTTCGAACCTCTGGTGTACACTCCGCGAATTCATGTTCAGGCTCAAGTCATTCCACACGTCCCTATGGAGCGCACCATATCCCCTGCCATCCATCGGCCCGCACATACCGCGCGCGGCGATGGCGCTCACCAAGATGCACCAGATCCACCTCAGTCAGGTGACATTGCAGGACCACAAAACGGTCCGGATTGGCCGGTTTCTCATAGCTGTAAACACTTTCTATGGGTGTGCCAGGCGCGGGATCTGTCCCGTAGGACACGCGCGCGACATCCGGTACTTGCGCCCATTGTGCAGCAACCTTTGGACCGGAAAGAAGACGCACCTCACCGCTGGCGCGGATTTGCAAATCGGCTTTTGGATCCCACACATGCAGCGCCGCACGTGGCGTGGTTTTGAGAGCGGCCACCTTTGCTGTTTCGCTGTCGCTGTGCACCTCAAGCATGGCATTCGATATGTCTGCCGCGCGCAGAACAACGGTTCGCACTTCGGGCCATCCAGTGGGGGAAACTGTCGCAAAGCTGATCGTCCGCGCTGCGGCCCGCCGGTCGACGACGCCCCGGCGTAAGCGTTGCCACGCATCATCCCAAAACACCGCAAGATCGCCTGGGTCACTCATATCCCGTCATCTCCAAATACCCCGTGCCGCTGTGGCTACCGCCAATGCGGATCGGGCCCTCCCAATAGGGGATAGCCAAATCCATCCAAGAGCCAGGATTGATGGCATCTACGCGCACATCAACCCCACGATCTGGCAGTTCTACCCGCCAAGAGGTGGGCACTTTGCGACCCGCAAGTTCGCTCAATTCCAGAGGCGCAACTTCAAAGGCGCCGGTGGGATATACCTCGGTGCTGCCATCGGGTTCGATCCAGGTGGCGGCGGTGAACGGGTCATCCCCGGCTTGGCGCAGCTGAAATCCCATGAGCTTCTGTCCGCTTTCAAAAGTCAACGCGAACCAATCCCAACCTCCCTGGCGATCCGAGAGCAATTGCGAAGACCATTCGCGATCCAGCCAAGCGTGACCCGTGACATGCTCCGGACCTTCCGGCAGTTGCAACGTGCCAGAGATGCGAAAGAACGGCTGGGAATAATAGTAGCTGGCTTGCCCTTCGAGAGATTTCTCCGAATAGCCTTGCTCTCCATGAAAGATCAGGGGGCCTTCGGCCTCAAGGGCCATCTCAAAGCCAAAATCGGAGCCTTGGGCGGCCACCCGAAGACTGTCAAAGCTTGGCCCAGCCAATGACCACTCATCAATCCAAGCCTCAAACGGGTCTGCGATCACACCAGCCTGGCCGATACCACCCCGCGCAAAGCGCTCCGTTGCAAAGTGGGTCTCGGGCGTTGTGACCGCCGCGTGGGCAAACCACACTTGGGGAGAGGCCCATTCTTCTGCCTCCTCCGGCGCAAAAGCCGTACGGAAGAGCGTCCATTGAAGGCCATATGGCGTGCCGTCCGCCGCCTCAAGATTGGCTGTAAGGTACCACCACTCGATCCGATGGTCAGGATGCGCGCCATGGTCCTGCGGAAAGGAAAAGGTGGGGTTGGGGGTTGGGACGGCAAACCCCTCGGCGTCGCCCGCAAGCCCCATAAAGCCCTGCGCCCCGGCAAAAGGCGCACTCAAGCACAGCGCCAAAGGAGTGAGGTAAGACTTAGCGAGCATTGGCGAACACCCTCAGCAATTGGATAGGCGGCAAACGTCGCAACCGCCAAGCTGGCCAAGCCGCGGCGATGGCCGCCGCAACCAAAGCCAAAAGAACAAGGCGCAGGTAAATTCCAGGAAAGAAGAACATCGGCAAACGCCATCCAAAGGCTTCGGCATTTACAACTGACAAAAGCACCCAAGCCAAGCCAAGCCCCACCGGGACTGCGAGGACGCTCACGACCAGCGCCAAAGCCACGGCGCGCACAAGCTCCAGCGCCGCCAACCTCTTGCGTGTGAAACCCAGGGCCCAGGCAGGCGCCAGCTGTGGCAAGCGTTGATCTGATAGCGTGAGGAGGCTCATCAAAAGCGCAAAACAGGCCACGGTCAGAGTCAGCACATTCAGGGCGGCGGTCACCACGAAGGTCCGCTCAAACACAGACAACGAAAACGCCTTGAGCGCGTCTTGGTTGATCATTGCGCTCTCGGAGAGGCCAAGATCCTCTCGCAAGGATTTGCGCAATTCGACAACGTCATTGCTGCGCAGACCAAATTGCAAAGCTACGTCATCGGGGTGGATGTCCGCGTATAGGATCTCGGCGATCACAGCTTGCCCGAGTGGATTGCCATAATCGCCGACGATGCCCACGATTGGGACGGAGGTCGCCGGACCAACTGACAGCTGTTCGCCAAGGCTCAATCCGGCCCGGCGCGCCAGCTGCTCATTCACAATCGTCCCCTGCCCGGCCGCCACAGCGTCCCAGGCTGATCCATCACCTGAGAGCAGCGTCCAGTTCTGACGGTATGTTGGGGCAACACGTATGCCAAAAAGCTCCGACGGCTGACCCGCGAGCACCGTTTCGCGCGCCCATAAGGGCAGCGTCTCTATGCCGCGCGCCTCAGTCCAGGTCAGCAGCGCCGCGCTTTTCTCAATGGTGTCGACGCGCAGGTATAACTCAGGGGCCAAGCGTTGATCCAAAAATGCCACGAAGGTCAGTCGGAAACTGGACACCATGGTCGCGACCCCAATATTCGCCGACAGCGCCAAGAGAAGCGCCATCAAAGCCAAACTCAATCCCGGCAACTGTCCCCGTGTGTCGGCCCAGAACCACTGACCGGATGCGGTCTTGGCCCGGTCCGACAACCAACGCAGCACCGCATCCGTTGCTGCAGGAAGCACCAGCGCCCCGCCCAGGAGCAAGCCTGCTAGCACTGCAAAAGCAGCCACCAGGCCAGTGCCCCAAACGGCAAGGGCCAAAGCCACTATCAGAAGCCCAATGCCCACAGCGCCCTGACGCAACCGCAGACGACGCGCAGACTGACCCCAGGCTTGGGATTGGGCTGCGTTGAGAAGTGGCATCTGCGCCGTTTGCCAAAGGTAAAGCCCGCTTGCCACCGCCGTGCCCAGCACGGCCATGCCCAGACCAGACGCCCACCATTCCGCGCGCATCTGAAGTTGGTTCGACACATCGGCGCCGTAGAGGCCCCGCAATGTCGCCGCCACATCTGGCAAAAGGCTCGCAGCGATGAGATATCCAAGTGCAACTCCCAATGCACCCGACACGACCGCAAGCAGAAGCATCTCGCCCATCATCAAAACGACAAGGGCCCGCAGTGGCATGCCAAGCGCGCGCAAGGTTCGCACCATCGCACGGCGCTGCTCGAACGCCAAACCGATGGCCGCGTGCACGATAAAAAGGCCAACGGCAAAACTCAGCAAGCCAAAGGCCGTCAGGTTGAGGTGGAAACTGTCAGTAAGCGTGCCAACATCTGCTCGTTGCGTGGAGGCTTGTAGCTGCAAATTCGGCGCGATGTCTTCTAAGGAAGGGCGCGATAGGGGCTGATCTGGCAGAACGACCAGGCGGGAGAGATCCTTTCGTCCCAGGCGGTATTGAACAGCGGCAATGTCCGCAAGGACCAACCCTGGCGCGATGCTGTCGCGGATGATGACCTCGTCCACGCTGGCCAGAGCGCGCGCCGTGTCACGATTCGCAAAAAGTATGGCTTGGTTCAAAACATCAGCCAACCCTTGGCTCGTGCCGTCCCCCATGAGAAGGGCCACACTTGGCGAGGTCAATGGGTCCACACCGACCAATGTCATGCCCTGCCATGGAGCCTCGAGCACTGGGCTTACCTGCCATCCTGCGCGGCGCAAGGCGATGTAGTCTGAGATGGCAATGCCGTCGCCATCGCGGGGCATCAACATGTCGAATTGACCATCACCCAGCGTTGCACTTGCCGCGGCGTAGCTCGCTTTTGCTTCTGCATTTATCGCCTGAACCCCGGACCAAAGTGCCGTCGCCAAGGCGAGACCTGCGATCACGGTCAAAGCCTGAAGCCAGTTGCGCCTCCAATGGGATAACAGCGCCAAAAGCCCCAGGCGCGTCACGACAAGTGCCCGCGTTCAAGATGCCACGTACGTCCCATCCGCGCCGCCACTTTGGGGGAATGAGTCACCAGCAACAATGTCGTCCGCGCTTCTGACACAAGGCGCAACATCTCATCAAGGACGCGGTCTGCCGTCTCTTCATCAAGATTGCCCGTAGGTTCATCGGCCAAGATCAGCTGCGGTTTTACGGCCAATGCGCGCGCGATGGCCACGCGCTGTTGTTGACCTCCGGAGAGCTGTTCCGGGTATTTGTCGAGGTGTTCTTCCAAACCCAAGGCGTGGCTCAGGGAGGCGACGGCCGTGGGTTCAAACACCCCAGCCAACCGCGCTTGGAAGGCGATATTATCCTGCACAGACAGCGTCGGGATCAGATTGAATTGTTGGAACACAACCGCCACATCGCGCCGACGCAGCCCTGCGCGTCCCGCATCGTCAAGCTTGGACATTGGCTGCCCTGCCACCATCACCTCCCCAGCATCTGGAAGATCAAGGCCTGCTGCGAGGTGCAAAAGTGTGCTTTTGCCAGACCCAGATTCCCCCGTGAGTGCGTGTGTTTCACCGCGGTTGATCGACAGATCGACACCGGCCAAAACCTGCACGTCGCCGTCCACTGAGGCGTAGTTTTTCTGAACGGAAGTGAGTTCTAGCACCATGACGAAGAGCTAAGCCATTGCACGCCGGTGGAAAGGCAAAACCGAGTGCGGCGCGTCCTAATTTTCCGTGCGCCCACGGCGATCCATCCGCAACGCAGCATAGAGCACATGCGTGCGCCAGCGCCCGTTGATTTGCAGATAGCTTTGAGCGACGCCCTCATATTTGAAACCACTTTTTTCCAAGAGGCCTCGAGAAGCTTGGTTCTCTGGCAAACATGCCGCCTCGATCCGGCTGAGTTCCATGCGCGTGAAAGCGTGGTGCACCACTGCAGAGATGGCTTCGGTCATGAACCCTTCGCGCGCATAAGGCTCGCCCACCCAATAGCCAAGCGCGCCAGATTGGGCTGGGCCGCGACGGATATTGTCGAGTGTGATTGCGCCCACCAAGGCCTGATCGTTGCGCCGCAACAAAAAGAGCGGAAGCGCGGTGCCTTGGTTGATCGCCCGCCCGGCCCAATAGACCCGATTGGTAAAACTTTTGCGCGTCAGGTGATCTCCGGCCCAGTTGGGCTCCCACGGGGTGAGAAACTCACGACTGGTGATGCGTAGAGAGGTCCACGCGCGAAAGTCAGAATGCACCGGGGGACGCAGCGTGAGCCGCTCCGTTTCGAGCCGTGTAGTCCGCCGCGCCAGTAACATCAGGCGGCAGATCGCAAACCGAGCGAGGCCAAATCGGGCGCCCCGTCGATGGGACCATATAGTGCCAAAGCCGCGGGGGCTGCGCTGCACATATGTGCACCGAAGGCTTTCACGCGGACCAAATCAACCGCGTCAATCCGCTGGATCGTCTCAGACAGGTCCGGCACGCGACCCCAAATCTGGACCATACGCGCCATGCGCTCTGCACGAGAGGACGGGCTCTCAAGCCCCATCAACAGCCCCGCCTTCATCTGTACCCGAGCGCGTTCGACCTCAGCGTCTGTCATGTCGTCGGCGGCGCGGGCCATTTCGGACAGAGTGAGGCCAAGAAGGTCGCCCACTTGGTTCCCACTGGTCCCCGCATACACTGTGATCATGCCGGTATCGGCGTAGGCGCCCGCTTGAGCAAATATCGTGTAGCACAAGCCACGCTTTTCGCGGACCTCCTGGAAGAGACGCGATGACATGCCTCCGCCCAGAGCCACAGAGTAGATCTGACTGACATACATGTCTTCGTCGCGGTAACCGGGGCTTTCGAAAGCCAGCGCCACATGCGCTTGTTCCAACCCTTTGACCCGCCGCACATCGCCACCGCCAAAGCGAGCCGTTTCATGCGCCGCACTGGCACGGGGCGCAAGGTGGCCGAAAAGCGCCTCGGCTTGTGCAACCAACGCGTCGTGATCTACGGCACCCGCCGCAGACAAGATGAGCTGATCTGGGCCATAATGCTCTTGCACAAAGGTCGCCAAATCGTCGCGTGAGAACGCACGCACCCGTTCTTCGGGCCCAAGAATGGTCCGGCCCAAAGGTTGATCCGGGTACGCCACCTCTTGCAGCCAGTCAAAAATCACATCGTCCGGAGTGTCCAGAGCTTGGCCGATTTCTTGAAGGATTACCCCGCGCTCCACCTCGATCTCTCGGGGTTCGAATACGGGGTTGATTAGAATGTCGGCCAAGACATCAACAGCCAAGGCCACATCGGCCTTGAGAACGCGCGCGTAATAGGCCGTCACCTCGCGCGACGTGTACGCGTTTATGTAGCCGCCAACATCTTCGATGGCCTCGGCGATTTGAAGAGCAGATCTGGATGAGGTGCCTTTGAAGGCCATGTGTTCCAGAAAATGCGCGATGCCGTTTTGCTCAGGGCGTTCGTGACGACCGCCCGCGGCCACCCAAAGTCCAACGGAGGCAGATTCAAGCCCCGGCATATGTTCCGTGACGACCCGCAGGCCGTTGCTCAATGTCGCTAATTCGACCGTCACTTGCGCATATTCTCCCGTATCACGGCCTGCAACGCAGAGAGATCATTTGGCACCCGCGTCACCCTTTCCGATCGCTCATAAAGGTCGGCCATGCGATTTGGAAGAGGTGGCCGAATGCCACTGGCCGCTTCTACTGCGTCTGGGAATTTGGCTGGATGCGCGGTGGCCAGCGTGACCATTGGCACCGTGCCACTTCCATGGGCCTCGGCTACATGCACGCCAATTGCCGAATGCGGGCAGAGCAATTCGCCCATATTGGCATTGGCGTGGGTGATCATGGCCTGCGTTTCTTCTTCGCTCACACGACCGGAGACAAAAATTTCTTGCAAACGTTCCAATGCGCCCTGGCTCACCGAAAAGCCGCCATCGTTCAGCTCGGACATCAATTGGCGAATGGCGCCGCCGTCACGGTCGTAGACGTCAAACAAAACTCGCTCAAAGTTTGAGCTGACTTGAATGTCCATGGAGGGGCTGATGGATGGAAGGACGTCACCCTTTTGATAGGCACCCGTACTCAGACAGCGATGCAGGATATCATTTTGGTTTGTCGCAACCACAAGCTTATGAATGGGAAGCCCCATAGATTTCGCGATATACCCGGCGAAGATATCCCCGAAGTTACCAGTTGGAACCGTAAAGCTCACCGCGCGATTTGGTGCGCCAAGCGAGATTGCAGCCGTAAAGTAGTAGACAACTTGGGCCAGCACGCGTGCCCAGTTGATGGAGTTGACGCCCGCCAAACGCACCTCGTCGCGAAATTCGAGGTCGTTGAACATGTCTTTCAAACGCGCTTGTGCGTCGTCGAATGTCCCGTCGATGGCCAACGCGTGCACGTTTTCCTCTTTCGGCGTTGTCATCTGACGGCGTTGTACCTCAGATACACGGCCATGCGGATAAAGAATGAAGACTTCCACATTATCCAATCCGCGGAACGCTTCCATGGCCGCCGATCCAGTGTCGCCGGAAGTCGCGCCTACAATAGTCACCCGTTCGCCGCGACGACCGAGCGCCTCCTGGAAGAACTGCCCGATCAACTGCATGGCAAAATCTTTGAACGCGAGCGTTGGGCCATGGAACAGCTCAAGCAAGAAATGACCCGGTGCCAATTGCACCAACGGCGCGCGTACGTTGTGGCCGAAGGAGCCATAGGCAGCAGCAATCAATCGTTTCAACGTGGCGTCGTCAAAGCTATCTCCAATGAAGGGGCGCATGACGACGAAGGCCACTTCTTCGTAGCTTGCCCCTTCGAGCGCGGCGATCTCATCTTTGGACAGGCGCGGGATCGACTTTGGCACGTAAAGACCGCCATCGCGGGCCAAGCCAGACAGCATCGCCTCTTCAAAGGAAAGTTCGGGTGCCTGGCCCCGGGTGGAAACGTACTGCATGACCGCTAAGACTCGCGTTTGTGGATGCGCATTGCCCAAGCCAAAGACATGACAATCCAGATGGCGGCAAGCGAAAACCAAGTGATGGCATATTCAAGATGATCGTTGGGCACGGCAGAGGTGTCTACAGCCAATGGTTCGGTGCCCATATCGATCTCGGCATCAGCAGCGATGATCATCAAAGGCTCTGTCTGCAAAGACCGAGCCATATCTTCTACATCGCGTGCAAACCAGATGTTTTGAACTTCGTCATTTTTAGGTGTCGATGAAGTTCGGTCGTCAGGCCAATTGAGATTCCCGAGAATCCAAGTATCGCCTTTGGGCCATTCATTGCCTCTAGCGTCAATTGGGACAAAGCCTCGGTCTACCAGTATCCTCCGCCCCGCAACCGTTGTGAAAGGGGAGACAACAAGATAGCCAGCGCCAACGCGCTTCCGAGACGTGAGGACATAGAGCGCTTCCGCAGACAGTTTCCCGGTGACCTGGACCGCCAAATAACGGTCCTCACCCGGATTTGGCGTTTGTGGCAATGCAACAGGCATAGCGGAAATACGGCCATCGATTTTAGCCAAGACCTCTTCTTTCCAGGCCAAGCGATTCACCTGCCAAAGGCCAAGCGACACCAGAATTGCGCCACCGGCGAGACCCAGAAAAAGTGGCACGAAGATGCGGCGCACGGTTTCACCTCCTACGACAAATGAAAACGCGGGCCATCTGGCCCGCGCGGGTTTTAATCTGACTGGGAGTGGGCGGACAAGAGCATCAGCCGCCCCAGATGTAAACGGCGGCAAAAAGGAAGAGCCAAACAACGTCCACGAAGTGCCAATACCAAGAGGCGGCCTCGAAACCGATGTGCTTGTCTTGCGTGAAGTGTCCGCGCAAAAGGCGCAAGAGACACACAAACAAAAAGATCGTGCCGATGATCACGTGCACCCCATGAAAGCCCGTCGCCATAAAGAAGTTTGCGCCGTAAATGTTGCCCGCGAAACCGAAAGCCGCGTGCGTGTATTCGTAACCTTGGAAAACAGTGAAAACACATCCAAGCGCGATAGCGAGGATCAGGCCCCACTTCATATCTTCGCGATTGTCTTCATGGACCAATGCATGGTGCGCCCAAGTGGCTGCGGCTCCCGAGCACAGCAAAATAAGCGTGTTAATGAATGGCAAATGCCAAGGGTCAAACGTCTCAATCCCAACAGGAGGCCAAACGCCATCAATCGCGGGGCTCAAGCCCTCGGGGTGCATCGGGTAGATCGCGTGTTTGAAGAAGCTCCAGAACCACGCGAAAAAGAACATGACCTCAGACATGATGAAGAGGATAAAGCCGTATTTGAGGCCAATACGAACAACGGGGGTATGGTCGCCTACATGACTTTCCGCGACCACATCGGCCCACCACCCAAACATGACGTAAAGAACGGCGACGAAGCCAATCAAAAAGACCCATGGACCTGAGATTTCAACGGCTTCGAAGAAGATTGTCATCCCGCTCGACATCCAAGCCACAGCACCAAACAGCATGACAAATGCGGCAACTGAGCCAAGCAGTGGCCAAATGGATGGATTCAGAATGTGGTAGTCGTGATTTTTCACATGTGCCATAGCGGCGGTTCCCTCGCAGATCAGTTCGTTGTGCTTTCGGTCGCTTGCCCGACCTCAGCGATGTCTTCAGGCAAATCAATCTCATAAAAGGTGTACGATAGAGTTATGCGTGGCGTGTACTTTGCGTCGCGATCGTCCACGATCTCAGGATCGACATAAAACGTAACAGGCATTTGCACACGCTCCCCAGGGTGCAAAATTTGCTCCTCAAAGCAAAAGCAATCAATTTTCACAAAGAAATTACCGGCATCAAATGGGAATACGTTGTAACTAGATGAGCCAGCGATGATCCGGTTGGTCGGGTTATAAGCCTCATAAAACGCCAAGCCGGTTTCACCAATCCGTACTTCCATCTCGCGCTGGATGGGACGGAATTCCCAAGGGAAGTCCCGTTCCCTTGAGGCGTCAAAACGGATGACGATGGTCTGGTCGAGGATCACGTCGCTGCCAGTGTCAGCAGTGTTGGTTGCGCCGCCATAGCCTGTAACTCGACAGAACCAATCGTAAAGCGGTACGGAGGCCCAAGCGAGGGAACCCATAACTACCACCAATCCGATGGTTTGAATCAAGGTCTTCTTTTTTCCGTCCAACCCAAACATCATCGTCCTTCCTGCGAGGTAACGACGGCTTCAAAACCGCCAGATGTAACCTTAACAAGTGTTAGACCCAGAACGATACCAATCAACGACACCAGCAGGAGAGCCACTGCCGCATTTCGGCTGCGTCGTTTTTTGTGCAGATCATGTTCGCGAACAAGGCTCATATAAACACCTCCAAGCGCAGCAGTGTGCTGTCAATCAGAATGGCGGTGAAATGCGCAAAGAGATAGAGGAGTGAAAACCGAAAGAATTTCTTCTCCACGACAAAATTGTCAGCTTCGCACTGCTCTTCATCACGGCGCGCAATGTCAATCGCGCCTTTGACGAAGATGGCGTTCAAAACAAGAGCGGTCGCACCATAGACATAACCACCTGCTGATGTGAACGCCATCGCCAGTGCCAACGCGGCCAAGATGATCGTGTAGAACAATATGTGTTTGCGTGTCGACCGACGTCCGTGGGTCACCGTTAACATTGGCACGCCTGCGTCGTCGTAGTCCGAGCGCATGAACAGCGCCAAGGCCCAAAAATGCGGTGGCGTCCACATAAAGATCAAGGCGAACATCAAAACAGGCTCCAGTGCAAACCCACCTGTGGCAGCCATCCATCCGATCATCGGAGGAAAAGCGCCCGCCGCGCCACCGATGACGATGTTCTGAGGTGTCCAACGCTTCAGCCACATCGTGTAAATCACGACATAGAAGAAGATAGTGAACGCCAGCAGCGCTGCCGCAGACCAATTTGTCGCAAGGCCAAGGAAGATGACGGAGAACCCGGACAAGGCCAGACCGAGAGCCAGCGCCTCCTGAGCGTCCACACGCCCCGCCGGCACAGGGCGATTGGCGGTGCGCCGCATAACCGCATCAATGTCGGCATCCCACCACATATTCAGTGCACCAGAGGCGCCGCCACCGATGGCAATGAACAACACGGCGCAAAAAGCGACAAACGGGTGGAGTGACATTGGAGCGGCCAAGAGACCCACAAACGCAGTGAAAACGACAAGAGTCATCACGCGCGGCTTCAAAAGGGCAAAATAGTCGCCAAACTCGGCATCGCCTGAAATAGTCTGTGGATTTAAGCTGGCATCACTCATTTGGAACTCCCAGAGGTCGCTCGCCCGGGCCGCCACACCGACGGCCCACATTGCTCAATTTAAGCTATTCCGCGGAGGCCAATTCAATTGCCTGCGGAACCCCCGCATACTCGTCTATTGCACCACTCAGCCAAGCTTCATAGGCTTCCTCACTCACAACCTTCACTGTGATTGGCATATAGGCATGGTCTTTGCCGCAAAGCTCGGAGCATTGGCCAAAGTAAATGCCTTCCTTTTCTGCTGCAAACCACAACTCAGCCAAACGACCGGGGACAGCATCTTGCTTAACGCCGAAGGCTGGGATCGTCCAAGAGTGGATAACGTCAGCGCCTGTCACTTGCACGACGATGGTCTTGCCAACTGGCACAACCACAGCGGTGTCGGTTGCAAGTAGGAATTCAGCGTCAGTGTAGCCCAGGTCGGCGAGTTCTTGTGACACAGCTGGCGTAAGTCGGTTTTCGCCTTGACCCACCATAAAACTCTCGAACTCAAAGCCGTGATCCACGTATTCATAACCCCAATACCACTGATAGCCCGTTGCTTTGATCGTAATGTCTGCCTCGGGGATTTCTTGCTGCTCAAACAGCACGGGCAAAGAGTACGCCCCGATCAGCACAAGAATACCGATAGGAAGAATGGTCCATGCCACTTCAATTGGCGTGTTATGCGTGAAGGTGGCTGGCGTAGGGTTCGCACGACGGTTGAAACGAATGATGCACCATCCCAAAAGAGTCACAACGAAGAGCGAGATAATTGTGATGATCACCAAGACCATCCCATCCAGCCATTGCAGGTCGGCGGCCAACTTTGTCGCGGCGGGCTGAAAGCCAATACCGCGTTCAATTGGTTTTCCGATGATTTCCAGGTCTTGACCAGCCACAGTTTGGGCTGTGGCCGGGAGAGCCGCGCACCAGAGCGCGAAGCCAGTTAGGATCGTTAAAAGTCGCATGCGATTAGGCCCCTACCGGTTAGATTTGGGTCGGTGGTTCATGGCCCACTGGCGAGGTGGCCCATTGTCTCTTTCCGGCTTAAAATCATATTCTTGAGAAGTGATAAAGAGAAACTGGCGCGTCAAACGGACGCGACACATGCTCGGCGACAAAGGAAAATATCGATGGAAAATACCACGTTTCGCCCGTTCGAAACCAATGTCGACCGCGACACGGCTCTAAAACTGCTTCAAAATGCGATATCTGGGGCCGATGATGGTGAGCTGTTCTTGGAACGCAGGCGTTCAGAGGTCCTGGTTTTTGATGATGGCCGAGTTAAAACGGCAAACTTTGATGCATCTGAAGGGTTCGGCCTACGCGCGGTGAAAGGTGAGATTTCTGGATATGCGCACGCCACCGAGATCAGCGAAGCAGCAATGATGCGCGCGGTGGATACCACGAAACTCGCTGTGGGCGATGGTGGCGGTGTCCTTGCGGCCAGCCCAACGCTCACGAATACGCGCCTCTACACCGACTCTGATCCCATCTCTGGAACAACTTTTCCTGTAAAAGTTGACACGTTGCGAGAGATCGATTCCTTTGCCCGAGAGCTTGATCCCCGCATTATCCAAGTCTCGGCGACCATAGCGGCATCGCACCAGGAAATCGAAATCCTCCGCCCTGATGGCCTGCAGGTGCGGGACGTCCGTCCGATGACGCGTGTGAACGTTTCAGTGATCGTAGAACATAACGGCCGACGTGAAACTGGCACTTCCGGTGGCGGAGGACGCATTGGCTTGGATGGCCTTTTGGCGCCCGAAGATTGGCAGGCGAAAGTGCGGGAAGCTCTGCGCATTGCTTTGGTCAATCTGGAAGCCGTTCCCGCCCCTGCGGGCGTGATGGACATCGTCCTCGGCCCTGGTTGGCCCGGTATTTTGCTGCACGAAGCGGTGGGCCACGGTCTCGAGGGTGATTTTAATCGCAAGGGCAGCTCTGCCTTCTCAAGCTTGATGGGCAAACAAGTCGCCGCTAAAGGGGTGACCGTCTTGGACGATGGCACGATCCCCGATCGCCGTGGATCTATCAGCGTCGACGACGAAGGTACGGCATCGCGCAAGAATACTTTGATCGAAGACGGTGTATTGGTCGGATACATGCAAGACCGTCAAAACGCCCGTTTAATGGGTGTTGATCCAACCGGAAATGGTCGCCGCGAAAGCTATGCCCATGCGCCGATGCCACGCATGACAAACACGTATATGCAGGGCGGTGATGTGTCGCCCAAAGATATCCTCGCCGATCTCAAAGACGGCATTTATGCTGTTGGCTTCGGTGGCGGCCAAGTCGACATAACGAACGGGAAGTTCGTCTTTTCCTGCACTGAGGCCTATCGCGTCGAAAACGGCAAAGTTGGTGCACCCGTTAAAGGAGCAACTCTGATTGGTGATGGCGCGACTGCTTTGCAAAAGATTCGCGCCCTAGGCAACGACATGTCGCTTGATCCCGGCATGGGCAATTGCGGGAAACAGGGCCAATGGGTGCCGGTTGGCGTCGGCCAGCCCACTGTGATGATTGGAGGTTTGACTGTTGGGGGTGCGTCCGCGTGAAGTCAGGTGAATTAAACCTCATGATGTTCACCTTGCATTAACCTCGACACGGTTAATCCTAGTCCCGCAAGCTGGCGGAGCGGACATGACCGAAGGATTATTTTCTTCCACTCACCCCCTACTCCCACCCACCTCGGAAGACGATCGGTTGGATCGGCTCCGCCTCTTGCGATCTCGCCGCGTCGGCATATCCACATATCAGCGACTTATGGCAGAGCACGGGTCTGCGTCCGAAGCCTTGGCTGCTTTGCCCCAAGTGGCGCGGGAGGCGGGCCTCTCCGACTATCAAGCCCGTTCGCGATCCTTTGCTGAAGCCGAGCTCAGAGATGGCGTGCGCGCTGGCGCACAATTGGTATTTCAAGGCGACCCGGACTACCCAGCTCGCCTTCTAGATATAGAGGATTCGCCGCCTTTCATCTGGATGCGGGGCAATCCAGACCTTCTTGAATGCCCCTCCATCGCCCTTGTTGGTGCGCGCAATGCCTCGTCATTGGGAACGCGAATGGCCCGAGCTTTGGCCAAAGACCTGGCTCGGCGTGGCATGGTCACGGTGTCTGGTCTTGCTCGTGGCATCGATACGGTAGTGCATCACGCGACGCTGGAGACCGGAACGATTGCCGTCTATGCTGGGGGCATCGACGTCATTTATCCCTCTGAAAACACCAGCCTTGGCCAAGAGGTTGCCAACAAGGGATTGGTGATAACAGAGATGGCCCCAGGCCTGACGCCTCTTGCGCGCCACTTTCCAGCGCGGAACCGACTTATTTCCGGATTGTCTCAGGCGATGGTCGTTGTTGAAGCTGCTGCTAAGTCTGGTTCGATGAACGCAGCCCGCGCTGCTCTAGACCAAGGGCGAGAGGTACTTGCTGTTCCAGGTCACCCATTTGAGCCCAGAGCCGCTGGCTGCAATATGTTGATCCGCGACGGCGCAAAGCTTGTGCGCTCAGCCGAAGACATTATCGAGGCGATGAGCCCGATCGGACCCAGAACTGCATCAGTTGCCCAACCCCCACCCGTGCCCCAGGCAGCGGCCCCGCAACCAGAGCGCAGGCTGCGCGATACAGCCCGTTTGCACGACGAAATCCTGGCTTGTCTGGATCCCGCGCCCATGCCAGAGGATCGCCTTATCCGCAGCCTCGGCCATCCCACGCAAATCATCTCCGAACAACTCAGTGACTTGGAACTCGAAGGTCGGATCGAGCGTCAATCCGGCGGGGTGGTTCGGCGTTTATCTTGACGTCTAGTGGTACGCCACGTTGACAATTCCCTCTTGCACCCCATCTGACAGGCCGTCATATCGCGACGAAGACTGTCGAAGAAAGGGACTTTCCGAATGCCTGTTGTTGTTGTTGAGTCGCCTGCTAAAGCCAAGACAATCAACAAGTATTTGGGATCCAACTATACAGTCTTGGCCTCCTACGGGCACGTCCGCGACCTCCCACCCAAGGATGGATCAGTCAATCCAGACGCTGACTTTGAGATGACTTGGGAAGTGGCAAACGACAGCCGCAAACATGTTGCGGCCATCGCCAACGCCCTGAAAGACGACAACGCGCTTATCCTCGCAACCGACCCGGATCGCGAAGGAGAAGCGATCTCGTGGCATTTGGAAGAAGCGCTTCGGAAGCGGCGCGCGATCAAGAAAGACACGCCGGTAAGCCGGGTGGTTTTCAACGCGATCACCAAGTCCGCCGTCACCGAAGCCATGAAGAACCCGCGCGACATCGACGCGCCCTTGGTCGAAGCGTATCTTGCAAGACGCGCGCTGGACTATTTGGTGGGCTTCAACCTCTCCCCGGTGCTTTGGCGCAAACTTCCCGGTGCCCGCTCCGCAGGTCGCGTGCAATCAGTTTGCTTACGACTGATTGTTGAGCGCGAGATGGAAATCGAAGCGTTCCGCGCGCAAGAGTACTGGACGGTGAAAGCTGCGTTCCAAACGCCCCGTGGCCAAGCATACGACGCGCGTCTGACGATTTTGGGCGGTCAGAAATTGGACCGTCACGACATAGGATCCGAAAGCGCTGCTGAACTGGCGGTTCAAGCCGTGATTTCAAGGGCGTTACATGTGGAAAGCGTGAAGGCGAAGCCTACATCTCGCAACCCTTCGCCTCCCTTTATGACATCCACGCTTCAACAGGAGGCGAGCCGCAAATTTGGCATGGGCGCACGCCAAACCATGAACGCAGCGCAGCGTCTCTACGAAGCCGGGCACATCACCTACATGCGAACCGACGGCATCGACATGGCGCCCGAGGCCGTGACCGCAACGCGTGATGCAATCAAAGATCGCTACAGCGCGGCCTTCGTCCCCGAGAAGCCACGCGTTTACAAAAACAAAGCAAAGAACGCCCAGGAAGCGCACGAATGTATCCGCCCTACCGACATGGCCAAGGATGCGGTCGCTCTCAAATTGAAGGATGCGGATCAGCGCAAGCTCTACGACCTGATCTGGAAACGCACGATGGCATGCCAAATGGCGGGAGCACGTCTTGAGCGCACTACGGTCGATATAAAATCGGAAGATGGACAAGTCGGATTACGCGCAACTGGACAACGAATTTTGTTCGAGGGGTTTCTCAAAGTCTATGAAGAAGGCCGCGACGATGTGGTCGAGGACGACGACCGTATACTTCCGCAAATCGGCCAAGGCGAACCAGCGCGGTTCCGAGCGGCGCTGTCTGCTGATGCCAAGAAAGCCAAGGAAAACGGTGCAGCGGTGTTGGCCGAGA
>JAKVBH010000016.1 GCA_022447495.1 Marinovum sp. | reverse complement strand
CAGACGCACGCAAGATTACCCGCGAAGAACACCAAGACGCCCGCCAGGTTGCCCGCCATATCGCCAAGACCCACCAATACGACATCTCGATGAAGCTCCGAAAGAAGGTGGAAATGCTCTTCGCGCACCTCAAACGCATACTCGGGCTGGGGCGCCTCCGATTACGCGGTCCATGTGGCGCAAACGACGAATTCCTCCTCGCGGCGACTGCCCAGAACCTCCGCAAATTGGCAAAGATCTTTCCCGCACCGCAGCAAACGTGCAAAACCTGATCAGAAAGGCACTCGCGCTCTGTTCAGCGCCTCACTTTCTGCACCAACAACACGTTGTTTTCAAAAGAATTAGCTCATAATCGACGTTCGTTTCTCGGAAACTTCAAAGGCCCTGACCCTTACCGACTCTGCGCAAAATTCAACCGTCCAACTGGGCAAGCTGCGGCATAAGTTGCAAGAGCTCGGCGGTGTATGGGTGTTTGGCCGCCGAAAACAGCGTTTCTGAGTCGCTCACCTCAAGCATTTGACCCATCTTCATCACGCCCACCCGGTCGCACATCTGACGCACAACGGGAAGGTCATGGCTGATGAATAGCATGGTCAACCCAAGATGTTCTTGCAGGTCTTTGAGGATGTTGAGGATCTGCGCTTGGATGGAGACGTCAAGCGCGCTGGTCGGCTCGTCACAGATGAGGAACCGAGGCTGTGTCGCGATGGCGCGTGCAATCGAGATCCGTTGCCGCTGACCGCCTGAGAATTCATGCGGATACTTGTCCTCCGCCCCCCGTGCGAGACCGACTTTATCCAAAAGCTCTGCGACGCGCGTGACGGCTTGGCCCCTGCCAAGAATTTTGTGATGAATGAGCGGTTCGGCCACGATCTCCCCCACTTTCATACGTGGATTAAGGCTCGAGAACGGGTCTTGAAAGATCATTTGGATTTGCTTGCGATAGGCCGCGCGGTCTTTGGCATCCATCGTAACCACGTCGCTACCATCAAAGACCACTTCGCCCCCATCGACCTCGTAGAGCGTGGCAATCATGCGCGCGACCGTGGACTTTCCGGACCCGCTTTCACCCACAATACCGAAGACTTCACCGTCCTTGATGTCAAAGCTCACATTATCCACGGCAGTGAAATAGGTTGTGCGCGACGGAATCAGCGACGCCTTTTCAACAAAGCGTTTGGTGAGGCCTTTAACCTCCAGCATTTTGCCCTCCTTAGAGGGTTTTGATTGCGTCCAGTTGCGCGCCAGGTCTTCGATCTTGAATACTGTCTCGCGCCCGCCATAGCTAACCTGCGGGAAACGGTGCACCTTCTTATGCGGCCTGGGCACCGCAGCGATGAGCGACTGGGTATAGGGATGCATGGGCGCGCCAAGGACTTGGTCGGTGGTCCCGTTCTCCACCACTTCACCGGCATACATAACCGTCACCTGCTCAGTCGTTTCGGCAATGACGCCCATGTCGTGGGTCACCAAAATGACGCCGATGGAGCGGTCGCGGGCGAGTTGCTTGATGAGATCAAGCACCTGCGCCTGGATCGACACGTCGAGTGCGGTCGTCGGTTCATCGGCGATGATCACCGAGGGTTCCGAACACAGCGCCAGTGCAATCACCACCCGCTGACGCATCCCGCCCGAAAACTGATGCGGGTATTGGTCAAATCGCTCGGTCGAATTGGGGATCGATACAGCGTCCAAAAGCTCAATTGCCCGGGTTTTGGCGTCGCCTGCGCTCAGGCCCAGGTGCAGTTGGATGGTCTCGACCAATTGCTCACCCACGGTAAAGAGCGGGTTGAGCGAGGTCAGCGGGTCTTGGAAGATCATGCTGATCTCTTTGCCCCGAATGCGGCGTAGCTCTTCGGCGGAGAGGTTGTCGATGCGCTGGCCCTTGAGCCAAATCTCACCCTCAGAGATATGAGCCGGATCGTCCAAGAGGCCGATGATCGCATTGCCCGTCATCGACTTGCCCGCGCCACTTTCCCCCACCACGCCGCGAATTTCGCCCGGCACAATGTCGTAGCTGACGTTTTTGACGGGCTTGAACAAGCCGTGCCGCGTCGGAATTTCGACGGTCACATTGCGGATAGAAAGGATCGCATCAGTCATTTGAGCCTCGGGTTCAATGCATCTCGCAACCAGTCGCCAAGCAAATTGACGCTGAGCGCCAGGGCCAAAAGCGTGCAAGCCGGGAAGAAAAGGATCCACCACTCACCAGAGAAAAGGAACTGCTGACCAATACGGATCAGCGTGCCAAGTGACGGCTGTGTTGGTGGCGCGCCAATGCCCAGAAAGCTCAGCGTCGCTTCGGCAATGATGGCGAGAGCCAGCGAGATCGTTGCAATCACAAGCACCGGTGAGAGCACATTGGGCAGAATATGCCGTATCATGATCGCGAATGATGGACGCCCAATCAGGTGGGCGGCGGCCACGTAATCCTTGCCCTTCTCCACCATGGTCGCACCGCGCACAACACGGGCGAATTGCACCCAATCGGAGAGGCCGATGGCCAGGATCAGCACCCAAATTGCCATCTGATCGCGATACTCAATTGGCGTTATACCCTTTGCGATACCAAAGATCAGCATGGCGACAAGGATCGACGGGAAGGTCAATTGCACATCAGCGGCGCGCATGATGATCGTATCTGTCCAGCCGCCAAAGTATCCCGCCAAAAGCCCTAGGACGATGCCCAAAACCATGGCAAAGACCACCGCCGTAACCCCCACAAAGAGCGAAATGCGCATGCCATAGAGGATCGTAGAGAAGACATCGCGGCCCTGGTCATCAGTACCAAGAAGGAAATTCTCGCCAGTGAAAGCGTTGGGCTCCATGGGCGGAGTGAAGCCGTTCATTAGGTTGAGACTTGCCGGATCGAAGGGGTTTGTCGTTGCAATCAGCGGCGCAAAGACCGCCGACAGGATCAGAAACATCGTCACCAGCGCCGAGATCAGAGCCACAGGCGAGGTGCGAAACGCATAGAACAGGTCGCTGTCCAATATGCGGCGCAGGCGGGTTGGTGCGGGGGTTTCAGTCACGTCGGTCATTTCCCAGCCACCCGTAAACGAGGATCAATAAAGGCGTAGAGGATGTCTACGATGAGGTTGATAGCCACAAACATCACCGAGATCAGCATCAGATACGCCGCCATCACAGGGATATCGACGAACTGGATCGCGTTGATGAACAAAAGCCCCATGCCCGGCCATTGGAAAACGGTCTCGGTGATGATGGCAAAAGCGATGATGGCGCCCAGTTGCAGACCGATGATGGTCACCACGGGCACCAGCGTATTCTTAAGCGCGTGTCGGAAGTGGATTGTGCGATCCGCCAAGCCCCGCGCGCGGGCAAAACGGATGTAGTCCTGGCGCAGCACTTCGAGCATCTCAGAGCGTACCAGGCGCATGATCAACGTCATCTGATAAAGCCCCAAAGTGATTGATGGCAATATAAGCGACTTGAGGCCCGAAGCCGTCAAAAGCCCCGTCGTCCATCCGCCGAGATCGACCACCTCCCCGCGGCCGAAACTGGGAAGCCAATTGAGCTCCACCGAGAACAGATAGATGAGCAAAATGCCGATGAGAAAGGTCGGTAGCGAAACCCCGATGAGCGAGGTCGACATGATGAAGTTGGCCACGAACCCATCGCGTCGGATCGCCGTATAAACGCCCAAAGCGATACCCAAAAGGATCGCCAAAACCGCAGAAACAGCAGCCAGTTCCAACGTGGCAGGAGCGCGTTCAAGAAGGATCTCTGAGACCTCGCGCCCTTGGCGGTAGCTTACCCCAAAGTTGCCTTGGATGGCTCCTTCGAGAAAGCGCAGGTATTGGACAGGAAACGGACGGTCGAGCCCAAGTTGTTGTTCGAGGCGCTCGATGTCTTCAAGCGTGCGCTCTTGGCCCAGCATGTTGTCAATCGGATCGCCGACGAATCGAAACATGGAGAAGGCCACAAGACCAACAACCAACAACACGAGGATCGATTGTCCCACGCGTCTGAGCATAAATGACAGCATATTTGGCCTTCACATCTTTCCGGGGTGCACGAGTTTACGCGTCCCGCCATGGTGCTTGGTTTAGGATCAGTTGACTGTGACCCAACGCAGGATGAAGAAGTTGTCCGGACGCTGTGTCAACGCGATATTGGAGCGCGCGCCCCATACCAGCGGCTGCACATACATCGGCACATAAGCCACTTCATCGCTTATGATTGTCGCCACTTCATCCAGCATCTTCTGGCGTTTGCCATCGTCGATCTCAGATTGGATTCTCGGCAACAACTCATCCACGCGGGCGTTGGAGTAGCCGCCGAAGTTCCATGATCCCAGCTTCTTTTCGCCATTGGGCGTGGAGCCCAGAAAACGGATAGGGTGCTCGGCGTCGAGCGTGCCCGGAGACCAGCCCAGCAGGTACATGTCAAAGTTGTCGGCACGCAGCTCGGGCCAGTAGTTTTGCACCGGCATGGCATTTAGAACTGGCTCAAGGCCGACCTGTGCCAACATGCTCGTGACCGCCTGACAGACAGACTCGTCATTGAGGTAGCGGTTGTTGGGGCACTTGAAATTGACCGTCGACCCTGCAATGCCCGCCTCTTCAATCAAGGCGCGAGCGCCCTCTGGGTCGTGGGCGTAGGGGGTCACAGCTTCAGAGAACCCACGCATGGCCGGGCTCACCAGCTGGCTTGCCACTGCCGCGTTGCCGCGCATGATGGTCTGCAGGATGGCAGGCACGTTAACAGCCTTGGCCACTGCTTCCCGAGCCCGAGCATCGAGAAATAGGTCAGAGGCGCCCTGCCCGCTTTCTGCAGCACCGGCTTGTTGGTCAAAGCCCAACATGATCACACGTGCTTCGACACCCTGGATGACGTTCACATCTGGGTTTTGCTGAAGCCGTGTGATGTCTTGGATCGGCACCGGGTTGATAAAGTCCACATCACCAGAAATCAGTGCCGACATTGCCGTCGCGGAATTCTGAATCGGGGTCAGCTCAGCACGTGTGATGTTGTGTTCGGCTGTGTCCCACCACCCGCCAAAGGGTTCAAGAACTGTGCGCAAGTCGGGCTCGCGCGCGGTGATGCGGAACGTGCCGGTGCCATTGGCATTGAGTGTGGCGTAGTTGCCGGATTCCTTGTCGGGACGCGCGGCGCCATTGGCTTCGGCCCAACCACTGTCCATCATCATCCAGTTTGCAATGCTGTCTGGGAAGATCGGGTTGGGCGCGGACGTCATGATGTCGACGGTGAAGTCATCAACCTTAACCACGCTTGACACTGGCGCAAACCAGCTGCGCACATCGGCGGCCTCATGCGATGCGCGCTCATATGAGAAGATCACATCGTCAGCGTTGAATTCTGCGCCATCGTGGAACGTAACGCCTCGGCGGAGGTTGAACCGCCAGCCTTCGCCGTTGCCGATCGGCTCCCAACTTGCGGCAAGCGACGGCTCAATGGACATATCCTTGCCGCGGCGGACTAGACCTTCGTAGACATTGTTCAAAAAGCCAAGAACCGGAGCGGAGTTGACGGCATGAGGGTCCATCGTTTGCGGATCAGTGGTCACAGCGAATTTGAAATCTGCCGCAAAGGCTGGCGCCGCCAAGACAGCCACCAGCGCCGCAGAGCAGAGGTATGTGTGCATGATATTTTCCCCGTCCCAAGTCTTAAACGGCAGATCAATGGGGACAACCTACAACGCCAAGCGCCCCCGGATCGCAAGTGCGTGGAAACGTCGGGCCGCCGCAATATGAAGATCACAGCGGCCCAATTTATCAGTCGGTGGTGAAGTGTTTCACCTTAGGTTGGTCGTTGGGATCAACGTCGATGCCCAGGCCATCCGCCATGGCCCAGTTCAGGACTTGGTGGTGGATTGGGATATAGAGTTGCTCATCCTGGATCACACGCCAGATGGCCGCGATATCCGCGTTACGAGCGTCGAGATCTGTGTTGGACGCCAGGCTTTTAATCTTGGCATCCAGATCATCGTTGTCGAAACCAGTGCCGTTCCATGTGCCGATGTCGCTCTCACGACCGTGCACGAGGAAGTTGAAGATGTACTCGGAATCGTACGTCGGAACACCCCAGCCCAGCATGTAGAAATCGGTCTTGCCGTCGGTGATCTTTGGGAAGTGCTGGGCTTTTGGAATGGCATCAAGGTTTACCGTGATCCCGATCTGACCCAGCATGCCCACGGCGGCCTGACAGATCGGCTCATCGTTGATGTAACGATCATTGGGGCAATCAAGACGGATCGAGAAGCCATCGGCATAGCCCGCTTCCGCCATCAACGCCTTTGCACCTTCGATGTCGGTTGTGCTTTCAGCGTCCATCGCAGCGGTCCAGCCGTTGACGAAGGGAGGAGCAATCATGCCCGCAGGCTGGGATTGGCCGCGCATCACAACGGTTTGAATTGCATCGCGGTTGATCGCCATGGACATCGCTTTTCGTACGCGCACGTCGGCAAGCGGGTTTGCACCCTCAACATTATCGGCTTCAAGATCGGCTGCGCCCTGGTTCATACCAAAGAAAATCACCCGATTTTGAGGCGCCTGTTTCACCCCTTTGCCTTCGGTGCTATCGACCCGCGCGATGTCTTGAACTGGCATATCTTGAAGGAAGTTCACCTCACCCGACAAAAGCGCAGCAACGCGCGTCGCATTGTTCTGGATCGGCGTGTAGATGATTTCAGAAATCGCTAGCGGGAACTGATCACGGCCCCAATACGCTTCGTTACGAGTCATAACCGTTTTGACGTCAGGCTCACGACTTTGGAGCACATAGGCTCCCGTGCCATTGACATTTGTGGTGGCGTATGTGATCTCGCCGCCTTCAAAGTCTTGAACGTTGACGGTGTTGTTTGCCTCGGTCCACCCCTTGTCCATGATGAACAGGTTGGTGAGGTTCGCGGGCAGGATCGGGTTTGGACCGTCAGTTACCATCTCGATCGTATAATCGTCTACAGCGCGCACTTCGGTGATCGAGCCGATCAGTTCTTTCATGTCCGAATTAGGTTGCTGGGCGCGTTCAAAGCTGAACACCACGTCTTCAGCGGTAAAGGCTTCGCCGCCGTGGAAAGTCACACCTTCGCGCAGCTTAAAAACCCAAACGTTGGGGTCATCTGCAGAGGGGGCCCACTCGGTCGCCAGCGCGGGTTCAAAGGCGCCGGTTACATCACGAATGATGAGCGGCTCATACATTTGGTGGCGAACTGTGTGGGTCGGGCCTTCGTTTTGGGCGTGGGGGTCTAGCGTAAGCGCATCCCCCGAACGCGCCCAACGCAGCGTTTCTGCGTTCACCATGGCCGTGGACGACAGCAACGCCGCAGCAGCCAAAAGTTTGGTAGCCGTTTTCATTTTTCTCTCCTTGTTGGTGATCCTTCAGCGCGCAAGTTAGAAACCTATGCTGGCAGAACTGGCGCTATTGTGGCGCATGTCTAAACAGACGTCACGGGGGGGGTTCTGTGTTTTTTTACGGTAAAGACCCGGAAATTTCTCGATCTGTATATTTTTTTCGCACAAATAATCCAGGTTGACATGAAGATGGCTTGTGCGGCCAGCTGATGTTTAAACTCGGATTGGGCAACGGCCCCGCCCATCGGCAAGGCGGTCGAAAAAGGACCTTACAAACGCACAAAACGCCCGCAAACTTGCGGGAGTCCAGCATGTTTTTTTAGGGCTGCTTCAATTGGCGACCGGAGATGCCAGCATGCTGGCTTTAGCTGTCGTGCCGAGTTTTCCGCTATCGTACCGGATGCCCACGGATTTGAGCACACGCCCTTGCAGCGCCGACAGGCTGAAGTGCCATTGGTCGGATTGGAACGCACCAGGAATATGGGATCTACGGACCATTTTGGACGTTGATTTTGATCCGTCCTCAAAGCGTAGGTCGACTTTGACCCACTGAAGCGATGCCCCTGGCAAATAGATCTTGAGCAGCCCGGCATTTCTGCCCTTCACTTTTAGCTTAACTTCTTTGGAACCCGTAAGTTCAGCAGTGGCCAGAACCTCCCCGGTGCGGCGTGCTTGCAGAGCCCCCAAAAGTTGTCGAAGCGCGCCCAAGTTGCCCTTGGCTTCGGTGTAAGGTAGCTCCCAGATGACCAAACTGGGTGTTGTGTCCTTGTCGAGCAAACCGGCGTTGACCACGCCTTCAATCGCGCCAATCGCACCGCCACCGGACACCGAATGATTGGCCACATCCGCCTTCAATGCGCCAGCGATACCATCTGCGAACCGATAGGCATCACGCTTGTAGCGGTCGCTAAAACTAGACCCTGCGAGGATCACTGAGGGGCGATCTTCAGAATTGCCCAGCAAGCTCAATCCAGTTGCACCAAAACTTGGAATGGGGGAGAGGACTGGTGCAATCTCAGCCGCGCATACGGCCCGAGCCATATCCGCCAGAGACCCTCTTTCACTGTGGACATCCGCATTGGCTTCAAACATCGGACGCGTGGGGGCAATCCCCTCAAATCCAGCCACCGCCCCCGAGACAACGGCTTCGGCCAGCGCATATGCGCTCTCAGCTGCGCCGAGCGGCGTCCAATGGGTATCGTGGCGATAATAATAGGCGTCGCGCATTTCGTCGTCGCGCAGTGCCACGTGAAGCAAGTTGGGCGCGATAATGCCAGCGGCACGCATATCTTCGATCATCTGATCAAAGGATTGCGATACCGCACCAACATCAAAATCCGCAGCGCCACCGGACAACGCATTTAACGTGTCTTGCCCAGCCACAATCGGACGTGGAGGTGCCATCATCACCGCCATTTGAGTGTCCCGCGCTGCGAACTCCGCGGCGATCAGGGACAACAGTTCAGACTTTTCCACGCTTAATGCATAGTGCTTATCCATCTGATCCTGTGTCAGGATCCAATCCGCAGGCCCCGCCGACAAAACCGGGGCGAGTTTTCGATACTTCTTGGGCATGGCATCCGCTGATGCGAAGGCATCACACAACGGCGCAGCCAGAGACATAGGAGCGCACAACACTGCCGCTGTGCAAAGGCTAACAAAAGTATTCATTGGGGATCACTCCAAGTATTTAGATAGCGTTCAGGAATTTCCCAAAGAACGATGTCCGGCTTGACCTCTTCGAGGTGTTCACCGTCCAAAAATCGGTCCATGGGTGTGAAAGGTCCCTGCCCTTGGAGGGCAAACGACACCACGTCGGCTTGCAATTCAGACTTCAAAAATCCTTCGAAGTGGAAGTCCTGCCGTGCCGAAAAACTTGTTCCCACAAGGGCCACGGGTATGTGCGCTTCACCAAAGAGCCCGAGGCCGCCATTAGCTTCAGAAAACGTCTCAAATGTGCCAATCGTCTCAGACGCGGGGCCAACCAAGGGACGCCAGACCCCGGTATCCGCAAAAGCCACAAGATCACCCTTGAAGTCCCGCCCCCCGGTTTGCGTGGTGTGAAACGTCGTGGTCACTTGGATGCTTTCTTTAAGGACCTCCGCCAAAGCTACGGCCACCGACTGCGCCCCTTCTGGGCTCCAGTGAGTGTCCGTTTTCATGAAAGACATGGGCCCGCCAAGCACTTTGCGGAGGTCGACAGCCCGCAGGTCAAGGGCCTTGGCTTCCGTCAACGCCACATCGTAACGGGCTATGAATGACGCGGAGCGCGGCTGCGGCCAGTGCTCGGACAGCATCCGCGCTTTGTCAGGGATGATCACGGGAACAAGTTCCGCACCCGCGGCTTCGACCCTTATTTTGGCATGCAACAACGCATCACCAAAGTCGCGAGTCTCCTGCGGGGGCATGAATTCTTCTGCCGTAAACAAAATGCCAGAGGGGCTTTCAATAGCGCCCTCATCCATTTCACCCAAAAGCCCAAACTTGAGCGCGCTCCAGGTCTGGCGCAGGCTATCCCTGAGCAAGAACATGTCTTCGAACCGCTCTTCATAGTGGCGCTGCGCAGCGCCATCGATCACGTCAGAATTCAAATTCGCCACCGGCGTGTGCGCGATGGTCCATGCGCCCGGTATTAGAGAGAGAGCGATAAAGGCAGCGGCGAAAATGTAGGATGAGTGCGATGGTTTTGCGTTCATATCCCGCTCTCTCAAAACTGGAAGTAAAGGAAGGGTGCTTCGCCGCGTGCTTGGATAATGACCGCGCAAATCGCAAAGCCCGCCAGAGCGCGCAGCGCTGCGGTTTGCCCCCAAGCCGCACGTACAAACTCGAAGTTCAGGTGCTGCGTCCAAGCCCGATGGGTTGCGATGATCGCCCCAAGGCCAAGCGCGATTGCCTCCGTCGGTCGAAAGAGGATCAATGTCTCGGCACGCAACGCAACACCATTGACCCCAAACATGCCGCCAAACATTTCGAACGCGTGAGATACCGTGTCCGCGCGAAAGAGCACCCAACCGATCAGCACTAAGACCATCGTCAAAGGCCAAGCCAACAATGGTGGCCACACGCTTGGAAAGTCCTTGGAACCCATTGCGCGTTCGATGGCCATCAGCCCGCCGTGCCAAATGCCCCAAAGGACAAAGGTCCAATTTGCACCGTGCCAGAGACCGCCAAGGACCATGGTCAGGATCAAGTTGCGATAGGTCTTCAAGGCGCCCGCACGATTGCCACCGAGAGGTACGTAGAGGTAATCACGCAGCCAGGTCGACAAGCTGATGTGCCAGCGGCGCCAGAACTCGGTGATCGAACGGCTGATATAGGGCGCGTCGAAGTTTTCCATGAAACGAAAGCCCAGCATCAAACCCAGGCCAATGGCCATTGCCGAATACCCCGCGAAGTCGAAGAACAACTGGATCGCATAGGCACATGCCCCAAGCCACGCTTCCGCCATCGTCGGTGCGTCCAGCGCAAACATGCGATCCGCTAGCGGCGCAACCGTATCAGCCACGAGGATTTTCATCGCCAAACCCGTCACAAAACGCTTCACGCCTTGCGAAAAGAGCTCAATGCTATGGGTGCGATCTTGGAACTGATGCGCCAGATCTTTGTATCGCAAGATGGGGCCTGCGATCAGTTGCGGAAAGAGCGACGAGAAAGCCAGAAAATCCACCAATCGCGACGCCGGCGGCGCATCACCACGCGCTACATCGACTATGTAGCTGATGGATTGAAAGACCAGAAAAGACAGGCCTATGGGCAGGACAATTTCGGGAAGGCTGATGCCTGGACCCGCGTCTGCGCCCAGCTTTGCCAGGGCATCTGCGTAAGAACCCGCAATGAAATAGGCGTATTTGAACCACCCTAGGACCGTCAGATTGGCAGCCACACCCATACGCACAGCCCAAAGGCGCAAGGCAGGGCTTTGGGCGCTGCTGGCAAAGCCACCTGCAACGTAGCTCAGCGTGGCAATACCCAACACCAACGCCAGATAGCCCGCCTTCCACCACCCATAGAACACGCAGCTTGCCACAAGCAGAGTGAGCGTCCGATGACGTTGTGGCGTCGCATAATAGGCCAGTAAAAAGAACGGCAGAAACGCAAACAGGAATATCGGTGTGGAGAAGACCATTCCGCTGTCGTTAATTAAGCGTCAGCACTGGGCCGAACGTGTTTTTGACAATACGCGCAGTGTCTTTGAAAGCGATGAAACTCACATTTTGGCCACGCGAAAGGGAGACATCGAATTGCTCCAGAAGGGTGCCGTCGCTGATGCGTTCAACGGCGAGCGTTGCGTTCACCGGATTGACAGCTCGGCTGCCGGAAGCCCCGGGCTCGACCGCGCCCACGACTTCCATATCGGCCCCAGGTACAATGAGGCGCACAGTCGTCAGAGAGTTGTTCACGACGATCAAGTGCACTTTTGAGACGGCTTCGCGGGGAGGTTCTTCGATGGCCGCCATATGGTCACCTTGCGAGACCAGGCTATAGTAACCGCCTGGCGCTACATCACTCAGATCGCTCGCGCTGATCGCGGTGTAGGTGTCGGCCAAGGCGTCCATGAGGGGAAGGATGCGGCCGCCAAAAGCGATGCTCGACGCCGCTTTGGGAACATCCAACAGTCGCACGAAGACTGCGTCTGCTGGCGCTGGAGCATCGTAGAGCACGCTTTCGTCCGTTTGCGCCAACTGCGGGACGCAGAGAGTGAACAAAAGAGCCACAGAACGTGTGAGAGTTTTATTGCGTGGCATGGGGCCGCTCCAGTTACTACACCCCAAGCGATAAGAGATCGCGATCCACCGTGCGTGCAGCTTTGGGTATAGCGGAGCGCTCAAAAGGATAGGTGGCTATTCAAACGCGTGGCGCGATGTCTGGCTCGCAGAGCCAACCAGGTCTATGATGCCAACCCTATGTTACCAGCGCGCGCGTGCCTCGATTGTCGCGGCGATTGGCTAACCTATCAGTGAACTAACTTATTTG
Source organism: Marinovum sp. (assembly GCA_022447495.1). Lineage (GTDB taxonomy): Bacteria > Pseudomonadota > Alphaproteobacteria > Rhodobacterales > Rhodobacteraceae > JAKVBH01. The sequence goes on along the minus strand of JAKVBH010000016.1, from coordinate 105,745 downwards.
TGGATCTCATCCCGCCCCCTGGGGCGCAATGGCAAATATCTCAAAGACCAGTTGCGCCGAGAAAAGCGCTGAACCTGTGCACTAGTCGACGGTGACCGTCCCATTGGGCGAAGAGATCTCAAACGCCAAGCCACAGTCGCCTGCATACACATCCGCCAAGTGATCCACGCCCAAGGCTTTGAGCGTCGCCATCAACCCGTCCGGATCAGGATGCGTCAGACGGACCCGCTCCAAAATGACGCCAAGGTCTTGTTGCCCGGTGCTCGGATGTGGAGCCGGCGACCATTCGATGAAGGCCGGAATACAGCCGCCCGCAGGCAAGGAGCCATCCTTTGGCACGGTCAACCGCCAGGACCGTTCACCTCGTTGGAAAAAGACGATCTCACCCAAATCGACCGGCGAGGCTGCAACCACAGCATCAAGACCAGACGTATTGACCACCCAACACAGAGCCCGAGGTCGTTCCGCGATACGCACATGTGTCGCAGGATCATCCAGGGTGAACCACCGCACACGACCGGGATCGGGTGCCTGCGGGTCAATCGCGATCAACTCCAGAAAGCTCTCACTGCCCGATTGACAGACGCAGTTGTGCGTGCTCATCGCGTCGTGTCTCGAGCCGTTTGGTACGGTGACACCAAGCATCGCTTCCAGCGCTGCTTGACCAGACGGCAAATCTGATGTGCCAATTGCGAAATGGTCAATTCGCTTCATTCTGTCGGCCTCTCTATACGTCATCAATTGGATGTAACCTCAAGCAAATCACCGATGACAGCGCCGCGCGATGGCGTCAATAAGTGGGGTAGTCTCTCCATATACCCAAACGCCTTGCGATGCCCAATGACCGCCACATACTGAATTCGTCCCATTGGGGGATCGGCGTTGTGCACACCGATGGTCAGCGCATCTTGGACGTCACCGGCCATAGCTCTGATCCCAATCCTTCTCCGCTCAACACCGATATGGCTGAGGGGCTGAATAGCCACGCCGACATCTTATGCCCTGCGATACGCGAAAGCTGGCTTCCTGGCGAGAAAGGAGAACGCGGCCGAGATCCTTTTGTCGAGGTCAGTTGGGAGATCGCCCTTTCGCATGTCACGTCCGAACTGGGTCGCGTGCGCAAAGACTACGGAAACAGACATATCTTTGCGGGCTCGTATGGTTGGTCCAGCGCTGGCCGGTTCCACTACGCCCAAAGTCGACCCAAACGCTTTCTCAACACCATCGGGGGCTTTGTTCGTTCTAAAGGCAATTATAGTTGCAACGCAGCGCTCGTAGCGATGCCTCACATTTTCGGAGGCAGACCGACAATATCCTAGTGCCGATGCCCAAAGCCGTGGAGCCACCAGGCGACTACCGTGTGGAATACGATACCTATAGCGACTTGGCGGAGCGCTTGGGCGTGGCAAATGCCCTCACTGAAGGGCGCACCGAAGAAGATTGGCTCCGTGTGATATGGGCTGACACTTAAATTGAGACACAAAAGCACGGTACAACATTGCCTGATTAGGCAACTTTTATCGCAGGCGACATTGTCGAGCTTCAAGACCCCACGCCAGATCGCATTTTTTTGTCGGAGTATCGCCACCACCCAAACGCACCACCCAGAGCAACGCCCAGCGGTCGCATCGAGCTTTTCTCCAAGACCGTTGCAGAATTCAGCCTGCTTGAATGCGCAGGTCACGCCACCCAGGTCGCGCGCCATGACTGGGCTCAGAACGTCTCCAAAGATCTTCCGCTCGCACTCATATCTGGTCAGACTAGAACACGTTTACACAGTCAGTTCGACCAAGGCGCGCTGAGCATGTCGGCCAAGATCGCCGGGCGCGCCGGTGTTTCTATACCCCCAGGACGCCATATCGCGCGGGCTCACAGATGGAGACCTCGTGGAACTTTTCAATGGACGAGGACATTGTCTGGCGGGCGCACAGGTCACCGATGACATCGCCCCGGGTTGCGTCTTTCTCTGGACGGGCGCATGGTATGATCTGGGCTTGAGTGCCCCCGGCGCCCTTGATCGCCACGGCAACTCCGATACCTTGTTTGCGCAGGTCGGAGTTCGGTCAAAGCCCAGCGGCCCATTCAACGCGTGTTCAGATTCGCAAGTTTGAGGGGCCTCTCCCCGCAGTTCAATCACATCACCCACCCGAATTCGTCTCCGAGCCATACCGCCAGGAAGAAAACAGTGAACGAAGAAACCGCGCCACGGATCGATTTTACTCCGTCGATGGGTGTTGCAATCCTTGAGGCATTGGCTGGCCTCAAACAAGGGATGAGCGTCTGTGATATCTCTCGTGCCTTGGGGCTTACCGAGGCAAGTGCCTGTCACGGTCAATCAACTGTCGACTTTTACAGACGTTGAGCGCGTCGAGAGAATTGCACCGCAATCCAGACGAGACTTGTTCCGCCGCACTGAACATTTGGTAAATTGGGTGCACCGCCGTGTAAAATCTCACAATCTGTGTAGAGGGGTTTCAAACGACGCTCTACCTCTCTCAAGATCCAACGCCACGGTGCTCGATGGCGGACATCAATCTCCGAGACAGCGGCTGCGCGCAGATCGACTTCCCAATCCAACAGAAAGCGCGCGCTATCTAAAAACGTCAGTCGTCCATAAGTTCGGCCTCTTCAACCGGACCACCTTGTTTGGCCCACGTTGAAAACCCTTCTTTGAGGTGCGCGGCCTCAAACCCCATGTCCTGCAAAGTCGCCACCGTCAACGCAGACCGCCAGCCACTGGCACAGTGGAACACGTATTTCTTGTTATCTTGGCCAAAGACGTCCTTGTAATATGGGCTCTCGGGGTCGACCCAGAATTCAATCATCCCACGCGGCGCGTGCACGCTACCTGGAATAAATCCGGTACGCTGACGCTCCCGAATATCGCGTATGTCGACGACCACGACATTTGGATCATCCACCATATCGATGAGGTCTTTGGTTTCCACCTCTTCGATGCGCGCGCGGGCCGCGGCGACCATGTCAGCGACCGTGATTTTGAGTTTTGGCATAGCCTTGCCCCATTCAATCTGTGTTTCGACATGCGGAACGCATGGCGCATATACTGGCCCGCGCATCATACAACCGCAAGTTGGTATACGGGCCATAGGTCTGCGATATATGGCGTGTCGAGATGTCATAAATCGAACTTCGCACCAAGGCTGTGGTCTTGAGACCCATAACCAACATTGCGATTCGCACCTGATGGCACATTATCGCGCCTAGGCGACCCAATAAGAATACGTTCAGGCGGGCATCCAATAGGTCTCTAATTCACGAAACCTAAACCCATCAGAGCCCTAATTTCCCTGAATTGGACGTGCGGCGCTTTGCGTCGTGCAAAGGAGCAAAAAGTACACTACCTCCTGCTATGAACGAAGTATTTGCGGTTTGTCAGTTTTAGTTTACACTCTGACAGACAAGCCGACGTTACACCCCGCAACCTTTCGACCTGTAGCCAAGAACATGAAGCAAAACGCAAAAGAAATCACACCGATCCCAACCCAGTGGATCGGACCTATCGCCATCACAGGCAATGTGGTTAACGAGGAAGTCAGCGTCCCCATGGCCACCTACGAGACGCCACTTTGGCCGTCGACGGGGCGCGGGGCACGCGTGTCGCGCAAAGCAGGTGGCATCCGCTGTACTTTGGTCGATGAGCGCATGACCCGCTCTGTGGTCGTCCGCGCCGCCAATGCCGAAGAGGCATACAAGGCTTGGACCTCCATTGAATCGCGCCAAGACGAAGTGGACGCGGTTGTGCGCAGTACTAGCCGCTTCGCCCACCTTCTGGATGTGAACCGTCAGATCGTCGGCAACCTACTCTTTATCCGCTTTGAATGCGGCACGGGTGATGCGTCTGGCCACAATATGGTTACCGGCGCGGCCGACGCGCTTTTGGCCTGGATTTTGCAAGAATACCCGCAACTGGAATATGCCAGCATCTCGGGCAACTTCTGTACCGACAAAAAGGTGAGCGCCGTAAACGGCCTGCACGGTCGCGGCAAATACGTTGTCGCTGAGATGGAGATATCGCGCGAGCTATGTGCCCAACAACTCCGCACCACACCGGAAAAAATGGCGCAGCTCAACCTTGAAAAGAACCTTGTCGGTGGTGTGATCGCAGGCTCCTTGCGCAGCGCGAACGCTCACTTCGCCAACATGTTGCTCGCGTTTTACCTGGCCACAGGCCAAGACGCCGCCAACATCATCGAGGGCAGCCAGGGCATGGTCCACACCGAAGCCCGCCCAGACAGCCTCTATTTCTCTTGCACCTTGCCAAACTTGATCGTTGGCTCCGTCGGCTCGGGCAAAGGCAATGACGTTGTTGAGAAAAACCTGACCCAAATGGGGTGTCGCGCAGACAGAGACCCCGGTGAGAACGCCCGCCGTCTTGCCGTGCTGTGCGCCGCAACCGTCCTGTGTGGCGAGATTTCGCTTCTGGCCGCACAAACCAATCCCGGGGAATTGATGCGCACCCATTTCACCATGGAGCGCGGCTAAGGAGGTTTGGTAATGACCAAAGTCGGTATCGACAAAATCAGTTTCTACGTGCCCAAGCACTACCTCGCATTGGATACGTTGGCCGAGGAAAAGGGCATCGACCCCGAGAAATTCGCGCGTGGTATTGGTCAGAACAAAATCGCTGTGCCAAGCCATGATGAAGACGTGGTGACGATCGCCGCTGAGGCTGCCTCCAATATTGTGGCCGCCGAAGACGCCGACAAGATCGACACTGTGCTCTTTGCCACCGAGACCGGGATCGACCAATCCAAAGCGGCCGGCGTCTATGTGCATCGCCTGCTTGATCTTCCATCGCGCTGCCGCGTCGTGGAACTCAAACACGCCTGTTACTCGGGCACAGCGGCGCTGCAATTGGCCTGTGGGCACGTGACCCGTAAGCCAGACCGCAAAGTTCTGGTCATCGCCTCCGACATCTCCCGCTACGACCTTGGTAGCCCTGCTGAGGCCACCCAAGGGTGCGGCGCGGTTGCGATGCTCGTCTCCGCTGATCCTGGACTGATGGAAATCGAAGCGGTCTCGGGCTGTCACTCCGAAGACATCATGGACTTCTGGCGGCCCAATCACCGCAAGACGCCCTTAGTAGACGGAAAATACTCGACCATCAAATATCTCCAAGCCCTGAGCGGTGCCTGGGACGATTTTGCCGAGAACGGTGGCCGTGCCTTCAACGAGATGGCGCAGTTCTGCTATCACCTGCCTTTCACAGCCATGGGCGTGAAAGCGCACCGAAAGCTGTCTTCGATCAACGAGGCCCAGAACGACCAAGGACTGATCGAGCCGGGCATGGTCTACAACCGTGAGGTTGGAAACTGCTATGCCGCGTCGCTCTATCTCAGCCTGACCTCCATGCTCGAAAATGTCGATGCTGACCTCTCGGGTCGTCCAGTCGGTCTCTTCAGCTATGGCTCTGGTGCCGTGGCAGAGTTCTTCTCTGCGGTTGTCCAACCCGGCTACCGCGATCAATTGATGGAGCACCAACACCGCACGCTGCTCTCGGATCGTACGTCTCTGAGCTATCAAGACTATGTCGAGATGTGGCACGCACCCGATCCCCACGATGGGCTGTCTCACATCACTCCGCACGCGGCCCGCGGGCGATTTAGGCTAACGCATATCGATGAGCACAAACGCCACTACGCCGCTGCCTGACCGCCGCAAACGACCCGGAGAAATCGGAGCGCGCGCACCCGGCAAGTTGATCCTGTCGGGCGAGCATTCCGTGGTCTATGGCAAGCCAGCCCTTGCCGTGGCCATCGAGACCTACATCGAGATGTGGTTCACGCCGCTGCACCAGACCGGTGGGCTGCGCACGGTATTCGAAAGCCTTTCGCCGAGCTCTTTCTACCCGCTCGACATTCTCAAAGGTTTCAAAGACACGCTGGATCGTCGCTTTGACGACTTCATGAACGGCGCGCTGCCGGTGCAGAATATCCTGCAACGTCCCGATGATTTGTCGATTTATGCACTGACCTCTCTGCTGCCCAACCTGCCCATTCCAGGTGCCAGCGTGGGCGGCCTTCCCCTGCCCGTGCCGGGTCAACTCGCGTCACGCTCTGAGATGCCCCTAGGCGCAGGTCTCGGCTCGTCCGCAGCCGTGGTCGCCGCAACCTTTGTACTCTTTGAACACCTTCTGCGGCGCCCGCAAAACCCCAAGGATCGGTTCGACAAAGTTCGGTTCTGCGAGCGGCTGCAACATGGGCGTGGCTCCGCCATTGACGCCTCCGCCGTGGTCTTTGGCGGGATGAACCGCGTGCACAGCGAGGACATTCATCAACTGCCCCTTCCCGATGATCACCCTTTGCTCAGTTCGGACGCCTGGCATTGGATACATACGGGGACACCAGTGTCCAAAACAGGCGAATGCGTGGCGGCTGTCCGCGCCAACTATGGCCAAGACACCCAGCTTTGGGACGATTTCGAAGCCTGTACAAAGGGCTTTGAAGCGGCATTGCACGCGGGCGATAGCCCCTCGGAGATGATCGCCACGAACCACGAATTGCTCTGCCGCATTGGCGTGGTGCCAGAGCCCACAAGGGCTTTCATCGACCGCATCGCGGCCTCAGGCGGCGCCGCCAAAGTCTCCGGCGCAGGCGCGGTGCGCGGCGACGGTGGCGGTGTCGTTCTCGTTCATCACCACGACCCCGATGCGTTGGCCGCCGTCATGAGCACATATCCACAGTTTAGCGCCGAACGGCTTTCCATTGCGCGCGAAGGGGCGGCGCTGTGTCCGGACTTGTAATCGCCACTGCGCCGGGTTCAGTGATGATCACTGGCGAACATGCCGTGGTCTACGGGCACCCAGCGCTTGTGGCTGCCATCGATCAACGCGTCTCTGTCACGGGAGTGCATAGAACCGACGGCCAGCTTAGGATCACCTCCGAGATCGCAAAAGACGCTCTCTATGACCTTGCCGACCTGCCCAAGGACGGTCCCTATCGATTCATCGTGGCCGCCGTCGCAAAGTATGCCGCAGACCTCGCGGGCGGCGTAAGCATCGACGTGAAATCACAGATCAACCCGACCCTGGGCTTGGGTTCCTCAGCAGCCGTAACAGTCGCCACTTTGGGCGTGCTGGCGCATACGACAGGCGGAACGCGCGACACCATTCACGCTGATGCACTCTCCATCGTGCGCAATATCCAAGGGCGCGGCAGTGGCGCAGACCTCGCCGCAAGTCTCACAGGCGGATGCCTGGCCTATCAGATCCCTCAAAACGGTCAGCCTGCCCAAATCACCCCAGTGTTCACGCCCCCTGCCCTTGGCTTAAAATACACGGGCTATAAAACGCCGACGGGAGAGGTTCTGGCCAAAGTCGCCGCCTCTCGGCTGGGACGCGAAGAATTGGTCGATGCCCTCTATGCCGAAATGGGGGCTAACGCATCCGCCACCATCGCAGCCGTCCAGCGCGATGCCTGGCACAACGCAGGACCTTTGATGAATGCCTACCAAGCGCTGATGGGCACATTGGGGGTTTCTGACGACACGATTGACGCCATCATAGCCGAAGCGCTGACCACGCCAGGGCTGATGGCCTGCAAAATATCAGGTTCTGGGTTGGGCGATTGCGTGTTGTCGATGGGCGCGCGGCCTGAGGGGTTTACACCTGCCCCGCTCGCCATCGAAGGATTGCGCATCCATGACTAATGCCACCGCGATATTTGATGCAAGTGTGCCCCGTCCTTTGGGCGCACCCCACGTGGCAGAAGCCTATGCACCGGCCAACATTGCGCTGTCAAAATACTGGGGCAAACGCGACACCGCTTTGAATCTGCCAACCAATTCGTCACTTTCCATCAGCTTGGGACAACTGGGCACACATACTAAGGTCGCCCCTGCCGATACCGATCACCTCTCTTTCAATGGTCGCGCCATGGGCGGGGACGCAACGGCAGCCGCCAAAATCTGGCGCTTTGTAGATCGATTCTGCGGCGTGAATCGCCCTAACCTGTTGATCGAGACGACGAACACTGTGCCCACCGCCGCAGGCCTGGCGTCATCTGCAAGTGGGTTTGCTGCTCTGGTCTCAGCCCTCAACGACGCGTTCGCCGCAGACTTGCCCAAAGAGACACAAAGCATGTTGGCCCGATTTGGCAGCGGCAGTGCCACACGATCCCTATGGCCCGGCTTTGTGCGTTGGAACGTCGGAGAACGCCGCGATGGCACCGATAGCCATGCGCGCCCCATTGACGCCAATCTTCCCGATTTCCGCATCGCAGTTGTGCTCGTGGATTCAGGCCCCAAAGCGCAGTCATCATCTGAGGGAATGACCCACACGGTCAAAACCAGCCCGCTCTATGCCACCTGGCCCACACAGGCCGAAGCCGATTGCGATGCAATTGAGGCGCTGGTGCGGGACGGTGACTTCGGATCGGTCGGCGCATTGGCAGAAGCCAATGCCCTTGCCATGCACGCTTCTATGTTGGCCGCGCGTCCCGCGGTTTGCTACATCAAGCCCGCCTCGCTTGCGCATCTGGAGGCGCTCTGGGCGGCGCGCCGTGATGGGCTTGAGGCCTATGCAACCATGGATGCAGGGCCCAATGTGAAGCTGATGTTCGAAGAAAAAAGCCGCGACGACATCATCGCGCTCTTTCCCACCGCGCAGATCATCAATCCATTCGCCTAGGCTAAAGCACCCAAGAAAGCCTCAGCATTGTGCAAATGGGCATCTCGGGTTTCGGGTTTCATCCGCTGCGCCGTGCGGCACATCATTGACCAGCGCGGGTTCGATGCCAGTGCCTCCGAGTGCTTGAGGATAAACCGCCAGTAGAGACCATCCCATGTTTCGGCCCATGGCCCCTTGGGCCAATGGCTCATCTTGCGCACATAGTTTGAGCCAGAGAAATACGGTTTTGTGGTGATCAACCCACCATCGGCATGTTGGCTCATGGCATAAGCATTGGGCACCATGACCCAATCGTAGCTATCCACGAACATCTCCATAAACCAACGATAGACCTCGTCGGGGTCGATTTCACAGAGGAACATAAACCCACCGAGTATCATCAGTCGCTCGATATGGTGGCAGTAACCGGTATCCAGGATGCGTTTGATCGTGTCGTCGATGGGGCCGATCCCCGTTGTGCCATCATAGAAACAGGTCGGCATTTTGCGGGTGTGTTGCCAATGGTTCGTGGTGCGCATTTTGACGCCAAGGTCTTCGTAGGTTGCGCGCATAAACTCACGCCAACCGATGATCTGGCGCAGAAAACCTTCGAGCGAATTCATGGCCACGTCTTGTTTAGCGGCATGGGCCAAGGTGGCATCCAGGATTTGGCGCGGCGTGAGCAGACCGATATTAAGTGCCGGCGTCAGCACGGCATGCCAGAGCCAGTTTTCGTCCTCCAAGATAGCGTCCTCGTAGTCGCCAAAGAGCGCAAAACGACGCTCCAAAAACTGATCAAGCCAGGCCGCCGCAGCCCCATGCGAGGTGGGATAGTAGAGCCGATCAATACTGCCCAGCGCATCCGGGAAATCGGCCTCCACGCTTTGCCGGGCGGCCTCGTCAATGATGTCGTGACGGGGCCAATCAATGATCGGGAGTTGGTTGATCAGCGCCTTAGGGATTTTCTTGCGATTGTCCTCGTCAAAACTCCATTGGCCGCCCACCGGCTCGTTGCCGTCCATCAGGACATCAAGCCGACGCCGTTGGGATTTGTAAAACTCCGCCATGAACCACCGTTTGCGGCCCGCAGCCCAATCTAGGTTGTCGGCGTGGCTGTTGAGGAAGCCCGGCGTGTCCAGATAGATCAGGCCAATCCCATCGACGGTGCAGGCTGCTTCAAGTCGACGCTCTGCGGTATGATCCACCGGATGCGCCATGACAATCTTTGAGACGCCATCGGCCTTGAGCCTCGCGATCATGCGTGCGGTGGCGTCCCGGCGATGGTCAAAACTGACCACTTCGGCGGCAACATTGCGGCTTCGAAGTACGTTTAGATACCGCGCCATACTTGAGCGGTGCAGCCAGAGCTTTTGTCTATGGAACCGAGCCTCATATTGGGCATCTTGAAAGAACAAAGGATCTTCGAAAAGAACAATACGATCCGCTCCATGCTTGAACCCGGGATGAGGGTCAAACAACTGATTAGGCAGGATAAGAAGCACGGTGGACACGAGAACCCCCATAGCAAAAGTGGCCCGATGGTACCTAGGGCGGCGGTTCGCAATTGAAATCTCCGCACGTCGATTACTTTGTCGCATAAGAGCAGTAGTCGTAACCGGGAGAGACTCAGACCATGCCTGAGGGACACACCATCCACCGCGCCGCGCGCGATCACGCAGCCCTCATTGGGGGCCAAAGGATCGCTGCGAGCTCTCCTCAAGGGCGCTTTTCTGCGGGTGCGGCAATCCTCAACGGGACGGTTTTCGTGCGGACAGAAGCCATCGGCAAGCATCTGCTTTATCATTTTGATATGGGCCAAACGCTGCACATTCATCTCGGTCTCGGAGGCTATTTTAGTATCGGCACACAGCCCGTTGATCCCCCACGCGAAGTAACCAGACTGCGCTTGGAAGGCGCGACCCACAAGATCGATATCATCGGCCCCAATACTTGCGAATTGATGCCCACAGACGAGATGGAGAACTTCCGTCTCCGCTATGGCCCTGATCTATTGGCAGAAAATCCAGACCCCGATCGCGCGATTGCCCGTATCCGCAAAAGCCGCGCTCCGATTGCTCGACTCTTGATGGACCAAAAAGTCATGTCCGGGATCGGCAATATCTATCGCACTGAGATCCTCTGGCTGCGGGGGCTGAACCCCATGACGCGCGGTGTCGATCTGGACGAAGCGGAGCTGCGCGGCCTTTGGGACGACATGCGTGCGCTGCTGCAAATCGGGGTCGAGAGCAACGCAATCATCACCACCGGCGGCCTGAACGGCGAGCTCGTCCAAGCCAGCAAGCACGGTGGAGAACGCACAAATATCTACGGAAAAGAGACCTGTCCCACCTGTGATGGCGCCATCACCAAAGAAACGCTGAGCGGGCGGACACTCTATCACTGCGCAACCTGCCAAGCGGCGTGATCGGGGTAAAAACTGGGGCTATTTGCACATTTAACCCCCTCAATCGTGCAGATTACCCTGAAACCTGCCCTGGCACCGCGCGTTCAGGTGACGGAACTTCAACCTTATGGCGCAGCCCCCCCAAGGCGCATGTCTCAACAGAGGTCACCTCAACTGTCTGACGAGGCACTTTCATCCTCGGGGGTGACCTGTTGGTGGACTTCGATCACATTGCCCTCGGGGTCACGGAAAAACACCTGATGCCATTCCTTGGCAAAGGCAGTGCCGTAGTCCGAGTATGGGATCGCGTGCGCATCGAGAACCTTGAGGACGGCGGCCAAGTCATCCGTGCGAAAGGCGATATGGCCCCGGCTCACCGGGTTGATAACCTGCGCATTGTTGAACGCCACATCAAAGTTACGCTCCGCAAGGTGCATCTGCATGCTGCCTTCGGTGGCAAAGCGAATATCACCGGAAAACCCTTTGTCATCCTCCGCTTCGGTCCGAGGAAAGTTATCCTGTGGGACATCGTCCAAACCCAAAACCTCCGTGTAGAAGCGATGGAGCCGCGCCACATCATCGGCAACAAGGTTGATATGGTGGAATTCAAGTTTCATCGGTCCCGGCGCCCTAAATCTGGATTGCGAAATTCATCCCAGTGATATCCCATTCTCACCGGAAGAAGAAGCATACCGCCCCGCACATCGGCAACCCATGCAAGACCAGAGAAAACGCGCCTCAATTGATCGCTGTTAAACCGGTATAGCGGCGCCTTGGACGGACACGCCCCCTTGACTTTAGACTGTGCGCAGCGCACGACCATATCGTCCCAGCAAGACATTGTGCCAGGCATGCCTCCTCCACCGGCTAAGGATGTCCTGCACCATGACACATTCGTCCCCCATAAGCCCTTTGATCCTCCAAGTTGTTGGGAAACCCAACCAACATGCCAGCAAAGTCGCATTCAGCGAACATGATTTTTTTGTGCTTTCGCTGTTGCGGTTCACCTTCAACGAAGGCCGCTGCAAACACCCTCTGTGCCAACGCGCCGCTTTGGATCTCGCAGAACAGCGCATGCTGCACGATGATGCGCATTTACTTACCCGCGCGCTGCGCCAGATCGTACAAGAGATGAGCAAAGTGCGATCAACCAACTTTTTCTTTCTGCCCGGCAAAGACCGCAAAGCGCGACTGTACGTCACTCCTGAAGAGGCGTGTTTTGTGAACCTGGTGCGGGCCCTGATTGATGGCGATCCAACAAGCATTCAGGCGCAACTTTTGATGCTGTGCGAAGGGGGTGACAGCGCCACCATCCTACGCGATGCGCGTTGTGTGAGTGATGTGATGATGCGGGTGCAGCGCATGTCGAAATCGGCGTAGCGCCATCCATTTCGCTGGCCTGATGGTTTGGTGTGGGCGGACCAAAGGCCCGCCCTGCACCGTTTGTCTTAGAAGAACCCCATTGGGTTTTCGTCGTAGCTGACGAGCAGGTTCTTGGTATTGCGGTAGTGGTCGAGCATCATTTTGTGGTTCTCACGCCCGATGCCGGATTTCTTGTATCCACCAAAGGCCGCGTGAGCCGGATAGTGGTGATAGCAATTGGTCCAAACGCGGCCCGCTTCGATGGCGCGGCCCATGCGGAACGCCACATTGCCGTTACGGGTCCAAACCCCGGCACCCAAGCCATAGGTCGTGTCATTGGCGATTTGGACAGCCTCTGCTTCGTCCTTGAAGGTCGTGACCGAGAGAACTGGGCCAAAAATCTCTTCTTGGAAGATGCGCATGGAATTCTCGCCGCGGAACACCGTGGGTTGCACGTAGTAACCGTCGCCCAGACCATCGCCCAGTGCAGCACGCTCACCACCAACAAGCACTTTCGCGCCCTCATCACGGCCAAGTTTGAGGTAACCGGTGATCTTTTCCATTTGCTCGTTGGACGCCTGGCCACCGATCATCGTGTCCATCTGCAACGGGTTGCCTTGGACGATCTTTTTGACCCGCTCGACCGCACGTTCCAAAAACGCATCGGCAATGCTTTCATGGATCAATGCGCGGCTTGGGCAGGTGCAGACTTCGCCCTGGTTCAATGCAAACATCGCAAAGCCTTCGAGGCATTTGTCGAAGAACGTATCGTCTGCGTCCATGACATCTGCGAAAAAGATGTTGGGGGACTTACCGCCAAGCTCCAACGTCACCGGTATGAGATTGTCGGATGCCGCCTTCATGATGATTTTGCCGGTCGTCGTCTCGCCCGTGAAAGCCAGCTTGGCGATACGCGTCGAAGTGGAGAGCGCAGCGCCCGCTTCTTCGCCGTATCCATTGACCACATTGACCACACCGTCCGGGATCAAGTCGCTCAACAGCTCCATCAACACCATGATCGACGCGGGCGTTTGTTCGGCCGGCTTGAGAACCACCGCATTGCCCGCCGCAAGCGCGGGTGCGAGTTTCCAAACGGCCATAAGGATCGGGAAGTTCCAGGGAATGATCTGTCCGACAACACCAAGGGGCTCATGGAAGTGATACGCGTAGGTATTGGCGTCAATTTCGGCAATTGAGCCTTCGTCCGCCCGGATCACACCGCCGAAATAGCGAAAGTGATCAATGGCCAGCGCTAAATCCGCATTCACTGACTCGCGGATCGGCTTGCCGTTGTCGAGCGTTTCGGCGACCGCCAGCGTCATCAAATTTTCTTCGATACGGTCAGCAATTTTGAACAGCATATTGGAGCGTTCGGTGATTGAGGTTTTGCCAAACGCAGCTGCCGCCGCATGGGCCGCGTCGAGCGCAGCTTCGATATCGGACGCGTCCGATCTGGCAACTTCGCACAAAGCTTCGCCTGTTACCGGCGTCACATTTTCAAACCATTGGCCGGATTTAGGGTCCACAAATTGGCCCCCGATGAAATTTCCGTAGCGTGATTTGAATGGGAATTCGACCCCGAGATGGCTCGCATCAAGCGCGGCGCTGGGTCCACTTGTCGTTGTATGAACGTTCATATTTTCCTCCCAAAAAACGTCAATACCCGCTCCTTCAGAAAGAGGCGGGTGAGGCTGGCGGACTATATTGAGTTGCTGGCAGATAGAGATGGTTGCACAGAAACTTTGTATTTCAAAGCCTTTTGCGGACATAGGCCGTGCACCGCGTCGTCGTCGGCGGCGGCGGATGCCAAACGCACACCCCAGTCTTGACCTCGACCAATCTGGCATGCAAACTGTCAATCAAAATTGACACTACGCTGAGGCGAAGTGTCATCACAGTTGGACCAGATCAAGCCACCAACGCCACGCGTTGTGCCCGACCGGACCCATCGGGAAAGGGACCCTTGCATGAACATTCTATTTGGCTCTGTCACCGGAACCGCCGAGAACGTCGCGCGCAGCGCTGCGCGCATGGCGCAGACGCGCGGCCACGATGTGCGCATCACCGAGCTTGACGAGATTTCCATGGAAGAACTTGAGGATATGGACGATGTCCTGGTTGTGATCGCCACCTACGGCGAAGGTGAGATGCCCTTCAATGCGGAAACCTTTTGGGACGAATTGGAATACAATGAACCCATTCTTGATGGGTTGACCTTTGGTGTCCTGGCGCTCGGCGATTCCGCGTATGAGCAGTTCTGCCAAGCGGGCAAAGACATCGACGAGAAATTCGAAGAGCTTGGGGCCACGCGTCGCTTGCGCCGGGTCGATTGTGATCTCAACTATGAAAAAGATGCCGAGGCCTGGATAGACCAGGCCATTCCGATGCGCGAAGGCGCGACACCTGTGGCAGCCACGGCCGCGGACGCCGCAGAGCCAGAGGTCAAGCGCTACACACGTGCCGATCCGTTTCAGGCCAAGATCGTTGAAAACACACGCCTCTCAGGTCCCGGATCATCCAAAGAGATTCACCACATCTCGCTCGATATTTCTGGAAGTGGGATCGAGTACTTGGCCGGTGATGCCATCGGGGTGATCCCCTACAACAGCGCACCCTTGGTCGACGAAATGCTCGACCGTCTTGATGCCTCCGAGACCGACACGGTGGAAGGCTATGACCTTCTTCTGGGCGCACTTTTGAAATCCAAATTTGAGATCATGACACCAAACCTCGATTTTGTGAGAGCGGTGTCTAGCGTGATCGAGATCGATGACATCAATGCCGCCGTGAACTCCGGCTCAAAGGCAGAGCTTGACGCGTTTTGTTGGGGCAAGGATGTGATCGATATTCTGAATTGTGATCCGCGACTGCATGTGGACCCAGACGTGCTCTTTAGCCTGTTACAGCCGCTGCAATATCGCGCCTATTCCATCGCCTCGACACCCCAAACCGCACCGGATCGCATTGACCTCACTGTCGCGGCCGTTCGTTGGGAAAACGGCGCGCGCGCATACAATGGCGTCGCATCGACGATGTTGATCGACCAAATGTCCCCCGGGGATGAGGTGGGTATGTTCTTGGTTCCCAACAAACGATTCCGCATCCCCGACGACGGCAGCGCGCCTTTGATCATGGTGGGCCCCGGCACCGGGATCGCGCCGTTCATTGGCTTCCTTGAAGAACGCCAAGCCGTGGGCGCAACAGGGCAAACCTGGCTCTATTTTGGCGATCGCAATGCGTCAGAGGATTTCATCTACAAAGACCGCCTGCAAGCGTTCCAGCATGCAGGCACGCTCAATCACCTGCGCGTGGCGTTTTCGCGCGATACGTCGGAGAAAATCTACGTCCAGAACCGGATGCTCGAAGACGCGGGCCCGATTTTCAAAGCCCTTGAAAACGGTGCTTATTTCTATCTCTGTGGTGACGCGAAAAACATGGCGCCAGATGTGGAAGAGACCTTGCTCGACATCATCGCCGATGGGTTGCGATCCAACCGCACCGACGCGGTCCGCTATGTCTCTGATATGCGGCGGTCGGGTCGATACCTCAAAGACGTCTACTAGGCTTGCGTTTGAGCCTGCCTGGCCAAGCACGTGATCAGCATTATCGCGACGTGCCGCCCATCACCGATGCCGCGATTTCAAATGGTCCGTTCCTGGCGCCACTGGATACCGCACACTCCGTGGCGGTCATCCACAAAGCAAACCAGCCGCCGAAGCCTGCATGACGGTCAACACAACCAAATCCTGAAAAAGCGGCTCTTTAGATGCGACATAGCGCGGCCCAAATGACCCAACACCCCGCACGCGAAACCCTCAAAACCGACAAGCTCATCGCCGACACCGTCGTCACAGTCGCAGACAGCCGCAAAGAGGGCCAGCCCATCACAACACAACTTTAATAAGGGAATATCGGGTCAATAGATTTTCCTATACTGGTACCATATTGGATCGATGACCGTTTTTATCGATCTTTGCGCTTGTGACATCCGACTGGTTTTCCTCGAAATGCGGATGAGGCAGGCGCGCGACAGTTTTGTAAAAAATGGGATGCAAGATGCCCGAACAAAAAGCACCAACGTAGAGGACGCCGACATGGTAAACCAAGAACAGTTTTGGGATGGGGTTGCGCCGAAATACGCCAAGTCACCGATCAAAAACATGGAGGGCTATGAGTACACGCTCAACCAAACCCGCAGCTTTTTAAAAGAAACCGATCTGGTTCTTGAGATCGGTGCCGGGACAGGTTCGACGGCGTTGGCGTTGGCGGATAGTGTGGCGCAGATCGTTGCCACGGACATTTCTGAGCAGATGCTTGCCGTGGGGCGCATCCGTGCCAAAGAGCAGGGTGTCAAAAATATTCGTTTCCAGCGCACCGAGGCAGATCGGTTACCCGAAGGTCCGTTTGATGCTGTGATGGCTCACAATGTGCTTCATCTTGTCGAAGATCTTCCGGCAACGCTGCGAGCATGTCACGCGTCTCTTCGTCCCGGCGGCTTGCTAATTTCTAAGACGTTTTTAAAGCCAACCAATGGCTTACAGCTGATGTACCGATTCATGTGTCTGGTGTTGCCGATTATGCAGTGGCTTGGGAAAGCGCCCTTTGTGGTATTCTATTCGGCGCAGGAATTCGAACGGACCATCGAGTGCGCTGGCTTTGAAATCATCGAAACAGCCAATTATCCAGCCACCGAAGCTCGTCGTTACATCGTTGCACGGAAACGTTAGCTTAATTTAACTGGACTTATCGAATTCAAAAGCCACCCGCTGAACGCAGTGACACTTTCGACCAATAATTTTGCATCAAAAGTGTCGCCAAGGAATTGGACGCATATAAATATGCCATGGGTTTCGTGCCATCATGTCTTTCTTCTTGCTCTTGCATGACACTCGCGCCAGGTCACTGCCGAGGCCTGCACGACGGCTCATTCCAAGACAACCGAACAAAAACATATCTATAGTTGCGTTATAGCGCTTCCCAAATCGGCCAGAATTCTTAAAAACCTCGAAAGGCGTCATTGCGGAACCCTCAAAATCGATTATTTTATTCCCGACGCCACCGTCAGAGTTGAAAATGTCCTCGAAAATGCGTGAGCTCGGCGCAACACAAAGTTATTTGGGAAATATTGGTTCATGCCAGACTCAATTCGCCTTTACGCCATATTCACTGCTGCATTTATAGGCATAGCTATATTATTCGCTGTTATCGAAATGGTTCTCGGATTTTCCGTTTCGGCCTCCGGTTTTATCTCGGCGTTCATGGCTGCCATGGTCAGTGGACAAGTCTTCGGCCGACGTAAAACGCGCGTGCCGACTAGCGCAGAAAGCTGGCGTCATGCGCTTGGTTTCACATTAGTTGTCATCTCTGTGAGCGTTGTCCAAATTCTCGCAATCGGCTTCAATGATCCGATGTATCGCCATGCTCTGACCTCCCCGGTCTTTGCTGGCGTGGCCATCGTCTACCTACTCGGCATACTACTTGCTTGTCGCTTCTTCTTTCCGCTAAGCGCAAAAGGCATTGTAAAGTCTTTGGAAAAATCCAAACTTTAACGGCGACGCACTTCTGAGAAGTCCTTGTTTGCCGGCGAACCAGCAATGGGATTTCTGCCGTCCTAAGTCCTTCATGTGCCTAGAGAATCACTCTTAGCATCGCCTGCTGCACGCTGTGGCTCGTATCCACTATTGTACTAAGTGGCGAAGACTTCGGCCTTGTTAGCACAGAATGGCTCTTTTGCATGTCCAATATGATTTTCTCAAATTGGAGATTGCCAGCTAAAAGTAAACGGTTTTGCAACGCTCGATGTATCAGGTGTCCGGCGGCGTCTTTGGCGTTTACATATCCCCCTAGGGGGGATACTCTCGCATCATGAAACACGCCAGCCATGCCGATATCGGCAATCGCTTGAAGCGCAGTGCGGGACACCTGCAAAAGGTGATTGCAATGCTCGAAGATGGGCGCCCCTGCACCGAACTTGCGCAGCAGTTACACGCGGTTGAGCGCGCAATTACCGCCGCAAAAAAAGCGTTGATCCAGGACCATATCGACCATTGCATTAGCGATCCGCCCGCCGACGAGGCGGACCACGCCAAGACAGTTGCCGACCTGCGAGAGATCACACGCTACCTCTAAAAGGGATCAAGCCCGTGAACCTGAGCGAAATGATTGAAACCGGCAGCGCGAACCCGGTGCTGCTTTTTGCGTTTGCGTTGCTTTTGGGCGCGCTGCACGGCTTAGAACCTGGACATTCCAAGACTATGATGGCCGCCTATATCGTGGCGATCCAAGGCACCGTGAAACAGGCCGTCCTCTTGGGGGTTTCCGCAGCGTTTAGCCATTCGATCATCGTCTGGGTGCTGGCCATGCTCGCGCTCACGTGGGGCAATGAGCTTATTGGTGAGCAACTCGAGCCCTATTTCATGGTTGTCTCTGGGGTGTTGGTGCTTGGTATTGCGGCTTGGATGTTGTGGCAGAGCCGATCCTCGGGACATCAACACGACAACAATCACAGCCACGGTCATTCGCACGATCATGATCACTCCCACGACCACGACCATCATCACCACAGCCATGGTCACGACCATAATCATGATGCGTTGGATGCGCCCCACCTCGATGCCCATGCCCGCGCCCATGCGGCCGAAATCAAAGCGCGGGTGGCCTCCGGCGAAATAGGCACTTGGCAGACGATGCTTTTTGGCCTCTCCGGTGGCCTGATACCCTGCCCTGCGGCGATCACCGTGTTCATCCTTTGCTTGCATCTGGGCAAGCTCACGCTCGGGATCATTTTGGTCAGCGCGTTTTCCATTGGCCTCGCGCTCACATTGGTTGGGATTGGAATTGTTGCCGCGGTTGGCCTTCAGGTCATCTCGAAGAAAAGTTCGCGCTTCGACCGCCTACTCGAAGCCGCGCCTTGGGTATCGGCTCTTCTCATCGGAGTGGTTGGATGCCTCATCATTTGGTCGGGGCTGTCGCATTTCGAGCACTTTGGGCACGGCCACTGAACAAAGGATTGTTGATCTGTACAAGTTTGCCGTCATCGGGCGCGGTCTGATTGGAAGCGCCGCCGCGCGTCACCTTGCCGAAGCGGTTGATGGGGTTGTTGCAGTCGGCCCCGACGAGCCGAAAGATCGCGCCACCCACAACAGCGTATTTGCCAGCCATTATGACGAAGGGCGCATGACACGTCACGTCGATCCGATGCGGGAATGGTCGATCGCGGCGGGTGCGTCACTATCTCGGTATCGCGACATCGAGGCACGCAGCGGTGTGTCGTTCTACACACCGTCGGGGTATCTTGGGTTGGGTTATCCCGGTTCAACCTACAATGCGCGCTGCGCCGAAACCGGCACAGCCCATGGCGCGAAGTTCACATGTGTAGGCACTCAAGACATCCGCGCACAATTTCCGTTCTTAAATGTGCCCGCCGGTGTCGACGGCCTTGTTGAGACAGGCGGCGCCGGACACATCAGCCCGCGACGCATGGTGGAGGCCCAAACGCGGCTCGCCGAACAGGCCGGAGCGACCTTCAGGCGCCAAGCGGCGCGCGCGTTGCGCCCCACTCTGCAAGGCGTCGAAATCGAGCTGTGGGGTGGTGAACTTATCCAAGCTGAGAGGGCCCTCATCGCAGCTGGGGCGTTTACCGCCGCGTGCGGATTGAGCCCCGTCGATCTTGGGCTGACGGTTTACGGGCGTACCACGGTTTTGCCCCGCATCGCAGGTGACGCCGCCACTGCTCTCGCCACAATGCCCACCATGATCGACACGCTCATCGGTGCCTATATCCTCCCTCCGATCCGCTACCCAGATGGGCATTGCTACCTCAAACTCGGGGTTGGCACAGTGTCTGACCCCAAGTTTTTCGAGCTTGATGGGCTGCGCGCGTGGTTCCAGTCCCCTGGTTCTGAGGACAACCGAACCGAGTTCACCACGCGTATGAAGGAGCTATTCCCGGTACTGCGAGGATGCACCCATTGGCACACCGATACATGTGCCGTCACCCAAACCCGTTCCGGCTTGCCCATCCTTGATTTTGTCCATGACAACCGGGTTGCCGTGGCAGTCGGAGGGTGTGGTAAGGGGGCAAAGGGCGCGGATGAATGGGGGCGGATCGCAGCAGGGCTCTTGCGCGGTGCCGATTGGTCCTCGGATGTGGCCCAAGAAAAACTGGCCCGGAGCCGGTGATGCGCCGACTGTAATCGCAAACGGTCGGATAGGCGCCCGATGCACCCACGCAAACTCTACCCCGACTATCGCCGTTGAGATCATGTCTTACGACGGTTGTCGGGGGGCTGAGGCCGAAACGGACCTGTCGATCAAGATGCCGCGGGTCGATGTCCGCCTGCGTGAGCTATCAAATGTGACGCATCGGTTGGCGGCCATGGATCACCTGCGTTGCATCAATAGCCATAAGCCGATGGACCGTCTGCGGATTAAGGGTCAGGCCCAGCATATCTGTGTCTTTCGCCACCCGCGCGACATCCATTTCTCGTACCTTCAACACTATCGGCAGGACGCGGCGGCAAAGGGGTTATGACCTCGAACACCGCATTCTTTCAGAGCGGCACAGGGGAGGGTGCCGGTGCGGAAGCGGAAACGGAAACGGATGCCTATGGCCCACCGAGGATTGCGCAACGCTCAACTACACAGCACGCGTGGCTTGCATTGAACAGCGCCGGAGCTTCAAGGGCGCTCGACAGAGACCTGAACCATCACATGGCCCATCCTGTCTTGAGCGCTGCGCCGCGCTGTCATCCTCACTTCGATTGCGTAGAGAAGGCGTCATCCAATGCAGTGATGATCTTGGCCGCCTCCGCCTCTGAGAGCACCAAGGACGGCGAGAGGATGATATTCGGCCCCGAGACCCGCACCATGACGCCATTCTCATAGGTCGCTTTGTAGATCGCGCCCGCCGTAGCCTTGTCGATGGGCGCTTTGGTGGCGCGGTCTGAGACGAGTTCCAGGGCGGTCATCAACCCATGGCCACCGCGCACATCACCGATGATCTGGTGCTTTTCCTTGAGCCTCAACATCGCTTCATAAAGCTGCGCACCCCGCGCGGCGGCGTTGGTGGGCACGTCCAGGCGTATGGTTTCATGGATGCAGGCCACGGCGGCAGCGGCCCCGACCGGATGACCCGAATAGGTATAGCCCGAGCCAATCGCCCCGCCCCCGGTGGTGTCGCTTTCAAAGACATCGGCCACCTTTTGGTTCAACATCGTCGCGCCAAAGGGAAAGTAGCCGTTGGTGATGGCTTTGGCTGTCGCCATCATATCCGGCGCCACGCCCCAAAGCCGCGACCCCGACCAGGCGCCGGTGCGCCCGTAGGCCGTGATCACCTCATCAGCGATGAGCAGAATGCCGTGACGATCACAGATCCCACGCACCGCGGGCATGAAGGATTTATGCGGCGGAATCACGCCGCCTGCGCCCAAAATCGGCTCCATCACAAAGGCCGCGATGGTCTTGGGGTCTTGGAAGGCAATCTCATCGGCGAGCGCAGATATGCAGAGCGCGGCAAGCTTTTCAGGGTCCGTCTCATTGAACGGGTTGCGGTAGGTATAGGGCGCCGGGATATGGTAGCATCCGGGCATCAAGGGCTCGTATTGGCTGCGAAAATTGGCGTTGCCATTGATCGACGCGCCGCCGCTATGGGTGCCGTGATAGCCTTTCTTAAGGCTGAGGTATTTGATCCGCCCCGGTTCCCCGCGCAGCTTGTGGTACTGTCGTGCCAGACGCAGGGCGATCTCAATGCTGTCCGAGCCGCCGGAGGTGAAGAATGAGCGCACCATCCCCTCAGGCGCAAAGAACTCGCTGAGCATCTCGGACAGCTCGATTATCTTATCATTCGTCGTACCGCGGAAAGTCGAGTAATAGGGCAACTCGCCCAGTTGATCGGCAATCGCCTGTTTCACGGGTTCGCAGGAATAGCCCAAGTTGACGTTCCAAAGCCCGCCCACAGCGTCGATCAACTCGGCCCCGTCGACATCGCGAATAACACAGCCCTCCCCCCCGGTGATGATCGCGGGCGGCTTGGCCTGCATTTCCGCCGGGTGGGCCATTGGGTGCCACATGTGCTTGGCATTATGGGCTCTGAGAAAATTGGAATCTTTCATAACGGGCTCGCTTCTTGTCGCTCTAGACCGGGGGCCAGATGTCGAGGAGTTGGGAGGGCACCCTGCCGCCAAGGCTTTTCGTCAGGGCCTGACTGGTTTGGGTCAACCGAGTGATGATGGTGCGGCGCATGTCTTCGGTCATCCGCGCCGCCGGTGTGGCAATCGCCAATGTGCCGCGTGCCATGGCATCGGTGTCAAAGAATGGCACGGCCACCGAACAGACGTCCGCTTCGTAGGATTCATCAACGGACGCGTAACCGCGCGCGCGCGTTTGGCCGATCAATTCATCCACGGCCTCATGGTTTTGCGGGGTGTGGCGCGTGAAACGCTCTAGGCCTTTGCCCATCACCTCTTCGACCATCGTCGCCGGTCCATAGGCCAATTGCGCAATGCCAGACGAGGTGGCGTAGAAGGGCAAGATTTCCGCCTCATCAAAGGCCACCCGCGTGGCGGAGTTACCGCCATCCACGGCATACAACATCGACATGCCCCGCGCCTGAGGTGCAGCGGCATGGACCAATTCATGAAGCTCTGCTGCAAGCTCATCGACATATTGTGCGACTGTTTGGACCAGAGGCACGGTTTTTTCTCGCACAGCGGAGAGGCGGATGACCGCCGGGCCCAAGCGATACGCTTTCGTCGACGGGTTCTGTTCAAGGAACCCACATTCTTTCAACGCGGTGAGATAGCGGTGGGTCGTGCCTTTGTCGAAATCGGTCAGCCGCTTGAAATCGGACAGGCCTATTTCTGGCGTCTGGCTGGAGAAGTGCTCCAACAAGCCTAAGGCGCGTTCGATGGTCGACATGATCTCTGGACCTCCCCTTATGGCACATCTCGGACACCTTGGATCGGCTGGGCGCGGCCTGAAATCAGAGGGCTCAACGCGCTTGGCGATCCTCGATGTCTCAGACTTCCGTCGACATGCTTTTAAATGCTTGACGGATGATTTCCGCGCCGTCAATATCAAATAATGAAAAGACGGTTCAATAAATGAACCAGCAAAAATGCCAAAGGGGGGACTTGGGTGAACCAAGATCGCATCGATGAGCTAAGGGCTTTGCCCGTGACGTCGCCCGCCATGATCATTGGCAGCACGCGGCGCGGGTCGCACGAGCGCCCCGGTTTGGATGTTGTCTCTCCGATTGACGGATCCCATCTCACGCAATTGCCCAACGCGACGGTGGAAGACGTGGACGCGGCAGTGCAAGCGGCGCGTGAAAGCTATGACGCTGGACGCTGGGCCAAACTCGCGCCGATGGCGCGCAAAGCGGTGATGCTCCGCTGGGCCGCCCGCATCGAAGAGCATGCGCTGGAACTGGCCGTCCTTGGCGTGCGCGACAACGGCACCGAGATCGCCATGGCCTTTAAGGCGGAACCGCTCTCTGCGGCGGGTACGATCCGCTACTATGCCGAAGCCATCGACAAACTCTACGGTGAGATCGCGCCCACGGACCTAAGCGTCTTGGGCTTGATCCACACCGAACCTGTGGGCGTGGTGGGTGCCATCGTGCCTTGGAACTTCCCACTGATGATCACCGCGTGGAAACTTGGGCCTGCGCTGGCCAGCGGAAACTCCGTAGTTCTAAAGCCGTCGGAAATCGCCTCGCTCTCCGTCTTGCGTATGGTTGAGCTTGGCCTTGAGGCCGGCATTCCAGAAGGCGTGTTCAACGTCGTAACCGGCACTGGCGAGGTTGCGGGCCAAGCTCTCGCCCGCTCCATGGAGGTCGATGCGTTGGCCTTCACGGGCTCGGGGTTTGTGGGTCGCAAACTTATGGAATATGCCGCACAATCGAACCTCAAGCGGGTCTATCTCGAACTTGGTGGCAAGTCGCCCCATGTGGTTTTTGCCGACGCAGCCGATCTCGATGATGCGGCAAAAGCAGTGGTGGGCGGCATCTTCCGCAATGCCGGGCAAGTCTGTGTCGCAGGCTCACGGCTTTTGGTGGAAGAGAGCATCCATGACGATTTCGTCGTCAAGGTTTGCGCCTTGTCCGAAAAGATGCGTGTGGGTGATCCGTTGGACACTGGGACACAAATCGGCGCGCTGAGTTCAGAGCATCACCTCAAATCCGTCCTGGCGAGACTCCACGGCACACCCGGGATCGCCACAGGTGGCAATCGCATCCTGGAAGATACCGGTGGCAGCTATATGCAGCCCACAGTCGTCACGGGCCTGGACCCAAGCGACGCACTTGTGCGCAACGAGGTCTTTGGCCCCGTGCTCACTGTGACCCCGTTCAAGGACGAGGTCGAAGCCGTCGCGCTCGCCAATGACACCGACCTTGGCCTCGCCTCCGGCGTATGGACCCAAGACCTCAGCCGCGCCCATCGCATGATCAACGCGATCCGGGCGGGGATGGTGCATGTGAACACCTATGGCGGCGCAGATGTCACCGTGCCACTGGGCGGCCACAAACAATCCGGCAATGGCCAGGACAAATCGCTCCATGCATTGTCCAAATTCACCAACAAGAAAACCGCGTGGATCAAACTATGAGCCATCGGTCCCATGAAGATCTTCTCCTCTTCGATGAGGCCATGCCCTTTGACGGAGATATCTTCAAAAGCGAATGCCCGCCTGACAAGAAGGTGAAGGTGGAGGATCTTTTCAAGTTTTCGCGCGGACGCGGTGACTTTGAGATTTCTATCGCCTTCGCCATTGTCGCACTATTTTTCCTGGTGTTTTTCTGGACTGAGACGGGATGGGACAAACGCAAACTGCCCGATGAGATCGGTACCTACATCGCCTATCAGTTTGGCCTCGCTGACATTGAGGGCCGCATCACACGTCTGGGGCGCATCCTCAAACAATCCTGGGTCGCGCCGGTTCTATGCCTGGTGATCTTTGTGCCTGCCGCGCTCATCAACCTGCGCAGCTCTTGGAAAGAGAGCCAGTGGCGCAAACGGTTTCGCCTGCCCACCAGCGCCTATTTTGAGCTCACCAAATACGCTGCCGCACTTGAATATGTGGTCTATTTCATCGCCTACACATTGCTCGTGCCGATCCTTGGCTATCTGGTCTCGACCGTCCTTTTGGGCACGTTCCTGACTTGGCGCTTGGGGTATCGCACGGCGCGGTGGATGGCGATTGGCTTTGCCTCGAGCATTGCCGTCGTGATCGTCTTTCGCACCTTCCTTCAGATCAAAACGCCCGTCAGCATTTGGCTCTATGACCAATTGCCCACTACCACGCGGGCGTTCATGTTGACGTATTTCTGAGGGGGCCGGACGTGGAGGCATTTCTCACCGGATTGGACAGCCTACTTCAGTTCAACGTCCTTGTGGCGATTGTCATTGGCTCGGTCGGAGGGTTGATCATCGGCGCTGTGCCGGGGATCGGTCCGGCGATTGCCATTGCGATCCTGTTGCCTGCGACGGTCTTTCTTGATGATCTGGTGAGCCTTGTGCTGCTCTTGGGGGTTTATGGATCGTCCATGTATGGCGGTGCGATACCGGCCATTCTGATCAACACACCCGGCACACCGGTGAACGCGCTCACGACTTATGACGGCTATGCCATGACCAGACGTGGCGAGGCGTCTCGTGCGCTATCACTAGCTTATTCGGCGTCCTTCTTTGGCGGGTGTTTTTCGATCCTAGTGGCGCTCATCGCGCTCTTTGTATTTGGGCCCTACCTGCGCGACCTCGGAGCTCTCTTTGGTCAGCGTGACATCCTGATGGCAGCCATCCTCGGTGGGGTTCTCCTCATCGCGGCGCACCGCCAAACAATGGGTATCGCCGCCATGCTTTTTGGCTTTGGCTTTCTCATTGCCATGATCGGGCGCAAGTCCATGCGCGCCGTGGACCGCTATACCTTTGACATCGAATACCTCTTTGCGGGCTTCAACCTCATCGTCGTCATCGTGGGGATCTTTGCGCTGAGCCAAGCGCTCAACCTGTTGGTAGGCAAGGACGACGATCCACCCGAGGCGCGTATCACGGGCGGATTGCTCAGCGGGTTTCGCGAAATCGCGGGCCGCAAGCTCATCGCGTTTTTCTCGGCCTGCTATGGCACTATGATGGGGATCATCCCAGGAGTGGGCGAGTTCGTGGCGCAGTTTTTCAGCTACTCCACCGCGCGCAGCCTCTCCAAAGACCCGGCCCGCTTTGGCCATGGCAGCCATGAGGGATTGATCGCGTCTGAAACCTCCAACAACGCCGTACCGGCCGCAGCGATGATCCCGCTCCTTGCGCTTGGCGTGCCGGGTGAGGCGCTGACCGCCATGATGATGGTCGTGTTCTTTGATGCCGGGATCAAACCGGGCCCAGACATCTTTGAAAACAACCCCGACTTTCTCTTTAGCCTCTTTACCGCGCTTTTGATTATCAATGTGCTGGTGCTTGTGACCCTGCTCTTCTCGACGCGATTCATCGCCAGGATGGTCTATATCCCCAATCGTTTTCTCGGCGCGTTCATCATGATCCTGTCCTTTGTCGGGGTCTATTCGATCCGCAACAGTCTGATGGATTGCATATTTGCGGTGATCTTTGGCTTTATCGGCTTCATCCTGCGCCGCCTCGATTGGCCCTTGGTCCCAATTGTGTTGGGTCTTGTTTTGGGGTCGATCATCGTTGAACGTCTGACGGCGGGGTCGGGACAAATAAAAACTGCAGTTGACCTCATCAACCGTCCGGTCTCGGGCACACTCTTTGTGGTGATCCTTATGGTCATGGGATTCATCGTATGGACGTCGCTGAAACAGCGGCGCTCAGAATACCAAACCTGAAATTAAAATGACCAAACAACAACTTGGGAGAGAAAAATGAAGAAACTCGCATGGAGCGCAGCGTTGGCTGCAACAACCGTTTTGGCAGGCGCGCTGCCTGCGGCGGCGGAATATCCAACAGGTCCGGTACAATTCATCGTGCCTTTCCCTCCCGGTGACTTTGAAGACATCACCACCCGCATGATCGCCGCCAAGCTGTCAGAAGTGACCGGCGCGTCGGCCTCGGTGGTCAACCGTCCCGGTGGCGGCGACGGCCCCTTCCCTGGTGCGCTCGAAGTGCTTGATGCACCTGCGGATGGCTCGATCATTGGTTCCTTTGTGATCGGTGTGCCTGTGATTGGTCCCCAGATCGGCATTGGCATCGAAGAGGATAGCTTCACGCCCATCGGTGTCTACCTCACCTACCCCTTCGTGCTCGCTGCGGCGGGTGATGCGCCCTATTCCAACATGTCTGAGCTTGCGTCTCATGCCCAAGACAATGACGTGATCCTGGGGCACTTTGGCGCGGGCCTTACCCCCACACAAGCAACCTTTGCCGGTGCGGCTCTGATGGACTTTGAATTTGCCGACGACGCTGCATTCGACCTGCTGGATTGCAACACACTCTCCGCAGGTGATGCCGACGTGATCAACACCACTCTGGCGCTTGTCGAACCTTGCCTGGACGAGATCAAAATCCTCGCCAATATCGGCCAAGAACGCATCAGCAAGCTGCCCGATGTCGCGACGCTGGCTGAGCAATCTGGTGCTGCAGATATCGAGCTTTGGAACGGTCTCTTCGTCAAGAAGGGCACCCCCCAAGAGGTCATCGATGTGATTGCCGACGTCGCCCAACAGGTCATCGCAAGTGACGAAGGCCAGAGCCTCATGGCGGAAACCGGCGCGCGTCTCTACTGGGAAGGCACTGATGAGGCCAACGCCCGCATCGCAGCCGACCGTGAGAACCTCGCCAAAATCGGCGAAATCATCGGAAACTAAACGCACTAAGGGGCGGCTGAAACCGCTTGGCCGTCCCCTTAAAGAGGCTTCCTATGCGACGCATCAACCTTGGCATTTTGCAAACCAACCACGACAAATCCGTCGAGGTCGGTGATGCGTTCCCAGACGACGCGCACCGCTTTCGCGACATGTTCGATGCGCAGGATGACCGTTTTAATTACCGCGTTTACATGACAATCGGCGGTGAGGTCCCCCAGGACCTCGACGAACAAGACGCCTATATGATCACCGGTAGCCCGCTCTCAGTCCTCGACGAGCACGTCTTCTCGGAAGACCTCATGGAGTTCATTCGCCGCTGTGACGCCGCTCAAAAACCGCTGATGGGGGCCTGTTTCGGCCACCAAGCCATCGCCCTGGCCCTCGGCGGCAAAGTCGAACGCTCCCTCCAAGGCTACAACGTGGGCATTGAAGAAACCGTCTTTCACGCCAAGCGCGTGTACATGACCCCCGAAGTCCACCGCCTTCCCATGTATATGTTCCATGAGGACGCTGTCACCGCACTTCCTGACGGATGCGAACTGTTGGGATCATCGCCCAAATGCACCATCGCGAGCTTTGCCAAGGGCGGCCACATCCTCACGACGCAAGCGCACCCTGAGTTCAGCCCTGCCTTCATGGAAACCGTACTGCGCTTTACCGAAAGCCACATCCCAGAACCGGCGCGCAGCGCCGCTTGGGACAGCCTGAACAAAGACGCCCATGGCGATATCTTTGGCCTGTGGTCCACCAATCTTTTCAAATCGGGGATGTCCCATGCATGATGATGGCCACCTCAACCTTTTGAGCCATGACAGCTTCGCCTCGGGTGTGCCCCATGCCACCTTCACCCGCTTGCGCCGCGAAGACCCGCTGCATTGGAACCAAGGCAATGCCGACACCAAAGGCTTTTGGAACCTCACACGCCACGCCGACATCCTTCTTGCCAACAAACCGGGCTCCGTCTTTAGCTCGGCCCAGGGCATCCGACTTGAAGATCAAAGCTATGAGGAATACCTCGCCCGCCGCACATTTCAAGAAACCGATGCGCCCGAACACACCGCCGTGCGCCGCCGCGTGAACCCCAATTTCGCCAAACCCACCATCGCGAAATTCGAAGAGTTGATCCGCGAGCTGGCCAGCGACATTTGCGACAAAGCGCTTGAAAACACCGAGTTCGACGCCGTTGACGCCATCGCCAAGCAATTGCCAATGATGATGCTGGGCCGTATCCTCGGCGTGCCCGATGAAGATCTGGATTGGCTGATCGAACGTGGTGACGCACTCATCGGCAACTCGGACCCTGACTTTACCGACACCGTTGTCGACAAGATGGACACCAGCGCCTATCGCTTCATGCCCTTTCGTAGTCCCGCAGGGGTCGAGCTTTATGACTATGCTGCCGATGTGCTGCACAACCGCCGCGCGGTGGCAGATGACGGTATCCTTGCCAAAATGATGCAGGATGAAAACCAGCTCAACGAACAGGATTTTAAGAACTTCTTCTGCCTTCTGGTCGCTGCTGGCAATGATACAACGCGTTATTCCATCTCCATGGCGCTCAATCTGCTGGCCCATCAGCCCGAGTTGATCGCGGCCCTGCGCACGGGCGCGCATTGGGACACCTGCGCCGACGAGTTCATCCGCTTGGCATCGCCCACCATGCACTTCCGCCGCACCGCTAGCGAAGATGTGGAAATGCACGGAAAGACCATCAAAAAAGGCGACAAGGTTCTCCTCTGGTTCGTCTCGGGCAGCCGCGATGAGGAGGTGTTTGATGCGCCGCATGACTGCCAATTGGGCCGCTCCCCGAACCGTCACCTCGCCTTTGGTCAGGGGGGGTTCCACGTCTGTTTGGGCATGCATCTGGCCAAGCTTGAGGTGCGCATCGCGCTCGAAGAATTGGTCAAACGCATCGAGAGCTTCGAAGCTATTGAGGCCCCCACCTGGACCCGCTCCAACTTCATCTGCGGCGTGAAAAAGCTCAACGTCCGCGCAAAGCGACTGGCGTAGCCATGACGGAGATCACCCGCACCCGCGCGCTGTTTACAGATTTCATGAACCTGCCTCGGGGCAAATACGTGCCCGTGGATGTGGCTGCAAGCGGGCCCATTGGATTTGCGCGTGGGGCCTTTGCGGTATCCTATGATCGCGACCTCGTCACCGTGCCCGGGGTCGAGTTCTATAATGGCGTGCCAGATATGGAGTTGGTCCTCGACGACGAGCGCCGCAAGGGCTGGCAAACCGCCACCGAAATCGCGATTGGTGATCTTCATGCCGACGGCGGGCCCTTTGGCCTCTGCCCGCGCGGTGCGCTCAAACGTGCGGTCGCCGCTTGGGAATGCCATGGGCTTGCCCCCATGATCGGGCTCGAGACCGAAGCCTACATTTTCCAAAAAGATCAAGACGGCATTTGGCGCCCCTACGACACGCCCGGCGCTTTTGTCTATGGCACCGGTCCCGAGAATGATCCCAAGGGCGTGATGGACGACATCTGGGACGCCGCCCACACTGCGGGCATCCCCATCGAGAGCATGAATGGCGAGTATGACAACGGCCAATTTGAGCTCACCCTTCGCTTCGACCGCGCGGTCAAAGCCTGCGACGATGCTTTTCTCATGCGCACCATGGCGCGCGAGATTGGGCTGAAACGCGGTCTATTGCTGACCTTCTTGCCCAAACCTGTGCCCGACCGTGGCGGCTCAGGGTTGCACGTCAATTTCAGTTTCAATGACCGCGACGGCACCAACGCCATTGCCCCTGCTGGCACGCTCTCAGACTTGGGCCAACACTGCGTTGCGGGGCTCATACATCACCATCCCGCGCTTGCCGGGCTCTTGGCCACAACCGTCAACAGCTATGACCGCCTGAACCCCGGCGGGCTGGCGGGTTATTGGGCCAATTGGGCCGAGGATCACCGCCTGGTGACCACGCGCACCTCAACCAAATCTGCCAAATCCGCCCGGCTGGAGCACCGTATGGCCGATTGCGCCACCAACCCCTACCAAGCCGTGACCGCCGTTCTGCAGGCTGCGCGATTGGGATACGAGGCCAAAATGAGCCTGCAACCGGCCGAGGATTTGGATGGCTGGGACAACGTGCGCGAGAAACGCCATGTGCCCTCGGGCCTCGACAAATCCCTCGATGCGCTCGACCAAGACGTGGCGCTCCGCAAAGCGATTGGTGAGCTTTACTGCGACGCGCTGCTCTACCTCAAACGCGATGAGTTCAAACGCTTGGTCGGCAAGAGCGTGAACGACGTGCGCGACTATTATTTGCCCTTTATCTGAGTCCAACCATGCCACATTTGCACATCGAATATTCTGCCAACCTTGAGGCGATCACGGACGTGGGAGCGCTGTGCCAAGCGCTGCACGGGCGCATGGTGGACTCGCGCGTTTTTCCAACGGCGGGCATCCGGGTCCGGGCTTTTAAAGCGAACCACGCAATTGTCGCTGACGGTCTGCTTGAGAATGCGTTTGTCGCCATGACACTCTCGGTCGGAGCGGGCCGCACCGTCGAGACGCTCAGGGCCGAAGGCGACGCGCTTTTTGCTGTGGCCCAAAACCACCTCGCCGGACCTCTTTCCAAGCCGCACTTTGCGCTGTCCTTAGAAATACGCGTCTCCGACCCAGAGCTTTCCTGGAAAGACACGCCCATCCACGCCCGCCTCTCGAAAGGAAAATAATGAGTACGCTTGACCAAAACATCTCCCGCGCCATGGGCTACATCGCCGAGCGGGCCAAGGCCGGGTGCATGAACCACATCGCTGGCGCCTCTGTACCCGCGGTCAGTGGAGAGACCTTTGCAACCCGATCGCCCGTGGACCTCACCACGCTCTCCTCCGTCGCTGCTGGCGATGCCGAGGATATCGACCGCGCTGCTCTTACCGCTAAAGCCGCGTTCAAGACATGGTCCAAAACCCCCGGCGCTGAGCGGCGCAAAATCCTTATCAAAGTGGCCGAAGCTATCGAAGCCCGCGCCGATGAGATCGCGCTCACCGAATGCATGGATACGGGCCAAGCCCTGCGGTTCATGTCCAAAGCCGCCCTACGGGGTGCGGCCAACTTCCGCTATTTTGCCGACCAAGCGCCCACGGCGGAAGACGGCGCCGTCACGCGCACACCCACGCAGATGAACACCACATCGCGCCGCCCCATCGGGCCGGTGGGGGTCATCACGCCGTGGAACACGCCCTTCATGCTGTCGACATGGAAGATCGCACCAGCCATCGCTGCGGGCTGCACGGTGGTGCACAAACCTGCTGAATTGTCACCGCTTACCGCGAAACTCTTGGTAGAGATCGCCGAAGAAGCGGGCCTCCCACCCGGCGTGCTCAATGTGGTGAATGGCATGGGCGAGACGGCAGGCAAAGCGCTCACCGAGCATCCCGCGCTCAAGGCCATCGCCTTTGTGGGCGAAAGCGCCACGGGCAGTCACATCATGCGCCAGGGTGCCGCCACGCTCAAACGCGTGCACTTTGAGTTGGGCGGTAAGAACCCGGTGATCCTTTTCGACGATGCCAATATCGACCAAGCTGTCGATGCGGCGACCTTCATGATCTATTCGCTTAATGGCGAGCGCTGTACCTCTTCCTCGCGGCTTCTGGTGCAAGACACTATTTATGAGGAGGTCTGTGCCCGCGTGGCTGAGGCCGCTGGGCGCATCAAAGTGGGCCATCCCTTGGACCCAGAGACCGTGGTCGGCCCGCTCATTGATCCGGGCCACGAGGCGAAGGTCAGATCCTATTTCGACATCGCCAAATCCGAAGGCGCAACCATCGCTGTGGGGGGCACCAAGGTGGGAGAGACCGGCTGCTACGTTGCGCCCACGCTCTTCACCGGGGCCAACAATGCGATGAAGATCGGCCAGGAGGAGATTTTTGGCCCCGTGCTCACCGCGATCCCATTCCAGGACGAAGCGGAAGCGTTGGAGATTGCCAATGACACCGACTACGGCCTTGCCGCGTACCTGTGGACCAATGATCTCAACCGCGCTGTGCGCATGACCGACGCATTGGAAGCGGGCATGATGTGGATCAATTCCGAAAACACTCGCCACCTGCCCACCCCCTTTGGCGGCGTGAAATCAAGCGGCATTGGGCGCGACGGAGGCGATTGGTCCTTCGATTTTTATATGGAAACCGTGAATGTGAGCTTCCCACGCGCACCACACAAAACACCAAAACTGGGAGGTTGATATGCCAATTCCCGCACCCGTTCTCTATCCACCCTTCAACACGATCCGTCTCAGTCATGTGACGCTCGGCGTGGCCGATCTAGCTGCATCGAAAGCGTTTTATGTCGACGTTCTGGGCATGCAGGTCACCGATGAAGACGCCGACACACTCTATCTGCGCGCCATGGAAGAGCGTGGGCATCACTCGGTCGTATTGGCCCGAGGTGCTGCGAATGTCCGTGTCTTGAGCTTTAAGGTTTATGCCGAGGAAGAGCTCGACAAGGCCTACGATTGGTTTGAACAAAAAGGGCACAGCGTGGCTTGGGTCGAACGACCTTACCAAGGGCGTACGCTTCTCACCCACGACATCTTTGGCATCCCCATCGAGTTCTATTTTATGATGGATCGCCTCGAGCCCATCCATCAGAAATACGCGCTCTACAAGGGTGTGAAGCCGCTCCGCATCGACCATTTCAACTGCTTTGTGCCCAATGTGGATGAGGCCGTGGCGTTTTGGGGCGAGATGGGATTTCGGGTGACGGAATACACCGAGGATGAGGAGAGCCGGCATCTTTGGGCGGCCTGGATGCACCGCAAGGGGGGCGTCCATGACATGGCCTTTACCAATGGCACTGGGCCGCGGCTGCACCACCTTGCGTTTTGGGTGCCCACACCGCTCAACATCATCGACCTGCTCGATTTGATGTCGACCACGGGCTATGTCCCCAATATCGAACGCGGGCCAGGACGACACGGCATTTCAAACGCCTTCTTTCTCTATATCCGCGACCCCGATGGGCACCGGATCGAGATTTACTGCTCCGACTACCAAACCGTTGATCCCGATCTTGAGCCCATCAAATGGGATCTCAAGGACCCGCAGCGCCAAACGCTTTGGGGCGCGGCTGCGCCGGAAAGTTGGTTCACAGAAGGCTCCCTCTTTGAAGGCGCCGCTCCGCGTGAGGCCGACCTCAACGCAACCCCGATTGTCGCGCCATGACGCCAGAAGAGTTTGAGGATTGGTCCCGAAAGGCCGCTGCATGGGGCGTAGAGTATCGGGCGAAGCTTGGCGATCTCCCCGTGCGGGCCCAGGTGAAACCTGGAGATATCCTGGCCCAACTGCCCAAGGCCGCGCCCGAGCAAGGCGATAGCATGGAAGCCATTATGGCCGACGTGGATGCAATCATCCTGCCTGGCGTGACCCATTGGCAGCACCCGCGCTTCTTTGCCTATTTCCCGGCCAATGCCGCGCCGGTGTCGGTGGTGGCGGAGTACATTTGTTCGGCCATGGCAGCGCAATGCATGCTCTGGCAAACCTCGCCTGCAGCGACCGAGTTGGAGACCGCTATGGTCGGCTGGCTGCGCGATGCCATGGGCCTGCCCACCACCTGGTCCGGCGTGATCCAAGACAGCGCCTCATCGGCCACGCTCTCTGCCGTGCTCACGATGCGCGAACGCGCCACGGGCTACACCGGCAACCGCGAGGGGCTCCACGCCAAGGGCCATCTGCGCATCTATTGCTCTGAACAGGCGCATTCCTCAATTGACCGAGCCTGTTGGGTCGCTGGAGTTGGCCAGAACAACTTGGTCAAAATCCCAAGCCACCCAGAGAGCCCCTATCAAATTGACACGGATGCACTGCACCGCGCCATCACCGCCGACCGCGCCGCAGGCCATGTGCCCGCAGGCATCATTGCCATCACCGGTGGTACCTCCATTGGCGCGTGGGACGACCTCCAAGCCGTTGGCGCGATTGCCAAGGCCGAAGACCTCTATCTCCACCTTGATGCCGCTTGGGCGGGCGCCGCAATGATCTGTCCTGAATATGCTGCCGAGATGTGGCCCGGGGTCGAACAGTGCGATAGCGTCGTCTTCAACCCGCACAAGTGGATGGGCGCGCAGTTTGATTGCTCGGTCCAGTTTCTCAAAGACCCCACCGCGCAGCTCAACACGCTCAAGATCGAACCTGAATACCTCAAGACTCACGGCCAAGAGGTCACCAATTACTCGGAATGGACGATTCCCTTGGGCCGCCGCTTCCGCGCGCTGAAGCTGTGGTTTTTGATGCGATATCATGGGCTTGAGGATTTACGGAACATTATGCGAAATCACGTGCGTTGGTCCCAAGACCTCTGCGAACGCCTGCGCGCCACGCCGGGGGTGGAGATCACCTCCGAGC
Organism: Marinovum sp.; assembly: GCA_022447495.1. Taxonomy (GTDB): domain Bacteria; phylum Pseudomonadota; class Alphaproteobacteria; order Rhodobacterales; family Rhodobacteraceae; genus JAKVBH01. The sequence continues at coordinate 70,182 of JAKVBH010000016.1, read as the reverse complement.
CGATCCTCTCGCTTTTCTCTTTCAAAGCCGCAGGGGCAAGCGATGCCGAGACCATCGCTGCCGTGAACGCCATCAATGATAAAGGCGTGATCTACCTCACTCAAACGCTCGTAGATGGCCGCTCCGCCATCCGCTTCCAAGCGGGCAGCTTTGCTATGCACGAAAGCGACGCCGATGTGGCGTATAACGAGATTTGCCAAGCGTTAGGCGCCGCATGAAGCTTCTCAGAGGGACCCAGCTTTTCAACTTCGCCTGCGCGACATTGGCCCTTGCGGGCGTTGCGCACGCGCAGGAAGCCAACTTCGACTGGGATAAAGTCGAGTTCGGTTTGATCGAAGAGGGCGAAGCGCTTGCCAATAAATCCTATGGTTTGGCGGTGCACATACCGGCAAGCAGTCTCCTAAATGAGGCCGAATTCAATAGCTTCGCGCAAGTGGTGTGCAACCAACTTATTGGCCAATTTTTGGAGATCGTCACACAGACTTTTTCCGTTGGCCCTTTTGAAAAAATGAAACTTCAAGTTGAAGTCTACGGTCCTGAGATTGGCGAAAGCCAAGCCTATGTCGCGCAATCGGCGATGGTGCTTATTGAAGAAGGAAAATGCAATCCATGACCCGTTTCGCAAGGCTCACCTTTGGTGGGAAGACCCGCATCGGCCAATTGACTGACACTGGCTTTATCGACCTGACCGAAAGCCGTGGCAGTTTGGATGCCATGGTTGAAAGCGGTGCGCTAACGCAGCAAGACGGACCGGAAACCGCGCTGCCAGACGATGCGGTTTACGAAATGCCCATGGAGCGCCCCGGCAAGATCATCTGCGTCGGAGTGAACTTCCCCGACCGAAATGCCGAGTACAAAGACGGCAGTTCTGAGGCCGCCAAGCCCTCGCTCTTCATCCGCTTTCCCGAAAGCTTCACCGGTCATGAGCAACCGCTGATCCGCCCGCCAGAATCCGAGAAGCTCGACTACGAAGGTGAGATCGCGATTGTGATTGGCAAAGCTGGCCGTCGCATCGCCCAGGACGACGCGTATGACCATATCGCCGCGCTCACGCTCTGCAACGAAGGCACGATCCGCGATTGGGTGCGCCACGCGAAATTCAATGTGACCCAGGGCAAAAACTGGGATCGTTCGGGCGCTTTGGGCCCTTGGCTGGTGCCCTTCACCGATGCCGCGCAACTCGATGATGTGAGGCTCACCACCAAAGTCAATGGCGAGCTACGCCAAGAGGATCGTACCTCCCGGATGATCTATTCCTTCCGCTACATCATCAATTACGTCTCAACATTCACCACGCTTGCCCCGGGCGACATCCTCGTGTGTGGCACGCCCACCGGCGCCGGGGCGCGGTTCGACCCGCCGATCTGGCTCAAACCTGGGGACGTGATTGAGGTGGAGGCCGAAGGCATCGGCGTTCTGTGCAATAGTGTGGAGGACGAGGCATGACGCCCGAGACCGCCGCGCAACTGGCCGCAGATTTGCTCCAAGCCGAAGAGACCAAACAGCAGATCGACCTTATCAGCCTGCGCCACCCTGACATGACGCTCGACGATGCCTATGCAATCCAAAAGGCCCAGATCACCCAAAAGCTCGCCGCCGGGCGTGAAATCATCGGCTGGAAAATTGGGCTCACCTCCAAGGTCATGCAAGACGCCCTCGGCATCGATACGCCCGATAGCGGCGTACTGTATGACGACATGCTCTTTCGCTCGGCCGAGACTGTGCCCGCCGGTCGGTTTATCCAGCCTCGGGTGGAGGCCGAGATTGCCTTTGTGCTCAAAGACACCCTGCCCGCCAATGCCACACGCGCCGATGTGTTGGCGGCGACCGACTATGTCGCACCCTCGTTGGAAATCCTAGACACTCGCATCCTCCGAAAGGACCCCGCCACGGGGCAAATTCGCAAAATCTTCGACACGGTGTCTGACAACGCGGCCAATGCGGGGATCGTGCTGGGGGCTGCACGCCACGCGCCCGAAGACTTTGACCTGCGTTGGACCGGGGCTGTGGTGTATGCTGACAACCGGGTTGTCGCGACAGGCTTGGGTGCCGCGGTGCTCGACGACCCCGTGCAATCGGTGGTCTGGCTTGCCGAGCGGATGCACACCTACGGCCAGAGGTTGGAAGCCGGACACGTTGTCCTCTCTGGCTCCTTTATCGCGCCCATCGAATGTCCTCCAGGCACCGAGATCAGAGCCGAGTTTGGCGCGTTTGGAGACGTCGCGATCTCATTTGCCTGAGCGAGGCGAAAAAACTTTACTACACGGTTTAGTTAAATCAGTCTCTGAGCCAAAGGGAGAGGGACATGTTGCACGAAATTCCCGAAGGCAAATGGGTCGCGAGTTTTCGCCGCGTGATGCGCCTCAACGGCATCGGCCCCGGCACCCAAGTCGCCGTGGTCGCCGAAAGCCAATCGCGGCCCGTGTTCCTGCAACTCTGTGCTTTGGCGCTTTTTGATCTGGGCGCAGAGTTCTCAACCATCGTCCTACCCACGCCGCCTCAAACCGCACCTGTGCCGGTCAAATCCACCGGCGCCAGCAACGCCATCGCAGGCAAACGCCACGTGATCGAAGCGCTCAAACGCGTGGAGGTCGTGGTCGACATCACGGTCGAAGGTCTACTCCATGCCGAGGAATGGTCTGAGATCGAAGAGGCTGGCGCGCGGCTCTTTGTGATCTGCAACGAACATCCCGAAATCCTCGAACGCACAGAACCCCATGCCGAGCTGGGCCCCAAAGTGGCGCTCGGTATTGAGATGTTGCGCGACGCCGCTGAGATGCGCGTGACCTCCAAAGAGGGCACCGACCTCACCATCGACATACGCGATGCGCCATGTGGCGGCACGCCGGGTTTCACCACGGACCAAGGTGGCGTGGCCCATTGGCCCGGCGGGCTATGCCTCTGTTTCCCAGGGAAAAACACGATCAACGGGCGCATTGTCATGGCATCCGGCGACATGAACCTCACCTTCAAATCCTACCTCAGCAGTGCAATCGACTTCCAAATCGAAGACGACTTTGTGCGTGAGATTGGCGGCGACGGCCTCGATGCCGACCTCTTCCGCGAATACCTCGCCGCCTGGGACGATCCGCTGGCATATGGCCTCAGCCATGTCGGGTGGGGGATGAACACCCGCGCAAGATGGGAAAGCATGGCGCTCTATGACAAGCGCGATGTGCAAGCCACCGAGTTCCGCGCCTGGGCAGGCAATTTCCTGTGGTCCACCGGCTCCAACCAATACGCGGGCCGGTTCACACTTGGTCATTTTGACCTACCGATGCGCGGCTGTACGATTACACTCAACGACACCCCCGTGGTCATTGACGGCAAACTCCAAGGAGACCTCGCATGAGCGATTTTCGCGATTATTACGACACCTCCACATTCCGCCCCGCGCACATCGAGATGCTTGAGCGCATCAATGCGCTGGGTCCGAAATTTGCCGAACGTGCGGTGCAGCATGACCTTGAGGCCAGTTTTCCCACGCAGAATTACAACGAGCTGCGCGATGCGGGTTTCCTCAAGCTGGTGATCCCGGAGGCGTTCGGCGGTTTGGGCTTTTCGCTCGGCGAATACGCGACCATCGGGGCCGAGATCGGTAAGTATTGCGGTGCCACCGCACTCACCTTTAACATGCACACCTCGTCGATGATGTGGCTGCGCTTCATGTTCGACATGCCCAACCTAACCGAGGAAGAGCGCGCGACCTTTGCCCGTATGCGCGAGATTCAATTTCCCAAAGTGGTACAAGAGGGCGCTATCTTCTCTCAGCCGATTTCCGAGGGCGGCGCCAACTGGACCTCTGAGCCAATCAAAACCAATTGCCGACGTGTGGATGGCGGCTGGCTCATCAATGGGTTCAAGAAATTCGCCTCACTGGCGGGCAATTGCGACTATTACTCTATCGTCTGCACCGAGCATTTCGAGGGTAAGCCCCCCGCCCATGAAGACACGATGGATTTCGCCGTGCACAAAGACGCGCCGGGCCTTTCGATTGTGGGGGATTGGGATCCCATCGGCATGCGCGGCACGGTGAGCCGGGACCTCGTACTCAAGGATGTGTTCGTCTCCGAAGACGATCTGATGATGCCCGCGGGCGTCTTCGGCAAAACGCTGAGCCAATGGCCCCATATGATGGCCACGCTCACGCCTGCCTATATGGGTGTCGCGCAATCGGCCTACGACTTTACCGTGCAATACCTGCGCGGCGAGACCCCGGATCAGCCCCCCATCGACCGCCGCGTCTATCCCACCAAACGCGCCGCTGTGGGGCGCATGTTCCAACGCCTGACCGAAATGCGCACGCTTTGGAGCGCCGCATTTTTCGAGGCCAAACCCTTTCCGTCCAAAACCGAAGTTATGCGGCTCTACGCGGCGCAATATGCGGTTATGGAAGGTGTGCAGGAATTGGCCGCACTGGCAATTCGGACCTGCGGCGGGCAATCGATGCTCAAATCGCTCCCTCTGGAACGCATCTATCGCGACAGCCGCTGCGGCGCGCTCATGTTGCCCTACACCACTGAAATCATGGAAGACTATCTCTCAATGATGACTGTCTACGACATGGAGGACATCGACAAGGTCACCTCCGAAACCGTCTCGGCCCGCGTTTCCATGTGGCGTCCAGCAGCCTGAGCAATGGCCAATACCCAGGTCCAATGCACCCGTGCCCTGCCCCACGCGACGGACGCTGTTTGGGACGTTATGCGGAGTTTTGATCTCGCGTGGCACCCGTTTGTGGGGCGCTGCACTGTCTCGTGCGATGCCTCTGGCGCTGTGATCCGAAGCTTTGACACGACAGGCGGCGGCCACGTGGTGGAACAACGCACATACGCAAGCGAGACGGACCATGTTCTGCGCTATACTGCGCGCTCCGGCATCGCGGATGCCGACGCCTATCATGCGAGGGTGCGTGTCGACACCGAGAGCACAGGCTGCAGGGTCACGTGGCAGGCGGAAATTGCAGCGGACTTGGCCCGTGCCACCGAAATCGCCGACGGAACACGAATTGTGTTTGAAGCTGGCCTCGATGCGCTCCTGCGGGATTTGCCCAATGTCACGGACACGCAGTCTCCTGCATCGGATGATGCGGAGCTGTCTGTCGCCACCGTCCCGACGTCTCCCCGCTTGAGCTATCTCGGGACGAAAACCCGTGGAACGACCGCTGTGATCTTCCTGCACGGGATCGGCGGGAACGCATCCAATTGGAGCGATCAACTGAAGGCTTTTGGCACACGCTATCCTGTCGCCGCATTGGATTTCCGAGGCTATCGCGACAGCGCGCTTGGAGCCGGGCAAACCACAGTCGAAGACCATTGCAATGACATCCTGAACCTGGCCAAGCATCTGGGTGCCAAAAACGTGGTCCTGGTCGGGCTGAGCATGGGCGCGTGGATTGCCACCAGTTTCGCAATGCGCCATCCCGATATGCTTGCGGGCCTGGTTTTGGCGGGCGGTTGCACGGGCATGTCGGAGGCCAGCGCCAAGGAACGCGACGCATTTCGGGCGTCCCGCGAAGTGCCGCTCGCGCAGGGTCAAACTCCCGCAGATTTTGCCCCGGCGGTGGTCGATGTGATCGCCGGCCCAGAGGCGACTGCGGAGCTCCGCGAGACACTGCGTGCCTCTATGTCAGCGATCCCCGTTGCGACCTACCAAGACGCGCTGAAGTGCTTCACCAATCCACCCGAGACCTTTGATTTCGCCCACATCACTTGCCCTGTTTTGATGATCACTGGACGCCACGACCGCCTCGCGCCGCCGGACGAAATACGTGACGTGAGCCAACGGATGTGGTCGGACAGCGTGGCTGCGCGGAGCACCTCAGATGTGACCTTCGAAGTGCTAAACGGCGCGGGTCATGTCTGCAATCTCGAGGATCCCAAAGGGTTCAATTCGGCCCTTCATGCCTTCCTGGACCGGTTTCCGATCACAACCCGAATGTCCAAATCCAGCCGCGCTGACAAGCAACAGAAAAAGCGCACACAAATCCTGGGCGCCGCGCTAAGAGAATTCTGTGCATCGGGTTTCGATGGCGCCTCTATGGACCGTTTGGCCAAGGCCGCGGATGTCTCCAAACCCACGCTCTATCAGTACTTTGGCGACAAAGAGGGTCTATTCAGCGCGGTCCTCGACCAAGGGCGCGCGCACATCACCGCACCCCTGGCACAAAGTCAGGGAAGCTTGGTCGACAGGCTCTGGGAGTTCAGTTGGACATATGCCGAATTTGTTCTGCGCGAGGATATGCTATCGCTCGCGCGACTTATCCTAGGGGAGGCAAGCCGCCGCCCTGAGATTGCCAAACACTACCATGACAGCGGGCCCACCCGGGCCTTGGATGGGCTTGAGGAATTTGTGAGTGCCAGCGCCAACGCCGGTCTGTTGCAGATTGATGATGCGCGGCGCGCGGCCAACGACCTATGGTCGTTGATCCTGTCCGGCCCTAGGGATTACTACCTGCACCACACCACAGAGCGGCCAGAGGATGCCGACACACTCGCGGCTATCGCGCATGGCCTTCGGATATTCCTAAAAGCCTATGCCGCCGACCCCGCGCACGATCTCGCGGAACTGGCGCAAAAGGTGTCCCTGAAAGAAAAAGCCCAGCGTGGCAAAGGCTAAGCACAAGCAAAAAGGACAGACCATGGCACGTTCGACAAAAGCGATCATAGCCGACCGCGCGCGGCTCCTCGGGCCGAATGTGTCGACTTTCTACGATGACCCCTTGCACATCGTCCGAGGCGAAGGCGTGTGGCTATGGGATGCCAAGGGGCGCAAATACCTCGATTGCTACAACAATGTGCCCCATGTCGGGCATTGCAATCCGCGCGTGGTGGAGGCGATCACGCGCCAGGCGAGCATGCTCAACACCCATACGCGGTATCTGCATGAGGGGATTTTGGACTATGTCGAGCGGCTGACCGCGACCATGGCCGAGCCTTTGGACACCGTGATCATGACCTGCACCGGGTCCGAGGCGAATGATATCGCGTTGCGCATGGCCGAAACGGTCACTGGCAAACGCGGGATCATCGCGACCGATGCGACGTATCACGGCAACACCTCGCTGGTGAGCCAACTAAGCACATCCAATGTGCCGTCGATGGGCTTTGGATTGGATCAGTTCTTTCGGTTTGTCCCTGCGCCGGACAGCTATCGGGCGCCTGATCCGGATGGGACCGCTTTTGCCAACGTCGTCGCGCAACAGATCGCGGAGCTTGAGACGGAAGGGACCGGGTTCGCAGCGCTTGTGGTCTGCCCGTATTTTCTCAACGAAGGCTTTCCCAGCTTGTCCCCAGGTTGGCTGAACGTCACCGCGGAAGTTGTGCGCAAAGCGGGTGGCCTTATGATTTGCGATGAGGTGCAATCGGGCTTTGGTCGCATCGGGTCGCATTTTTGGGCCCATGACAAGATGGGCATCGTGCCGGATGTCGTGACTCTGGGTAAGCCAATGGCCAATGGCCATCCTGTTGGTGCGGTGGTGGCCAATGGCGACACAATCGGCGCGTTCCGCCGAGGATATCGCTATTTCAACACTTTTGGAGGCAACCCGGTCTCTTGCGCAGCCGCGATGGCGGTACTCGAAGAGTTAGAAGCCCAAGATCTGATTGCAAATTCCGCCGACGTCGGCGTCCATGCGCAGAGTCGCCTGCAAAGCTTGGCTCAAAAGTACGAGTGCATCGGAGATGTGCGCGGCTCAGGCCTCATCTTTGGGGCAGAGATGGTGCTTGATCGTGGATCAAAAGAACCTGCGAGCGCATTTACCGACAAGATCATCAACAAGATGCGGCACGAGGGGATCATCCTCTCCAAGCTGGGACGGCACAAAAACGCGCTCAAAATCCGCCCGCCGATGCCCTTTTCCAAAGAAAATGCCAATTTGCTCTTTGACACGCTGGACGCAGTGCTCGCCAATACGCCGCTCACCTCATGAACGCGATTGTTCAACAGGCGCTGGAGGTATGGGGGATGCTCGGGGCGTCATACGCCCTTGTGGCTGAGCGCGAAAACTCGGTTTTTCAAGTGTACCAAGGCGAAAAGCGCCATGCGCTGCGGCTTCATCGACCAGGGTATCGACGTGATCGAGAGCTTGCCTCTGAGTTGGAATGGATGGCGGCCTTGGCACGAGGTGGCGTATCTGTGCCAGATCCCATCGCCAACACAGGCGGAGCATATTTGGCCGTCATTGACGGCGTTCAAGTCGATATGCTCTCTTGGTTGGCCGGAGAGACCCTCACCGATTGCCTAGAGCGTTTCTCAACCGACGAACGGAGCGCGGTTTTCTTTGATCTCGGGCGAGAGATGGCGCGGACACATCTGATCACGGATGCTTGGGCTCCAAGCGAGACATTTGAGCGCGTGCATTGGGACATTGATGGACTTTTGGGCAACCCGCCGGTTTGGGATCGGTTTTGGGACAACCCGGGCCTAACCCTCGATGAGCGTGCGTTGCTTGTGGCATTTCGAACGCAAGCGCAGGGGGTTTTGGCCGCTGTGCAACAGCTTGATTACGGGTTGATCCACGCCGATCTCGTGCCTGCCAATGTGCTTTGGGATAATGGAACGTTGAGGCTGATCGACTTTGATGATGGCGGTTGGGGGTGCCGGCTCTTTGACGTGGCCACGGCGCTTCTCAAACACCGCTCCGCACCGCAGTATCCTGAGCTAGAGCACAGCCTTTTGTCCGGATATCGCTCCGAACGCAGCCTGGACACCACGCATTTGCAGCTGTTCTTGTGTCTGCGTGCGCTTACCTATGTCGGGTGGAACATCGTGCGGATGCATGAAACAGGGGGCGAGGCCCGCAATGCGCGGTTCATCCGCACGGCCGTCCAGCTTTGCTCACAGTACCGCACGCCCTAGTCTTTGAGGAGTGCTTTCGCCGATGCCGCTGCTGCACGCATATTGCGGGCAAAGAGGCTCACGTCGATGTCAGTGGCGATAAAACGCGCGCCAAGGTCGCGGCATTCCTTCTGCAACTCGGCATCGAGGGTGAGAATACCCGCCGCTTTGCCTGCGGCCACGATCCGTTTAAGCGCTGTGACGATCTGGTCTTTGACCTCGCCCACGGCGCCTTGACCGGGATAGCCCATGTCTGCAGCGAGATCGGCGGGGCCAATGAAAACGCCGTCGATGCCCTCCACCGCCAGAATATCATCCATCGCCTCGATGCCTTTGCGGTTCTCGATCTGGGCCAACAGGCAAATCTCATCACGGGCGGAGGTCACATAGTCGGAGATCGCACCAAAGTCGGACGCCCGCGCCAGCGATGCGCCAACGCCGCGCACACCATGGGGCGGATAGGTGACCGCGTTGACAAGCTCTTGGGCCTGGGCACCGCTTTCGACCATTGGGATCAAAAGGCTCTGGGCACCGGCGTCGAGTAATTGTTTGATGATCCAAGTCTCGCCAATCGGGGGTCGGACGACGGCATGGGAACCGCGCGCGGCCAGCACTTGGAGATGCGCTGTGATGGAGCGCAGATCATTTGGGGCATGCTCGCTGTCGACCACCACCCAATCAAAGCCCGCGCCCGCGCTGATCTCGGCCACATACGGTTCGGCAAGGCCCAACCAACAGCCGATTTGCAGCTCTCCTTTGGCTAGGGCCGCTTTGAAAGGGTTGTGTGGTGCAGGCATGGAAATCTCCTCGCAGGCTAGATCGGCAAGAGCACGAGCGTAATGATTGGGAAGGCCAAGAGCAATGCAACCCGCAAAAGGTCAGAGGCCACAAAATAGAGCACAGCCTTGTAGGTTTCGACCATGGGCGTGTTACGCTCCATCGCGTTGATGACAAAGAGGTTCATGCCCACGGGCGGCGTAATGAGGCCCACCTCAACCACGATGAGCACAAGGATGCCAAACCAAATCGCGATATATTCGACGTTTACGCGGTTGAGTGCACCTTTCGAGACGCCGCGCAGACCAAGTTCCCGGGTCATTTCACGCGTCAGTTCTTTGCCGCTGGCCAGCAGTGTTTGGGCTTCGGACAAGACGGCAGCGGGTATTTCTTTGCCACTGGCCACCATATCGACAAGGCGCGCCGATTGTAGCTCGGCCATGGTGACAAAGGTGAAATCAAGCGCTTGAACGATGGGCCAAAAGATCGGGATCGTAAGCAGGATCATCGACAGGCTGTCCATGAAACAGCCCAAGATCAGGTAGAACACCAGAATGATCATGATGATCACCATCGGGGTCAGGCCGCTTGCCACAACCCATTCGCCCGCAGCTTGGGGCATTTGTGTGAGCGCAAGAAATCCGTTGTAGAAGGCCGCGCCGAAGATGATGAAAAAGATCATCGCCGTGGATTTGGCCGTGACGATAAAGCTCTCATTGAGGCTGGCCCGCGTGAGGCCCCCCGCAAACCAGGCGATAAGCCCAGTGCCAAAAGCCCCAACAGCGGCGCCTTCTGTGGGTGTGAACCAACCCAGATAGATGCCGCCCACCACCAGGAAAAAAACCAAAAGTACGGGCCAAACATCGATCAAAGCGCGGAAGCGCTCGGCATAGGGAATCCGCGGACGTAGACCCGCCGCAGCCGGGTTGAGGCGCACATAGACAGAAATGGTGATCATGTAGCCAGCGGCGGCGAGCATGCCGGGTATGAAGGCGGCAAGAAAAAGCTTGGCGATGTTTTGCTCGGTCAGGATGGCGTAGATCACCAAAACCACCGATGGCGGGATCAAAATGCCAAGAGTCCCGCCCGCCGCCAATGTCGCCGTGGAGAAGCCACCGGAATAGCCGTAGCGTTTCAACTCAGGGAGCGCTACCCGGCTCATCGTGGCTGCGGTGGCAAGCGAGGAGCCACAGATTGCACCAAAGCCAGCGCAGGCACCCACCGACGCCATGGCCACCCCGCCCTTGCGGTGGCCCAGCCAGCTTTCGGCGGCTTTGAAAAGTGCTTGGCTCATGCCACCCAGGGTCGCGAAATGGCCCATGAGCAAGAACATCGGCACGATTGACAGCGAGTAGCTTGAGAAAGTCGTGTAGGTCTCTGACCGCAGTCGACCAAAGGCGATGGTTGTGTCGCCGGTCATGAACAAGATGCCGCCGAGCCCCGTGGCAAACATCGCCAGACCAATGGGCACGCGCAAAAAGATGAGGAAGAGCAAGGCTGGAAACGATACCAGCCCGATCATAATGTCGCTCAATGGTCTGCTCCGTCCCCGATCAGCGGTCCCGGTTGGCCCGTTGCCACTTCGATCAGCCGGCTCACGGCGACATAGACCGCCACGAGGGCCGCCACGGCCAATGCAAAGGTGCTCGCCGCATAGGACCACCAGACCGGAAATTCGAGCAAAAACGTCGTTTGACCCGAGCGAAATTTGCTTATACCGCCCAGAGCCAGATACCACGCCAATAGGACCAGCGCGGCGGCAAAGACCACCTCAGAGATCAGCCGCAGGGTTTGAGTCACGCCGTCGGGCAAGTTTGAGGTGAACACATCCACCGAGGCATGGGCCCCGCGCAGCTGACAGATGGGCAGGAAAGCAAAAATCGCAAAGGCCATGCCCGCTTCCACAATCTCAAAATCCCCATTGAGAGGGCCAATGCCCAGCGCAAGAAACGCATCGGCAACGCCTGGGACCAGATTTTGAAGAAGATCGGAATGCAAAATGCCGTTTAGTGAGCGCCCTAAGACCGAAACGCAAACCAAAACGATCAGCGCACATAAGGTCACGCCCCCCAACAGCGCAAAAAGCCGCGCGAGCTTGTCAATTAAGCGGTGCATGAGGACCCCAGAATAGTCGCGCGGCACCAAGGACACACCCTGGTGTCGCGCAAAAGTGTTTAGTAGTCGCTGTCGGCCCCGAGGCAGTCACCGGCCATCAGAGCTTGGGCGCGATCAATCATAGCTTGGCCATCAAGCCGCTTTTCAGCCATGTCGTCGATCCAGCTTTGATAGACAGACGACGCTATGTTTTGCCAACCAGACGTATCGCTGATGGTGATGATGGTATTGCCATCGTCAATTGCACGGGCGCGGGCGCGGGCATCTTCTTGTTGCATTACTTTTGTTGCAAATACCGAGAAGGACATGCCGGAATTTGCAACGACGGCGGCTTTATTCGCATCGGACAAAGCGTCGTATTTGGCTTTGTTCATGGCTAGGACAAATGTCAGTGTGTAAAGAGCATTGCCCTCAAATTCTGTATGGTTTTCAACCAATTCAGGAATTTTCAGCGCCGGTGCAACTTCCCAAGGAAGCGTTGTACCATCAATCACGCCTTTCGACAGGGATTCCGAAATCGCAGGAGCAGGCATGCCGACGGGCGTCGCACCAGCCGCGCTCAGCAAGTCATTCACAAGGCGTGACCCCCCACGGATTTTCATGCCTTCCAAATCCGCCGGTTCTTCCACAGGATCAGCCGTGTGAATGACGCCGGGGCCATGCACCCAAGTGCCCAAAATTTCCAAATCCTTGAATTCGGTGTCCGCCATGCCCTCTTCGAACATCGTCCAATATGCACATGACGCATCATCTGGATTGGCCACCATGAAGGGCAATTCAAACACTTCGGTCGACGGGAAACGGCCAGGCGTGTAGCCCACCACGGTCCACACGATATCATCCACACCATCAATAGCACGGTCAATCAATTCCGGCGGGCGGCCACCCAATTGCATAGATGGAAAACGGTCGATTTTGATGCGGCCTTCGGATGAGGCTTCGACTTTGTCCGCCCAGACATCCAGGATCAGTTTCGGCACGTTGGCTTGCGCGGGCAAGAATTGGTGCAGTTTGAGCGTGACCTCTTGGGCCATCGCACCGGTCGCCATCAGCGCAGATGCCGCCGCACCGAGCGCGAGTGTTTTCGTTAGGTTCATGTCAGTCTCCCTTGACCGGGACCATCGTCCCGGTGCGCCACATCATCAAACGATTGTTGCACCGAAGGCAAGGTGCCAAGTCTCAGTTTTGCGCGGAGAATATGCTTTATGGTGCCGCGCCAAAGTCTTGGGTGTCAGGCCAGAGCTGCATGAAACGCTTAGAGCAGCTCGATCGGCATTCCGTGTGGCGTTGCACGCGCGGCATCCTGCCACCGGGTCTGGAGGTCGAACACCACCTCAGCATCCGCAATCCCACGCGCCTCAAGCATCGCTACAAGGGCCTCTGACCACACCTGCCAATAGGCGCTCGCTTCGACCTTTTGAACACGCGGACCAAAGAACGCTGCCCATTCGCTCCAAGTGAATGCGCCGCTTTCGTTCAACGCCACCGTCAAAGCAAAAAGCTGCGCCTGCCATGGTTCTTCGAATGGAGCGGCGTCAGGCTGGATCAAGGTAGGGTTCCCAAGCTTCGATACTGACTTTGTGTGCAGGGTCAGCGTCGGACCCAAACAAATCACGCGCGTCAAAGCAGATCGTATAAAGCGGCTGGGGGTTCTCTCCCTCAAAGCGCGCATTGCTATCAGGATAGACATGTGCCCCATGGAGCGCGGTCACGACGCCCCGGCACCCACGGGCATAGCTTGGTAACCGGGTGTGGCCGGACGGCTGGTGATTGCGCGTGCGCACGTGATCACCGATGGCAAACTTTGGCGCCGGGCCCGGTCGGTCCGCCGGTCCGCCAGCGGCCAGAACGGAAGGCACAGCTTTAGCATCCAGACGTCTTTCCACCCGAAGCCCGGGCTGCAGCATGGCCTGAGCGTCCAACTCGTCATCGCGCACCTCGCCATAAGTTATAAGAAGGTTCTCAAGTGCCCGCAGCCAAATCTCATAATAGCTTGCTCCGAGATAGGTCGCAGGCGGCAAGCATTCACGAGCATGGCGCGAGGCGTCGATATTCCAATAGCCAAGAGCCCCTGCCGCCAAGGTCATGCCCAGAACGCGCTTTTCCCAATCTGCGTGGAACAGGATGCTTTCGTCTTCTGGGATCACAGCCCCAAAGCCATGCCGTCCCCCCAGATCGTGGGGCCCGTTCATGCCGCCGTCCCTGAGGTCGCAGGGGGGCGGGCCACGCCGCATCCGATCATGGAATCCCGCGTGACCAAGTCCGCCAAGTCATTTTGCGACATGCCGTCAGTGCCTGCTGGGCGGTCGGGGATGACCAAATACCGGACTTCCGCGGTGGAGTCCCAAACTCGGATCGACATACCCTGGGGCAATGATATGCCAAATTCTGACAGGACCACCCGTGGTTCACGCACGGCGCGCGATCGGTAAGCGGGCGCTTTGTACCAGGCGGGTGGCAAGCCCAAAACAGGCCACGGGTAGCAAGAGCACAGAGTACAGACGACCAAGTTATGCTCCTCTGCCGTGTTGAACACCGCCACCATGTGCTCGCCCTGGCGTCCCACAAACCCCATGGACTCGATGGCAGCCGTCGCGTCTTCGCGCAACGCCTGCGCAAATTCTGGCTCCGCCCAGGCGCGTGCCACCACCATCGCGCCATTGCGAGGGCCAACCTTGTGCTCATAGGTGTCGATGATGGCATCCACCGCCGCTGGATCCACCAGGCCTTTCTCGACCAAGATGGTCTCAAGCGCGCGAACACGGGCTGTCATGTCGTCCATCTCGTTGTCGTGATCCGGATGATCGTGCATGGTCACCTCCCTTGTGGCCTTTATGCGCCTGTGGGCACCTGCAACCAAGCCCCAAGATGCATTTTGGCTTTGCGACTCGCCGCTCGCCTATGCAGGCTGCGCTCAATTACAGGAGGAAAAAGATGACGCTTGCACAAAGAGATTGGGTGCCCACGGATTGCGAAGACCTCGTGCAGCGCATTGCTTCTAATACTGCGTGCGCCTCGTCGGATGCCATATTGGCGCGGCTCGAGACGCTGGCCGACACAAACCGTGAGATTCATGAGAAAGAATGCTTCAACCTTAATCCCGCGACGAACGTGATGAACCCAAAGGCAGAGGCTTTTCTCTCCTCAGGTATCGGTTCGCGCCCGTCGCTGGGTTATCCTGGCGACAAATACGAAATGGGGCTGGAGGCGATCGAAGAAATCGAAGTCATCGCCGCCGAGCTCTGCGCAGAGGTCTTTGACGCAAAATTTGCTGAAATCCGGGTACCTTCCGGTGCCGTTGCCAACCTCTATGGCTTTATGGCCACCTGCAAACCTGGGGACACAATCATTGCGCCGCCCCCCAGCATCGGCGGCCATGTGACACACCACATGGCGGGGTGTGCCGGGCTTTTTGGACTCCGCATCCTTGGTGCTCCTGTTCGGGCTGATCACTATACCATCGACCTCGACGGGTTGCGCGACATGGCCCGAAAGGAACAGCCCAAGCTCATCACCATCGGAAGCAGCTTGAACCTCTTTGAACACCCCGTAGCGGAGATTCGCAGCATTGCTGACGAGGTCGGGGCCAAGGTCATGTTCGACGCCGCTCATCAATGTGGAATCATTGCAGGACGCGCCTGGAGCAACCCGCTCACCGAAGGGGCACATTTCATGACAATGAGCACCTACAAAAGCCTTGGTGGCCCGGCCGGTGGCATCATCGTCACCAACGACGCAGGTCTTGCCCGCGATCTTGATGCAATCGCATTTCCGGGGATGACCGCCAACTTCGACGTCGCAAAATCCGCCGCTCTGGCAGTGACGATGCTCGATTGGCGCGATTTCGGCCCCGCATATGCCGAAGAGATGATCAAAACGGCGAACGCCATTGCAGCGGACCTGGATGGTTTGGGCGTCCCTGTTTTCTCAGGCGTCGATGGCTTCACGCTTTCCCATCAATTCGCAGTTTTGGCAGCGCCCTATGGCGGCGGACAGGCCGCAGCCAAACAGATGCGCAAGGCTGGCTTTTTGTCATGTGGTATCGGCTTGCCCATCGTTGAAGTGCCCGGAGACATGAACGGTCTGCGCATTGGGACGCCAGAACTCGTTCGCTGGGGCATGACATCGGCAGATGCGCCACGAATGGCCCAGCTTATCGCCCGCGGTCTCACCGATGCATCCGTGTCCGAGGAGGTCGCGGCATGGCGTCAAGACTTCACCCACATGCATTTTGTGCATTAAACGCATCAGGCCCGCGTTGCATGATTTTGGTATCAAAACAGGTGAAGAGATATCTGGCCACTGGGACGCCCCGAACGCTCGACGCCTTTGGTTCGGAAGCCACACCCGACGGCCCTCAGGCTTCGGATTTGGATTTGGATTTGGATTTGGATTTGGATTTGGTCATGGCCGCGGACACGGTTGAAATCTAGCAGTTCACCAACACGCTGCGCCCTTTGCAAGCGCGTCTTTATGGGATTTCGTCCAGCCCCAGGGCTCCCCCCCAGTGAGGTGCCTCTCACCATGTTTGTCACTCGCCTGGCCGCGATGCCGCGCCGACAAGGTCTATGTGCCAACTCTGCTCGAAGAGCGCAGCGCAGCGGTCTTTTCTTGCCTCAAAAATGGTGCGTTTGTGGAGATGCGTGCCGTCGTATGGCGGTGGATGTGGACCAAGCCCTTTGTCGCACCATCGCCACAGGCGTTGGCCTGGATGAGGATGGTGCCAAGGCGTACCTCGCCACCATGCCCTCAGAGCATCTCTATCAGCGCGACGTGCACCAAAACGTGGCGCCTGCCCTAAGCGTCGACCGGCGGCTGCCAGGTCAACGACGAGTGGTGCAGTGAGATCACAACCCGGCCTGCGATCTTGTGATACACAAAGGTGTAGTCTGCGCCTGTGGCGGTGCCCTCGGCATTCACAAACGTGTATTGGCCCATGTCTTTGTAGCCTAAGCCGCCGGGCGTAAGAATGGGGCCTGCGGCGCTTTGGAAGTCCACTTTGACCCACCCGTTTTTGAGAAACCCGTGATCATGGGGAAAATCGGGATTGCCGCCGATGAAGTAGGATCGTGCGCTTTCTCGGTCAAGGCGGATCACGTCGGCCAAGGTCGGCTTGAAGAGAGCCGGTTCGTCTGGCGCACCAAAGTCATAGAGATCAAGAAGCTTATCGACATCCTGTTCGGTCACGTATTTTGCCCAAGCACGCTGCGCAGCGACAACTTCGGCCTTGGTCATGGGTTCAAATTCACGCTCGGACATAGGTTGGGTTTCCTCGTTTTTAATCCGCTTCGGGGCGAGGTAAGGCATGTCGCAACGCGAAACAAGTCAGGTGCAAGGACACGCGTCTTGGGCCAGTGACGCAACGGCACGGCCACGGACGTGCAACTGCGACCCAACAAAGTCGGTTCCAGCGCTTTGTGTCGATGCCAATGATGGTCTATTTCAACAAAACATGGCCTCACATTGGCCGATACGAGATAAGGCGAGGGACACATGCAAACATTCAATATGGGGCGCGTGCCTCCCGTAACATTCGGTGCTGGCCGGGTGAAAAAAGTCCCAGATTTGGTCGCTCAAATGGGCGTGCGTACAGTTTTGATCGTGGCCGATGCGATCTTGGCGGACTTGGGTGTCACGGCACATCTATCAGATGCTCTGGCTGCGCGCGGCATTTCCGTAGATGTGGCAGCCGACATCGCGGGCGAGCCAAAAGAAACATTGGTCGACGCTCTGATTGCGCGCGCCCGCGACGGCGATGCGGAATGTGTGATTGGTCTCGGTGGTGGCGCGGCGATGGACGCCTCCAAACTCGTCGCGGCTTTGGCCAAATCCGATCGTCCGGCGCGAGACTACGCCCTTGCAGCAATCCCTCTGCCAGCGCAGGGCCTTCCGGCCATTGCAATCCCAACAACGGCTGGTACTGGCTCTGAGGTGACACGCACCTCGATTGTCTCTACACCTGAGGGTTGGAAAAATTGGTACTACGGTGAAGAGTTGGCCTTTGATCAAGCGGTGCTTGACCCCGAACTAACCCTTAGCCTGCCGCCACACCTCACCGCATGGACCGGCATTGATGCCGTCGCCCACGCGTTGGAAGGTGCGACCGCCCGTTCGACCAGCCCCGCTGGACTCATGTTCGGCCTCGAAGCGCTGCGCATTTTGACGATGTTTCTGCCCAAAGCGGTCGAGGGTGGCTCGGACATCGACGCCCGCGGCCAGGTGCTTTGGGGTAGCATGGTCGCAGGTCTCGCCCTTCACAATTGCAACACGCACATGGGACATAATATCAGCCATGCGATGGGGTCCCTGGCCCGCGTACATCATGGTTTGGCCACAGGGTTGGCTCTTGAAGCCAGCTTGCCTTGGCTTGTCCAACGACCTGAAGGCGCCGAGAATTATGCACGGGCGGCCCAAGCCCTAGGCCACCCAGCTGAAGCAGGCGCTCTGCCGGAGGCGTACCAAGCGCTCATGCGCGCGTGCCACATTCCTGCGGAACTGCCAGCGGCCTGTGCCAATGTCACAGTGTCGACCTTGGCCGTGGAGATGAAGAACGCAGCCAACTTCGGCATGTCGCAAAATTCTGCCTGTCCGGTCACCACCGATGATCTTGATGACATGGCGCGTTTGATGATGGCCATGCCTCTGGCGTCGAGCGCCGCTTAACCGCCCATTCCAAACCTGTCGCTGGTCGGCGTCCATTTTGTGGTCTAACGTGGGCCTCCAACCGCCCCAGCATGTCGCGGGATGACCAAGGAGATCCGCATGACCCAATCTGCTCCGGTATGGCAATGGACCGCCTCTGAGATCGCCGAGGCCACACGGACAGGCAAACTGAGCGCAAGTGAGGTCACAGAGGCGGCCATTGCGCGTTTGGATGCGGTAAACCCGGACTTAAACGCCGTCGTCGAAGACCTGCGCGCCGACGCGCGTGTCCAAGCGGCGGATTTGGATGCCAGCGATCGCCCCAAAGGCCCACTGCACGGCGTTCCAGTCACCATCAAAATCAACGTCGACCAAACGGGTCAATCGACCAGCAACGGCGTGCCCGCCTTCAAAGGGATTATCGCGCCGGATGACGCGCCCGTCGTGCGCAATCTTAAACAAGCTGGCGCGATCATTATTGGGCGGACGAACACGCCAGAATTCTCATTCCGCGCCGACACCGACAATCCCCTTTATGGACGGACTTTTAATCCCTGGGGTCGCCACCTGTCCGCAGGGGGCTCGTCTGGCGGCGCAGGATCAGCCGTAATGGCAGGGATCGGCGCGCTGGGCCATGGCAATGACATCGGCGGGTCATTGCGCTTTCCCGCGTCAGCCAATGGCGCTGTGACCGTGAAACCTGGTTTGAGCCGTGTGCCCGCGTGGAACCCAAGCCAAAGAGCTGAGCGCGGCCTACTCACCCAATTGATGTCGGTCCAAGGTTTGATCACGCGCACGGCAACCGACCTGCACCTTTCCATGCCGTCGCTGATCGCACCCGATGCCCGCGATCCGTTCCACGCGCCGTTGCCCTGGCGCGGCGCGGATGTGGATGGACCAATCAGGGTGGCCGTCTGCCGCGGTGATTTTGGATTTGGCATGCATCCAGATGTGGCAAAGGCCATCGACAATGCGGCCTCGGCTTTGTCCAACACAGGCTATGCGGTCGAAGAGGTAGACGCCCCCCTGGCGCGCGAAACCGGAGACGTCGGGTACCGCGCGCTTTTGGGCGAAGTCAAAGCCATGCTGCATGAAGATATGTGCAAATACGGCTCCGAGACATTGCAAGCGATCTTTGATGCCTATTTCGAGGATTTTCCGCCCTATGAGGGCAAAGAACTCCTCACCATATTCGGGCAACGCTCACATTATGCGCGACAATGGTCGCTTTTCTTAGAGGAATATCCGCTGGTTCTGACGCCCTTCTTGCTTAAACCCTTCTTCGCCGCAGGCCGTGACGCAGAAGGCCAAGAGGGCGCGAGAGATGCTCTAGGGGGCTCGCATTGGTCGTTCATTATGAACTTCACCGGCTTGCCCGCAGGCAACATACCCACGCATATCGCCCCGCTTGAAACCGGGGCGCAGCCCATCGGCGTGCAAATCGCGGGACGCCGGTGGCGCGAAGATTTGATCGTGGATGCCATGGTGGCAATTGAGTCAGCAATCCCGCCCACATGCACAACACTCTGGGAGAAGATGGCGCGTTAAAAGCGCAGCAAACTGAGGCTAATCAACACAATCAAGGCGCCGGCAAACATCTGCATCGCAGGTAGGGCCATGCGCAGGCCAGGAGTGCTTTGCACCATCGCAAGCGCCACGCCACGCGCGACCACAGTTGAGATCGCCACCAAGGATGTGAGCGCCGCCGTACCGAGCCCCATGACCAGAACGGCCAAAGCTCCGGCAATCGCCAAATCCATCTGCCACGCGATCACCAAAAGAAAGATTGCGCCTGTGCAGGGACGCACCGCAACACTCAAAACAAGTGCGATGCCATCGCGCAACGAAGTCACCCGCTCAACCTCTGCGGCGGTAAGACCATGGGCAGCACAATTGCAGCTTTCGTCGTGAGGGGTGTCGTCACCAAGAGGCGCGTGGCTCCATTGCACGGCGGATTCAGAGAACCCGGATGCATGCGCAAAGCTATGTTGACTTGCCAAACGATAGCCTCCTCCGGGCCTGGGCCCCACCACAGCGACGCGTTGCAACGTCCGCGCGCCGCGCCAGATCAAATAAACACCAACAGCCGCGATGGCCAAATAGCTAGCGGGTGCGAGGATCTCTTCGGCCAGGGTTGTCATGGACCGCGCGGACGTAGCGAGAATGGCAAATCCGCCATAAACCAGAACAATCGCCCAAATGGATTGCGCGACGCTCGACGCAAGCGCCAAACCCACAAGCTTACGCGCCGACACCGAAGTCCCCAGCCCAACACCGCCCACAAGATATTTGCCGTGCCCAGGCCCCAGGGCATGAACAAATCCATAAGCAGCCGTCGCGCTCAACAAGGCAATGTATGCCCCGGGATCCCCGGACTTGAGTGCACGCACCGCACCTGCAATTTGGTTTTGGAACCCACGCTGCGCTTCAATAGCCCAAGCCCCGATAGAGCTCACATCCAAGGTCAGGAGGACGAGCAGAACCGCACTAAACGCACAAATGATTGCAACACCTATGCGCATGACACCAAAATCCGGTCTGCGAACAGCGCTCCAACATTGGACAAATTGGGGGTCTCTTCGCGACCCAATTTCGCCAGCGTCCCCTGCAATTCCATATCCTCGGCATCGGGATCGAATTTGACAATATCCGCAGAGCATCCCTCCGGCGCGCCGATGAGATTGGTCTCTTGGGTGATGGCAAATGCAAAGAAGTACGTCGACTCGTAAAATCCGATGTCAGCGTCTTCCACTGTCAATGGTTGCGACAGGGTGCGCACAAATGTGAGTTTCAAGCGTCCGTCGATCACATGGGCGTCCACGGCAGTTGGCCATTCCATTGCGACCAGACCACCATCAACCGACAAATGCGCCGAACCGTCAAAGTCTGGGGGCCAATCGCTGCGATATTTGACCAAGGCCAGTCGATCCTCTTCGTCGAGGCCGCCTTCGGCATTCAAAGACAAATCGTGAGACGCCAAAATATAGAGCGTTTCAAACGCATCATAGAGCCACGTTACCCGCAATGCAGCGAGTTGGCCTTCGCGGTCGAACTCTAAATCAACGCCGCCATCGACAAAGACATGCGGATGGGCGTTCGCTGGAGACATAGACGTAAGCCAGGCCACAAAAAGCGTAGGCGCTGCGCGCCGCCAACCGCCGCTGCGGCCCGCTTCAATGTCCTGTCGCACTCTACGCACTCGATTGCCTCACATGCTCGGCTTCGTATTTAGGATAACAAGACATCGCATCCAACTCAAAATCTTGACGGTTGGCGGCAACATGCCGGGCGTTCTGCGATACGGCTAAAAAGAGCATTTGTTGTCCAATGCTAGTAATTTCGTCGGCACGGTTGCGGCGAGTGATATGCGCTTTTGCGGTGTTAAGGCGGCTCGAAAAGCGTTGCGCGGGCGGGCGTGCCCTCAAAATCGGCAATGCACACTCGCGGAAACACGTGACTAAGCGTTGCCATCAGGTGCTGGCTTTTGCCATACAGGCATCGGTGGACGATCTGGCGCTTTGCCCAAATTATGAACGGACCGCAGGTGTGGTTCACTCTTCTTTAAGCATTACGTGCCACGAATTAATTAAGGTTAACGTTGGAGCCTGTTGTGAAGATTTTGTTGTTAGAAGATGATGTGGCACTGCGGTTCATGTTCAAAGAGGCACTAGAAAGTTTTGGGCACGATGTGATCGCCACAGGAACCATCGAAGCCGCCAGTGAAGCGATTTCAATGCACCGCCCTCCACTCATTATACTGGACCTTATGATCGACGGGGAGATGTCGGTGGACTTGGCGGGCTTGGCAGAGGTTGCAAGCCCAAACTGTGAAGTGATCTTTGTCACCGGATCCGGCATGTTCCCAAATGCAGAGCTCTTCGACCTGAACGTGAAGACGTCGTCAGTCCTGCGCAAACCCGTAGACATTCACCATTTGGGCAGTTTGGTCGATCATATCGCCAACACAAGAGCCGATGTGACTGCCGTTTAGCGGTGACACGCGCACCGAAAGGCTGGAGCCCACGTGATGGACCGGATCTTTAGCGTTTTCACGAGCGTTTTCACCGACCGCTTGGGACTCCGATTGGTCGTGGCGACCTTTCTGGTGAGCACGTTGTTGTCTGCCATCGCGTCTGGCGTGCAACTCTATAGCAGTTTTGAGCGTCAGGCCGAGGGCGCCTATCAAATCGTTGACCGCATCACGAACACGTCGCTTCAACCGCTGGAAAACGCGCTTTGGCAGCTCGATTTTGAACAGGTCGACATCATCTTGCGCGGCATCCAAGCCGACCCGGCCGTGGCACACCTCATCCTGAAATCCTCCACCGGGGAAGTCATCGAACTTGGCGACGTCGATTTCAATATGCGTCAGACCGGGTTCACCATCTTCCGCGAGGTCCAAGGCGAGACGATTGAGATCGGCAAGCTTCAGGTTTTCATTACGCTAGAGGCCGCCTTTGGCCGCGTCTGGGCACAATTTGTCACCTTGATCCTGACCAACCTGATAAAAGCTTACTTTCTTGCCGCGGCCCTGCTCTTGATTTGCTACAATATGATCACGCGGCATCTGCGCAAGATTGCCAACGAAATCGGCAACAACACGGACCCCACAGATGTCATCGACGTGGCTCTGGAACGCACTAACCTCGCCAAAGGCGATGTGATCGATACGATTGTTCAGGCGCTCAAGGCGCTCAGCCTTAGGTCGCGCAATCAAATCGAAACCCTCCAACGCGAAGTGGACTCACGCCGCATCGCAGAACGCGAAGCACGCAGCGCCGACGAGGCGCGCAAACGCTTTCTGGCAAACATGTCTCACGAAGTGCGAACACCGCTGAACGCGATCATGGGGCTCTTTCAATTGATCCAAATGGCGGATGTGCCCGAACGGCAAAAGAGCCAAGCCACCACGGGTCTTGTCGCAGCCAACCAAATGCTCTCGCAGTTGACCAACGTGCTTGAGCTCTCTCGCTTAGAAGGCGGCGCACTGAAACTACATCCACGTCCCAACAGCACCAAACGCCTCGTAAGACATTGGTCCGAAGCTGCGCGCGCTGTTGTCACGCGCTACAACAAGAACATTGCGCTTGAGGTCTACTCTGCGCCTGATCTGCCAGACGTTCTTGTTATTGATGAAAAACGCGTGGCGCAGATTTTGACCAACCTGTGCGACAATGCCGTTAAGTTCACTGACGAAGGCAAGTTGCGCATCGATGTGTCGACAACATTCATAGAGAGCAAAGATCAAACAATGTTCTGCGTACGCATCTCGGACACAGGGCCGGGCATCCCCCCTGGCAAGCTTTCCCACATCTTTGATCGCTTTTCCCAGATCGATGATAGCTTGACGCGCAACACCAGCGGGACAGGCCTTGGATTATCGATCAGTGCCGAACTGGCCGAACTTATGAAGGGACAACTCAAGGTTGAATCCCCTGGATTTTTAGAAGAGTATGCCACCACGTTTGAGCTGCTTTTGCCGTTCATAACACACAAAATGGAGGCTGCATGAACTTTGGGAAGAAAGTTCTACTCGCCGAAGATGACGAACTGACCCGTTTCATGATGGGTGAGATCCTCGACACGTTTGGATTCCGTTTCGACCTCGCGCGCGACGGGCAAGAATGCAAGGATATGATCGAAGCGAACCCCGACAGCTATGGCATCATTTTGATGGACGTTCATATGCCGGGCATCTCAGGCATCGATGCGGCGTTGGCCATCCGCAAAGCGGGCCAAGATCCTCCTAAAAACATCCCAATCTACGCCGTGACTGCGGACGCGGATTATCACGACAACCAGGCTGTCCGCGAGAAGGGGATGGACGGGTTTATCCGAAAACCAATTGACGCAACTGAGGTGACGACACTTGTCTCACAATTTTGCCCAGCAGCCTAAACATGCGCCGCGACACCGGTTTCCGGTGACGTCGACGGGGTCCTTTGGCAAAACAATCAAGCGCGCATTCTTCGTCATGCTGAGTTCACTGTGCATCGCGTCCACGGCATCGGCGCAAGACCAAGCTGTGGCTGCGCACTATCCGCCCCTAATGATAGACGGAGAGCCGGACCGGCCTGGTCTTGCCATCGAGATTTTCAAGGAAGCTGGACGCCGCGCAGGCAGAGATGTCGAATTGACCTTTCTGCCCTTTGCACGCGCGCTTTTCGCACTCAAAGGCGACGCCCCCATTTTCATGCCCGCGCTATTCCAAGATAAAGCCAACGACGACCTCTTTTTGTGGATCGAGCAAATCGAAAGCGCCCGCCTGAGTTTCATCACTTTGGGTGCCGCCATCAATACGTTGGAGGCCGCGCGCGCCTTGCCCTCCATAACGGTGGAACGCGGCACCACCGCAGATGTGTTTCTGACATCGCGCGGTTTCAACAATCTGCGCCGCGTCGCGAACCCAATCGTGAGCGCGCGGATGCTTGCGGCAGGACGCACCGATGCCTGGTTACTCGCCAACCGCTTGGCGGCCGAGACCTGGTTCAACTTGGACCTCGACGGCAGCCTCACGTTTGGGGCGACACAACACGAGGTGCCAATTTATCTCGTTGCAAGCCGAGCGTTGGACCCAGATGTGACTGCGAAATACCGCGCCGCTCTGGCAGAAATGAAGCGTGACGGGGCAATGGACGCCATTCTTGGACGGTATGAACGTCCCGGCGAGTAATAACAGTTAACGACCGCCAATCGACAAGCCCGCCAATCCATCTTGCTCCAAAATGAACCTCTCAAAGTAGTCTGAGAAGGTTGCGACCAGCGGCGGAAGTTTCGCATAAGGCGGATAGTAGAGTGTGAGCCAAAGCGACGAGAGCCGCCACTCGGGTAAGACGCACTCGATCTCACCTGACGCCAACCCGGACGCCACCATGAACTCCGGCAACACCGCAACCCCCACGCCTGCTCTGGCAAGCCCATAGAGCACGTCTCCATTGTTGGAGAGCACCTGCCGCCCGGCACGCACCGTGCGATCATGACCGTCCTTGGAGAAGTGCCAAAGCTCGCCATGGCCCGTCTCGCTGTAGGACAACGCCAATGTCTGAGGGATGTCTTCGGGCACCTCGGGACGCGCGACGTCTTCGAACAAAGACGGCGCCGCAACGGCCACGCGTGGCACCTCACAAATCTTGCGCCAGATCGTGGATTTATCGCTGGGCGGACCTGAAATCCGAACCGCCAAATCAAGGTCGGAATCGATCACATCAATCAGAGTATCCGTCAGTTGAATATCCAAATCGACCTGCGGATAGTGCGCGTTGAAGCCTTCCAACACGGCGGGCATCACCTGAATGCCAAATGACAGTGGCGCCGAAATCCGAATACGACCATGTTCGGCGTCTTGCCGCGCAGAGAGGTCCTCATAGGCCCTGTCCCATTCTGCCAAGATCGGACGCATCCGTGCGGCGACCACGGCACCATCCGCGGTGAGAGCCACTTGCCGCGTGGTGCGCAACAAAAGCTGTTGGCCCAGATCGTTTTCGAGTTTCGCCACCATACGGGTCACAGACGCAGCCGTCATCGCCAACCTGCGCGCCGCAGCCGCAAAGCTCAGCTGGTCCACGACCTCCAAGAAGACGCGCATTGATTTCAGATCGTCCATGAATGTCAATTATTACGAATTTTGTAATAGTAAATGCCGTATAACATCAATTCACGAACATAAACTCAAAAACTATCTTCAGGTCACTCGCACGATCCATTCAGACGAACTTTGCTCGGGGAGACAGACCATGATCCAAGATATCAAAGGCATGCACCATGTGACCTCGATGGCCGGGGATGCTAACGTAAACGACGCCTTTTTCACCAAAGCCCTCGGCCTGCGCCGGGTTAAAAAGACGGTGAACTTTGACGCTCCTGAAGTGTACCATCTGTACTACGGCGACGAGG
Source organism: Marinovum sp. (assembly GCA_022447495.1). Classification (GTDB taxonomy): domain Bacteria; phylum Pseudomonadota; class Alphaproteobacteria; order Rhodobacterales; family Rhodobacteraceae; genus JAKVBH01. The sequence continues at coordinate 43,917 of JAKVBH010000016.1, read as the reverse complement.
TTGGAACGCCCGGCTCTGTGATGACCACCTTCCCCTTTGGGCAAATGCCCAATGGGCGACGGGGCGCAGGTGAGGTTGGCGTGACCGAGTTTGCCGTCCCCAAAGGCAGTCTGGGCTTTTGGACAGAACACCTGCAGGCCCAAGGCGTGACCGGACTGGCTGAAGACAGCGCGTTTGGCGAAGCCCGTTTGAGCTTTGACGGCCCCCATGGCGATGGCTTGGCCCTTGTGGAATCCGATGGCCGCGACCGGACCGCTTGGACCGGCAATGGGATTGACAACGACGTCGGTGTCCTGGGCTTTCGTGGCGCCCGTTTCGTCTTACAAGATGCGGCGGCAACAGGTGAATTGTTGGAGTTTATGGGCTACCAAAAGGCGGACACCCAGGACAACCTCACGCGCTACGTGGTCGAAGGCGGCAACGCCGCGGACACGATCGACCTGGCAGAAATCCCAGACGCGCGTGCGGCAGGTCAGGGCGCAGGTTCGGTGCACCACATTGCATTCGCCGTCGAAGACCGCGCGGCTCAACTGCGGGTGCGCGATGCGCTTCTCGACACGGGCTATCAAGTCACGCCGGTCATCGACCGCGATTACTTCTGGGCGATTTATTTCCGCACCCCAGGTGGGGTGCTCTTTGAAATCGCAACAAACGAACCCGGCTTTGACCGTGACGAAGACACCGCGCATCTGGGTGAAGCGCTCAAACTTCCGACGCGCTACGAGCGGCTTCGCGCCCAGATCGAAGGCAACTTGCCCACGATCAACGCATAAGGGGCAAAACGATGTCGATTGGTCTCTATCGAGGGCTGTCCACGGACCCTGACCCCGGCAAACCGCTGATCTTTGCGTTTCACGGAACAGGCGGAGATGAGCATCAATTCTTTGAATTGGCGCAATAGTTTATGCCCGGCGCCGGCGTCATCTCGCCCCGGGGGACGTGTCTGAGTTTGGCGCAGCGCGCTTTTTTGCCCGCACGGGAGAGGGCATCTACGACATGGATGATTTGGCGCGCGCAACGGCCAAAATGCTTCGGTTTGTCAAAGCGCACAAAGCAAGTCACCCAAACAGCCCAGCCTATGGCTTTCGCTATTCAAACGGGGCCAATATCTTGGCCGCGGTGAGCATGACCGCACCGGGCCTCTTTGAGCGGATTGGGCTGTTGCACCCTCTGATCCCATGGAGCCCCGCTCCAGTTGCGGGCTTGGACGGGAGCCACGTATTGATCACAGCCGGGCGTCATGATCCCATCACCCCATGGGCCGAAAGCGAACGGTTGATGCAGTGGTACCTCGATCAAGGTGTGAAGCTCAGCACACATGTGCATGACGGCGGTCACGAGCTTCGCCCCGGCGAGGTAGATGCTTTGGCCAGTCTGCTGGCCGATTAGGGTCCACTCACCCTCATTAAACTCAAAAAGCGCCCCCAAGCATCCCGTTGTTGGGGACGTTTCTCATCTGAACAGTTATTAGCGCAGTTCGCGAAACGCACGCGCCGTGGTTTTGCTATTTCGCCGCCAAGAGGCGTATTGAGAGACGTTACCCTTAAGTTGCATCAATCCCATCTCCTGCTGCGACAACGGGCGATCAAACTGCGCTCCCATCATGCCATCCCGGGTCCACGCCACTTTTGCCACCCATGCGTTGTGCAACAGGGTGATCAGGATGCGCGTGCCCCGTGGCAGCGGGTTGTCGGTACCGATGCAAACCCCGGTTTGGCTATAATTGCGAACAGTCGCGGGGCTCTCCCCTTTAACCCATGTCACTTTGATCGGCCGATCCGAGGGGCGCCGAGGGGTGCGATAGCGCATATTGACCTCCAAATCTTCTTCGCAAGGTGTCTGCGCGTAAGAAGTTAAGAAATCGAAAATCAGTCTGATGAAGTCAGTGGTTGGATCAATTCAGGCCCACTTGCGCAGTTGGAATTCACCGTGCGATCCACGCGGTGCCAGACCAAAGCGTCCTCTGCGGTGGGCTTCATGACGGTCGCGGCACCGTGGCCTTCTTCGCCAAGCCAAAGCCCAAAACTGTCCAGTGTCAAAATCACCGGCATGCGATGGTGGATAGCCGACATCGCGGCATTGGCGGCACAGGTGACAATCGCACAGGTACGGTGCGCGCGTCCCTCACGCTCCCAGTCCTGCCAAACCGCAGCAAAAACAAGCGGTGCGCCATCAGCGCGGGTGATGTACCACGGATTGCGAGCACCATCGGGGGTCTTGGTCCATTCGTAAAACCCCATTGTCGGGATGAGGCAACGCCGCGCCCGCGCCGCCGCTTTGAAGGCAGGTTTCTTTGCAATCGTCTCAGCGCGCGCGTTGATGAGCAAAGGACCACCGTTTTCGGCATTGTACCAATGGGGCAGAAATCCCCACCGCATGGGCTGCAACCGCCTCTGCCCCTCTTCGGACGTCGCCACAGCGATCTGATTGGTGGGGCAGACGTTGAAATTCACTGGATCTGGAAGATTATTTCCGGGCGTGGCCGCAAAAAGCTCAGCCATCGCATCTCGCGGCAAGGTGACTGCGAACCGCCCACACATCAGCGCGCCAACCGAATGGTAAGGATCGACAACCCCGTGAGAACGCCCGCGACGGGCCCCAGCCCAAGATATCCAATCTGAGCCAACACCACACCGCCAATCCCAGAGCCAATGGCGGCACCGAAATAGATCGCCGCCGCGTTGAGCGCCAGGCTCACCGGTGCCCTTTCGGGATCACGAGACACAAGCCGCGCCTGCTGCGCCGCGTTGAAAGACCAGCCAAAAATCGCCCAAGTCAGCCCCAAAGCAAAGACCAATATGCTCGGAAACGGCAATAATCCAAAGAGCGGCATCAGCAGAAACTGCATCAAAGCCAATCCAGTGAGCGTGCGGTCCGGTCCAAAACGGTCGGTGAGCCAACCACCAAAGAGATTACCCACAACAGCGCCCATACCAAAAATCGCGAGCATCAGCATGATTTGCGTACTGCCAAAGCCCATCTCGCGACTCAGAAGTGGCGCAAGGTAGGTATAGAGAATGTAGATGCCACTCAAGAAAACAGCCGTAAAGGAAACGGCCATCATCATGCGACGGTCACGCAAAACGCCGCCGAGGTCCGCCAAACTGACTGGTTGGAAGCGCAACCCGCGCGGCACGCGGACCCAGATCAACCACAAACAGGGCAGGGCCAGCACGGCCACGACCCCAAAGGCATATCGCCACCCTATCTCATACCCAAGCCAGGCCCCCATGGGCACGCCCACAACTTGGGCCAAGGTAAGCCCGAAAAACACCGCCGCGAGGGTTTTTCCCCGGCGGTTTTCAGGGCTCAATGCCGCAATCACAGCCGCGGCGATCGGCGTCATGATCCCCGCCCCCACAGCGGCCAAAGCTCGCGAGAGAAGCAAGGTGCCCTGGCCGGGTGACAACGCGGACAACGCTGCAGCGACGGCAAAAATTGTCATACCCCAAAAAAGAACGCGCCTGCGCCCCCATCGCCCCGTGAATGCCACAAGCAGCGGCGACAAAACTGCATAAGACAGCGCATAGACCGTCATCATCTGTCCGGCGCCTTCGGGTGTGAGGGAAAACTGGCCGCCACAGGTTCAATCAGGCCGACAACCACAAACGCCCCCATTCCGATCACGAAATTGGCTGCGGAGAAGGTAATCACGAGTGGCCGGAGGTCGTCCATCTGGCGAACCTTGACGCTCCCGGCACAGAGGTGCAAGAGCAAGACCATGATGATCTACAAGATTTTCCGTGACTCCGAATGGCAAGAGCTCCGTCGGATGGGGCAAAGCCAAGGCGCGCCAATTGACGTTCAGGATGGCTTTGTGCATTTCTCAACCGTGACGCAGGCGGCCGAAACCGCCGCCAAGCATTTCGCGGGTGAAGACAACCTCTGGCTTCTCGGCGTGGAAACCGACCGGGTGAGAGAAGACCTAAAGTGGGAGCCATCCCGCGGTGGTCAGGACTTTCCACATCTCTACCGCGTGCTAATGCTCGACGATGTGAGTTGGGCGCAGCCCCTGCCGCTGCTAGAGGGTGTCCATGTGTTTCCTCCCGGGCTGACGTAAGGGTCCAACGATGAAGGTATTGGAACGTGCCGGACTTGCGGCGCTGCGCAAGATCGATCCTGAAACATCGCACGGGCTGGCGCTCAAGGCGCTCCAATGGGGTTTGACGCCCCGCGGAGGTCCGGTGACCTCGCCCCGGCTAAAGACCGAAATCGCGGGGCTTTCATTGCCCAATCCGGTGGGTCTAGCGGCGGGGTTTGACAAAAATGCCGAGAGCCTGGAGGGCTTGGCCCGCGCGGGGTTTGGCTTTGTTGAGGTCGGTGCCGCCACGCCACGTCCACAACCTGGCAACCCGCGCCCGCGGCTCTTTCGCCTGACCGAAGACGCCGCTGCGATCAATCGTTTTGGCTTCAACAACGACGGCATGGAGGCGATCAACGCACGTCTGGCCAAGCGGCCCAAAGGTATGGTTCTTGGTCTTAACCTTGGCGCCAACAAAGACAGCGAAGATCGCGCAGCGGATTTTGCCAAGGTCCTGGCCCATTGCGGCAGCCAGATCGATTTCGCCACGGTGAACGTGAGTTCGCCGAACACCGAAAAACTGCGTGACTTGCAGGGAGCAGAAGCCTTGCGCGCTTTGCTTGACGGCGCCATGGCCGCGCGCGCGGACCTTCCCAAACCGATCCCCGTGTTTCTAAAAATCGCGCCCGATCTTGCGGATGCAGAAATCTCAGAGATTGCGGGCGTCGCCGTTGATGCACAATTGTCTGGGATCATCGGGACCAACACAACCCTATCGCGCGACGGGCTTCATTCACGCCATGCTATCGAAAAAGGTGGCCTGTCGGGCCAGCCGCTTTTTGAGCGCGCAACCAGAGTATTGGCACGTTTGTCCAAAGAAACCGATGGCGCGCTTCCGCTCATCGGAGTGGGTGGCGTCGGGTCAGCCGAACAGGCTTATACCAAAATCCAGGCGGGTGCATCTGCGGTGCAACTCTACACCGCATTGGTGTTCGGCGGCCTGGGCCTTGTGGATGAAATCGCACATGGCTTGGACGCGCTTCTCGAACGCGATGGCTTTGCCACGCTGAGCGAGGCTGTTGGTCAAGGCCGCGAGGCATGGCTCTAGGTCTAGAGCACCGGGTCCTCCACATCGCCACATGACCCAAAAAAAACAGCCGCCGAAGCGACTGTTTTTCCACGTGCCACCGTGTCTCCAGAGGAATTCAAACACCGAGGTTCGACATGGGTTAGGAGGGACCCATCATAAAACATGTTACATTACGCGCTTGCAGGCGTTGGCAGGCAAGCTCCGCAGTTTCGCGAGTCATCCCGAGAAAATTCGCATCGTAGCCGCGCGGGCTTTTGACCACTTTACGCAGGGCTCCGTCCAATGTGGTCATCTCAGAAAGAGCGGTCTTCAAAAGAACCTTTTCCGCTTCGAAATGAGAGCCGTAGCGCCCAACGTTGACACCCCAGTGTCGTCCGCCTTGGGTCGAGACTCGCGTGATGACCTCTTGGACGCGCTCAGCGATGATCGGATCGACGGGCTTGACCGATGCCACTGAGGCCAAAACGAGGTCCTTGGGACGCGTGACCGGCTTGGTCGCAGGGATATCAGACGTCGCGACATGGGCCGCTGTGGTTGCCGTGTCTGCTTCCGTCTGGTCAGCGGCAGCGGTTTGAAGAACCGCCTGTTGGATGTCGTTCTTAATGGCCAGCAAAAGCTCTTGATCCAGCGCAGGCGCATTCTGGTTTGGACGCAGCTTCGGCCGCGGGCTCTTCTTTAACGCGAGTTTCACCCTTACCGTTTTGCCTGCGGCTGGTTTTCCCTTACCCGCTGTAGGCTTGGAGGTGACGACCTCCGCGGTTCGGGTATCGGGCTTGATGCCACGATTGCCTTTGTAGCTCGGGCGTTTGGGACGCGAGAGCGCCATCCGCGTGGGTGCGCGTTTGAACCCAAGGTCCATGAGCTGCGCGACGCGCGCATTCCGTGTCGCGGTAGAACGACCACCAAAAACAGTTGTTATCACACGTTCCCGCCCCCGTTCCGCCGTTGCAACAAGGTTAAAGCCCGCCGCGCGGGTGTAGCCTGTCTTAATACCGTCAGCGCCTTTGTAGGTGTTGAGAAACCGCGTATTGGTGTGGCTGACCTTGCGGACCCCCGCATCGGCCGTGCGGCGCGACCACAGGTTATAATACTCGGGCCAGTCATAGATTACGTGGCGCCCAAGGATGGTCATATCACGTGCCGTGGACAGGTGCCCTTTCTCCGTCAGGCCATGGGCGTTCTTGAACGTCGTCCGCGACATGCCCATGGCCTTGGCCGTGCGGTTCATGCGACGCGCAAAGGCCGCCTCGGACCCCGAGATGGCCTCCGCGATCGCCGTGGACGCGTCATTGGCGGATTTCACAGCCGCCGCGCGGATGAGATACCGCAGTTTGATTTTCTGTCCTGCACGCAGGCCTAGTTTAGAGGGCGGTTCAGCGGCCGCTTTTTTGGAGACGCGCACCATCGTATCGAGGCTGATTTCACCATGCTCCACCGCTTCAAACGCGATGTAGAGCGTCATCATCTTGGTCAGCGACGCAGGGTGAAGTCGCGTGTTGGAGTTTTCGGAATGCAGCACTTTTCCGGATCGTGCGTCCATCACCATTGCTGCATAGGGCGCTGCCATGGCCGAAAGGGGCACAAAGATCACCATCCAAAGCGCGACGAGGATGTAAACTCCAAGACGCGCCATGCTCTGTTTACGCATGGTCACGGGTGTCTGCCTAAATCTGCTTCTGCCTCAGCCCGCCGCTTTTACGGTCGGATCATTATTGTCTCTAGAGATACCACAAAGATGACCTCAAGAAAACCCTGCAAGAGATTGATTTTCCGTATTTTTCGTTAACGCGCTCCGCCAGATGTAGCGTATTTAACCGCAAAAGCCCCTAGACCTAGAATTGCGGCAAAAATGTGGCAAAGGGCGCTTGGGTCTCATGAGCTGACATGATCAGCCGTCCTTCTCGACCCCTAACCTTGGATTTGATCAACAACCCTTGGCAACACTGCGAGGCTATTGATGTGGAAAAACCGTTCGGACATGGGCGCGTCTGCAGCCTCCAGTTCCCAGTCAAAACCCGAAGGGATGTACACGCCGAAGCCCCCGGCCTCCACCATAGGAACCACATCGGATGCCATGGAATTGCCCACCATCAAGCCATGCTCTGCGCCACGACCGTGTTGGGCGAAGATGTTTCTATAGGCATCGGCGTTTTTGTGGCTCAGAATTTCGACCTCATCGAAACGATCACCCAGGCCCGATTGAGCCAGCTTGCGCTCTTGATCGAGCAGATCGCCCTTGGTGATCAGTACCAAATTGTAGCGCTCCGTGAGGGCCGCCATGCACTCTTCAACACCATCAAGCAATTCAATGGGGTGATTGAGCATGTCATGGCCCAACTCCAACAGCCGTTGGATCACGCGGGCGGGGACCTTGGCGTTTGTGACCTCGATGGCTGTTTCAATCATCGACAACACAAAGCCTTTGACCCCAAAACCATAGGTGCCCAGGTTGCGGCGCTCTGCTTGAAGCAAGCGATGCGCCAGCGTGTCCGCATCAGTGTAGTCGGCCAATTCTTTGGCGAATTGCGCTTGGGTGAGTTGATAAAACCGCTCGTGGTGCCACAACGTGTCATCCGCATCGAAACCAATCGTTGTGATTTTTGTGCCCATATGCGACGTCCATCCCTCTTTTCTCACACCGCTCGCGCGTTATATAGAGGCCTGCGAGAACTCCAAAGACCGTTCTTCGTCTTACACGTTTCAAGGATCCGCACCTGATGTCTTTGCGCCCTCTTAAGATGATGTCGGAAAACAATGATCCCGACAGCGAAAGCGACGTCGGTGTCAAAACGCGGCCAGAAACGAAGAAACCACCACTGTATAAGGTGCTTTTGCTGAACGACGATTATACGCCGATGGAGTTTGTCGTCCATGTGTTGGAGCGGTTCTTTGGCATGACCCACGCACAAGCGTTTGAGATCATGCTGACTGTGCACAAAAAGGGCGTGGCTGTGGTTGGTGTCTTTAGTCATGAAATAGCCGAGACCAAAGTTGGCCAAGTCATGGACTTCGCCCGCCGCCATCAACACCCCTTGCAATGCACGATGGAAAAGGAATAGGCGGCAGGTCTTATGCCGTTTTCCACTCGCATTCAGATTGCCCATAACGCTGGCCTGGCTTTGCCTGATGGGCCCATTGGCGTGTTTGGTGCAACGGTGGAGACTGATCTCTCTGCCCTTCCCCACGCCCAAATCATCAGCCGAGATGCCCGCGTTCATGACCGGTTTCCAAAAACGCTTGAGACTGCGCCCGGAGGTTTGGTTGCATCGGCCCTCGTGGTGCCCCGCGAAAAAGCCCGCGCGCGTGCCCTCGTTTCCGAGGCAACTGCCGCCTGTTCCGGCCATTTAATCATCGACGGGCAAAAGACCGATGGCATTGAGCCCATGATCAAAGCGCTCAAAGCCAAGGGCGCCGCGCTTTTGGGACCGATCTCTAAAGCCCATGGCAAGCTGATTTGGTGTGAGAACTGTCCGGACGTGTCGGATTGGGCGGCCGCACCCCAGCAGGTTGACGGTCTCATGACACTGCCCGGTGTGTTTTCAGCAGACAAAGTCGACGCAGGCTCTCGCGCACTGGCCCAGCATCTGCCGCAGAAGCTTGGCACCCATATTGCTGATCTTGGCGCGGGTTGGGGCTGGCTTTCTGCGCAAATGGCCGACGGCGAGCGCGATATTCATATGGTCGAAGCAGACGGCATCGCGCTTGACTGTGCCCGTCAAAACGTGCCCGGCGCAACCGCACATTGGGCCGATGTCACCCGGTGGCAAACGCCAATGCTGATGGATGCAGTGGTCATGAACCCACCCTTCCATGAAGGGCGTAAAGGCGTGCCAGAATTGGGCCAAGCGTTCATCGCAAAGGCCGCGAGCATTTTGAAACCATCTGGGCATCTCTACATGGTGGCCAACCGCCACCTGCCCTATGAAGAAGCCTTGGAACGCAGCTTTGGCAAGGTCGAGGTCGTCGCAGGACCACCCGCCTTCAAATTGTTTCATGCCAGCCGGCCCTCTCGCCGTGGCCGATAAGCTTCGGTAACGTGGCCCAGAGAATCACGGGAGGGGTGTCGTGAGTTTTTCGATCGAAGGCAAAACAGCCATTATAACGGGGGCCGCCAATGGAATCGGTCGGGCCATCGGCCGGCACTTTCTCGACCAAGGTGCGCGCGTCATGTTTGCGGATATGGACGAAGGCGGCCTTGCGGCCGAAATTGGAGAAGAGACCGATGACGACGCACCTGCACGATATTTCGCGGGCGATTTGCGTGAGAAGCTCACGATCAACAATCTGTTGTCGGCCACCATCGATGCCTTTGATCGCGTCGATATTCTCGTAAACGCGGCACGTCAGATTCTACCCTCTGATCCACTGGATCCAGATGATGAGTCCGTGACGGTGATGTTGGAACAAAACCTCACGGCCTCCCTGCGTTTGTCACAACTGGTTGCGCGCAGGCTCATCAAACAGGGCGAAGAGCAAGACTCTGGTTCTTTGGGCTCGATCGTGAATATCTCTTCGATCGCGGCGCGCCGCACACACCCTGAGTTGATGGGCTATTCCGTCGCCGCCGCAGCATTGGATCAGATGACACGCTCAATGGCCGTTGCGCTCGCTCCCCACCGCATCCGCGTGAATGCCGTGGCTTTTGGCTCCGTCATGTCGGCAAGCCTACAATCGGCGCTGAACGAAAATCGGGAGTTCCGCGAAGAGATTGAACAGAACACGCCGCTCTCGCGGATCGCGGCACCTGGCGAAGTGGCCGAAGCCGTCCAGTATCTTGCCTCCGACAGCGCAAGCTTTGTCACCGGCCAGATCATGACAGTAGACGGCGGCCGCACCCTCATCGACCCGGTGAGCGCTCCTGCGCATTAATGTCGGCCGCCATAGCACAGCAGGTCAGATCAAAAGCTTCGCAATGAAACCCCGTCGTCGCGGCATCCAGCCTGTTGGAACCCAAAAGCAGTGTATAGCGTGCTGGCCGCTGGGTTTTGAGCATCGTAGCAAATGGTGACCATCTGGCACGTCCCCTGCGATTTGATCTCAGCCAAAATCAAACCCATGGCGACGCGACCGATCCCTTTGTTCTGATGCCTACGTTCCACCATGAAACGCCAAATGATGCAGGTGTCGCGGTCATTCAGCCCGACGGCATCGACTTCATACATCACGAACCCGACCGCGCGCCGTCCAAACAAATGGTTCTGGGCCGAAAACCGTCGGACAAATAGGCCTTTGCGATCGAGTAAGCATTCGATGGCAGGTTCTGTTCTTGCGACGGACGCAATTGGAGATCGATAACGTCATCGAAGTTGTCCCAAACGATTTTTTCCAAAGTTACGTTCAATGTCGCCACCTCGTCCGCTGTTGGCGCGCAGCTTTTGTGGGCGCCCCATAGACATATCGCGGGCCTGGCATTGAAAACAAAGCCCAATGGATCAGCAACGGCTATGCAAAGCTCATCACCGCAGCGAGACACTGGATAAGCGCGGCTGGGCGCGATATAAAGTGTCAACCAAAGAGGACACTCTCGATGACCAGCCACTTCGACACCCAAAAAGCGCGCGCCTCTGCGTGGTTCCGCCAACTGCGTGATGACATCGTCGCCGCCTTCGAAGGTCTGGAAAACAGTCACTCTGAAGGGCCCATGAGCGAAGCGCCGATCGGCCGGTTCGAAGTGACAGAGACCAAACGCACCTCCGACGATGGCAGCGACGCCGGCGGCGGGCTCATGTCAGTCATGCGCGGCGGGCGCGTGTTTGAAAAAGTGGGCGTCAATGTCTCCACGGTCTACGGCACCCTAGGCGAACGCGCTCAAATGGCCATGGCAGCGCGCAAAGGCATTCCAGGGATGAAGGACGATCCGCGGTTTTGGGCGTCTGGCATCAGCTTGGTGGCTCATATGCAAAACCCCCACTGCCCCGCGGTGCACATGAACACCCGCATGTTCTGGACGCCGCATGCCTGGTGGTTTGGTGGCGGCTCGGACCTTAATCCCTGCCTCGAATACGACGAAGATACCGCCCATTTCCACGCCACGCAAAAGGCCCATCTCGATCCCCATGGGACGGATCATTACCCTCGGCTCAAAGACTGGGCGGATGAGTATTTCTTTGTGCCGCACCGTGGCCGCGCACGCGGGGTTGGCGGCATCTTTATGGACGACCAAAACACCGGAAATTGGGAAGCGGATTTTGCCATGACCCAAGACATTGGCCGCGCCTTCTTGCCCGCTTATGTCCCCCTTGTCGAGAAACGGCGCATCCAGGATTGGACAGACAGCGACAAAGACGCGCAACTCGTGCACCGCGGCCTCTATGCCGAATACAACCTGGTCTATGACCGCGGCACCAAGTTCGGCCTCGAGACAGGGCATGACGCAAACGCCGTTTTGATGTCCCTGCCCCCATTGGCAAAGTGGACATAATTGCGCAGTCAGTTCACAGGATTTGTATTAACGGTGGGCCTGCACCAATTTTGTCGCGGGCTAATTGTTAGGCTCACCCCCCTAGAACAGCCAAACGGCTGGAGCGTGGGCAGTTGCTTCACCCTCGGATACATTACCGACCCCGCTGCCGCCGATGCGAGTTCTGACACTGAGATGTGCACCGGGAGCACGCGCCATGGTTATCCGTGATGGCGATGGCGTCCGCTTCGCATCCGGCTCTTCGTCCAACATTCAGGTCCAGTCTGCACAGATGAATGGTCAGTTCTATGACACGGATGCCGACATAATCAGTGGCATCTTGTCAGCAACGGGATAGATCGACAATGAAAGCCTGCCTGCTTATCTAGGGAGCCTTCATCGTGAAGGAATGATCGCCTACGGCGCGTCACGCCATTCCCCTGGCCGCAAACCACCCAAATGCCATGCGCCCACAGAGGCACGGATCAGGCGCAGCGTGGGGTGACCCACATGAGCGGTCATGCGGCGCACCTGGCGGTTGCGGCCTTCGACAATGGTGAGTTCGAGCCAGCAATCTGGGACTGTTTTTCGCACCCGCACAGGCGGATCACGCGGGAAAAGCGGGCTTGGGGCCTCAATGCGGCGGACCTTGGCGGGACGCGTTTTGCCATCTTTGAGCACAACGCCTTTGCGCAATGCCTCTAGCGCGGCATCGTCGGGAATGCGTTCGATCTGCACCCAATATATCTTGGGTTTTTTGAACTTCGGGCTCGCGATGCGGGATTGGAGCTTACCGTCATTGGTGAGCACCAAGAGCCCCTCGCTGTCACGATCCAAACGCCCCGCGGCATAGACACCTGACACGTCAATATGGTCTTTGAGTGTCGGATGCCCCGTGCCCTCATCAGTGAACTGGCTCAAAACACCGAAGGGTTTGTGAAAGAGAAGCACGCGCGGTTTTACCATGGCCTCAACGCCGCGCCTCAAAGAAGTCTTTCAAGATCCGCTCAGCTTCTGCTGCACCAATCCCATCATAGACCTCAGGGCTATGATGCGCCTGGGGGTGACTGAAAACCCGCGCGCCGTGAGTCACACCCCCAGATTTCGGATCAGATGCCCCATAGTAGATGCGTGCCACACGCGCAGCGGCCAAAGCGGCGGCGCACATTGCACACGGCTCCAGGGTTACGTAAAGATCATATCCAGGTAATCTCTCCGACCCAACCACAGAACAAGCTTCGCGCAAGACAAGGATTTCCGCATGGGCCGTGGGATCATTCAGCTCTCGCGTTCGATTGCCCGCCCGCGCCACAATGTGGCCCGAGGCATTGACCATGACGGCTCCCACAGGCACTTCGCCCCGCACCGCGGCCGCACGCGCTTCCTCCAAGGCTATGTCCATATGGCTCACAAACATGCCCCTGCCTGCGGGAATATCGCTCTGGACACAAGGGGCGCCTGGCATCTTGTCCTTCTCAGGAGATTTTGTGCCTCCGGCGGGGATATTTTTGGCCAGAAGAAACCAGTCCCCAAGGCGCCCAATTGGTTTGGCTGGCGTAAAGGCTCCATCCATGGAAAAACACATCTGTGACAAAAGACATCTATGACCCCCATTACGTCGCTGATCTTTTTGACCGATGTTCTCCGGCGTATCGACGATGTAGCGCTTGGTCTTCATTCGGCATGATTTGGCTCTGGAGGCGCGCCTGTATTGCCGCCATACCCAACCTCTTGCCGCGTGACGCGCATGTGGTGGACCTGATGGCCGGCACGGGAGAGGTCTGGCCCCACCTCCTCAAACGGTTCCCCGGCATCAACAAGATTACCGCGATCGACATATCTGCTGGTATGCACGCCGAAGCTGTTGAGCGTCTGCATCAAGGGCGTGAGAAGCGTATCACACATCTCAACGCCAACGCGTTGGAAACCGACCTTCCCGAAGGCATAGCAGATTGCGTGATCTCAACTTTCGGATTGAAGACGTTCAACAAGGATCAGCAAGCCGTCTTGGCGCGCCAAGTGGCCCGTCTTCTCAAACCTGGCGGCACATTTTCGTTGATTGAAGCAGGTGATCCGGTCCGGTGGCGTTTGCGCCCGCTTTATCGGTTTTACATGACGCGATGCTTACCTGCGGTCGAATTGCTTTTCCTCAAGGGGGCGCAGGACTTCTCGATGATCGGTCAATACACTGCGCAATTCGTTGATTGCGCGCATTTCGCCGAGTGTTTGCACAAAGAAGGGCTTCTTGTAACTCAAACTGCATACGTTTTCGGTTGCGCCAGTGGGGTTGCCGGGCATAAGCCCGCGGGATGACGGAGCCAAACTCAAAAACACCGCCGGGGGACCGCATTGCCAAAGTTCTGGCGCGCGCCGGCGTGGCATCGCGGCGCGAGGCAGAGCGGATGATCATGGCAGGTCGCGTCTCAGTGAATGGCCAAGTCATCGACCGGGCGGCGCTCAATGTGACCGACGCGGATAGGATCGCGGTTGATGGCAAACCCTTGGGTGCCAAGGAACCGGAGCGGCTCTGGCTCTACCACAAACCGACCGGATTGGTGACCACCACCAAAGACGAGCAAGGGCGGCCAACAATCTTCGATGATTTACCCGAGGATATGCCCCGGGTGATGAGTGTTGGACGGCTGGACCTCAATTCCGAAGGTCTTCTGCTGCTCACTAATGACGGGGGGATCAAACGCAAGCTTGAGCTTCCCTCCACCGGGTGGCTACGGCGCTACCGCGTGCGCGTCAAAGGGCGTCCAACGGATGAGACCCTCGCGCCCTTGCGGGAGGGCCTTGAGGTGGATGGTCAGCGCTTTCAGCCCATGATCGTTTCGCTCGACCGTCAACAGGGCGCAAACGCGTGGCTCACTGTGGGCCTTCGCGAAGGAAAAAACCGCGAAATTCGCCGCGCGATGGCTGATATTGGCCTCGATGTAAACCGTCTCATCCGGGTTTCGTATGGACCATTTCAGCTTGGCCAGATCAAGCGCAGTGAGGTGATTGAGGTGCGTGGCCGGGTCCTGCGAGATCAATTGGGACTGGAACCTGCGGCCCCCAAACCGGAACGCAAAGCTGGCAAAACCAAGGTCCGCCGCGGCACGCGCCGCACCAAATAGCAACGTAACTGCTCGGTTTTTTACGCTTTTCCCCCTTCAACTGACCAAATTCATCAATATCTCACTTCCACCGGGTTCGCTCCGCTTGATCGCGCTGGCACAGTGCGACGCCATGGGCTAGCCTGAGAAAAACGGGGACCAATCGGGGGAAGCAATGTCACGCATGATCCTCATCTTGCTTGTCGCAGGTGTGGCTGTGGCCGTCGCTGCATTGATGGTAAGTGTGTTTGCCTCTGGCAAGACAGAATCCAGCACGACAGTCGCCCGTAGCAATGGCGTCCAAAAAGTTGCCTATGGCGTGATGATCGCCCTCATGTTTGCCGCCGCGGCTGGCGCGCTGGGAGATGGGTGATGGCGCAACGGTTCGGCGGCAAATACTCACCCCAAGGAGACAACGACAGCACTGATGATGGCCCACGCCGCGTCCGAAATCAACGGGTCAAACCTGCTGGTGCACGATCCAACGTGCTTTTCATTCCAGGCATTGTTCTCATTGCGACCACGTTTTGGAGTGGCGCTGAGGGCATGGCGCTTGGGCTCACCGGGGCTGCGATCTGGACCCTGGCGGCTTGGTTCACCCGCGAAGGCCTTGCCGCAGAAGACGCCTATCATGCGCGCAAAGTGGCCAAGCGCCCAGCGATCCCGCGCAAAATTTTCGCCTCTGTCCTGATCGGTATCGGAACTGTGGTGGCTGCGATCACCCATGGGCTCACTGAGACCAGTGCAGCGCTTTATGGTGCGATTGCTGGCATTTTGCACCTCACGGCCTTTGACCTCGACCCGCTGCGCGACAAAGGCGCCGAAGGCATTGATCAGTTCCAACAAGACCGCGTGGCCAAGGTTATCGATAATGCCGAGACATATCTGAGCGAGATGGCCGACGCCGTGCGCCGCGCTCAGGACCGACAGGTCGAAGACCGGGTCGAACGGTTCTCGGCTTCGGTGCGTGACATGCTGCGCACCGTTGAAGAAGATCCACGAGATCTCACTTCTGCGCGCAAATACCTCGGCGTCTACCTCATGGGCGCCCGCGACGCGGCGGTGAAGTTTGCCGATATTTTTGCCCGTTCCAGCGACCGTCAGGCGCGCAGCGATTTCATGATGCTGCTCACCGATATGGAAGAGAATTACATCGCCAAAACCGACAAGCTATTGCAAGACAGCAATGCGGATTTGGCCATTGAAATTGATGTTTTACGCGACCGTTTGAGCCGCGAAGGCGTCCGATTGGATTAACCCAAGAGCGAGGGGATCACTATGAGTGAAGATGTACGTAAAAAAGCCGAAGAGGCGTTGACGTTGGTCGAAGAGGTCAGCGCGGCGATCTTGCCAGAGCCCAAGAACGAGATTGTGCCCTTGGCCACAGCAGACGCCCCCGTGGGATCCGAAATCAAAAAGCGCATGGATGAGATTGATATGGGCGACACCCAGTCAATCGTCGCCTTTGGCTCCGCCGCTCAAGCCGAGTTGCAAGAGATTTCCCAAGCCATGCTTGCGGATGTGCGCAACAAAGACGTGGGCCCTGCCGGCGACAGCCTGCGCGGGATCGTAACCACCATTCGCGGCTTCTCTGTCTCCGAATTGGACGTGCGCCGCGACCGCTCTTGGTGGGAAAAGCTCATCGGGCGCGCAGCACCTTTTGCAAAGTTCACCGCCAAGTTTGAAACGGTCCAAGGCCAGATCGACAAAATCACCGAAGACCTGCTCAAACATGAACACACGCTTCTCAAAGACATCAAGTCACTCGACATGCTCTACGAGAAAACCCTGGATTTCTATGACGAATTGGCGCTCTACATCGCCGCCGGCGAAGAAAAGCTGCGCGAACTGGACGAAGATCTGATCCCCGCCAAAGAAGCTGCCGTTCAGGCAGCTGATGAAAATGACCAAGTGATGGTCGCCCAGGAACTCCGCGATCTCCGCGCCGCGCGGGATGACCTGGAACGTCGGGTACATGACCTGAAACTCACACGTCAGGTGACGATGCAATCGCTGCCTTCGATCCGTTTGGTCCAGGAGAACGACAAGTCGCTGGTCACCAAAATCAACTCCACGCTGGTGAACACTGTGCCGCTATGGGAAACCCAACTGGCCCAGGCCGTCACCATCCAACGTTCCGCCGAAGCGGCGGCGGCGGTGCGCGACGCCAATGATCTCACCAATGAGCTTCTGACCTCCAACGCCAAAAATCTGCGCGACAGCAACAAGATGATCCGCGAAGAGATGGAACGCGGCGTCTTCGACATCGAAGCAGTCAAGCAAGCCAATGCCGATCTTATCGGCACCATAAACGAGAGCCTCCAGATCGCCGATGAGGGCAAAGCCCGCCGTGCGGCCGCCGAGGTAGAGCTGAAGAAGATGGAAACAGAGCTGCGCGATACCCTGGCCTCCGCCAAAGCACGCCGTGACGGTGTCGGCGACACAGCCGCAACCTCGGTTCCCGCCAGCTAAGCTCGGAGCCGCGCGCGCAATGGCAACTTTGGTGCCTCACAAAACGCTTGGAGCCCTAGCCGTACTGCTGGGGCTTTCGGCCTGTGAGATGGCATTGGAGCCGCACAAAGCGCCAATCACGCCTCCACCTGCGCCCGCACTCCCGGAACCCGCACCAGAGCCTGTGGGCCCCTCGGCACAATCCCTGGCGTTGGCGAGCTACTATCAACGCGTGGAGGCCCGGCAAATCAGCCAGGGCCTCATGCGCACCGACGGTGGGGGCATCGACACGCCCTACGACAGCCAAGACATCGTCGAAAATTTCGAACGCATCGCGTTCTATGACGAGTACATTCGTGGCGCAGGCCTCACCAGCGCGCCCGGTCAGATCAGCCGTCTGAAACGCTGGGTTGGGCCGATCCGCTTTGCGGTTGAGTTTGGCCCCAAAACAGACATCACACGCCACAGCGCCGATCGCGCAGAAGTGGGCCGCTACGTGTCGCGTCTTGAGCAGATCACGGACCATCCCATGAGCATGGTGTCGGAGGATGCCAATTTCCATGTGATGTATTACTCCAGCGGTGACAACGACGCGCTGGTGGACCGCGTGCGCCAGATCGTGCCCAACATCTCGACAAGCTCGCTCAATGTATTCCGGGACATCCCGCGCTCAATCCATTGTCTTGTGGTCGCCTTCTCCACCTCGTCCCAAGGCTATGATTATGCCCAGGCCATCGCATTGATCCGCTCTGAGCATCCGAGCCTGATGCGCAGGTCTTGCGTGCATGAAGAAGTGGCGCAAGGCCTCGGCCTTGCCA
Organism: Marinovum sp.; assembly: GCA_022447495.1. GTDB lineage: Bacteria > Pseudomonadota > Alphaproteobacteria > Rhodobacterales > Rhodobacteraceae > JAKVBH01. The sequence goes on along the minus strand of JAKVBH010000016.1, from coordinate 26,039 downwards.
ATGACAGTCCCCGCGCACGGCCCTCGATTTTTAACGATGATGACGAATTTGCGCTGCTCACCAGCCACGACGAGATTTTGCTCAAGATCCTCTATGACCCCGCGCTGACACCGGGCATGACCCTCGAAGACGCGCGCCCCATCGTGCGTGACCGCGCGCGGCGTTTGACGGGCGGAGGCGGGTCGTGATCCGACCCCAACACACAGCGTCGTTCCAAGACGCAACCACGACAGGAGTGACCCATGGGTATTTTTGATTTTCTCACCGGCGAGTTCATCGACGTCATCCACTGGGTCGATGACACCCGCGACACGATGGTCTGGCGTTTTGAGCGCGAGGGCCATGAGATCAAGTACGGTGCCAAACTCACCGTGCGCGAAGGCCAAGCGGCGGTCTTTGTCCACGAAGGCCAATTGGCCGATGTCTTCACCCCCGGTCTCTACATGCTTGAGACCAACAACATGCCCATCATGACCACGCTTCAACACTGGGACCATGGCTTCAAAAGCCCGTTCAAGTCCGAGGTGTATTTCATGGCCACCACGCGGTTCAACGACCTCAAATGGGGCACCAAAAACCCGATCATCTGTCGCGATCCCGAGTTTGGCCCCGTGCGCCTGCGCGCCTTTGGCACATACTCCGTGCGCGTCACCGATCCGGCCAAATTCCTTGTCGAGATCGTGGGCACCGATGGCGAGTTCACCATGGACGAAATCTCGTTCCAGATCCGCAATATCATCGTGCAAGAGTTCTCTCGCGCCGTGGCGCGTTCGGGCATTCCCGTGCTCGACATGGCCGCCAATACCCGCGAGTTGGGCCAGCTGGTCGCGCGCGAGATCGAACCGCAGATCGCTGAATACGGCCTCTCGATCCCCGAGCTTTACATCGAGAACATCTCCCTGCCACCCGCCGTGGAAGAGGTGATGGACAAACGCTCGTCTATGGGTGTGATCGGAAACTTGAACGAATACATGCAGTTTCAAGCCGCTGAAGCCCTGGGCCGCGACGGCAACGGCGCCGCTGCAGGCGCAATGCAAGCGGGTCTGGGCGCAGCCATGGGCCTGCAAATGGCGCAAAATCCTTGGGGCCAGCAAACGAGCCAAACCGCTGCGGCCCCTGCTCCAGCCGCCAAAGCCGCCACGCCCCCCCCTCCACCGGTGGAACACGTCTGGCACATCGCCAAAGACGGCGAGACGACGGGCCCCTACTCCAAAGCCAAGCTCGGTCGCATGGTCACCGAAGGATCGCTCACCCGGGAAACCTATGTCTGGACGGCGGGCCAAGACGGCTGGATGAAAGCTGAAGACGTGACCGAGCTCGCGCAGCTCTTCACAGTCATGCCCCCGCCCCCACCACCGGGGATCTGATTTTTGACCGACCCCTGGCGCGACCGTCCCTACCGCAAGAGCCAATGGTTCTGGGCCACCAACCTGAGCGGTGCGCTCGGCGCGATGGGCACCACCGGTTATTTGCTCCTCAGCGCTGGGGCATCGGGCGCGGATTGGCCAGAAATGGCGCTGACCTTCGTGAGTTTGCAAATCCTCGCAATTCCCATCGGGATACTGCTTGCATGGGTTTTCGTGGCTCCGACGCTGTCGCGCATGATGAGGACCTCAATCTCGCGTGCCCGCGCGGCGCTTTGGGGCGGCGGAATCGGCGTTGCCCTTGTGGGCATATCAACAGCCTTTGGCCGCTGGCGCGGCTGGCAGCAAAGCCGCGACGACACGTTTCACAGTCAGATCGGCGGTGGCGATTACATCCGCTCCATCGACGGTATCCTGACGCCTTACGGCTGGTATGTCCTCATGATGAATTCGCTGGCCTTTATCATCGTATGCGTTGTCTCCGCCCTCCTCGTTCAAAAATTCATCGGATCAGGACATTCCTCTGATGCTCACTGATATTCTGAATTTCCGATACGCCTCGGAACGCGTGACTCTATCCGGCCAGCCAAGCGAGGCGCAGTTGGCGGAATTGGCCGAAGCGGGCGTCACCGACATCATCAACCTCGGGCCCCATGACAACAATGGCGCCTTGCCGGATGAGGCGGGTAGTGTCGCGGCGGCGGGCATGACCTATCACTACATCCCTGTGGTGTGGGAAAACCCGACCGAGGCGGATTACACCACGTTTACTGAAACCATGGCGGCCCTCCAAGACACCCGTGTGCATGTCCATTGCATCTACAATGCCCGCGTCTCCGCCTTCATACTGCGCTACGCGCGCGATGGGCACGGTGATGTGGCCTCCGCAGAAGAGTTGATGGAGGGCATCTGGCGCCCGGGCGGGGTTTGGGCCACATTCCTCGGCGACACTGACAATGCATCTCAGCCCAACCGGTTCCTAGGCTATGACTACTGACGTCGACACAGCACCTCTCGCCGAGCATCGCTTTCCCTGTGACAATTGCGGGGGCGACTTTCGCTTTGATCCCGGCAGCGGCGGTTTAACCTGTGATCATTGCGGCAATACCGCGACCCTGGACGCGGGCCCTTGGGGCGGTACGGCGATCAAAGAACTCGATCTGAGCACTGCGCTCCGGGCAGACCTGCCCGAGGCTGAGATCGAAGAGACCCGCGTCTCCAAATGCCCCAATTGCGCCGCCGAGGTGGAGTTCGACCCCGATGTGCATTCCGCCGAATGCCCGTTCTGTGCGACGCCAGTCGTCCTCGACACGGGCACACATCGGCACATCAAACCCAAGGGGCTCCTGCCTTTTGCCATGGATGAACGCGCCGCGCGCGAGGCGATGACGGACTGGCTGGGTCGTCTCTGGTTCGCACCGAACGGCCTGCAAGGCTACGCCCGTAAAGGGCGGAAAATGCAAGGGATTTACGTCCCTTACTGGACCTTCGATGCCCAAACCGACAGCAACTACCGCGGTGAGCGCGGCACGGTCTACTACGTGGAGCGCACCGTCACGCGAAACGGCAAACAAGAGCGGGTGCGCGAGGCCAAAGTGCGTTGGCGCGCCGTCTCTGGCCGCGTCGCGCGGTTCTTTGACGATGTGCTGGTGCTCGCCTCCAAGTCGCTCCCCAAACGCTACACCGATGCGCTGGAGCCGTGGGATTTGGCCGAGATGGAGCCCTATCGCCCCGAATTTCTCGCAGGCTTTCGCGCTGAGGGCTATCAGGTGGAGTTGGATGAAGGCTTCAAAGAGGCCCGCCAAATCATGGACGCGCGCATCCGACGCGATGTGAAGTTTGACATCGGCGGCGACCGTCAACGCATTCATGGCATCGACACTCGCGTCTCCGACACAACCTTCAAACACGTTCTTCTGCCCGTTTGGCTCGCGGCCTACAAATATCGCGGCGAGACCTATCGCTTTGTCGTCAATGGACGCACTGGGCGCGTCCAGGGCGAACGGCCCTGGTCGGCGTGGAAGATCGCCATTGCAGTGCTTCTTGGGCTCTTGCTGGCAGGCGCCATCGGCTATGGGATTGCGCTAAGCGAAGGGCAAATCTAAGGCAAGTCCTGCTTGCCAAACTGCGCTGCAGACGGCATGTTGATCAAAATTTTACGCGCGAAAAGAAAGAGGCTTCGCGATGATCCTATGCTGCGGCGAAGCCCTGATCGATATGCTGCCCCGCGAGAGTGGCGAAGGGACGCAATTCTTGCCTGTGGCGGGCGGGTCCGTGTTCAACACCGCGATCGCCGCCGGTCGTCTTGGGGCCGCCACCGGGTACTTTGGCGGGCTGTCCACAGACCTGTTTGGCAGCATTCTGGAGACCACGTTGAGCGGTTCGGGCGTGGATTTCTCGCTCTGCCCACGGCCCGATGCGCCGACCACGCTTGCTTTTGTCACCTTGACCAACGGACATGCGGAATACGCGTTTTATGACGAGAACACTGCAGGACGCAGTTTGACCGAGGGCGCGCTCCCGGCTTTGCCGGACAGAATCCAAGCGTTGTTCTTTGGTGGCATCTCCTTGGTCTCTGAGCCCGCCGCGGATGCCTACGCCGCGCTCTGCGCCCGCGCCGAGGGGCGTCTGGTGATGATCGATCCCAACATTCGCCCAAGCTTCATCACCGATGAGGCCAGGTACCGCGCGCGCTTGACCGAGATGCTCGCGCTCAGCGACGTGGTGAAGGTCTCTGACGAAGACCTCGAATGGATTACCGGGGGCACAGACCCCCGCGCCTTGATGGGCGCTCAGGGACCCTCCTTGGTCCTTATGACCCGCGGTGCGTCCGGCGCCACCGCCTATTTCTCCGACAGTGAATTGCATGTGCCGGCGGTTCCAGCGAAGGTGGTTGACACTGTCGGTGCCGGAGATACGTTCAACGCGGGAGTGCTCGCGGGATTGGCTTCGGCGAGCGCGTTGCAACGCGACGCATTGATCGCTGACGTCCTTGAGCCCGCGTTGGCCCTCGCTGTCAAAGCCGCAGCCATCACCGTCGCCCGCGCAGGTGCAGATGCACCCTTGGCGCGTGAGATTTCCTGATGCGTGCGCTTCTCCAACGTGTGAGTGAAGCGTCGGTCCGTGTGGATGGCGCGATCGTTGGTGAGAGCGGCCCCGGGCTCTTGATCCTGGTGTGCGCAATGGCTGGCGACACAGATGTAGATGCCGGCAAGCTGGCTGCAAAAATCTCAAAACTGCGCATCTTTACCGACGGGGCCGACAAGATGAACCGCTCTGTCCGCGACATCGAGGGAAGCGCATTGGTCGTGAGCCAATTCACCTTGGCCGCCGACACCTCTCGCGGCAATCGACCGGGCTTTTCCAGTGCGGCGCCCCCGGCTGAAGGGGAACGGCTCTATCTCTACTTTGCCGATGCGCTGGCCGCGCTTGGTGTACCGGTGCAAATGGGCCGGTTTGGGGCTGATATGAAAGTTTCGCTGCTTAACGACGGACCTGTGACACTCTGGATGGATACCAACGATTGAAGCAAGGGCCTCCGATTTTTGGCAATATCGGGTTTTGAGAGGGTGCGATGTCTACCACAATCGCGGGGGCGCCACGCGAGCGCGCCGCGCCGGACGTCTAGTGAACCAAAGACGCGTTTACGGTTCCCGAAGCGCTTCACGGGATTTGTAGAGCGGCTTCATAAGGTATTGCAATACGGTGCGTTGGCCGGTGTGCAATTCAACTTGGGCCTGCATCCCCGGGCGGATCTCGACCCGTGCCTGCCGCGCAGTGAGCGAGGACATGTCTACCCGGAGTGTGACTTTGTAATGTGGATCACCGTCCGCCGCGCGCGAGCGTTCATCGCGGAAGGTGTCGGCAGAGATGAAATCGACCCGACCTTTGAGCGTGCCAAAGATTGTATAGTCATACGCGGACAACTTGATGGTGGCCTCTTGGCCCCGGCGGATATTTGCGATGTCCTCGGGTTTCACGCGTGCTTCGACGAACAATTCCTCGTCCAAGGGGATGATCTGGAGGATTTCTTCGCCGGGCCGGACGACCCCGCCGATTGTTGTGACCGAGAGGTTGTTGACCACGCCGTGCATGGGCGAGCGCAGGATTGTGCGGTTGAGTTGGTCTTGGCTGGCTTTGAGGTTTTGGCGCAGGGTCGCGATCTCTTTGAGCACGTCGGCGTATTCTTGGGCGCGTTTCAGCTCAGATTGCGTGACCACCTCGTCGAATTTGATCTGGGCATCGGCGTGCGCTTTGCGGGCACGGGTCACTTCGATGAGCGCAACCACCTCTTTGGCTAGCATATTTTCCATAAGCTGCAGTTCCGATGCCGCCTGATCGAGCACTCGTTGAGCACCTTCGCGGCGCGCAATGAAGTCGGATTGGCGGGCGCGCAGGAGCGCGCGTTCAGAGGCAACAATATCAGGCGTACGCGCCAGCAGAGCAGCAGGCACGTTGAAGTCAAACTGACCGCCGAGTTCCGCTTCAAGACGCAGGCGACGCACTTCAAGCGCAGTGATTTGATCGCGCAGGTCATCCACGGAAGATTGGAATTTGGTCGAATGCAGCCGTGCGAGCATGTCGCCGCGCATCACCTCATCGCCTTGAGCCACAAGGAGTTCCGCCAGAATGCCGCCTTCGAGGTTTTGGATGATTTGAGGCCGGGACGACGAAATGATCTCGCCCTCAGAGCGTACGATCTCGTCAATCCATGCGTAGGCCGCCCAGATGATGAAGACCCAAACGGTCAGCGCACACAGCCAGATCGTGAGTGACGGCCCGGCGAGTTTGGAGTTGAGCTGGGCGACGAGATTGGTTGGGTTCGTGGATGCGGTGCTCATGCGGCGCCTCCGCGAGTCGAGGTGAGATGCTCAAGCACTTGGTCCCTGGGGCCGTCCACAGCAAGACGACCGTTTTGCAGGACCAGCGTCCGGTCAGTGATTGCGAGGATTGGCATGCGGTGCGTCGCCACGATCGTCGTGCGACCGTCAAGCCACGTCTCCAAACGAGAGATGAGCGTTTTCTCCAGGGTCGTGTCAAGCGCGGCTGTGGGTTCATCAAGAAGGCAAACCACCGGGTCTTGCAGCCAGAGACGCGCCCAGCCGATACTTTGACGTTGCCCTGCAGAGAGGCCCACGCCGCCGTCAAAAATCTCCAGGTCAAGCCCCATGGGATGGCTGCGCACAAACGGACCCAAGCCCGCAAAATCGAGCGCATCGAGAAGGCGGGCATCGTTTTGTTCAAGCAGGTTGAGGTTAAGGTTGTCGCGCAACGTGCCCGCAAAGAGGCGCACATCCTGACCCAGATACCCAACCATCCGGCGCACATCGCGCGGGGCGATTTGGCCGATATCTGTCCCATCAAGCAGCACACGGCCCGTGGTGGGCGTAAAGAGACCCGAGAGGATCTTGAGCAATGTCGATTTGCCCGTGCCGTTGGCACCCAGGATGGCCACTTTTTGACCTGGCAGGATCGCAATGCCAGGGATGTCGAGAACGGGGGCTGTGTCGCCATAGGCGTAGCGCACTTCGCGCAGCTCAAAACCGCCCGCGATGCGTTCTCGGCGCAGATAGGTGCGGCCTGTTTCTTCGTCTTGGGGGGCGTTGGCGACGGCGTCGAGCGCTTCGAGCGCGGCTTTGACATTGGACCAGCGCGCGAGCGTGCTTGCGATTTGCGTCAACGGCGCCAAGGTGCGGCCAGTGAGGATGCCGATGGCGATGATGGAGCCCACGGTCAGTTGGCCCGCAAAGACAAGGTAGGTGCCTGCGATCACGGCGGCCACATAGGTCGCCTGTTGCACGCCTTGGGACCAGAAGGTCAGCATGGAAGCCAAGCGGCGCTGGTCAGAAGATTTGAGCGCTTGCAGCGCGGTCAACTCTTGCCAGACGCGTTTGACGCGGTCTTCTGCCCGTTGGGTTTTGATCGTGTCCAGTTCGGTGACCGCTTCTTGCAAAAGACGGCTCACTTTGGTGGACGCGCCCTGCATCTCATGGGTGAGGCGAACCATGCGTTTTTGCAGGAAGACGGACGGCAGAACCATGAGTATGCCGCCCAGAAGCAGGACCCACACCACAGGGCCGCCGATCGAAGCGACAATGAGCAAGAAAATGAAAAGAAACGGAATGTCGGCGATGGCACCAACAGCAGAGGCCGTGAAGAACTCGCGTACAGAACCGAACTCGCGCATGGCCGCAAAGAGCCCAGCAGGCGAGCGGTCCGGCCCGTCAGAGCGCATCCCAATCAGCTTATCCATCAAAGCGCCTTGCACGGTAAGCTCGATCTGGCGTCCTGCCCCGTCGATCAATTGCGATCGCGCGATGCGCAGCGCCGCTTCAAGCAGAAGTGCAAAACCTGCGCCAATGGCCAACACCCAAAGCGTCGCGGTGGATTGGTGGGGGATCACGCGGTCATATACCTGGAGCGAAAAGAGCGCGACGGCCACAGCCAACAGGTTGGCAACGATCGAACCGAGCACCACTTCGCCAAAATACCGGCCATGGTTGGAGAACGCCCCCCAGAACCAATGCGCCTTGACGCCAGCCGCCCCATGGGACGCTTCAAGCGCTTCAAGATTGGCTTCGGCGCGGACCAATTGGCCGGTGAAGTATGGCGCGAAATCGGCCACGGGCACGGCCACACGTTTGTCTGGCGCTTCCGCTTCATAGATCGAAAGTTCGTCGTCGTGCTGTGCAATGACCAAGACCCATTGGCCGGAGGTCATCTCGGCCAGCGCGGGCCACAGCTCGGCCGAGCATTTTGCAGCGCTTTCTGGCACGGCTAAAAGACCCGCCGCACCCATCGCCTCGGCGAGGTTGGCGGCATCAACCGGCTGCCCCTCGGGAACATTGGCCTGGAGCGTCTCGACCATGTCGGAGATCTTAGCATCCGCACCAAGAAGCCCAGCATAAACGCGTGCAAGCTCAGCTCGGCGGCCCAGTTTGGCCATGTGCGGACTTTGCGACACGGGCGTGGTGGATACAAGTTGGCTTGCGGTTTGGCTCACCGTGCGCAGCATCGTACGGCCGGTTTCAAGCATATTGATCTTTGGCTGTGGCAAGATGTCCGTCAAATCAGTGCCCCATCTGCCAGGAGGCCAAGGACCTGCGCTTTCTGCAGGCGAAGTCGTTCTAATTCAAAGGCTTGTCCGATTTCAAGTTGGGACTGGCGGGCCCAGGTTTCATAGACGCCAACCACATCCATCACCTGACGCGCGCCGCCTTTATATTGCGCTTGGAAGAGATCCAAATTGGCCTTGGCCTGAGCCGTCAGGCGTGTGGTCTCGGCCAATTGTCTGCTCAGCGTTTCGGCCTGACGGTCGATGGCGGCCAAACGGCGTTCGGCATCTTCGCGGGCTTGGCTCACTTTGCGGGTGGCGGTGTCTTTGGTGGCTTCGATGGCTTTCAAGCTCGCGCCTGTGCCGATGCCAAAGAGTTGGTCGGAGCCCACGGAAATCGCGCCAGACGCATCCGCGACCGAAGACACGGTGCCCGTGGCCGAAAGACCAGGAAGATGTTGCGCGCGGGCGATTTTGGCCTGCGCCACAGCGAGGTCACGTTCGGCTTCGGCCAAGAGCACGTCGAGTGTGTCACGGCCTTGGCGATCTACGACAAAGCCTGGACGGCCGTGCAATTCGGCGAGCGGGCGACCGGCCATGGCGGTCAATTCGGCTTGGGCGGTGGCAATCTGGCCGACAGCGGCATCGCGTTCAGCACGAATTTCCGCCAACTTCTGACGCAGGATATTGAGATCCGACCGGTCCGAGACCCCACCTTTGACACGTTCAGTCATGACCCATTCGAAATGGCTCATGTCTTTGAGCGAGCGGTCCGCGATGACAATGCGGCTACGACCTTCTTCGATGGCAAGATAGAGGCTTAGCGCATCGTGCACACGGTTGTTGGAGGCCTGGCTCATCGCGACGGCGGCCTTTTCCACGTCATGAAGCGCATAGTCGCGTTCGGCAATTTTGCGGCCATTATCAAAGAGCACCTGCTCGATGAAAAGCGAGGTGACAAAATCGCCAAGCGACGTCAGTGAGATATCTGGACCAAGTTTGGGCAGCCAATTGTACTTGGCCGCTTGCGCGCGCAGATGTGCGGCCTTGAGTTCAGCCTCTTCGATGCGTGCAGAGGAGGCCAAGACGGACCGGGCCACGCTGTCATAGGCGGAGCCACTGGGCAGAATCGCTTTGCGCGCCTGTAGCTCTTTGATAATGGGCGAGGCCGTACCATCGCGACGCTCGGTCAGCGTTTCGGTCTGGGTTGGAACAGCCATATCGGTCGCGGCGCGCGTCACTTCGGCGTCGCTTGTTTTGTCTTTGCCCAAGGCTCCATTCAGACCCACGGCTTTGACCGGGTCTTGTAGGAAACGAGATACGCTTTCTCCGGCGCCTTCTCTGCCCGGCATACAGCCAGCCAGCAAAGCCACCGACCCAAGCACTACCCACCGAATTACCGCGTTACTTTTCATGTGCGCTGCCTCTCGCGCATATTTGTTATTCTAAGGTGCCGCGCCATCCCTATGGACGGCGCGGCCAAGGCGAGCACCAGTCGTTTCTTAGGTGACGACGTTGGTGATATCGCTGTCGACGAGGATTGTGGCCTCGCCGAGGGTGTATTGCGCATAGGACTGACCATTATCGACCACCGTCCCGTTCGAGGTTGCACCAGAGATATTGACTTGATCGTCCGATCCACCAGTGACCATGACCGTGTTCGTCGCCGAAGACAGCGCAAGAATGTCGGCTTCCGTCAGGGTGAGGGCGGCATCTTCAGCAAATTCAAGCTGGATCGTATCGATATTCATGGCGCCCAGGTTGGCGTTGGCCATATCGACCGCCCCACCTGCGGCACCGTCTTCGAGCACCAATACCGTCCCACGGGTATTGCCCGCGGTGTCTTGGCTGGTGATCACCAGATGCGAGCCGTCAGGCACATTGTTGTCGAACGTGTAGATCGTCTGCGTGGCAGTATCAGTGGGCGTGCCATAGGACACTGCGCTGACTGTCCCATTGTCTGCGAGCTCGTAGATCGCTTGGGCATCGGTTTGTGCACCAACAAAGATGCCTGCCACGCCATCGGGCGCTTCGAGCACAAACTCAACCTGTGGACCTTCGGGGGCCACAGTGTCGATCTGGACGCTGCCGCTTGTGGTGGCGGTGTTGCCTGCGGCATCGGTGGCATTCAACGTGATGGTCGCAGTGTATTCGCCGCCTGGAACATTGGCCGCCGGAATTACCAGAGTCCAAGCCCCCGTGTTAGAGACATTGGCCGCGTATGTTTGACCGTTGAAGACCACGTTCAAGGTTGATCCCGCCTCAACCTGACCAGACAGGGCCAAGCCATTTGTGCTTAGCTCGCTGGCCGAGACCACGCCGTCCGCAGTTGCGCTATCAGGCGAGAGCTCGAGGGTGTTCACCCAAGTATCCACCTGAATTGTCGTCGAAATCTGATCCACATTGCCAGCAGCATCGGTGGATTGAACCACAACGTCGACGCTGTATTCGTCATTGGCGTTGAACATGCCTTGCGGCAGCGTCACCGACCATGTGCCCGCAGCCGAGTTGATCGTTGCAGGGATGGATTGGCCTTCAATGGTGATCACAACACTGGTCGCGCCGGGTTCGGTGGTGCCTGTGACAACCACACCGGCCTGCGCCTCAAGCGCGTTGACGATATTGTCAACTCCGACGCTCATTGTGCCAACATTTTGGTTCTCAACCACCGTGTCGATGGCCACGCTATCGGTGGCTTGCAAGCTGTTGCCCGCCGCATCGGTGATCGAGGCAGTGATTGCGGCCATGTCGGTATCGGGTGGGATCTGGCTGGCCGCATATGTGGCCGACCATGTGCCCGCCGCCGTGCTCAGCACGGTGGTTTGCACCCCACCCAAGGTAACCGTGACCAAGGTGTTGGGCGTCGCCGTACCATTGATCGTCACGCCGTCCGCAGCTTCAACAGCGTTGATGACGTCATCGCCTTCTATCGGCGCCGGATCAATCGTTAGGTACCCCGCAGACGTGTCGAACTGAAGCGATGCGCTCGCGCTAGCGGTATTGCCAGCCGCATCGGTGGCATTGAGGGTCACAGCCACAGATTGCAAATCACCCTGCGGCACGGCACTTGCCGGGAAATCCACCGACCAACTGCCATCAGCGAGCACAGTCGCAGGTAAGCTCACCGCGCCCATGGTCACCACCAACGTAGAGCCAGGCTCGACATGACCCGAAAGTGTCACGCCGTTTTGGGATTCCGTGGCATTGATCACGCCATCCACACCGCCGGGGTTCGACGTCATGGTGAGCGGCGTCACAAGTGTATCAATCGCAATTGTGCCCGTGGCTGAGCTCGTGTTGCCCGCCGGGTCGGTTGCGTTGACGCTCACCGCCACATCCTGGGTTCCAGCTGGCAGGCTGCCCGCAGGCAGTGTCAACGTCCATGTGCCTGAACTATCCGCCGTTATTGCGCTGTAGGTGGTGCCAGCCACAGTCACAACAACACTAGAGTCGGCATCCGCCGTTCCTGTGAGCGTGACGGACCCCGCTTGTTCAACTGCATTCACAACACCGTCTGTTCCGCCTGCTGCGGAGGTATCAACCGTCACACTGCTCACCGTATCCACCTCGAGGGTGCGGGTGATCGACGTGGAGTTGCCATAGCTGTCTTGCGAAGTGATCACGACGTTGGTCGTGTACTCCCCTGGGGCGATCTCACCAGTTCCAAAGGTCACACTCCAAGAACCATCGGCTTCAACAACTGCATCATGGGACGTGCCATCAATGCTCACGGTCACCGTGGTGCCCGCCTCACCTGTTCCATTAACGGTCAAGCCCGCGCTGTGCCCCGCGAGATTCAGTATATCGCCGGTTTCCACCACACCATCGGTGGCCTCAATTTCGGGCGGTGTCAGGTCAATCGTGACATTGGGCCCCGCCAGAGTAACCGCGCCCGTCGCCGTGGTCACGACCACCGCCGCGTCATAGACGCCATCCGTTGGGAAATCCGTGCCGGTGAATGTGGTGCTCCACGTGCCATCGGCGCCGATTGTCGTTTCAACAACCGATCCCCCCACTGTCACGCTGACCGTGTCGCCTGGCGCACCTGTGCCTGTCACCGTAAAGGTCTGATCTGCATCATCGCCACCAACGACAACCGCCGTGTCATCAACTGTGGGCGCCGCCGGACCGGACCCGCCGGACCCACCGCCATTGCCGCCACCATTGCCGCCGCCAGCAATGACCGCCGCACCAGCCGCTGCGGCGCCTGCCGCGCCAACACCAAAGAGACCTGAGCCACCCAAGAGACCCGCAGCCAACATCGAAACGCCGCCGCCGTCATCGTATGTATTTCCAGCCAAAAGCACCTCGGCGCGCTCATAGTGGATCAATTGATCATCAGGGCTCCATTTGCCCCACTCGGCGCTCTTGCCGTATTCCGCGTAGAGCGTGCCCGCTTCGCCTTCAGCAAAGAACACTTCGTAAAGCGTGCCATCCGAACTCAGGTACAGCCGTGGCTCTTCGGAAAGATCCGCAAAGTAGTTCTCAAGCACAACCACACGCCCATCGGCCAGCGTGATCTCTAGATCACCGCCAACACGCCGATAGCCCGCCACGTCACCTTCCTGAATGTTAAAGGAAACTTGAGACCCAGACTCCATCTGAAGCCGCGTCGCCCCGGACTCCCCAAGGACAACATCACGACTTAGGTCGCCCGCAGACGTGCGGACCACATAACTGATCGAATTCATAACTTCACCGCTCAATTTCAGAGCCCTGTTTTTTTGGGCCCTTTTGATTATTTCCTCAGGCATACCTCAGATCAGGGAACCGAGAAAGTAAAATGTCACGCACAACAAGAATTTAGCCATCGACGTTCACGCTGTTGCGTGAAAGACTCACTTCGGTTTTCCACAGAGTGAGCAACTGAAAAGAGGTGTATCAGTACCTGTAACACCATATTTTTCAGTGCTTTTTCGCGTATTTCCGCGTCAATGATCCTGGTCAAAATCCATGGAAATAGAGAGCGGTCGGCCCGAAAACCGCGTATCCAAATCGTCGAAGAAAACCTCAAACGAGGCCATCTCTCACCCATCTGACACCGCCGTACAAGGGGGCGTGGTGCGCGTATTGGGCATGCCCCAAACGGGGCTGTTTGCGGGCAAAGGCTCCGCTGATGTCTTTGATGCGAGGGGTTGCATGCGGATCAAAATCGCTGTCTTGGGTGAGACTGGCGGTGGCTCAGGCAGCACGCCCTCTGGCTTTCCTCGTGCTCGAAATACCCACCCGGAGGGGTGCGGATCGGACCGCGTAACGGCAATCTCTCCAACGCAGAGGTTGAGAGTCGAACCGAGCGGAGCCTCTGTTCACCCCGCACCCAGTTGCAAGGGCCTACCAGACGTAGACTTCCATCTCAGTGGCCGCAAGTTGATACCCCGTCTCTGCGACGGCAGTATCCTGGAGCCCAGCACGTAACTCGCCCGTTACCCAAACCGCATCCCAAAGCTCATTGCCCGGCCAAGGCACGGCGGATGTCACATAAACAAGCTGGTTGGGCGGCGGGGGCGGCACATGGATACAGGCCCCGACATATGGCACGAGCACAAACTCGATCACATCGCCCTCGCCCGTCCATGCCAAGGGGATGATAAAGCCCGGAATGCGCACGCGCGTGCCGTCCAACGCGTCGTTAAACTTGAACCCATTGGCATCATAAATTGGCGACCAAGTGTCATTTTCGACATCCATCTCGCCCTCGCCAATGATCTCTGAATAAGGCAATCCAGACGGGATCAAATCGTCCCACGTGATCTCTCGCGCCAACGCAGCACCAAAGGCAACTGACCGGCTCCTTGCGGCCAGAACGGTCAACAGGCCCCAGCCCGCAAAGGGCAAAGCGCCGATCCCCGCCCCGACAAGGAACAGGCTACGCCGCGACAATTCTTGTCTTTGCTGCGTGCTCATGACTGCACCTGCATACCATCAACCAAGGATTGCCGGTAGACTTTGAAAGCAGGCACAAGGCTAACAATCGCGCCAGCGCCCACGACAGCGACCACCACCAAAGCCTCTCGTCCACTCGGCGCCATGATGGGCAAGTTCAGGCCAAGAGCTTGATCTACGAACGGCTGTCCAACCGCCATTAGAACATGCAACAGAGCCACACCGAGCAGGGCGCCGATCCCCGCCATCACAGCAGCCTCCAGCATCAAAAGCCCAAAGATCACCCGCGGACGCGCGCCCATCGCACGATAGATGGCCATCTCGCGCCGCCGCTCGGCCAAGGACGCAAACATCACCGCCATCATCCCAATGAGCGCCGTGACAACCACCATGACAGACACAGCCAACAAAGCCGCCTCCGCCACGCCGACAATGCCCCAAAGCTCCTGCAGCGCCACCCCGGGAAGGATCGCCATCAATGGCTCCGACGGGTATGCGTTGATCGCCCGTTGCAGGGCAAAGAGCCGCAAACGGTTCTCCACTCCGATCAATGCCGCCGTCACCCCCTGGGGCTGCAAATCCATCTCGCGCACTACCTCCACAGGCGTCGGATCACCGGGCCTTTGGGCACCTGATTGCCAATCGACATGGATCGCTTCAATCGCCTCAAGGCTCACGATCACGGTGCGATCCACGGGGGTGCCAGACCTGGCCAAAACACCAGCGATGCGAAAGGGTTGGTCGCCGTGATCCACAAAGGATGAAAGCCCGTGCGCCACTACAATCGGGTCGCCCAGCCTATATCCCAAAGCCTCCGCCACCTCGGCACCGATCACCGCATCATAAAGATCCTCCATGGCGTTGCCCTGGTCTAGAGCAAGGCTCTGACCACGGCGATATTTGTACCGTTCAAAGAACTCTTTGGTCGTGCCCATGACGCGGAATTGGCGGTGGCTGTCGCCCAAAGAGATCGGCACGGCCCACTCAACATCGGGGTGCGCGGCCACCTCTTGAAAACTCTTCCAAGTGATATTGTTGGTCGCACTGCCGATGCGAAACACTGAATACAGCAACAATTCCACCGATCCCGAGCGCGCGCCGACAATCAAATCCGTGCCGGAAATCGTGTTGGCAAAGCTCGATTTGACGCCAGAGCGGACCTTTTCCACGCCCAGAAAAAGCGCCACGGACACCGCAATCGCAAAGATTGTCATCCCAACGGTCAACGCACGCGCCGCCAAGGACGCAAGAGCAAGACGCAGCATCATCGTCGCAGCTCCGAGGCCTTGGTGATTTCGGACATCTCGACAACACGGTCAAACCGTGTCGCGATCCGCGCATCATGGCTCACCATCAAAAGCGCCGCGCCAGTGGACCGCACCTGATCAAACAGAAGGTCAAGAAACGCCGATTGGTGTGCATAATCCAGCGCGGAGGTAGGTTCATCTGCGACGATCAGAGGCGGCTGACCGATCAGCGCACGGGCCACGGCAACACGTTGCTGTTGGCCGACACTGAGGGCCCCTACCCGCTGATTGAGCGACACATCCGATAGGCCCAATGCACCGCAAATTGTCTCAACTGCCTGGCGCGGAGTACCCACTTTGGTGCGGCGGGTGGGCGCGAAGCGCAGCGGCAACAGGATGTTGTCTGCGACCGAACCAAAGGGCAGCAAATTGAACTGTTGAAAGATCACGCCAACCGTCTCGCCCCGGAGCCGATCACGTGCGGCAGGAGACATCCGCGACAAGGGGCAGCCGTCCAGGGTGACCTCACCCTGTCGCGCCGAGATCGTCCCGCAGATCATAGATAGAAGCGTGGATTTACCAGAACCGCTTTCGCCCAAGATGAGTGCCGTCTGTCCGCGGGCAAGCTCGAACGTATCAATGCAAAGCCGAAACCCAGAGTGCCCAGGCCAGCGATGGACGACATCGGCCAATGACACTATGGGGCCCATGGCATCGCCCATCGATCAGAATAAGTCTTTGAGATGAAGCTCTGGCGCATCGCGCGTGACGGACAGTGCGGTTGCCCCAGCCTCTGTCACCACTTGCACCTCCAATTCGCGGGCATTTGGAAAAACCTCGAAATAGTCGAACGTCACATGGGTAAGTGCGTCGGGTTCCGCACAAGACATCTCATACACGGCATGGAATTCCGAGTGGCTCGCGGCGTGTTTGTCGTTGCCCTCCGTGCCATCGGCATGCGTGCTGTGATCATGGTCATGCCCATGCGATGCCCGGCCCCAATGCACATCCGCATTTGGGGTGTCCGCATCGAATTCCAAATCGAGTGCCGCCGAGGTCAGAGTGCATTCCGCCGCAGGTGGCGTAATGAAGAGCGCCAAGGGGTCCTGAAGCGTCGCCATGGCAGCCACAACCAGTGCTTTGTCCTCGGCAGAGGTGGCCAGATACTCAAAGCCCACGATATCCGCGCCGGGCGCGGTCAACTCTAGCGCCATGGCCTCGCCTGCGACGGCCATGTTAAAGGCCCCAGTGCCATGGGCATGGGCCGACAATTGGCGTTGTTCCGTGGCTGTCGCAGGGAGCGCCGCGCACAGGATCAGGCCAAAATGGATCAGATGTCGGGTCATGAAGGTCCTAGGGCGTGTCGACATTAAACACAGACTACCTTTAGCACGCAGGCGCATAAAGACCCCCGTTTCGCATTGGCGATCACATCCGCTTGCCTGACGCGGTGACGGCCGCCTGATTGGTCGATGAACAGCACATTGAGGTCCGGTCCCGGCCCGTCGATTTTTGGCAAAATTCGGTTTCCTCTCGGGCGCATACATCAACGTGTGAAGACATTTGAAACACGGCGCGCGCGAGTTGGGCGTAATTTGGAGCTATCTGCACGATTGAGGGGGCGAAATGTGCAGACAGCTTGCGCAAACGGCGCTATCTGCCGTCTCTCACGTAAGGCGGCAGGCCGTCGAGCGCGGCGCGTAGGGCTTCACTCCAGGCTTGTGTGATGGCTTGGTAATTGGGGGTCTCAGCCGTGATCCGAGGCTCTTCCACGCAGGTAAAGCTATCCGTCTCATAGAGTTGGAGATCGATGGGAAGTCCCACGGACAAGTTCGCTTTGATCGTCGAATCAAAGGACACCATCAAAAGCCGCACAGCGTCTTCGAACGTCATGTCAGGCTCATAGGCGCGCACAATGATGGGCTTGCCGTATTTGGTTTCGCCAATCTGGAAAAATGGCGCATCATCAGTGACTTCGATGAAGTTACCTTCGGGGTAAATTAAGAAAAGTCGCGGCTCTCCTCCGTCGATTTGGCCTCCCACAATGATCGAGGCCCGGAAGGAGGATGCGTTTTGGCCTGAAGGCGCGCTCTCGGCGATGACCTCCTTGAGGGTGGCGCCTACGAGCTGTGCGACACCGAACATTGTCGGCAATTGCAAGATCGTTGGTGACCGGTCAGAGGGGGCCTTGGATCGCTCGTCGAGCAGGCTGATCACCGCTTGGGTTGTGGCCAAATTTCCCGCCGTCATCAAGGTGATAGCCCGTTCGCCCGGCACGTTCCAAGTGAACAATTTCTTGGTCGTTGAGAAGTTATCGACGCCCGCATTTGTGCGGGTGTCCGCCATGAACACCAGCCCGCGATTGAGTTTCATTCCCACGCAATAAGTCATGGCAGCTGTCCTTGTGTGTGGCACCAGTGCGGAGCGTAATTTTAAATCCTTGATGCTCCATGGCCCTGCTAAAGTAGCATGTCAGCGTTGCCCAACAGTGACCTGCACGCATTGTGCTACGAAATTAAGCGGCATGTAGGAAGTCAGAAACGCCACATCCGCTGCGTCGCGACCAACGCCAATACGTACCACGGAACGCGGCTCCGACATGCCTGTTGGGTCGATCATATGCCATGCATCTCCTAGCCAAACCTCTGCTATTGCATGAAAATCTTGCGGCTTCACCTCCGGGCCGTAAACGCTTGCAAACCGTGCCGGCACCCCAATGGCTCGGGCAAAGGTGATCAAGAGATGCGCGTAGTCCCGGCACACGCCGGCGAGCGCGTGAAAGATGTCGGTTGCCGTCGCACCCGGAAGGCTAGCCGCCGGATCATATCGCGGTTTTCGGTCGATCCATGCGCACATTTCCGCAACGAGCGCGCCCGACGGCGCGCCCTGGAACTCTGATTGCACAAACGCGCTGAATTGCTCTGAATGGCAAAACCGCGACGGCATCAGGTAGGGAACGACCTCTGCGGGAATATCTGCGAATTCCTGCGCGGCCAGTTTGGAAAACACGACAGGATCGCGGTGGATGGCCACGCATCCTCTGTAGGTGCAAGCAAAGTCACTTTCAGCCCTAAGCCACTGCCGATATCCAATTTTCTGATCCGCAAAAACGCGCGACTGAAGCGTTCCATGAGTGACGTGTAGATCAGAGCGCAAACACGTCTGGTCCGCTCCGCTGCTTGGTACGATCTGAAGCAGGATCGCCCCCGGCTGCTTCGCAGCGTAGTGCAAATCGACCTCGATCTCCAAGTGCATGCCTACCCCCAAGCCCCATGCCGCGCCCACACATAGCGTGATCAGTCGCGAAAGTCATACAACTCGCCCTGACCTTGCATTCAGCAAATCAATCGCACCGAAACCGTCGCGAAACGCTTGATTTTATGCGGATCATCAGTCACATTCATTTAATCGAATTTAAAAGGATGTTGTCATGCACTCTCGTCGTTCGGTCCTAAAAATGGCGACCTCAAGCGGGGTCTTAGCCGCTGTGCCTGCACCGATATTGGCAAGGTTGGAGTTGGGGTCAGCCAACCTCCAAACGGTGAGCGATGGGAACTTGGTCCTACCCGGCAGCTTCATCTTTGACGGCATGCCCGAAGGCGAACTGCAAACTGTCCTGGAGGCGTTTGAGCTGTCATCCGACCGGATCACACCGCCCTGCAACCTCACGCTCCTTCAAGACGGCCCGCGCAACATTCTCTTTGATGTCGGGTCCGGCCCTGATTTCATGCCAACTGCAGGTAACGTCGTTGCCAGTCTCGAAGCGATTGGGCTAGCCCCCGAAGATATCACTCACGTGGTTTTCACCCACGCCCATCCAGATCACATTTGGGGGCTTTTGGACGATTTTGACGAGCCAGTGTTTTATGAGGCCACGTACATGATGGGTAAGGCCGAGTGGGAATATTGGTGGAACCCGGCAACGGTCGACACCATTGGCGATGCCCGCGCGGCCTTTGCCGTCGGTGCGAAGCGACGGATGGAGGCGGTTGAGGACAAAATTATTTTGTTCGGTGATGGTGATGAGGTGTTACCCGGTATCGCCGCACTGGCCACGCCTGGTCACACACCTGGCCACATGGCCTTTGAAGTGCGCCAAGGCAGCACCGGAGCTTTGGTCGTAGGCGACGCGATTGGCAACCACCACGTGGCCTTTCGACGGCCAAGTTGGGTCAGCGGATCAGATCAGGACGGGGAAATGGCCGCCGCCTCTCGCACGATGCTCTTTGATCGACTGACAAACGAAGATCTGACTGTGGTAGGTTTCCACCTGCCCGCTGGAGGCATCGGTCATGCCGAAATGCATGACGATGGATTTCTATTTGTTCCGGAGGGGGTGTGATGCGTTTGACCCTATCCATCCTGTGCGCCTTCGCGGCGGCTCCGGTTTTGGCGAGCGAAGACATCGCCGATCAATACCCTGGCTCCGCGCTTTATTCCAAACCTGTGGAGGTGATCCCCAATGTCTGGTCCGCCATCGGCGCGACCGCTCCTCCGACCTATAAAAACTCGGGCCACAACAACAACCTAAGCTTCATCATCACCGGTGACGGCGTGGTCGTGATCAACGGCGGTGCGGCCTATATCCTCGCCGAAGCGCTGCACCAGGAGATCAAGACCATCACCGACCAACCGGTCAAGCTGGTGATCGACGAAAATGGCCAGGGCCATGCCATGCTTGGCAATTCCTATTGGGCCGATCAAGGCGTGCCGATCCTGGCCCATGTCGACGCCGCACATGAGATCGAAGAGCGCGGCTTCCACATTCTTGAGAACATGAAGCGCTACAATCGAGATAAAGCCGAGAAGACCTATGTCGCCCCGCCAACCATCACGTTCGAGGACGCATACCTGGTCGAAATGGGCGATTACCGCATTGAGGTGTTGCACCTGGGGCCCGCCCATGGCCCCGGCGATACGCAGGTTTGGCTGCCTGAGCAAAGCCTTGTGATCGCAGGCGATATGGCCTTTCACGAACGGATGTTGCCGATTTTCGAGGATACCATTGCGCTTGATTGGATCGAGACCTGGGAGGACGGGTTTGAGGCCTTGGGGGCGACCTATGTGATCCCCGGCCACGGCCACCCGACCAATATGGATCAGGTTCGACGCTATACGCGGGATTATCTTGTCTATCTTCGCACGCAAATAGGAGCCCATATCGAGGATGGGGGCGATCTGGTCGGAGCCTATTACGTGGACCAATCGCCCTACAAACTGCTGGACACGTTTGAAGAATTGGCAACAAAAAATGCGGGCCGCGTCTACGAGCAAATGGAATGGGAGTGAAACCCACTCCGCCAGTCTGATCACAGTATGAGCGCTGAGACATAGTCGCCGCTACTGCGCCACCAATGGCATCTGCGCCAAAGCGGATTGTGCCCGGAGGTGTTCAAGCGCACTGATCAGACGGTCGATGTCACCACCTTTATGAACCGATGAACCGGCAAACCATAAATGACCGACTTTTCAGGGCAACGGGCCAAACCTGCTCTTGTCAGATGGGCGCCAAGAGTTAAGAATCCCAGCACAAAACCCAATGAAACCAAACGAAAACAGAAGCTTAGAGACTTGGTGCCTTTTTGCAAAAAAGTGGTTGTTATTCAGTATTTTGATGCGTAATGAGGTCGGCGGAGACGTGGCCGAGTGGTCGAAGGCGCTCCCCTGCTAAGGGAGTAGGCGGGAAACCGTCTCGAGGGTTCGAATCCCTTCGTCTCCGCCAGAAACCCAAAGAAAAACAGATACATGGCGAAAGCCACGCCCTGCGGGGCGATGTTCTCGTTTTCGCGAAACTTCCCAGAACATCGCAGGAACTCACAGGGCATTTTGGCAAGAAATTGGCAAAACGGATTCCGCCCGGTCAGGGGTTCGATTCCGGTACTCGCCTCCAAATGGTTTCAATGCGTTAGCCGTTTTTGCGGGTGAGTAGTCTACCCGCTTTGAGAATCGGTCTACCCATTCACGCTTCGTCTTTTTCTTGTTCCGTGCGCGAAAAAGGCTCCTTTTTCATGTTGTTCCTGAGAACGACGCAGCACCCGAAAGGAGTCTCTGCGCATTTCGCACACCTTATCCCGAAATCTGGCCAGACTTACGGGCATCAGGCTCGGTTGTGACCGCAGCGTCGGCTGCGCCGATCTCAAGAACCCTCCTTTTCTTTTCCAAGCGGCGCTGCATGACCTTGCGCTTAGCTGCGCGCGCCCAATTGCCAAACCCAGAAGCGCGCCAAGGCACTATGTGAAAAATATGCCGATAAGCTCAAACATCTTTGACAGCCTTTGCTCGCACCCTTTGGATGCAGCGATTTTTCAGCCGTGCAAACACAGCGTTGTATTGCTCAACAGCCGCTTTCTTGGTGCGCTCTGCAAGCTCAAGTTCTTTCACCTCACTGGGCGTCAACTCTTTTCGCCATACGGCGGGATCACGTGCCATGTCCAACATGTGCAACGTGTAGCATATCACGTGCAACAGTGTACATCTTTTTTGGGTGTATTTTTTTATTGTAATACACCTTTTTTGGGTGTATCTCTTTTGAAGAAGATGAGAGACGACAATAAGGAAACCAACAATGGATAGCTGGGTTAAAATACAAGACGCGAACCAATCGACATTGGAAGCGAGCACTTACGTCAAGCGGGGCATCCGTGAGGAAAAGCCGGGCGGTATCTTCAAGCGTCAAGCTCGCTTCGCAAACCACCGCCGTGATTGCAAAACCTATGATGACGCGACCGCAATCCTGACCGTCGAAGCTGGAGGTGCGAGCGACACGCTGTCGATCTGCATTGAGGAAATGTTTGAAACCTCCAACGGCTCAATTAGCAGCAGCCAAATGAGCGTTTCTTTGACGCGCAAAAACATCAACGCACTGCGCGACATTCTCGACAAGCATGACGCAGAGCGCGAAGCGGAAACAGAGGCGGCGGCGTAAGCCCCGCCCACTCGAACTTGGGCATTCGAATGAGAAGCAGACACGCATAGAAACAATAAAAAAATCTGGACAGCACGAACCTACTCATCCGCTTTGTCCGGAGTAGGATTCCGCATCCGCTCATTGAAAGGTTCAAACATCTTATCAAAGGATTTGTTGGTGAGTCCCAATTTTTCTATGTCTGATAATTTATGTCCGAGCCAAAAAGGAAGACCATCTTGGCGAAGTTGATCTGCTGCTTCTTCAGTAAGTGTAGGTGTGCTCGATGGATGTTGAAGCACGGAAATGGCCCAGTCTCTCAGCGGGTCCACTGCAATCGGTTTTTTTTCATTATCTACAGGTTCTTGCAAAACAGAAATCGCTATCGCCGACATTTGGGCAAACACCTCTCTCTTGGAGCGCTCAGCCTCCCAAATTGCCACCCCGACGACTGCGGCGATCGGAAGCAAACCTTTGAAAAGGATCTCCGCCTTGTCCCACCAGTCTTTCTGCTCACTCATTTCAAATTGCACCCCTCCTAGATCAGTGTTTCAGCCGGTTCCGAATGCGAAATCATCAGCTCGGCTGCGTCCTTCGCGCCGCCTTTGGCTAAAGAAATCGAACGAGGGACAGCAGACATGCACATTGCATTCTTCATGGACGCCAAACACACCGCCGAAACCCTCGAGGACGCGATGGACTGGACCGCCGGGCCTTGCCCACCGCCTTGATGGTTTTCTCTGTGGATTTGACTTGTGTAGAATATGGCTGGCTCATTCCTCGTGGGTAGCAAACCGTGGTTTGCTTTTCGTTTCAAACCCCTCAAATCATCCCAAACCAACGTGGGCTTAACTTCCGGCGCTGCGTTCGCATGGTTCGCTCCACAACCATGGACTTGCTCAGGATCTCTGTGAGCCGCCGAGGTTCGGCCTGTCTCAGCTTGGACCCAAAGTCGCCATGCGTAATCGCAGTATCTAAAGCGCTTATCACGCGGTACGCCTCAGATAGGGCATCTTCGTCATTTTCAAAAATACCGACTGAAAGCGCTGAGATGTGGTTGATTTTTGTGGTTATTCGACTCTGCAAGTTCAAGTCATCGTCATTGGCTACAGAAAACCAATACGTCTCAGCTAGCGCGGCAACATCTTTTGTTATCTGGATAATTTCGTCAACATCAGCATCGCGGCCATCTTCCAAATTGTTAGCCTGCTTTATTTTGGCATCAAACCATGCCTTGCCGAACCCGGCGATAAAGAACCCCAAGGCGGACGCGATGACAGTCTCGAGAAAAGCGGGTATGTCAGTGAACATGCTTTGCGGATGATTGTTGCTCCGCAACTGTAATATGTTCTTCAATATGTCGAAGGTATCGCTCGAATCCCGGTTGCTTAGCAACAACCTCTATCCACTGGCGAATCGCTTCGGGCGAGAAACCTTCGCGAACCAAGCCCCCAAACGCTTCCTCGAGAAACGAGACCGGGTAACCTGGCGCACCATCCAGATCAATGATGACTTCGCGCTTCTCTTTGAGCGCGGGCACTAAGAACTTTTCACGAAATGATGTGCCGTTGCCTTCGCCATCCGCAGGATATCGCCCCGCTGGATACGGGTGGAAATCTTCAACAATCTTGATCGTCTGCGCCATATCTACACCTAAACGCCGTTTCTATGCACCGGAATTCGCCACTCGATAAGTGTCCCACCAATGTGCTTTTCAAGTGTCGAGACTTCGACATCGTCCTCTTGACGATATATCACTTGCCCGTTGCCGCTCAATATGCGGACTGAACTATCGTCCAACTCACGTGCGATTGACACAATTTGGCCGAGCCCCTTGCCCCGACCATCACTACTAGAACGTGAGGTCCGCGAGGTTTGTATCGCTGCGCGTATCATCAAACCGTCATCGTCCAAAGGCACGCCCCAACCGTCAAAATAACCCCTCACAGCTTCAAACTTCGACCAACGCGGGAGCGTCTTAGGAATGCCCGCGCCCTGGTCAAACATAACAACCTGAATTTGACTTTCGGCGTGCAAGTAAATTGCGGCAGCCCACCACCAATCGCCAATGACCGGTGAGTACTTGAGCAGGTCTTTGTCTCGATATGCATGATCCACAGTGTTATGCATCGCCTCTACCAAGCCTTCGTATACGAAAGTCGGATGTCTAAAGAATTGGGCGACATTGCGCAGTTCATCTGACAATTGCCCAGCACGCTCTGGTGCCATTCCCGCGCAAGCAATCGTTGGAACTGTCGCAAACCCGAGATCCAAAGCTTTTCTGCGCTTCGTTCGTCGCAGAGAATATTCGACCAGATCGTCGAAAAAACCAAACTGTTCAAGATAGGCGAGCACGTGCGGCCTCCACAATCTGGGCCTGAAGGCGGAAAACCTATTAAGATTTTTGATCCCAGGCGCGTTCCTGGCCCTGTCGATTTCCGCAGAGATCACCAAAAACGCGTCAAGCTCCACATGCTCCACTTGTGAGAAATCCAAGCGGAAAATTCTTTTGTGGCCGTCCTTAGCGAATGCTTCCTGCTTCAATTGTTCGACAATAGACATGCTCTCGGAATAATTTTGGTTCAGCCCGAAAACCTCCGGCACAACCAAATGGACGCGCTTGGTCTCTGCAATTCGGCGGCGTAGCGTCGGCTCTAAACGAATCCTAGAATGCAAAACATCACGTCGATTCAATTCTTTTTTCCAGCGATTGCGCGCATGTGCCGCCGCTTTAATCCGCTCTTCTGGTGAAAGTCTTCGCATCAAATTCCCGTTCAAATTGCGATGCCTAAATCACCTAAAAGAAATCAAACTGCAATACAAAGTGACGAGCAAGAATAGTCGTCACTGATCCCTAAATTCCTCATTTGCCCGAAGCACTGGCAGATTTTCTGGAGCGTCGATGGCCGAACGCTCAAGCCATTCTTGGGCCACGCCCCAGACGTCTTGGGGCGCGACCAGTGATCGGCCCGATAGCTTGTCGGAAATACCCCTCTGCAAAATGTCAAAGTCCGGGGCTTCGATACCGTACTTGCGCAGCCAGATCAGGATGCTCTTGACCACATCAAGGCTCGACGCCTCGTTGCGGCCTATTAAGACCTGCTCGAGCTGGCCGTGCAGATCCTCGGGAATTGTGTTTGGCCAGGCGCTCATTCAGCTAGTCACCGCAGTTCTGGTAATTGCTGTTCATGCAGTCTCGAGCCATAGCTTGGGCTTTGGAGATATCTTGAGGCGTCATATTTTTAGATATGGTGGCCCTAATCTCAGATGCATTTTCACCCCCGTTGGCGCTGCTGATGTTAGCCCACATGTGACCTAGTACGTTGTCTTGGAGAACGCCGTTACCAACAAAGTATCCCGCTCCTAGCTTGATTTGAGCTTCAGTATTCCCTTGTTCAGCAGCTTTCCGGTACCAACTCATCGCTTCTTTGTAGTCTTGTGGGACACCCGTTCCTTGGTAGTACATTAAGCCCAAGTTGTGTTGAGCTTGAGCACGCCCCTGTTCAGCAGCCTTGCGGTACCAACCCACTGCTTCGTTGTAGTCTTGAAGGACACCCGTTCCTTGGAAGTACATGAAGCCTAAGGTG
>JAKVBH010000015.1 GCA_022447495.1 Marinovum sp. | reverse complement strand
TACCTATCAGGTGATCTGGCCGAATGGTTGAAGGACAAAGGCATGAAGCACTCGCGCGGTGCGCCATACCATCCGCAGACCCAGGGCAAGATCGAGCGTTGGCATCAGACCCTCAAGAACCGCATCCTGCTCGAAAACTACTTCCTGCCAGGCGATCTCGAGGCGCAGATCACGGCCTTTGTCGATCACTACAATCACCAGCGCTTACACGAGAGCATCAACAACGTCACACCCGCCGACGTCTACTGCGGCAGGGACAAAGCCATTCTCAAACAACGCGAAAGGATCAAACGAAAAACACTCGAAGCGCGGCGCTTGCATCACCGACAGCGCGCCGCATAATCAAACCAATCAGATGAGCCAAACTCTCTCTTAGTTTAGGCGGCCATTGGCCCCAAAAACCCTGACGACGGACAGCTTTGCCGAAGCCTTAGTGACATCGGATCGCAATCTGGTTCCGTTGCCAAAGTCCCTGCCTCCGCACGAAGCTGCCCCCTATGCAAACGCGGGTCTTACAGCTTACCGCGCGGCCAAAAGAGCGACGCAACAGCTGTTACCCGGGCAAACCTGCGCGATAATTGGTGCGGGCGGACTTGGTCATATCGCTATTCAAATTGTACGTGCGATGTCTGCGGCAGAGATCATTGTGATCGATAGCAACGACGCATCTTTACAGCTCGCAGCAGAGTCCAGCGCAGATCACATGGTGAAAGCCGATGGCGGCGAAGTCGATGCCGTTATGTCCTTAACCAAAGGACATGGGGCGGAAGCAGTCCTCGATTTTGTCGGGGAGACTGGCACAACAAGCAAGGGCCTCGCCATGACCCGCAAGGCGGGCAGCTATTACATCGTGGGCTATGGCGAGGACATAAGCGTCTCTGCTTTTGACCTTGTCATCAACGAAAAGAATATCATCGGAAACCTTGTCGGCACATGGGCAGAACTGTCCGAGCTGATGGAGTTAGCGCATCGCGGATTTATTCAAATCGAAACCCAAGAGTTCGATCTGGCGGACGCGAACACCGCCCTTCGCGCTTTGCTCGAAGGCAAAATCAAAGGACGAGCCGTGCTCGTCCCTTAGGACAATTCATATAAACTCGGGAGGAAAATATGAAAAATAAAAGTACTGGGTCGATCTCGGCTCTAGCGATTGCGGCAGCGGGTATCTTGCCGCCAGCCGTTGCTACCGCCGAAGATTACACTAAGTACGGCGTCGTCTCTGACCTGCCGGGCACATGTAATTATGCGGCCATCGACGCCATGGATTACTCGGGCGAGACGCTGAACGTGATCACACACGCTATCCCAGTAATTGGCGAACCAACCGCCCTGCACGCAGAACAGTTTGCAGAGCTGACAGGCGCGGAGGTAAATGTTGTACACGTGCCATTTGGCGATCTGTTCCAGCGCATCATGATCCCGTTTCAATCGGGTCAAAACGCCTACGATGTTCTGTTCTACGCGTCCCTGTGGATTGGCGATTTCAATCGCTTCTTGGCACCTGTCCCAGAGGCTTACACCAACTCATCAGGCATGTCCGACGTGACCGACAGCTTTAAAGGTGTCGCCACTTGGAATGGGCAGATGATCCAATATCCCATGGATGGCGACCGCCACTATCTGAAGTATCGCACGGATGTGTTTGAAAACCCTGAGATGCAGGCGAAATTCAAAGATGCAACCGGCCGTGATCTGACAGTTCCTGCCACTTGGGAGGAATACAACGAAGTCGCAAGCGTCTTTTCCGGCTTTGACTGGGATGACGACGGAGAGCTGAACTATGGTTCTGCCGAAGTGGCCAAGCGCGACGATCTAATGTTCTCTGCCTTCATTAGCCGTGCCGCGCCCTATGCAAAACATCCGGATGTCGGCGGAGGGTTCTTCTTCGACCTTGAGACAATGGAGCCGATGATCAATACGCCAGGATTTGTGCGGGGACTAGAACTGTTCGTGGAGGCGCAGAAAGCATTTCCACCTGGTGGTAGCAGCTTTGGCCTCGGCGACGAGATCTTCTCGTTTGGTGGTGGTCAGACACTGATGAGTTACTCATGGGATGACGCCTTCATCCAAGCGCAGCAAGAAGACAGCCGCATTCGCAATGCTGTTGGAGCGGCGCCTCTGCCGGGTGCCAAGGAAGTATGGAACCGAGAAACGGGCCAATGGGACAGTTTTGAAGAACCAAACCGCGCGCCCTACATGACTTGGGGCTGGTCCTCTGCTGTATCCAAAGAGTCCGAAAACCAAAAGATGGCCTTTGACTTCCTATGTTTCTTCTCCAACGAAGCCAACACGTTCCATGACCTTCAAATTGGTCGCTTCGGTGTGAACCCATACCGTGACAGCCATTTTGACAGCACCTTCTGGCAAGGTCTGGGCTGGGACGCTGACGTGGCCGACAGCTACGTAACAACCCTATCCGAAATGGAAGACAGCACCAACCGCGTCTATGATCTTCGTGTTCCCGGTGTGGGGCAGTTCATGTCCTCGATGGCAAACGGTGTGGCCGAAGCACTGGCCGGACAGAAGTCCGCTCAAGAAGCTCTGGATGGCGTAGCCAAGGAATGGTCGGACATCGTTGATCGCATCGGCGCGGACCGTCTGCGTGACGCTTACGCCAACGTGGTCCGGCTAGAAGACAACGAAGACTGAATTCTTCTTATGTCTTCGTAGGGGGACTTCCCCGCCCCCCACACAACCTTTCTACGAGTTGGACATCGATATGCTTAAGCCAAAGCATTTCTTTCTACTTCCCGCGCTTCTGACGCTGGCAGCTATTATCCTATTCCCACTGATCTTCACCGTGCGAGTGAGTTTCTCGAGCTGGGACGTCTACCAGACAGGCCTCGATTTCATCGGCGGCCGCAACTACGCGCGCCTCTTCCAAGACACGCGTTTCTGGGAAAGTCTTCTGCGGCTCTCTGGGATGAGTTTTATTACCGTGACGCTGCAATATGTTCTCGGTTTCGCATTGGCGCTGGCCGTATGGAAAAAAATGCCCGGTGGACGCGTATTCCGGGTGCTCTTTCTGGTCCCAATGATGACTACACCGGTGGTGATGTCCGTCATCTGGCGCA
Organism: Marinovum sp.; assembly: GCA_022447495.1. Taxonomy (GTDB): domain Bacteria; phylum Pseudomonadota; class Alphaproteobacteria; order Rhodobacterales; family Rhodobacteraceae; genus JAKVBH01. The sequence goes on along the minus strand of JAKVBH010000015.1, from coordinate 117,966 downwards.
CAGTTTTCCACGAGAGTCTCGGCCCCGCAAACGATCTGCTATCCATGATTGGCATTGGTCCCGTGCCGTGGCTGTCTAGCGCGACGGGCGCGTTCATCAGCGTGGTAATTGTCGAAGTTTGGCAATGGACGCCGTTTATGTTCTTGCTGCTGCTTGCCGGTCTCGTGTCACTGCCACGCGAACCCTACCTCGCCGCTGCAATCGATGGCGCTTCGCCAACGCGCACCTTCTGGCAGGTCACATTCCCCTTGATGGCACCTATTTCAATCGGCGCAATTATCATCCGCTTGATCGAAGCCTCGAAGATCATGGACACCGTCAATGTAATGACCTCTGGCGGGCCGGGTACTGCGACTGAGACGCCATCCTACTACATCTACATCCGAGGATTGCGCGACTTCCAAGTCGGTTATTCGGCAGCGCTATCGCTCGCCTACCTCGTGCTGATGATCATAACACTTACGATTATTGCTAAGCTCCTCATGCGCTTTCTGGTCGGAAAGGACGACTGATATGGGACGCACATACAACATCATCAAATACCTCTGCCTTTTGGCATGGGCGACCTTCGTGGTCTTCCCCTTCCTCTGGGCACTCAGCACCTCATTCAAAGACGCAAATGCCGTAACCAGTGGTGCGCGTTACATCCCATGGGTCGAGTTCGAACCTTCTGTTCAAGGTTGGACTTCGCTCTTTGCCAGCGGCAGCCAGGGCATCAATATTGTTCAACCGTTCTTCAACTCAGCTTCCGTAACCTTGCTTGCCAGCATTGTCAGCTTGGGACTGGGAACGCTTGCCGCTTACGGCCTTAGTCGGTTTTCATACAAGGCAGGCTTCGTAAAGAATTCGGACATCACTTTCTTTTTTATCTCACAACGCATCATGCCGCCGATCGTGCTCGCCATCCCATTCTTCTTAATGCTCAAGGAAATCCAGGCATTGGATACGATCTTTGGCTTGGTCATTGTCTATGTCGCGCTCCTTCTCCCTATCGCAGTATGGGTTATGACCGACTTTTTCGCGTCCATCCCAAAAGAGCTGGATGAAATGGCCATGATCGACGGTTGCACGCCTATCGGAGCCTTCTTCCGCGTCGTCCTACCGAACTCCACTGCTGGTCTGGTGGTGGCCGGGATGTTCTGCCTGATCTTTGGTTGGAACGACTTTTTCTTCGCCTTCATCCTGACGTTCACCGAAACGCAGCTTTTGCCTGTGGCCATCGTTTCGCTCAACTCGTCAGTGACCCCGTGGTGGTCGCTATCTGCCTTCGCGTTGATCTCCGTTACCCCGCTCGCGCTTATCGCCATCGTAGTTGAGCGTTTCATGTCACGCGGTTCCCTCGCAGGAGCATTCAGATAACGCCATGCTTACCTTAAAAAATCTCTCAACCGCGGATCGAAAGCGCCCTTTGTTCAATCTCAACGCTGATCTGGAAAACAGCAAAATCTACACAATACTTGGGCGGACCGGTGCCGGAAAAACGGAACTGCTACGCACCCTCATGGGGCTGGATGACATCGCTGAAGGCCATCTGGCGCTCGACGGCCAAGACCTTGCCAAGCGCCCCGTGCGCAAACGGCAAATGAGCATGGTCTACCAACAGTTCATCAACTACCCACACTTCACGGTGTTAAAAAACGTCGTCTTTCCGCTGCGTCGCCAAGGATATTCCGTCGAGGACGCCAAGGAACGGGCATTGGCAGCTCTCTCACTTGTCGGTCTGGTTGGCTTCGAAGACCGCATGCCATCTGAACTGTCAGGTGGTCAGCAACAACGGGTGGCGATCGCACGTGCAATCGTGAAAAAATCGCGCATCCTGTTGATGGATGAGCCTCTGGCAAACCTCGACTACAAGCTGCGTGAGAAACTCCGTGAAGAGTTCCCTCGCCTTCTGGCTGAAAACGGCGATGGTATCATCCTGTACTCCACGACCGATCCTGCCGAAGCTATGCAGCTTGGTCATGAGATGATCGTTATGCATGAAGGCCAGATCCTTGCGAAGGACGCGCCGGAAGAGATTTTTGAAGCGCCCGCGACTGTCGAGGTTGCAAAGCTGATCAGTGACCCGCCAGTGTCGATAGTGGATGGCAAGGTGGCTGAGGGGCGGATTGTCCTCTGTGAAACTGAATTGCCGCTGCCGCCCGACCTCGTATTGCCGGCCAATGGCCCTGTCAAAGTCGGCATCCGACCGGACGCTCTTTTGGTTGGTGGCGATACGACTGCGAGAGTCGTTTTGGCGGAATTCTCGGGATCAGATACGATCGTGCATCTGTCGTTCGACTTCGGATCCGCAGTGATGCTGATCGAAGGCATCCACGAGTTCATGCCCGACCAAATCATTTCCGTTTCTTTGGACACATCCAGTCTGCTGCTGTTCTCAGCAGAAGGTAAAAACATCACTGAAAGGCGTTCAAATGGCTGAAATAACGCTTAAAAATTTGGGGCATAGCTACTTCCCTCAACCAAAGTCTGAAGAGGACTACGCGCTAAAACCCGTGAATCTGGTGTGGGAAGACGGCAAGACCTATGCGCTGCTTGGACCATCGGGTTGCGGCAAAACCACAATGTTGAACATCATCTCGGGTCTTTTGCATCCATCTGACGGCCAGCTTCTGTTTGATGGCCGAGACGTAACAAACAAGACCACATCAGAACGCAACATCGCACAGGTTTTTCAGTTCCCGGTGATATACACCACCAAATCCGTCCGGCGGAACCTGTCATTCCCGTTGGAATGCCGCGACTGGGATCCAAAGAAGATCAGCGGTCGCGTGGCCGAAGTCTCAGAGATGCTGGAACTCGATGACATTTTGGACATGCCCGCACGCCGCCTAAGTGCAGACCAAAAGCAGCTCATTTCGCTTGGCCGCGGATTGGTGCGCGACGATGTGAGCGCGGTTCTACTTGATGAGCCTCTGACTGTGATCGATCCGCAGATGAAGTTTTCCCTGCGCCGCAAGCTACGTGAGATCAACCGTCAAACGGGCACCACAATGATCCTGGTGACCCACGACCAAAGTGAAGCAATGTCTTTCGCAGATGAGGTCGTGGTCATGAAAGACGGACGTGTCCAACAATCGGGACGTCCCGAGCAGCTGTTTGAGCGCCCCGAGAATACCTTTGTCGGCTATTTCATCGGATCCCCGCCAATCAACCTATTCAATGTTGATGTAAAGGGCGATAGATTAAACTGCCCGGCGCTCGCACTGACAGACTTACCTCGTGGTGATTTGGGACCAGGCGCTTTGCAGATCGGTATCCGACCGGACCATCTAAACTTCTCTGACCCCTCTGAATCGAATGCAGTTGCGATGGTCGAAGCCTGCGAAAACCTAGGCATCGATCGGATCGTAAGTCTGCGCGCAGCTAATGGTGAGCTTTTCAAAGTGAAATCACGTCTGCGTCAAAAGATAGATGTAGGCAGTAAGCTTGGTGTCTCCGTGGCGCACAAAGATGTGCTGGTATTTCAAGACGGAGTGCTGACCTAGTCGGTTGGCAAGCTTGCCGTCGACGGCGTCTTCCACCGAGGGCAAGATGTAAACAGTCTACTTTTGCGCTTGACCTATTGTGAATGTGGGGCAGAGTTGGCCAGAAACTTGATTGTAGTCAGGTCGCCACACTGAAGCGGGTCTAACAACAGGTGGTCTCAAAGCCGATGCGTGTCTACTCAGGAACGGACAAAACTGAGTTTACGTAAAACACAGCGCACAGTGTTTCTGAAGATTACTCAACAAGATTTTGCAGCATGCAAATAGCAACCGTTTCATCTCAAGTGTCTGAAAAGCCTGTGGCAGGCTACTCAAATCAACGCGCAGAGAAAGCACAAATTCGATTCTGAGCCAAACTGGCACCGGTAAACTGACGCTTTAGCGGTATAATCCACGTCGTGACGAAAGGATGACGCTATTAAAATCAGACGCCTCAACAGCAATATCCGCTTGCGTAAAAGGCGAGAGCGTTCGTTCAACCCGCCCTAACGTGGCCGATTTAAATGAGCTAAGTGGACACTTAGGGCTGGGTTTATGGGCAAGCGGCGGAAGCTGGTCGGACGACGAGAAGAAAGAGATTTGCCATCAGACGGTTGCGCCCGGTGTTTCAGTGACTCCGGCCGCGCAGATACGCGATGAACGCAAACATGATCCCTATTCTGGTCATCTGTTCGTTTTTCGGTGGCGGCGCGGTGATCTTTTGAAGACCATTTGGTGAGACCCGCGGGGCGCGAGGCAAATAGCCCGACGTACCTGTCACGCTGCGGCGGGCACGATCAGAACCGATATTCGATTGTCTGGAAGGCTGGCCACGTGCCCAACTGGCCAAGATAACGGGCAAATCGCCACTGGCGCAGGCCATACGCTACGCTCTTGACCGGATGCCAAAGACACGGCCATATCTTGTGAACGACCACGGGGAATTGGATAAAAACACCGCAGCGCGCGTTGTCAAACACGTCGCCATAGGCCGGAAGAACTGGATGTTTGCAGGCTCAGAAGGCGGCGGCAAAGCCATTGCAGTCTTCTTCACACTAATCGAAACTGCCACGCTCAACGGCGTCGACCCTCAAGCCTCGCTCACTTGAGCCCTCGCCAAAATCGCAGACCACAGGATTGCACCTCTCGAAAAACTACTCCCCTGGCGTCACGCTGCTCACGCAGCGCGACGCCAGCCGCATCGACCAAACAAAGGACGGGCACTAAAAGGTGGCTTTGCCCGCATCTTTGACATTTGCTCACCTTTTAAGCGCTTCATTCAGCCGATACAAAACAAGGCAACGTTCCTATCTTACCGAGGCAACTTTCTGAAGCATCTGAGCTTAGTACTTGCCGTACGCCCCAAAAGAAAATCGCCCCCTGACCAAGTCAGAGGGCTTTTTCAATTTTAGGGTCTCTCCCGCGTTAGTTCGGGATGAGGTCCGGTACGATTGTCACGATCTGTGGGAAAAGCGCCAGGAGCGACAAGCCCACCACTTGGATCAGCACAAACGGGATTATGCCCTGATAGATGTGCCGCGTTGTGACTTCCTTCGGTGCGACCCCCCTGAGGTAGAAGAGCGCAAACCCGAAGGGCGGTGTCAGGAACGAGGTCTGCAGGTTCACCGCGATCATGATCGTCACCCATTTGGGGTCAAAATAGCTGCCGTATATGACCGGGCCCACAATCGGGATCACGATGTAGATGATCTCGAGGAAGTCGAGCACGAAGCCCAACACAAAGAGGATCAACATAACGATCAAGAAGGCCGTGCGCGGGTCTTCGAAGCTCTTGAGGAACTGTTGGATGTAATGTTCGCCCCCGAAGGAGATCAGCACAAGGTTCAGCAGTTGCGAGCCGATGAGTATGGTAAAGACCATGCTCGTGACCTTCGCCGTCTCACGCACCACCGGAGTCAGGACACCGGAAGAGAACAAGATCCACAGCGCAAAGAACAACCCAAACAGCGAGTAGAGGTAGGCCGCTTGTGCCACGAAGTAGGCCACGTAGCTCTCAAAGCTCACCTCTTCGAGGTTGATGCGCAGGTCAAAGTTAATGCCCACAAGGATCATGATCACCACCGAGAAGGTCGTCATCAACACGATCTTGCCCGAGCGGTTTTGGTCCGAGAGCTTGCGATAAGCTGCGAGCATGATCGCGCCACCGGCCCCAAGCGCCGCGGCGGGCGTGGGGTTGGTGATGCCGCCCAGGATCGAGCCCAGGACCGCCACGATAAGCACCAACGGTGGAAAGACAACGCGCAGCAGCTCATTCTTGGAGAGCCGGATCGCCGCTTCGCGCACACCATAGATGGTGAGCAGGAACGGCACCGCCATCCAGATGAACGTGGCACCAGACGACGACAGCGGGGAAATGAAGGCTGCATCCACGACAAAGGCCAACGCCACGCCGCCAAAGCCGACCAGCAACGGGAGCGGTTCAGACCCCGGCGACACACCGCGCGCAACAGCCAGAACAAGCGCAAAGATCAAGAAAAAAACCGCAACACCTGTGCCAATCGGCGCGGCATTGGCGAGTTTTTCTTCCAGCGCCAAAGCGCGTTCTTCGTCGGACAGCGCACGGGCTTCCTGTACGCCACCGGCTGCGTCGATTTCGGCCTGTTCGGCGACCGCCGCGTCCCAGGCCTCTTGTCCATGCAAGTCGATCATCGAGGCCTGGCAGGCTTCGCTCACATTGGTGCGCAAGCTGGCGGTTTGACCCGCATCGGAGAGCGAATCCACGGTGACGTTCTGCGTTCCAACAACGTTGAGTTGGCCAAAGGCGATGACCACAAAGACCAAGGCCGCAGGGACCGCGAGGAACCATGTGAGCCCCTCGTTTCTGGTGATTGGCTCAGAATTGGCCGACCCCATCTCCACCGCTGGTGCATTTTGCGGACGCCAGAGCGCGTAACAAAAGGCATATGCGCCATAGAGGAAGGCCAGCATGATCCCAGGGACAAGCGCCGCTTGGAAAAGCGTCCCGACCGAGACCACCGCAGGTTCCCCCAAGAACGTCAAAGCGTCCGTACAGCCCGCCTCTTGTGCGCGGGTCTCTTGCGCCAGTGAGTACAGGTCACCGGCAAGCGTCCCGAGCAAAACGATCACGATGGATGGCGGAATGATCTGACCCAAGGTGCCCGAGGCCGCAATCACACCGGTGGCGAGCTGAGGCGAATAGCCTGCCCGCAACATGGTGGGCAGCGACAGGAGGCCCATGGTCACAACCGTGGCGCCCACGATCCCCGTGGAGGCCGCCAGGAAGGCGCCCACAACCACAACCGAAACCGCCAGACCACCCGGCAACGGGCCAAAGACGCGCGCCATTGTGGTCAAAAGGTCGTTTGCGATCTTAGAGCGTTCCAGCGTGATGCCCATCAAGACGAACATCAGAACCGCCAAGAGGGTCTCAATCGATTGGCCTGCCAACACGCGTTCGTTGATACGATTCACCAAGAAGGCCACGTTGCGGTCAAGTGCGGTTTCCCAGCCCTGAGGGAAGACTGGTACTTCAATCCTGGGCAAATCGGGATGGGTAAAGACCGATATTTTGTCTGCCCTGAGCCCCTCTGCCAACAGCGCGTTAAAGTCCGCTGAGCTTTTGTCGATCGCCTGGTGGATCAAGAGCCCCGCGCTATCAAGCGACGCAATAATCCCAAATGAGATGACACCAGCACCCGCGATCGCAAAGGCCACGGGGAAGCCTGATAGAATCCCGCCAAAGAGACATAGAAACACGATGATGAGGCCAACTTCGACGCCGTCTAATCCAAATAACATAAGTGTTCCCCTGCCCTAGTCTTTCACGGTCACGTTTTCGAACCGCAAAACTGGTTCCCGCTTTTGCTGCAAACGTTCCATCAGTGCGTGCCTTCGTAGGCTTCTTCGCCGTCACCCAGCGTGTCTTTGTCGAGGTACTTGCCTGCGGACTCCTCCCCTTCCACGAACTCAAGGTACGAGCGGTAGAAGAAGGCTATGGCGTGCAGGAACACGAGACCCGCAAACACGACCAAAAGCACCTTGAAGAGGAAATACGCGTTGAAGCCATTGGGAGAGAAGCCGATGGTCTCCACATTCCAGCGCAGCGCGCGCGACTTGGCCAAAAGCCGGTCCAACTGGTCCGAGGCAGAGGGCTTTGGCACAATCAGATGGCGCCAGAGGAAGTACCATGCATACATCCATGTCACGATCGCCATCGGCAGCATGAACACCATGGACCCCACCATATCGATCACCCGCTTGGTGCGGTGAGACACGGCGGAATAGACCAAATCCACACGCACGTGGCCACCTTGGACAAAGGTATAGGTACAGCACATACACACGATGATGGCATTGTAGAGTTTGAGCTCTTCGGACCACCAAGACACGTCGTAAGTGACCGCTTTACCGAGGCCCAACGATATCTCAGCCGCAGCAAAGATACGCTGCATAAAGATGATCACGATTTGTTGGACCACCATCAACAGACCCGCCCATGCAAAGAACCGGCCTACGGTGTTGGCGATGGTCTCGAGCCCTATCGTCACGTTCCACAAAAACTTGTTGGAGTAGAAAATGCCAATCGCTGTTACGACCAAGAAGGCCGTAAAGCAGACAAAGAAAAACTCCACCGACCCACCGTAGTACACCACGCGCATGAGCGCCTGCTTGTCCTCGGTGCTGTTCAGCCCATCAACCCAAGCCAACCACAGGCCCGGTTGGGCCAGGGCGGATACCAGATTGACGAAAGCCATTCCAATGTTTGTGAAGAACCAGACAATCCCGTCCAGCATGTGGGCCCCCTTTCGCGCGAATGAGATGAGTGCGCCGCGCGCGTTGTGATGCGCGACCATGCGTGGTCAGGCGTCACGTGTGAAAGAGCCCCGACAATCGCCGGGGCCCTTCTTAGGATGTCACGTCAGGCGATTAGCCTTGCGTGCGTGTCCGCTGGGTACGGTATGTGCCTTCGGACTGCACCAGCCAGCCGGACGATGCCGCCATGGAGGTGTCGTAGTCCGCGCGGATTTTCGCGTAGAGTTCGTCGTCCATGTACTGATCGGAGACGGTCTTGGCGCCGGCGGCCATTGCGTCCCAAACGCTGTCTGGGAATTCCAGAACCTTCACGCCGCCCGCTTGCAAACGCTGAAGCGCGGCACCGTTGTTGTTGAGGAACTGCGCCAACGACCAGGAGTGGGTTTCGCCCGATGCGATTTCGATGATCTTCTGCTGCGCAGGTGTCAGATCGTCGAACACATCGCGGTTGGTGGCCAGTGACAGAGCCGCACCTGGCTCGTGCATGCCGGCGGTGTAGTAGAACTTGGTGATTTCCTGGAAACCAGCCTTCTCGTCGGCCCATGGACCGATCCACTCTGTGCCGTCGATCGCACCGGATGCAAGGGCTTGGTACACTTCCGCACCAGGCAAGTTCTGAACCGAGGCACCCATTGTGCCAAGCACCTGACCGCCGAGACCAGGCATACGGAACTTCAGACCGTTAAAGTCTTCTGGACCGGCGATTTCTTTTGCAAACCAACCACCCGCTTGCGCGCCGGTGTTGCCTGCGAGGAACGACTTGAGGCCGAAGATTTCGCCCAGTTCGTCATGCAGTGCGGCACCGTTGCCGTGGTTGTACCAGTTCATGATTTCTTGCGCCGTCATGCCGAAAGGCACGGAGGTGAAGAAGGCATAGCCTGGGTGTTGGTTGATGAAGTAGTAGTCAGCAGCGTGATACATGTCCGCCTGACCCGCTGTCACAGCGTCAAACACTTCAAACGCGCCCACAAGCTCACCCGCGGCTTTAATTTCCACGTTCAGCGAGCCATCAGACATGGTGTTGATGCTGTCTGCGACACGCTGAGCGGCGTCAAACACACCCGCGAGGCCACGGCCCCAGGATGTGACCATGGTCAACGTACGCGCGTGACCGCCTGCGATGGCAGGTGCTGCGAGTGTTGCAGACGCTGCTGCGGCTGTACCGCCGAGAGCAGAGTTCTTCAGAAAAGAACGACGATCCATAAATGGTCCTCCCCATATGTCATGCCCTCCCGTACCTTACTCCTCACGAGTGCGAGACGAGGTGGGCGGATCGTTAAAGTGACGCGACACTAGCCAGCGAGAGGCATTCCGAAAATACCAACTACCCCGTAGTTTCGAACATTTCGCCCAAAAATTCGGAGCTTTGCGCCAAACGACCGGGCATTTTAGCGCAAACACAAACATAGGACTTGGCGCTGTGCTCTAGGCGACGGGGGCGATTCGTCGTATTTGACACCTATGGTTTCGCTCTTGATCGCATTTCGGCCCAGCTACGGACAGAAGCTCTTTCTTCTGGCCACAGTACCGCTCATTTTGGCGGCTGCCTCCATCGCGGCTGTCGTAACCTATCAGTCCCGCCAATTGGCCGAACGCGAGATCGTGGCATTGGAGACAGCCCTTCTCGAAGCAAAAAAAGACGAACTGCGCAACTACACGCAAATCGCCCGCAACGCGTTCATCAACATCTACGGACGCGCCGCACCCGATGATGAAGCAGCGAAACTGGCCGTGACGCAGATCTTGTCCTCTATGATCTATGGTGCCGAGGGGCACTTCTTTGTCTACGAATACGATGGCGACAACTTGGTCGCGCCGCGCCAAACCCACTTGATTGGACGCAATTGGGCCGGGCTCACCGATCCCAATGGCACACCCGTCACCGATGAAATCATTCGGCTCGCCCGCCAGGGCTCTGGCCACCACGCCTTTGACTGGCCCAAACCCTCCACCGGGGAACAAGCCCGCATGATTATCTATGTCACCGGCCTGCAAGATTGGCGGTGGGCGGTGGGCACAGGCGTTTTTGTGGACGATGTGCTGACCACCGTTGCGGCAGCACGCGCAGATGTCGAGGCGCGGATCCAAGAGACATTTTACTATATCATTGCGATTACGTTGGGCGCGCTCCTCATCGTTTTTCTTTCCGGCCTCTTTCTCAACATCCGCGAACGCCGCCTCGCTGATGCCAAGCTCAAAGCACTCACCCAACGTGTCTTGGATGCTCAGGAAGAAGAACGCGGTCGCGTGGCGCGCGAGCTGCATGATGGGATCAGCCAGATGCTTGTGGGCATTCGTTACGCGCTCGACATCACCAAACGGCGCCTGGCCAAGGGCGACGAACGCGCCGCCGAGACGCTTGATCGTGGCATCGATAATTTGGCCGAAGCCGTCCAAGAGGTCCGCCGGATCAGCCGGGACCTGCGCCCCGGCGTGTTGGATGACCTCGGCGTGGGCCCTGCCCTCAAAGCGCTTGTGGAGGATTTTGGCACACGCACGGGTATCGAGACCGATTTCTCTACGGTCGTTTTTCGCAACAGGCTCGACCCGGAGTCCAAAATCGCCCTGTATCGAATAGCGCAAGAAGCCCTCACCAATGTGGAACGCCACGCAGAGGCCACGCACGTGGAGGTGGACCTGCGCGGGCATCGCGGCGGTGCGACTATGCGCATCGCGGACAACGGACGCGGATTTGCGCCGCGCTCCCGCGGTGGCGGGTTAGGCCTGCGCAATATGCAAGAGCGCGTGGATCAGTTGGACGGCACCTTACGCGTGCTCTCACTGCGCGGCGGCGGGACGGCGATTGAAGTTCAGGTGCCTTTGAGCCATGTCCTCGCGCCCAACAGCCGAGAGGCGACGCCTGACGGCAGATCCTCAAAAACCAAGAAGGAGGCCCGCGCATCATGACCCGTGTTGTTGTTGTCGATGATCACCCCATGGTCGCCGAAGGGATCGAAGCCATTTTGGACAGCTACGATGACATTGATGTCGTGGCCACGCTGGCCAATGGCCAAGAGATCGTTGACCAAGCACCCGATCTCAAACCCGATGTGGTTTTGTTGGACCTCAATATGCCGCAGGTTGGCGGATTGACCGCGACCGAGATGTTGCTGGAGCAAAACCCCGACCTGCGCATTCTGATTCTGTCGATGCATGACACAACCGAATACATCACATCGGCGCTTGGCCACGGAGCCATGGGGTATGTATTAAAAGACGTGCCGACAGATGAAATCAAACGCGCCATAGACACGGTCATGAAGGGCGAACGCTACCTCTGCACAGGGGCGCAAGGCTCGCTCGAACCAGCAAAAGACCGCGAGCAACTTACCAACCGTGAACAGACTATCCTCCTGCAATTGGCGCAGGGCAAGTCAAACAAAGAAGTGGCGATTGCACTCGATATTTCGGTGCGCACGGTCGAAACACACCGCAAAAACATCAAGCGCAAGCTCGGTATCTCCAGCACTGCGGGTTTGACCCGCTACGCGCTGGAACATGGCGTGCTACAGGGTACCGGGGTCGAGCTCTGATGCCTTTTGGGAGTGTCCGCGCGATTCACAGGCTTGCCCTGGCAGAGCAACAGCCACCAACATCGCCCCCACGAGCACAACCATCTTGGTGGTGGTAAAATTTCGGATGGGTTTGCCGTACATCTCGACGCCTCTTTTGACGATAAAACTAAACAGATAGGTTTATATCAAGGCGCCCCCTGACCTAACATTTTCGATTTGCGCACAGCCCACGTAAATTCCTGCACAGTCTCATTTTTGCAAAAATGATCTCAATCCAGTGCCAGGTTGAAATTAATGCAAAGATTTTTGAGCTCGCGCGCATATTTTCCCCTCAATTGACGGTTGACGCCCCCGCCCCTGCCAAATAATGTCTGCGCACGCAAGGAAAGGCCTAGGGATGAACGATCTCGTACTTATTGTAGGAACATGGCGCATGGGCTCGTAACCGATCACCCTGATCACTTCCATGCGCCCTCGGACACCCCCGAGGGTTTTTTTATGCGCGAAGACATTGAGTTAGACTTGTCAGATACGGAGAGAAAACCATGACACGTCAGATGACCGGAGCAAAAATGGTGGTTCAAGCCCTGAAGGATCAGGGTGTTGACACAGTCTTTGGCTATCCCGGCGGTGCGGTCCTACCGATCTACGACGAAGTCTTTCAGCAAAACGAGATTAAGCACATCCTGGTGCGCCACGAACAAGGTGCGGTGCATGCCGCCGAGGGGTATGCGCGCTCCACCGGCAAGCCTGGTGTTGTTCTGGTGACCTCCGGCCCCGGTGCCACAAATGCGGTGACTGGTCTGACTGATGCATTGATGGACAGTGTGCCCCTGGTTGTGCTTACCGGTCAGGTGCCGACCTTTATGATTGGCTCCGACGCGTTCCAAGAAGCCGACACCGTGGGGATCACCCGCCCCTGCACCAAGATGAATTGGCTGGTCAAAGACACGGCAAATCTGAGCTCGGTCATACATGAGGGATTCCACGTGGCGACCAAAGGCCGCCCAGGCCCAGTGCTCATCGACATTCCCAAGGACGTGCAATTTGCCTCGGCTGAATACACGCCGCCAGCGAAAGCTGACCTGGGTCACTATGCGCCCAAGGTCAAAGGTGACATCGAAACGATCGCCGAGTTGGTCGAAGCGCTTGAGACCGCTGAACGCCCGGTCTTCTACACCGGCGGTGGCGTGATTAACTCCGGCCCCGGCGCATCGCAGCTTCTGCGCGAATTGGTCGATGCTACGGGCATTCCGATCACATCGACGCTTATGGGTTTGGGCTGTTACCCGGCCTCCGGCAAAAACTGGCTGGGTATGTTGGGGATGCATGGCCTCTATGAAGCCAACTTGGCGATGCATGGGTGCGATCTGATGATCAACATCGGTGCGCGGTTTGACGATCGGATCACCGGACGACTCGACGCGTTTAGCCCCAACAGCCTTAAGGCCCATATCGACATTGACCCCTCCTCAATCAACAAAGTGATCCGCGTGGACATGCCGATCATCGGCGACGTCGGTCACGTGCTCGAAGATGTGCTCAAGATCTGGAAGGCCCGTGGTCGCAAAGTGAACCGCGAGGCGTTGCAACGCTGGTGGTCGCAAATCGAAGACTGGCGCGCGGTTGATTGCTTGAGCTTCAAGCAAGAAGGACCAACCATCAAACCGCAATACGCTCTGGCACGCCTTGAAGCGCTCACCAAGCGAATGGATCGCTACATCTGTACCGAGGTCGGTCAGCACCAAATGTGGGCCGCGCAGTACCTCGGCTTCGAAGATCCGAACCGTTGGATGACCTCGGGTGGTCTGGGCACGATGGGGTACGGCTTCCCGGCCTCCATCGGCGTGCAAATCGCGCATCCTCAGGCCTGTGTGATCAACGTTGCGGGTGAAGCCTCTTGGTTGATGAACATGCAAGAGATGGGCACCGCGGTGCAATACAAATTGCCCGTCAAACAATTCATCCTCAACAACGAGCGCCTCGGCATGGTGCGCCAGTGGCAGCAGTTGTTGCATGGGGAGCGCTACAGCCATTCGTGGTCAGATGCCCTTCCCGATTTCGTGAAATTGGCGGAGGCTTTTGGTGCCAAAGGCATTCTGTGCAAAGACCCTGCGGATCTCGATGATGCCATCATGGAGATGCTACACCACGAAGGTCCTGTGATCTTTGACTGCTTGGTCGAGAAGCACGAAAACTGCTTTCCGATGATCCCCTCAGGCGAACCGCATAACAAAATGCTGTTGGGGGATGCGAAGGCCACCGACGCAATTGGCGCCACGGGCGCGGTTCTCGTTTAAGCATTAGACATGCGAACGCAGACGAACGGCCCGGCGTCAATGCTGGGCCGTTTTTTCTTTTGACGTCACTTCCGGACATGGTGAGCGAGCGTTTCAAACAGCGTGTTCATTCGCAGTGGCTTGCTCAAAAAGCCATCCATGCCCGCTGCAACCGCCTCGCGTTGATCTTTTTCAAAAGCGTTGCCGGTCAGCGCAAAAATGCTCACGGGGCTAGTCTGCATCCTGCGTTCCCATTCGCGAATTTGACGGGTGGCCTCGAGACCATCCAACCGAGGCATGGAGAGGTCCATGAAGATCGCGTCATATTGCGCGGCTTGCACCTCCTCCATCGCCTCAATGCCATCTGAGACAATAGTGAATTCTGCGCCCAGGCGCTCAAGCATTTTGCGCATGATCAATTGATTGGTACAATTGTCTTCGGCCACAAGAATACGCATGCCCATGCAACTGTTTGGGACCATTGTAATATCGTCGCGCTCTAGTGAACCTGCAGTGACATCGCTCGAGACCAAGGGCAATGAAACTGTGAAAATGGTCCCTCGCCCGACTTCGGAGGTGACGTCAATGGAGCCGCCCATGCCTGTGACCAGTTTATGCGTGATCGCGAGGCCCAGACCAGTGCCTTCAAATTCGCGCTGCAAGCCGCCTTGCCCTTGTTCGAAAGGGGCAAAGATGCGGTCGATTTTGTCGGACGGAATGCCAATGCCAGAGTCGCGCACCTGAATAGCGATGGGTCCGCGCCCGGTGATGCGCAACTCGACATCGCCTTTGAGCGTAAATTTGATGGCGTTGCCCAAAAGATTGACGAGGACCTGGCGCAACCGCGCATGGTCGCCTTCGAGCACGTCCGGCACAACGTCTGCAACGCGCAGATCGAAGGTCAAGCCCTTGGCCTCGGCCATCGGGCGCATCAACGCGACAATGTCGCGCAACAACACGGGCAACGAGAAGGGTTCGGAAAAGAGCTCCAAATGGCCTGCTTCGATCTTTGAGAAGTCCAAAATGTCAGAGATCAAACCACTCAAGGCCAGGGCCGAATTGCGGATTATGTCCACGCATTCCTGCTGTTCGTCGCTTAGTGGCGCATCTGCGAGAATGTCTGCCATGCCTAAAATGCCATTCATTGGGGTGCGGATCTCATGGCTCATTGCGGCCAGGAAGGCGGATTTTGCACTGTTGGCTTGATCCGCGGCATGACGGGCCGCTTCGAGCATTTCCGTGTGTTTGCGTTGCTCGGTAATGTCGGAATGCACCAAGACATAGCCGCCACCCGGCAGCGGTGCACCTTTGACCGCCAACGCCCTATCTAGTGATTGGAGATCCAGTGTCAGTTTACCTTCAGGGCCAAGTGCTTTGGAGAACGCGTCATCTTCCTCACCTTCAAGATCGCCGCGGGCAATCAGCGCATCAGTCAGTTCGCGAAACCGCGTCCCCGGTTCAACGACCATGTCTTCGACGCCCAATTGCGAGAGAACGGCGGGGTTGGTGAAGAGGATGCGATTGTCATCGTCATAGATCTTGTCGCCCGAGGTCACTAAAATCCCCTCACTCATCGCGGACAAGATTTCAGCCATGATGGTGTTGGAATATTCGAGTTGTTTGTTGCGCTCTTGGATCGTCGCTTCAAGCGAAGCCGCACGCGATTTGAGATCCGCCACGGCGCCAAAATTCGGGCCTGCGCCGATCGCCGCTTGGCTGAGGTGAAGCGTGATGCCGCGATAGCCGTGGAACTGCCCACCATGGTCCTGCATCGGGATCGCGCTATCGAGAAAGACCGTCCGGTCTCCGTTGATCAACAGCTTCTCATAGACCATTCCATTGATGGGAGCATGCGCGCGCAACGCGTCATGATAGGCCCCAAGGCCAGCCTGGCTTTGGATTGCACCATAGGCGTCGCTGAGGATATTGACCCCCATGAGGTCTTGGCGTTTGAAGTTGGTGTGCCACTCAAAACCTTCGCTGACATAGGTGAGGCAATAGTCGGCATCAGTTTGCCACAACCAACACGGCATATTGTGCAGAACATTGTCCCAGTCGGAGGTGCCGCTCGGCGCAATGTGCCGTCTGGCAAATGTCATATGGTTCAAATCCTGCATGAAAGTGTGCGCAGTTGGCGCTCCAACGGCCTAAGCCAAGGTGTTTAACATCCTCTTACGCACCATCCCCCCTTCTCATCCGCCCACGATCCCAGTAGACACACACAACGGCTACCGATCCGGTTGGCCATCAGATCAAAGGTGCTCCACATGTCCGCGCTTCAAATCAAAAAGGGCTCAACCAAACACTCCGCTTACAACTTGCGGCCCACGTTCTCAGACGTGCAAGAAAGCCATACCCTGGCCATCTTGGTCGACAACGAAGCCGGTGTGCTTGCGCGGGTGATTGGTCTCTTTTCCGGGCGTGGCTACAACATCGAAAGCCTGACCGTGGCCGAAGTCGATCACGAAGGTCACCTGTCGCGCATCACCATTGTGACGACTGGCACACCCCAGGTGATCAATCAGATCAAAGCACAACTTGGTAGGATTGTTCCGGTCCATGAGGTCCACGACCTCACAACCGAAGGCCCCGCGGTGCAACGTGAACTTGCGCTTTTTAAGGTGTCAGGTTCCGGTGACAAGCGCGTAGAGGCGCTGCGCCTTGCGGATATCTTCCGCGCAAACGTCGTTGACAGTACTCTTGAGAGCTTTGTCTTTGAAATCACGGGTACGCCAGAAAAAATCGATGCCTTTGCCGATCTGATGCGCCCCTTAGGACTTCTCGAAGTGGCGCGCACTGGCGTAGCCGCCCTATCGCGCGGCCCGACATAACCATAAACCGAAATTTCCCACCTACTCGCGCTCCGGTCAACGGAGTTCCGTGAGTGGTTGCTTCCTTGAGTGGTGGCTTCAGGCGAGCGCGACGTGTGTTTGAGACGCGGGTCGCCGCGACTTGGGCATGCGTATGACGTTGCTGTCTTGGGACGGCTCAGGTTCGCTCGCGTTCCGCAGAGCGTTTGTGCCATGGCGCAGGCCTTGCGGAAGGCGTGGCGCATGATCCTCGACCAACAGACGCGGATTCGTGGCAAGACGATGGTCGCTATCATCATCGACGTCAAAGTCTATTAGATCTCCAGCATCGAGCATCCCGCCTAAATGAACATCTGTCTGATCGGCGTGATAGAACGCCAAGTCGCCATGATCTTCACACCAAATAATGGCACGGCCTTCCTCGATCGATGACCATAGAACCACTCCACACATGCGCGGCGTTTGCATTGTTACACCCTCTATCGACTTCGCACAAAGTGGCACATTTTTGGAAATTGCGCTGTGTCAATGCGTTTCAGCGGGGGTTGTATTTTGTGTCTATCCGATGCAATCCTGTATCCAAGGCGCATCATATGACGCAATTTAGCGTCATATCGCCGTTAAATGGTACAAATTGTTTCCTCAATTAGCCCCAAATCCGTGCCACTCACGCGGAAGAGAGGTTCCAGAATGACACAGTTTCGCACTGCTTCGGCAGCCTCATCGCCGTCTCCGGCGGATTTACGCGCAATGTTTGGGGCAAACCTCAAACACTTGTGCCGTCAAGCCAAATCGATCTCTGCACTGTGCCGGGATCTTGGAATCAACCGGACCCAATTCAATCGCTATCTCTCGGGCGAGAGCTTCCCGCGCCCTGATGTACTGCATCGCATCTGTAGCTTCTTTCAAGTGGACGCGCGCATCTTGCTCGAACCCGTGGAAGAGATCCGCTACGATCGCGGCTTCTTGCTGTCACACCCGACGCTGGCACCGTTTCTGGGACCGGAATCCACCGATATCCCGCAATCGACGCTCCCCGACGGACTCTATCGCTTCCTGCGGCGTTCCTTCATTGAACAGGACAAATTCGTCGAAGGCCTCGTTTTTGTGTATCGCGAAAACGACTTTTGCTTTGTGCGCGGCCACGAAGCCAAAGAAGCCATGTCCAAAGTGGGCCTGACGCGCCCTCGGGACAGGGAATTCCGCGGCTTTTTCTTGCGCCAGGAAAACGGTGTGGCCTCATTGGTGACCCGACGCGGCGCCTTGACCGGTTCCTTTACCTATCTGCACCGTGTGCCGTCTCGTCGCGCCAATATGTGGACTGGCTATACCATCCGCACGACGCCAGAGATGCCCACTGGCCAACGCTCAACGCGGTTGGTCTGGGAGCATTTGGAGCACGATCCTGCGCGCATTTTGGAAGTGGCTCGGGGCTCTGGCTACCGATGGGTCAATGATCTCAGTGACACCGACCGCGACATCCTAAAGCCGGATATGCCCATCACCTGAGCCGCAGCCCGCGCCGCTCAAAAGGTCGCCTTGTTGCAAGCCACGTCGCCCATAGACAGGCGATTGGGGCGAATCTGTGCACGCTGGTTTTACGATAAGACTGGCAACGCTCTGTGTGAGCCGCGCCTCGACACAGGAGAGCCCCATGTCGCGTGACACACTAACCGACCTCTCTTTGGTGCGCCGCCCGGTGCAGGAGGCCAATGGCCTGCCCAACGCGCATTATACGGACCAAGGACTCTATGATGAGGAGCGTGACGCGCTCTTCTTTGCGGGCTGGGCCGGTCTCGCAACAGAAGCCGATGTGCCAGAACCGGGTGATGCGGTGCCGATCTCTTTCCTGGGCCTCCCCCTCCTGCTCTTACGCGGCAAAGACGGCCTGGTCCGGGTGTTCCAAAACATCTGTCGCCACCGCGGCATGATCTTGGTCGATGAGGCTCGCAGAATCCAAGGCGCGCTGCGGTGTCCGTACCATTCCTGGTGCTACAGCACGGCGGGCAAACTTGTGGCCACCCCCCATGTTGGTGGCCCTGGCATGAACACAGCAGAGGGTATCGACCGCGACACGCTCGGCCTCATCGAAGTGCGCAGCCATCTTTGGTTTGGAGTGGTGTGGATCAACGTCTCCGGTGATGCACCTGACTTCGAAGATGCCAATGCCGCCCTGCTCGACCGCTGGGCCGAATTCGACAAACCGCTCTACCACGGCGGCGCAGACAGTCGTTTCCAACTCGATGTCGAGACAAATTGGAAACTCGCTGTCGAGAATTACTGTGAAAGCTACCACTTGCCTTGGGTCCATCCCGGCCTCAACGCCATCTCCCGTCTGGAAGACCACTACAACATCGAAGACCCCGGTAAGCTCAGCGGCCAAGGCACGCTTGTCTATCGTCAAATGACTGGTGAGAACGGCGCGCAATTCCCCGACTTCGAGGGCCTGAGCGACAGATGGGACACGGCGGCTGAATACATCACAGCCTTTCCCAATGTGATGCTTGGCGTGCACCGCGACCATGCCTTCGCGATCATCCTGCGCCCCCAGGGGACAATGCAAACTGAAGAACATGTGCATCTCTTCTATTCCGTGCCGGACACCGATGCCGCCCTGCGCGCCCGCAATGCCAAGCAATGGAAAGAGGTCTTTGTCGAGGACATCTTCGTTGTCGAAGGTATGCAACGTGGCCGCCGGGCCGTGGGCTTTGACGGCGGGCGCTTCTCGCCAGCCATGGACGGACCCACGCATCTTTTTCATGACTGGGTCGCAGCACGTCTCCAAACCGCGCGGGCCATGGCCGACGCTGCGGAATGACCGCATCACCGCAAGAGATATCTTTAGAAGAAAGACTGGCGCGCGCATTAGATGTGGGCGCGCCACAGCCGTTGATCGATCTCTATCTCGAAGCGACCGCCATGGCGGAAACCCCAGTCCAACAGGGTTTTTTTCTCACCCACGCCTATGTCCACGCCCTTGAATGCGAGGACCCACGCGCCAGGATGCTTAAAACAAGGCTGGTCGACCTCGGGCGAGATCAAGCCTAACCCTCATCTCATAGCTTGGGCGCGTAGCTTGGGCGCGCGGCCCGTCGTGGCCCACATGTCTTAAGATTGGCCAACCACGTTCCAAATCCCGTCGCGTGCCAGGAGCGCCGCGCTATTTCAGTCCGCGCAACACGGTAGAGATTGGCACCAAAGCCACCCGGCTCGCCCGGTCCTGCAAGCCCCACACCAAAAGCGCCGAGATCGTCTCAGCCCGGAGACGGCCCACCATGATTACGGACCCTTCTTGGTTGGCCTTGAAGGCCGCTTGATCGAGGAACCGACGGATCACTGACGCCGTCTGCCCCTGACCGTCAAAATCTCGGAACAACGCCTGGCTCGGAACACCCGCGCGCTGCGCCAGGGACACGCCGGTGTTCAATCCCTTGGGGTAAAGCACCAACCCGTGGCCACTCTGCGCCAAGATGTCAGACACTTGATCAGAGATCGCCCGGTCACCCTGCAATCCATCACCGTCCCCTTCGAGCACAGCAACAGCCTCCGGCACCACATCAAGCGCCGCAGAGAGCGCCACCGCCACGTCGGTTGCCGCGGCACCTGCGGGTAAGTTGGCCAGCGCCATCACTTCAAAACCCGCGGCCCGGTAGCGCGCCATTGCATCCGTGGCGCCGGTCCATTCAGTATCAACCGCAAATGTCAAAGGGTACGGAAAAGCCTCCAGGGCCTCCAGGCCAAGCGGCACGGAGCCATCATCAATCAACACAATGGACATGCGCGCCCGATCATCCAACGCGGCGGGCGCCGATGCATAGGCCACAATAGGCGCGATCTTTTCGCTCTCTGCAACATCGCCCAAGCTTGGCAACCGGCTGGTTGTGACGCTGGGGTTGAGCTTGGAGAAGTCCGATGCGCCACTGCCAAGGCCCGGTGAGAGCGCGGCCACGGTCTCGCTCTCTTGTTCTTCGGTTGTGACAACCTCTGGAGCGGCCTCAACCACAGCTAGGCTTTCTTGTTCCGGGGCCGTGGCCTGAGGCAAGCGCGGCGTAGCGGGCTCTTCTAGCTCTTCGGTGCCCAGAACGATTTTGTCTTGCTCTTGAGGGACCTGTACCTCGGTGACTGCCTCGGCCACCTCTGGCTCGGTCATCTCCACAACCTGAGGCTCAGGCGCGGGAGCCGGCGTTGCGTCAACATCCGCCAAGGCATCCGTGGCAGGCGCTTGCGGTTGAGCCACGCCTGACACCTGCGCATCCACAGGCACGCCGTCATCTGATGCAATCTGTGGGTCCACATTAACATCGCGTGCCGAGTCGGGCACCTGCGGCGCCGCGGCGATGTCGCCGGTCACCGGCACCGGAGCCGAGGCACTTTCGACATCCGGGCTATTGCTGCTGGCGGGTTCGGACGGAAGACCGGGGGACTCTGTTTCAACCTCCGTAGTGACCGTAGGCCGGGTCAATCGGTTCTCAGGCGGCACATCCGGCGCTGCGGGCGGAGCCACGGTACGCGGCGATGCATCCGCCGCGTCGGGCGACGGCGCCATCACTGGGCCCGTCACAACAGAGGCCGCGCCCACGGTCACGGTTGAGGCCACAACGCCCCAGAACACTCCAGACAAAAAACTCCGCGCCATACGCAGGCTCCCACTCTCATCACGTCCCCCACCCCGGATGACGCTTTCGCATACCTCTTGGCCGGCCAAACCTCGTTGAGACGGATTTGGTCCATGTACCGATTGGCCGCAACAGACGTGATCTGCTTGACGCGCCAAAGCGGTTTCGCGAGAAGTATACCCCGACGGGGGTGCCTGCCTCCACCTTTATTTGCACCCCAAGGATCAAGGCCCACGCCATGCTGCTGCTTATCGATAATTACGACAGCTTCACCTACAACCTTGTCCATTATTTGGGCCAACTGGGTGCCGATGTGCGTGTGGTGCGCAACGACACACTCAACGTACAAGAGGCCATGGCGCTGAAGCCAGAGGGCATCGTGCTTTCCCCTGGTCCCGCGACGCCCAATGAAGCGGGCATTTGCCTGGCCATGGTCGATGCGGCCGCCGAAACACATACTCCGCTTTTGGGTGTCTGCCTGGGGCACCAAACCCTGGGCCAAGCTATGGGTGGAGACGTTTCCCGCTGTCATGAGATCGTGCACGGCAAGATGGGCACGATGCATCACACCGGGCGCGGCATATTCAAAGGCCTCCCCTCACCCTTTGAGGCCACCCGCTATCATTCGCTCATCATAGACCGCGAGACTTTGCCCGAGAGCTTAGAGATCACCGCTGAATTGGCAGATGGCACCATCATGGGCCTGCAACACCGCGACCTGCCGCTGTTTGGCGTGCAATTCCACCCCGAGAGCATCCGCTCCGAGCATGGCCACGCGATACTCCAAAACTTCCTTGATGAGATGAAAGTGCCTGCCTGACGCGGCGTGCCGCTTAACGGTTTCGCCAAAATTGCCCAAATCTGCGTCACTTGGCCTTGCAATAGCCCAATATTACTGTGACCAAGTTTCTAAAACTGAGCAAATTTGGACTGAACCTGGTGACGACCGATCAATGTCCATAGGCCTTGTATTCCAAAGGAGTTCGCCATGAGCGACGCCATGAAACCCCTGATCTTTGCTGCCTCCGAGGGGCCCTTGTCAAAAGCGCAAGCACGCCTCGCCTTTGAAGAGCTTTTCGAAGGCACAGCGACCCCCGCACAGATGGGCGGGCTGTTGATGGCGATGCGGGCGCGCGGGGAATCCGTGGCCGAATACGCCGCCGCTGCCACCGTGATGCGCGCCAAGTGCGTTCCCGTTTCTGCGCCCGAAGGGGCCATGGACATCGTGGGCACGGGCGGAGATGGCAAAGGTACGCTCAACATCTCCACTGCCACGGCCTTTGTGGTGGCGGGCGCTGGCGTGCCTGTGGCCAAACACGGCAATCGCAATCTCAGCTCCAAATCTGGCGCGGCAGATGCGCTTGCCCAAATGGGCGTGGACGTGATGGTGGGCGCCGATGTGGTGGAACGCGCGATCGCCGAGGCGGGTATCGGCTTTATGATGGCCCCCATGCACCACCCAGCGATCAAACATGTGATGCCCGTGCGCTCAGAGCTTGGCTGTAAGACGATCTTCAACATCCTGGGCCCACTCACCAACCCCGCGGGCGTCAAACGCCAATTGACCGGGGCCTTTGCCATCGACTTGATCTTCCCCATGGCGGAGACCCTGCAAGAACTAGGCTCTGAGGCGGCATGGTTGGTGCATGGCTCCGATGGCACCGATGAGATTGCCATTTCCGGCACGACTTCTGTTGCCGCGCTAAAAGACGGTGAGATTACCGGATTTGAAATACACCCCGAAGACGCGGGGCTCCCGACCCATCCGTTCAAAGACATCCTCGGCGGCACGCCGGAAGAAAACGGCAGCGCCTTCCGCGCGCTTATGGAGGGAGAACCCGGTGCCTACCGCGATGCCGTGCGCCTGAACGCCGCCGCCGCGCTGGTGGTTGCAGAGAAAGCCGCCACCCTCAGCGAAGGGGCGGAAATGGCGGCACAGAGCATTGATTCTGGTGCCGCGAAACGCGCCGTAGACAGGCTCGCGCAGATCACCTCCGGGGTATGACGTATTCTGTCCCCGCGGCGTGGGCACAGCTGCCATTTTTTGCCAAAAAATGGCCTGCGCTCCGAACAGCTCTGGAGGCAGACACACGCACCATATTGCCGCGTCCGGATCATGTCTTTGCGGCACTAGATGCCCTGGGCCCCGACGATGTGCGGGTGGTGATCTTGGGCCAGGACCCCTACCCGACGCCCGGTCACGCCCATGGCCATGCCTTCTCGGTAGAGCCCGACGTGACGCCGCTGCCACGGTCGCTCAAGAACATCTATACGGAGATGACCGAGGATTTGGGCGGCTGTCCTACCACGGGCGATTTGCGCTTTTGGGCGGGCCAAGGCGTGCTCTTGCTCAACACCGCACTCACCGTGCCCGCGGGCGATGCTGGGGCACATGCGAAACTCGGATGGCGGGATTTGACCGAAGACGTTCTCAAAGTGTTAGATCATCGACCGCGCGCCTTCGTCCTTTGGGGGTTAAATGCACGATTGGCGGCCCAAAGTGTGCAGTTACCCCATCATTTGCGGATCGAGACCGCCCATCCCTCGCCCCTTTCGGCCCGGCGCGGATTTTTCGGCTCTCGCCCCTTTAGTCGCGTGAACGACTGGCTTAAAAGTCAGGGAACGCATGAGATAGATTGGATAGGCCATGGCCCCGACCATCCTTGAGAAGATAAAAGCCTATAAACTTGAAGAGGTTGCCGCCGACAAAGCCGCGGTCCCGCCAAGCGATGTCGAAGACGCAGCCCGCGCGGCCAGTGCGCCGCGGGGGTTTGCGAACGCGTTGATGGCGGCCTCTGAAACTGGGTACGGTCTCATTGCGGAGATCAAAAAAGCGAGCCCGTCCAAAGGCTTGATCCGCGAAGACTTCGCGCCCGCGCCCTTGGGCCAAGCCTATGAGGCTGGAGGTGCGACCTGTCTTTCAGTGCTCACAGACACGCCGTCATTCCAAGGCGCGAAGGCGTTTTTAACTGAGGCCCGAGAGGCCACGTCGCTGCCTGCGCTGCGCAAGGACTTCATGTATGATACCTACCAAGTCGCCGAAGCGCGGGCCTTGGGCGGCGATTGCATCTTGATCATCATGGCCTCTGTGTCGGATGTACAAGCACAAGAGCTAGAAGATGCAGCGTTTTCTTGGGGCATGGATGTGCTTCTGGAGGTCCATGACGGTGCCGAACTGGACCGTGCTCTTGAGCTAAAATCACCGCTTCTGGGCATCAACAACCGCAATCTCAACACCTTTGAGACGACGCTAGATACCACGCGGGAGCTCTCAAAACGGGTGCCAGCCGACCGGCTTTTGGTGTCTGAAAGCGGGCTTTATACGCCAGATGACCTTTCGGACATGGCCGCCCATGGCGCGCGCACCTTCCTCATTGGGGAAAGCCTCATGCGCCAAGGCGATGTAGAGAGTGCCACGCGCACTTTGATCGCGAACCCCGCGCCTGCACAGGTGGCTGCCCATGGCTGATCTCACGCATTTCGACCACAAGGGTGACGCACATATGGTTGATATAACAGAGAAATCTGTGACGGATCGCATTGCTGTTGCCGCCGGATCCGTATCGATGCAGCGCGAGACATTCAACATGATCAGCCGAGGTGAAGCGAAGAAAGGCGATGTAATTTCCGTTGCCCGCCTCGCTGGTATCATGGGGGCCAAGCGCACCGCAGACCTCATCCCGCTTTGTCATCCTCTGCCCATCTCCAAAGTATCAGTAGAATTTACAGCGGACCCCGATCTTCCAGGACTGCGCATTCAAGCAACTGTTAAGACCACGGGTCGCACGGGCGTTGAGATGGAGGCGCTGACGGCGGTGTCCACGGCGGCCCTTACGATCTATGACATGGTTAAAGCTGCAGATAAAACCATGTACATCAGCGATATACGCGTCTTACTTAAAGATGGCGGCAAGTCAGGACGGTTCGAAGCGCCATGATTTCCGTCAGCCAAGCGCTCGATGCGCTCTTTGCGCTGACACGATCAACCGACGTTGAAGAAGTGCCCTTGATCGAAGCATCCGGCCGAGTTTTGGCCCGAGATGTCACCGCGCGCCGGGATCAACCGCCTTTTGCCGCGTCAGCCATGGACGGTTACGCGATCTGCGAAAGCGATCATTCGCAAGGCCAAACCCTTGAAGTGATTGGAGAAGCCCCTGCAGGCCATCGTTTCAGCGGCGTGATCTCTCCCGGACAAGCAGTACGCATCTTCACCGGCGGAGTGGTGCCGGAGGGAGCCACACGGATTATCATTCAAGAGGATGTCACGCGCGTGGGTGACAAGATCACGCTGGGCGATCGTCTCGAAGAGGCAAGTCACATCCGACCTGCAGGCTGTGACTTCCAATACGGGAGTACACTTGCGGCTTCCCGCCGTCTCAGCCCAGAAGACGTGGCGCTTCTGGCATCAATGAATGTGCCTATGGTCCCAGTCCACCGCGCACCCAAAGTGGCATTGATCTCGACTGGTGACGAGTTGGTCATGCCCGGCGAGGTTCCGAAAGATGATCAGATCATCGCCTCTAACACCTTTGGGTTGCACGCTTTATTGCGTAGTCTTGGGGCCGATGCCCGTCTTTTGCCTATCGCCCCTGATCGCGAAAGCGGCCTCAGGCTTTGCTTCGATTTGGCCCAAGATGCCGACCTCATTGTAACGATAGGCGGCGCCAGTGTTGGCGATCATGACATTGTCGCACAGGTTATGGCGAGCACGAACACTGATGCCGCGCGCAGCTTTTACAAAGTCGCTATGCGTCCCGGCAAACCGCTCATGGCGGGGCGTTGGGGTGGGACGATGATGGTGGGCCTACCGGGCAATCCCGTCTCTGCCATGGTCTGTGGCCATGTTTTCCTCGCACCTGTCGTGCGCGCGATGCAAGGCTTACCCGCAGCACCTGCGCCCCGAGACCAGGCCTCCTTAACCGAGGACATGGGTCCAAATGGTCCAAGAGAGCATTACATGCGGGCTTTGCTCACCGCAGATGGGATCCGTCCTTTTGCGCGACAAGACAGTTCGCTTCTCACAGTGTTGTCGAGCGCAAATGCCCTCATGGTCCGCCCGCCCCACGACGGGCCACACAAGGCAGGGACAATGATGCCTTACCTGCCGCTATAAAGCCCAGCCAAACACGCCAGAGTTGACACAAAACAAGAACACATCTAGAACATAACGCAAATCGAGCCGCGGAAATCCCGCGAACAGGAGGACGTTATGCTCACCAAGAAGCAACTCGACCTATTGGAATTTATCAACAAACGCATCCAACGTGATGGCGTGCCCCCCTCGTTTGATGAGATGAAGGAAGCGCTTGATCTACGGTCTAAGTCGGGGATCCATAGACTGATCACGGCGTTGGAAGAGCGTGGGTTTATCCGGCGTCTTGCTCACCGTGCTCGAGCGCTTGAGATTGTGAAACTGCCCGACAGTTTGGCGAACGCAAAGCCAGGCTTCGTCCCACGGATGATTGATGGAGGGGCGGCACCAAAGCCCCCATCTGCACAGCCTATTCATGTC
The DNA here is from genome assembly GCA_022447495.1 of Marinovum sp. GTDB lineage: Bacteria > Pseudomonadota > Alphaproteobacteria > Rhodobacterales > Rhodobacteraceae > JAKVBH01. The sequence goes on along the minus strand of JAKVBH010000015.1, from coordinate 90,973 downwards.
GGTCATGCAGTTGAATTGCCCGTGATGGGCAAGATTGCAGCAGGCGTACCGATCGAGGCCATCCAGCACAAGTCGAACACCGTGGCCGTTCCAGGCGCAATGGTCCGCTCCGGCGCAGATCACTATGCGCTTGAAGTCAAAGGCGACTCGATGATCAATGCGGGCATCAACGACGGTGACGTCGTGATCATTCGTGAAACAAGCATGGCCGAGAACGGTGACATTGTTGTGGCCCTTGTCGAAGATCACGAAGCAACGCTCAAGTTTTTCCGGCGGCAAGGCGGTGCGATCGCGCTCGAAGCCGCCAACCCGGCCTATGAGACCCGCGTGTTCCCGGAGGAGCAGGTCAAGGTTCAGGGCAAGTTGGCTGGATTGATCCGCAGCTACTGAGCCCGTAGGGTCTTGTCATTCCAAAGCCTACGGCCCGTCGCAGCGCGGGCCGTTTTCATTTCTAAGCGGTCATCTTTGACCCAGAAGGCCAAGCCACCGCTGTCGCGCAGGCGGGCGAGATCATAGATGTCGCATTCCCAAGATAGATCCGGCAAAACATCCACTGAGGCGATCAAGATGTCACCGGAGCGGCAGACAGTCACTTCGGCTAGTGCGCGCTTGCCATTGACATGAAACAAGAGACCGCCGGGAATGGGCGTGCTGCGCAACCGTCCTTCACCGCTCCAGCGCGCCGCGGCCGTCGCTTGATCGACATCGTCACCATCGTTTTCGAGCCAAATCTCGGCCACAAATCCCGCTCCGCGGTCTTTTGAGAGCGCGCGCCCCTCGTCTGTCATGGCTCCGACAAGGGCCCCGCCAGGCGCCACGAGAATATCAGCGCGGTTATGGCTAAGCCAAAGAATGCCCGCCAGCAGAACCGGAAGCAGACCCACGGGACGCCAGCGTCCCAAGATGATCGCGATCCAAAGTCCCCCCAAAGCCAACAAAACCAACACCGCCGACGGTGGCGCGGGAATGCGGCGCACCGCTCCGTCCCAGGACGCGACGGATGTGGCGACAAAGACAATCCAGTTCAGGCCTTGCTCCATGATCCAAAAACCGATCCGGTCCAAACCAAAGGGTGCCAAAAGCGCCGCCAAAACCCCAGCCGGGACCACAATCATGCCCATGACCGGCGGCGCTGAGAGGTTGGCCAACAGGCCATAACTGGGCATGCGATTGAAATGTGCGGCGGCGAAAGGGAGTGTGGCAAACCCAGCAACGGAAGCCGACACAAAGAGCGAAACAACAGGCCGAGACCACACGGGGCAATCGCCGAGATTAGAACGCGTGAGCACTTGGAATGCCGCCACAAGCGCGATGGTGGCCGCGAAAGACATCTGGAAGCCCGGACTGAGCAAGGCCTCTGGGCGCAGGCTCAACACGATAAGCGCGGCCACTGCCACAGATCGCAAGGAGATTGCGCGTCGGTCGATAAGAACCGCAGAAAACGCAACGGCAACCATAACAAAGGCACGCTCTGTCGCCACGTTGCCGCCCGAGAGTGCCAGATAGACCGCGCCCACCGCCAATGCGCCGACTGCGGCCCATTTGCGTGATGGCATCATAGGGGTGCGGGGCAGTAACGATAGACTCAACTGCAAAGCCGCGAATATGAACCCGGTCAGTAGCCCCATGTGGAGACCCGATATGGCCAAGAGATGCGCGAGGTTGGTGTCGCGAAGCGCTTGGGTGAGCTCTGGATCAAGTCCAGAGCGGTCGCCAGTGGTGATTGCTGCCGCAAATCCACCTTCGGGTCCGTCAATAGTTTGCTGGACATAACTCGACAAAGCGCGGCGCAGCCCAAATATGCCACGCCATCCGACCTTCGGTTCGGCCAAGAGTAAAGGCACGCGGGTATAGCCGACGCCGCCCAGGCCAAGAAACCAAGCGTGGCGTTGAAAATCGAAACCACCCGGCTCATTCGGAGCGCCGGGTGAAGACAAATACCCCGTCGTCATGATGCGCACGCCCGCGGGAGGTAAATCCGGAGCGTCGGAATGCAGCGATATCCGCACCCGTTTGGGAATGGCGTCGGGCGCCATGCGAGACAAGCGGACCTGGTCCAGGGTCACGCGATACGCGCCGGAGCCTGAACGATCCAACCCAACCACTCGACCTTCAATCGGGCCATAGTACCGACCATCGAGCACCGGTCCCGCGACAACGTGGGCGCGCACGCCGGCCAGAGCAAAGCCAGCCATTAAAAGGGCACAGCCCCAAAGAAGCGCCGCTGTGACAAAGTCGGTACGCAACGCCAATACCCCAGCGACAACAGCACCTCCACCTCCACAGGCCAACATCGGCCATCCAGGTTCAAACCGAAGTGCAAAGAACATGGAGATGCCTACGCCAAAGCACACTGGTCCCCAAGGCATCAAACGACCCTGCTGGCTCAGAAGAGCAGCCGAGAGCATATCCACGGCGCGCATCTTGTCCCTCTCCCGTGCCCCCATTAAGGAAGCGGTAACTTACACCCGCCATGGTTACCCAGAGGTTAATGCTCCCATGTCTGATCGTCCTGTCGTGACCCGCTTCGCGCCCTCACCCACCGGCTTTTTACATATCGGTGGTGCGCGTACAGCGCTCTTCAATTGGCTTTATGCCCGCGGTCGCAGCGGCAAGTTCCTGTTGCGCATCGAGGACACAGACCGCACGCGCTCCACGCCCGAAGCCACGGATGCGATCCTCAAGGGTTTGGCCTGGCTGGGCCTTGACCATGATGGTGACATGATCAGCCAGTTTGAACGGGCAGACAGGCATGCTGAGGTGGCCCACAAACTGTTGGCCGAGGGCAAAGCCTATAGATGCTTCTCAACCCAAGAAGAAATTGCGGCCTTCCGTGAGGCGGCCAAAGCCGAGGGGAGTTCCACGCTCTTTCGCTCGCCGTGGCGTGACGCGGACGCAACCACGCATCCCGACGCGCCTTACGTGATCCGTATCAAAGCGCCGCAAAACGGCGCAACGGTAATTGCCGACCAAGTGCAAGGCGACGTGACCATCCGCAACAGCCAACTTGATGACATGGTTTTGCTGCGCTCTGACGGCACGCCGGTCTACATGCTGGCTGTGGTCGTCGACGATTACGACATGGGAGTGACCCATGTGATCCGCGGCGATGACCACCTCAACAACGCCGCGCGTCAGATGATGATCTACACCGCCATGGGATGGGACCTGCCCGTTTGGGCGCACATCCCGCTCATCCACGGTCCCGACGGCAAAAAACTCTCTAAACGGCATGGAGCCTTGGGTGTCGAGGAATACCAAATCATGGGCTACCCGGCGGCGGGTATGCGCAATTACCTGGCGCGCCTGGGTTGGAGCCATGGCGATGCGGAGTTCTTCTCCGATGCAGAGGCCAAAGAATGGTTCGATTTCAAAGGGATTGGCAAAAGCCCGGCGCGCTTCGACTTCAAAAAGCTCGAAAACCTATCAGGACGGCATATCGCGCAAGCTGACGATGCTGCACTGCTGCATGAATTGGAGACCTATCGGCAGGCTGCGGACCTGTCCTCTTTGAGCGACGGCCAAAGGCATGGCCTGCAAAGCGCGATGTATTGCCTTAAAGATCGCGCCAAGACATTCCCAGAACTTACTGAAAAAGCAGAATTTATACTCACCTCTCGACCCATTTCACCAGATGAAAAAGCCTCAAAAAACCTTGATACGGTATCCCGTGGTATACTGAGTTTATTGACGCCGCATCTGCAAAATGCTAGCTGGAGCCGAGAAGAATTAGAGGCGGCCCTCGGCGCATTTGCCGAAGCCCAAGGGACAAAATTCGGCAAACTCGCCGGGCCTTTGCGGGCCGCATTAGCGGGTCGCGCGGTAACCCCCTCTGTATTCGATATGATGCTTGTTCTTGGCCGCGAGGAGACACTCGCTCGGTTGGCTGAGGCGGCTGAGGCTGCGTAACACTTTTATGGTGACCGTGGCTATACCAGGAGACACGCCCCGGGCCATGTCGGCCCGTTGGCCCCAATGAGAAAGAGGGACCACACATGGCTGACACCCAGAAAACCGCGACGTTGACCATCGACGGTGCGAGCTATGATCTACCAATCTATTCGCCCACGGCTGGACCAGACGTTTTGGACATCCGCAAGCTCTACTCCCAAGCCGGAGTTTTTACATATGACCCTGGCTTTACCTCCACGTCTGCGTGCGACAGCACAATCACCTTTATTGATGGTGGCAAAGGTGAGCTTTTGCACCGCGGGTATCCGATTGATCAACTCGCGGGTAAATCGCATTACTTGGAAGTGTGTTACCTACTTCTCTACGGTGAATTGCCTTCAGCAGTGGAACTTGAAAAATTTGAGCTGACGATCACGCGGCACACAATGATCCACGAGCAGATGCACAACTTTTTCCGTGGCTTCCGCCGTGACGCGCATCCAATGGCCATCATGGTTGGCGCCGTGGGCGCAATGGCGGCCTTTTATCATGACAGCACCGACATATCGGACCCGCATCAGCGCGAAGTCGCCTCGCACCGTTTGATTGCAAAGGTCCCAACCATTGCTGCCATGGCCTATAAATACTCGATCGGTCAGCCGTTTGTGTATCCACGCAACGACCTCGATTATGCGGCGAACTTCTTGCACATGTGCTTTGCAGTGCCTGCAGAAGAATACGTGGTGGACCCGATCCTTGCCCGCGCCATGGATCGTATTTTCACGCTACATGCCGACCACGAGCAGAACGCCTCGACTTCGACTGTGCGCCTCGCCTCTTCTTCGGGCGCGAACCCATTTGCCTGTATCGCGGCGGGCATTGCCTGTCTTTGGGGGCCAGCCCACGGCGGCGCGAACCAAGCCTGTCTTGAGATGCTCAAAGAGATCGGGTCCGTGGAGCGTATCCCCGAGTTCATCGCGCGCGCCAAAGACAAAGACGATCCCTTCCGTCTCATGGGCTTTGGCCACCGGGTCTACAAGAACTTCGACCCACGCGCGACCGTGATGAAGCAATCCGCCGACGAGGTGCTTGATCTTCTTGGCGTGGAGAACAACCCAGTTCTCGGCGTTGCCAAAGAGCTTGAGCAAGCTGCGTTGGCTGATCCCTATTTTGCCGAAAAGAAACTTTTCCCCAATGTGGACTTTTATTCCGGCATCATCCTAGAAGCGATGGGGTTCCCCACGTCAATGTTCACGCCGATCTTTGCACTGAGCCGGACTGTGGGTTGGATATCGCAGTGGAAAGAACAACTCGCCGATCCAGGCATGAAAATCGGCCGTCCGCGTCAACTCTACCTCGGCGAAACACTGCGCGACTATACCGACATCGAAAAACGATAGCCGATCACGCCACCACCAAATGATTGAGCGGCCCCGAAACATTCGGGGCCGTTTTCATTTGGAAACAATCAATTTCACAATCGCCCGGTTATAATTGTGGCAAAACCGCCTTATTTTTGCCTTGCGTGGGGGCGCATCTGCCAGGTCCGCGCCACATTTGGGCGCGGACCACCTTTGGCGTTTTTTTGTCTATTCTGACCTAGGGCTTTGTTTCACCAAATGGTGTTTGAGTGCATCCACCCTTTGCCCAGATAGATTTATCCTTCGACCGCAGTAAAAGATATGCCAAGAGCCGTGTACTTGCGCGGAGGGATCACTGAATGTGCATTCCGGACAGCAATCGCATCATGGCATTTGCGCGTGTCATAGGCCCCGTCGGCGGTCACTGACCCGATGGTCTGATCTGCCGGGATTTGATTGAGCAACTCTAGTAGCATTGGCACGTCGCCAACATTTCTGGTGGTGACGTCAACGGCGGCATCCAAACCAACTCAGGATCAAATCAGATCGACAGCAATCCGCGACGCTTCACGGTGGCATGGTAAGCCCTCCAATTCGTGGTCTTGTTCTTTGAGCGGGACCAACTGCTCAGACCCTCCAGTCATCAAGCTGGGTTCGCGGGATGAACCCCTGACGGGATTTGGACACCAGAGCCACTAAACGCTGTACTTGCGCCGAAGTGCTGGGACACCGCGCCCTCGATCAGAGCGCGGCGCGATTGCACTATTCAGCCTGATATTGCGGACAGGACGCCAAAAACGCTCCATAGGCCTTGTGGCTTGGATAGCTAAACTGTTCGGCCAGCAGATTTGACCTCGTACGTTTTCCGGCCCCCATATCCGACAGAATCTCATCGAAATGCTTGAAGTGGAACGGTGCGGAGCACAAACCGCCATAAATTTGGGCGGCAGGCCGTTCGTTGCGTTTCCAGTCGAGCATCATCTCAATGTTTTCATTCATTGCGGCATCGCTGGGTTGATTGGCCAATTGCCCATCCATGTACCGAACCAGCCAGTTCGCAATCATCTCAGCGCTTAGGACCGTGCAGAAGGACGAGTTGAACCCGACAAAGCCCAAATCCGGCAGATCAGGGTTCACGGCCAAACGGTAAACACGGTATTGCCCGTCCTCTTCGATCAGCTTGTCTTTGTCGGCCTCTGGTAGATATGGCACGCCCAGTTTCCAACCAACCGCAAGGATCGAGACATCGGCGTCGACCTTTTCTCCGCCGGTCATAGTGATCGTCTTGCCGTCATAGTGATCGAACGAGCCTTGGATATTCTTGATCTTTCCTGCTTTGAGCGCCTCAAATAGTCCAGGCGTCACGATGGGAACAGAACATGACACCTCATTTTCAATCGGTGTTTTGGGCACCATCCCATATTTGCGCAGACCGAGTTGCATCTTGAGCATCATCTCCAAACCGCGGAAATTGGCCCAGACCAGCGGTTTAAGGAGTGCGGCGACCATGCGCTGCAATGCGTTCTTGCCCCAAGCGTTAAACTGTTGCTCCTGCGCGCGCATATACAGAAGGCGTTTGAAATTGATGCCTCCAACAAAATACGGGACCCGCCAGACGGGTTCCAGATACACCCAATGCACCGACTGAGCACCGTTGTTGGCCGCGTTCACGGCAATATCGGTTGCAGATTTTGACCCGCCAAGCACCACGACGCGCTTGCCTTTGATCATCGCTGGATCGGTGTATTCAGAACTGTGCATGACCTCACCCCCGGCCGCAACGAAACTCTCCTGACCGGGATGGGAGATGATGTTTTTGTCCGAAAATTGGCCCGTGCACACAGCGACAAAATCAACGTCTCGCTGCCAATTCTGGCCAGCCTCTTCCAGCGCCAATGTCCAACCGCCATCGGCGCGGCGTTTCATGTCTTTGACATTTGTGTTCAGCCGGAACAGCCGACCCAGATTGTGTTTTTCGGCATAGGAATGCAGGTAGCCATGCACCTGAGGGCCTTTGGGCCATTCAGGGTAATCGTCCGGCATCGGATGATCGGTAAAGCAGTACAGATCTTTGGGTGATTGCGTTTGCACGTCGGGGTAGCTGCGCGACAGTTCCCACACACCGCCGAAGTCATGGCTCCGTTCAAAGCCCAAAACGCGGTGACCGCGTTCATCAAATGCCTTGGCTGCGGCCAACCCACTTACGCCGCCGCCAATCACGGCGACAGTCTTTCTTTTGACCATGGTTATGCCTCCTTAACCAGCGTCCGGAGGCGGCAGAAAATCGACCTCGTGCAAGGCGGACAGGCGCACCAACTCTTCTGGGTCAGTGACGTCATCCAAAGCGCCGAACAGGTCAAATAGTTTGCGAGATGGCGCGACACCAAAAACGCAGGTGGCCTCTGCACCAGAGCGGTTGAAAATGCCATGTGACTTGCCCTTGGGCATTCGGACCATATCCCCTGGCCCTGCCTGATGCGCGGTGACGTGGCCTTCGTCGTGGCCGAACTCAATTTCCAGGTCACCCGTCAGCATATAGATCCATTCGTCTTGAGTTGGGTGAATATGCGGGGGCACGAAAGTGCCATCGGGGACCTGCGCATGCCAGATCATCACATTGGGGGTGTGTAGTTTGGGGGTGTACACATGCCCCACCACGTTCCAGGCTTTTTCGCCCACATGTCCGTCAGAGGGCGTTATTCCGAAATCCATATCAGTCTCCCATATTGGTTGGGGAAATCTGACAGAAGGCGCCGTGATGCCTTATCCGATTTGCGAGTCCCCTCTTTATCCGGATTGTGAGTCCAAAATGCTCCGTGGGCGTCCTCTTCCTTGAAAAATACGAGGAATTCGGCAACCCTCGCCCCATGGGACGGGATGAGACATTGCTCGAGGCACACTCAGTGCTTTGCACGCGCAATCTTGACGAGGCCCGTGCCGTCGTGGCGGCCCGGTATTGCGATCACAAGCTGGATCAGGTTGCCGGCGGCGATTTGCATGTCACCCACAATCACGTGCGCGGCGCTCATGTGTCTTTGAATCTACTGAGCTATGGCGCTGATGTGACGATTGATCCCGGCGAACTGCAACACTTTTACCTTTTGCAAATCCCGCTGTCCGGTTCGGCCGAAGTCACTCATCGCGGCGAGAATGTTACGGCCACTGAGGCCAGCGCAACTATACTGAACCCTGACCGTCCGACCAAAATGATTTGGAAAGCAGGGTGCCGGAAGTTGATGGTCCAAATTGACGCCAACTTTTTGGATCGAGTGGCAACGGATGCAGCGGGGATAAAAATGCCAGGACCGGTGCGCTTTGACCCTTGCGTGGATTTGACTGGAACTCGGGGGCGGCGTTTGCGTCACTTATCACTGACGATTGCGAAGGCGATCGATGCGGGCCACGTGGATTTCACCCGCCAAGACCTGAAGCAATTTGCCATTGAACGAGATATAGCGATGGCGCTTTTAGAAGCTCAGCCCAGCAACGTGACGCATCTGTTCAAAGGGCCTGACACCGCAGCGGCCGCCCATTGCGTGCGCCGTGCAGTCGAATTCATCCAAAGTGCCTTGCACAATGCAGTGACGCTCGATGACATTGCGGAAGCGGCCCATGTGCATCCAAGGACACTGCAAACAGCGTTTCGCCAACAAATGGGTTGTACCCCGATGCAGTACGTCCGCGATCTTCGGCTGGACCAAGCGCGGTACTTTTTATTGCAACGACAAAAGCGGCTGCATGTGGGTCAGGTCGCCTATGACTGCGGCTACACTCATCTGGGCCGCTTTTCCCGCGACTATCGCGCTCGCTTTGGACAGACCCCGCGGGAGACGCACTAAACCTTCAGCCTCCAGCCATGCGCATCGGGCCCCCGTGCCAGCGGGGAAAACCATAGGCGTTGACCATAACCACATCAATATCTGCTGCTGATTGTGCGATGCCCTCTTCCAAGATGGCCTGCCCTTCTGATTGCATAGCAGTCAAAATGCAGGCCATGATTTGGTCATCACTGAAGGGTCTTCTGGTGATACCCTTGCGCGCTGCTTCCGCCAGAATGAGCGCTTCCACCTCCGGGTCCGGCACGCCGGTCTTTCCGTCTTGGTAAAGGTAATATCCCCGACCCGTCTTGCGCCCAAAGCGGCCCATCTCGCACAGTTTGTCGCCGATATCGACGTAGCGCTGGCTCGGATCCCGCGTCGCCGCATGCCGCTTGCGCATCGCCCAAGAGATGTCGAGCCCCGCCAAATCGCCCATCGCGAAGACGCCCATTGGCAGGCCAAAATCCAGCATCGCACGATCCACATCCCACGGCATGGCGCCATCCTCGATCATGAATTCCGCTTCGCGCCGATAGGCCGACATGATCCGATTAGCAATGAAACCGTCGCACACACCTGCCAACACAGGGATCTTTTTCAAGGCCTTGGCAAAGGCGCAGGCTGTGGCAAGGACAGTATCGGCCAATCCCTCTGGTACAACGATTTCTAGCAGCTTCATGATATGCGCGGGCGAAAAGAAGTGCAGGCCAATCACGCGGGACGGATCGCGCGTAATCTTGGCAATCTGTGCGACATCAAGGTAAGAGGTGTTTGTGGCTAAAATTGCGTCTGGCTTGGCTGTTGCATCCAATAGCGCAAACACCTGACGCTTTACGTTCATATCCTCAAACACCGCTTCGATGATTAGATCAGAGTTTGACAGCGAATCGTAGTCATCTGCGGCTGCAAACTTGGCAGCAAGGCCATCAAACTTGTCCTTCCCGATCAGGCCCCGTTTGAGGCTGCCTTCAAGTATTTTGACAACACGCGCCGCACCCGCTTCTGCGGCCTGCGCGTCCCGTTCCACCATGCGCACAGAAAAGCCTGCCAAAAGGCAAGCCGCAGCGATCCCCGCACCCATTGTGCCGCCGCCTATCACGCCGATCTCTGAGAGGTTCTTCGCGATCACTTCCTTGAGCCGATCGATTTTGAGCGTTCCGCGTTCGGCAAAAAAGATATACCGCAAAGCCTGCGATTGCGGATCATCCCTTAGGGTCAAAAATGCCGTACGCTCTGCCGCAAACGCGTCGGCCGCACGCATTTCATAAGCATTGCGCAGTACTTGAACCGCCGCTTTGGGAGCGTTTGGACCTTTTGCTTTGGCAAGGATTTTTGCCGCTTGCGTTTCGAACACTGCCCAATCGCTAGGGGTTTTGACGGTGTGTTTGCGATCGGGCTGGGTAGCAATTGCAAAGCCAAGCGCAGCCTCAAGAAGATCACCCTCGGCGAGGTGATCGATCAGCCCTGCCTCATACCCCTCCCACGCGCCGATGGGCTTGCCCGTAACGACCATACGCAGAGCCAGATCGGCGTCCACGAGCCGCGGTAGGCGCACTGAGCCGCCTGCCCCCGGGATCAAGCCGAGCGTGACTTCGGGCAGGCCCAACCGTGCGGTTGGCACCGCAACGCGGTAATCGCACGCCAATGCGGTTTCCAATCCGCCACCAAACGCGGTGCCGTGGATCGCGGCAACCCAAGTCAATGACGCACCCTCAATGGCGTTCAGAACATCTGGCAAATGTGGTTCTTGCGGCGGCTTGTCAAACTCGCGCACATCCGCACCCGCGATGAAGGTGCGTCCGGCACAAATCAGCACAACGGCTCGGAGGCTATCGTCTGCTTCGGTTGTTGCAATAGCATCCATCAACCGCTGTCGAATGGCTTGGCCGGTGGCGTTTATGGGCGGATTGTCGATGGTGACAATCGCAATCGCTCCTTGGTGAGTGACAGAGACGACCATCTCAGTTTTTGACCAGTTCCAGTGTCAATGGATGTGCCGCATCCTTGAGCCCATCGATCACATCAAAGTGGTGTTTGCCCGGGTCGGCCACCAGATTTGCTCCCCAAATTTCGGCCAGCAGCCCGGATGGGCGCAGAAACTCTGGCCGTTCAGCCGCGCCGACCCATGCGCTCACCCGCACCCCTGTCATCGGCCTGGACAGAACGCTGCTTTCTTGGATCGCGGTTTCTTCGGTCAAGCCAAGCTTTTCGTTCATCGAATGCATCAACAACGGGCGCAAGTCATGCAGCCCGCTGATTGAGACGACCCGATCAACTCTGCTCGCAATGTTAGGGGCCAAAGGTCCATCGATGCTTGCAAGTCGAGTGACCAAATGCCCGCCCGCAGAGTGCCCTGTGAACTGGATCGGGCCTGCCACCATGCTCGCGGCGACCGTCACTGCGCGTCCGATCTGAGAGGTGATGTCTGGCAAGGATGCCTCTGGCGCAAGCACATAGCTTGGCATCGCCACCGCCCAGCCGTGGGACACCGGTCCGCGTGCCATGTCGGACCAACTGGATTTGTCAAAGCCCAACCAAAAGCCGCCGTGGACTATTACACACAGGCCCTTTGGCGTGCCCTGAGGCAAAAATAGATCAAAACGCTCGCGCGGATGATCGCCATAAGCTATATCCAACTGTGCCCATTGCTTGGCACGGAACGCCGCGGCAGTCGCCGCCCATCGGGGCGGATAGTCTGAAGCCCCGGCGATGTAATCACTGGTCTGAAAGGCGTCTTGCCAGTCGATGCCCGTCATATCTGAGAGGGGCGTCATCCGAAAGCCTGCAAGCCAGTGATCCCGCGCCCAAGTATCAGCGCGTGGATATCGTGGGTGCCTTCATAGGTATTCACCGCCTCAAGGTTCATCACATGCTGAATCACGCCGTATTCATCGGAGACCCCATTGCCCCCATGCATGTCGCGCGCCTCACGGGCGATGGCGATGGCTTTGCCGCAATTGTTGCGTTTCATCAGGCTGATCAACTCGGCGGAGTTTTCGTTGGCGTCCATGAGGCGACCAAGTCGGAGCGATCCCAAAAGGCCAAGTGAAATTTCTGTTTGCATGTCCGCAAGCTTTTTCTGAACAAGCTGCATCTGCGCCAATGGCTTTCCGAATTGATTGCGATCCATCGTGTAATCCCGCGCCGCATGGTAGCAGGCTTCTGCGGCGCCCATCGCCCCCCAACTGATGCCGTAGCGTGCACGGTTCAAGCAGCCAAACGGCCCGGCAAGACCTTCCACATGGGGCAAAAGATTTTCATCAGGAACAAAGACTTCGTCCATCTGGATCATGCCGGTAACCGACGCCCGCAGCGAGAATTTGCCTTCGATCTTTGGCGCGTTCAACCCGTCCATTCCCTTTTCGAGGATGAACCCTTTGATCTTGCCGCCATGCCCTTCGGACTTGGCCCACACGACAAACACATCAGCAATCGGGCTGTTGGTGATCCAGTTTTTGGCGCCAGACACTTTATATCCGCCATCGACCTTAACCGCGCGGGTCAGCATACCACCCGGGTCAGACCCGTGATCGGGCTCGGTCAGCCCGAAGCAGCCCACATATTCACCTGTCGCCAGCTTCGGCAGATACTTTTGCCGCTGTTCGTCGGTCCCATAAGCGAAAATCGGATGCATCACGAGCGAGCTTTGCACGGACATCGCCGACCGGTACCCACTGTCGACCCGTTCTACCTCACGCGCGATGAGGCCATAGGCAACGTAGGACGTGCCAACGCCGCCGTAGTCTTCGGGGAGGGTCGAGCCGAGGAGTCCCAACTCGCCCATCTCGTTCATGATCTCGCGATGAAACACTTCGTGACGGTTCCCCTCAAGCGCGCGAGGCCTCAGCTTGTCTTGGCAATAAGCACGGGCCGTGTCGCGGATCATGCGTTCTTCTTCGGTCAAAAGATCACCCATCAAGAAGGGGTCATCCCAGACCAAACTTGCAGGCTTTGAGCGCGCCTTCTCAGGCGTTGCCTTTGGGCTGCACTCCGTTCCGGAGGCCATGACGAGAGGCGGCATTTCTGTATCCTTTCACCTGAAGACAGCTCATTGAGCGGAATGGTCTATACGCCCCAGATAAACTTCAAGCGAAAATATATCAAGCTTGAAATTAAATTGCAGCCCATATAGGCTTTGTACACCGAGTGAATCGGACCACGCCGGGAAGAGGGAGATAGTGATGCGCATTGCCTGTCTAGGAGGTGGGCCCGCAGGGCTCTACTTTGCGATTTCTACAAAGCTGCGTGACCCGTCGGTGGATGTTGTTGTGATCGAGCGCAACAAGCCCGATGACACCTTCGGGTGGGGCGTTGTCCTGTCTGATGAAACGCTTCAAAACCTTGCCGCGAACGATCCCGTTTCAGCCAAGGCAATCGGTGACAACTTCGCCTATTGGGACGACATCGCTTTGCTCTACCGGGGCGAAAAGCACGTTTCATCGGGGCATGGCTTTTGCGGGATTGGCCGCAAGAAGTTGCTGCTACTGTTGCAACAACGCGCAGGAGAGCTGGGGGTTGAGCTGAGGTTTAATACTGAAGTGCTCAGCGCGGAAGACTATCGCGAAGACTATGATGTCGTTGTCGCCACCGACGGGCTGAACTCGAGAACTCGAACGCTCTATGCGGATACGTTCAAGCCCGAGATTGACGAGCGCTTGTGCCAATTCACATGGCTGGGGACGCATCAGACCTTTGCGGATGCATTCACCTTTATCTTTGAAGAAACCGAACATGGCTGGGTCTGGGTCCACGCCTATCAATTCGACGATGACACAGCGACTTTCATTGTGGAATGCGCACAGGACACCTTTGACAAATTCGGTTTTGCGGACATGTCGCAGCAGGAAAGCATCGCAATCTGCGAAGAAATTTTCAAAGACCACCTCGGCGGTCATAGCCTGATGACCAATGCCAATCATATCCGCGGCTCCGCCTGGATCCGTTTCCCCCGCGTCTTGTGTGACACATGGCACCACGAAAACGTGGTCCTTCTTGGCGACGCCTCGGCGTCTGCGCATTTTTCCATTGGATCGGGCACCAAATTGGCACTTGAAAGCGCGATTGCATTGGCGGACCTTGTCCTGAACGAAGACACGCTTGAGAAGGCCTTTACCCGCTATCAAAATGAGCGACGACTTGAGGTGTTGCGTTTGCAATCAGCGGCACGCAACTCGCTGGAATGGTTCGAACAGGTTGAACGGTACTTGGGCCTTGATCCCGTCCAGCTGAACTATTCCTTGCTCACCCGCTCGCAGCGGATCAGTCACGAAAACCTGCGAGAGCGGGACACTAAGTGGCTTGAAGGTGCGGAACGTTGGTTCATGGATCAAGCGGGGGCGGCAGGGCCCGTGCGGCGCCCCATGTTCGTACCGTTTCAACTCCGCGAAATGCATTTGAAGAACCGCATCGTGGTGTCGCCCATGGCACAGTACCAAGCCATAGACGGAATTCCCAACGATTGGCACCTGTCCCACTATGGCGAGCGCGCCAAAGGCGGCGCAGGCTTGGTCTATACCGAAATGACATGTGTCAGCGCAGAAGGCCGCATCACACCTGGCTGTCCTGGCCTCTATGCGCCTGAGCATGAAGCAGGTTGGAAGCGACTGACCAATTTTGTGCATGACTTCACCGATGCGAAAATCTGCTGCCAAATCGGTCACGCGGGGCGCAAGGGATCAACAAACCGTGGTTGGGAAGGCATGGACGCGCCGTTAGCCAGCGGCAATTGGGATATCGTCAGCGCATCTGCCCTGCCATGGTCGAACGCCAACGCCACCCCACGGGAGATTTCGCGCGATGAAATGGACACCATCCGAGACGAATTCGTCGCGTCTACACATATGGCGGACCGGGCCGGATTTGACATGATCGAGTTACATGCGGCTCATGGCTATCTGATCTCGTCCTTTATCTCGCCCGTGTCGAACCAGCGCCGTGATGACTATGGCGGAAGCTTGCAAAACCGCATGCGCTATCCGTTAGAGGTGTTCGAGGCGATGCGGGCGGCTTGGCCTTCGCACAAACCGATGTCGGTGCGCATTTCGGCAACTGACTGGGTGGGGGACGATGGTGTGACGGTTAAAGACGCGGTGCAGATCGCCCGCCTGTTCTCCCAAGCGGGCGCAGATCTTATTGATGTCTCAGCAGGGCAAACCACGACAGCTGCAAAACCCGTTTATGGCCGGATGTTTCAAACGCCGTTTAGCGACCGGATCCGCAATGATGCTGGCGTCAAAACCATGGCCGTCGGCAATATCTATGAAGCGGATCACGCCAATTCGATCCTGATGGCAGGGCGCGCTGATCTGGTGGCCGTGGGACGCCCGCATTTGGCCGACCCCTATTGGACCTTACACGAAGGCACAAAGGTCGGCGACCGCATCGCGGCTTGGCCTAAACCCTATGAAGCGGGCCGCGACCAAGCCTGGCGTTTGGCCGACCGCGACGCAGAGGCGACCCGCGCATGAGACACGTAATAATTACCGGCGGTGGCACCGGCATCGGCTTGAGCATCGCGCAAGCGTTCTGTGCCGCAGGCGACGCCGTCACCATTACGGGGCGTCGTCTGGATGTTTTGGAAAATGCGGCGCACGGAACGAATATGCGCTGCCGCGTCTGCGACGTCACGGACGAGGAACACGTCGCCACGTTATTTGATCAGCCCTATGACGTCGTGGTTGCCAACGCAGGTGGCGGCAAGCCTCTGAAATTAAACAAGACGTCACTAGACGATTGGAACCATACGTTGAACGTCAATCTAACCGGCACGTTCCTGACCTTCCGCGCGGCGCTGACGCAAATGGTGGAAGGTGGACGTTTGATTGCCATCGCTTCCACTGCGTCGCTCAAAGGAAATGCAACTGTTCCCTCGTATACCGCAGCCAAACACGGTGTCCTTGGTCTTGTGAGATCCGTCGCGCAGGACGTCGCAACACGTGGCATCACGTGCAACGCAATTTGCCCAGGCTTCACCGATACGGATATGGCGCAAACCGCCATTGCGGGTCTGATGTCTCGCTTTGAAATCGACCGCAACGCAGCAGTCAAAATGATCACCTCTGGTAACCCCCAAGGGCGACTTGTGGATCCAGCCGAGGTGGCGAACACAGCGCTGTTCCTTGCCTCCGCAGGTGCGCGGTCGATCAACGGCCACGCACTCAGTGTTTCAGGAGGAGAAATATGAGCCTCGACAATGCCAACAATCTCTCCAAAGAACGATTGCGCCTTTGGCTAAAACTTCTCAAAGCCAGCCGCGCCATTGAAGACGAGGTGCGCCGCCGCTTGCGCAAGGAATACGCTTCGACCCTGCCCCGCTTTGACGTCATGAGCGCCCTCTCCCGCGCACCTGACGGATTGAAGATGGGAGAAATCTCCAAGCTATTGCGTGTATCGGGAGGCAATATCACGGCTATTGTTGACAAATTGACGGAAGAGGGGCTGGCCCAGCGCGTGCCAATACCTGGTGATCGCCGCGCGCATTTGGTGCAGCTGACGCAGCGCGGGCAGGACGATTTCAAAGAACACGCCAAAGCCCATGAGAACTGGATCGACGGCATCCTCGAAGGACTAAGTGCCGATGATGTCGAGGGGATGATCAAACGCTTGGATCATCTGACAATAGCGCTGGAAGAAAAAGACCATGTCTGAAACCACACATTTTCTTTGCAATATTGAAGACGGCATCGCCTCTCTCGCGCTTAATCGGCCAGAGCGGAAAAACCCCCTGACCTTTGACAGCTATGCAGAGTTGCGTGACTGGTTCCGCGCCCTGCCCTATCGCGACGACGTGGATGTTGTCATCTTCACATCCAATGGCGGTAATTTTTCTTCGGGTGGCGATGTGCACGACATCATCGGGCCGCTGACAAAGATGAAAATGAAAGAATTGCTGGCCTTTACCCGTATGACGGGTGATCTGGTCAAAGCGATGATCCATTGCGGCAAGCCAATCATTTCTGCCGTCGATGGGGTGTGTGCAGGCGCGGGCGCGATTATTTCGATGGCGTCTGATCTGCGCATTGCAACCCCCGAAGCAAAGACTGCCTTCCTGTTCAACCGCGTGGGCCTTGCGGGTTGTGACATGGGGGCTTGCGCGATCCTGCCGCGTATCATCGGACAGACACGCGCAGCGGAACTGCTTTATCTTGGCCGATCAATGAACTCTTTGGAAGGCGAGCGCTGGGGGTTTTTCAACCAAGTTGTTCCTGCCGATGAGTTGATCACCACAGCCAAAGGCATAGGCCGCCGCATCGCCGATGGCCCGACCTTTGCAAATATGATGACGAAAACAGCCCTTGCGCAGGAATGGTCCATGACGCTCGACCAAGCGATCGAAGCTGAAGCCCAAGCCCAAGCCATTTGTATGCAAGGACAGGATTTCCACCGCGCCTATCATGCCTTTGTGGCGAAAGAACGCCCGGTGTTTGAGGGGGATTGATGGCAGACCAGAGCTTTCTGACCTGGCCTTTTTTCGAGGACCGCCACCGCAACCTCGCCGCTGAACTTGAGGCTTGGTCTGCTGCCAACCTAGGCGACGTCGATCATTCGGACACCGACGCGGCCTGCCGCCAGCTGGTTACAATGCTGGGCGAAGCGGGCTTTGCCGCACATACCGGAGCACTTGAGGGTGCATTGGACGTGCGCACGTTGTGTCTGATCCGCGAAACACTCGCCCGACACGATGGTCTGGCAGATTTTGCCTTTGCAATGCAGGGGCTTGGAACGGGCGCGATTTCCCTATTTGGCACGCCGGAACAGAAACAGGAATGGCTGCCACAGACCCGCAGCGGCGCCGTGATTTCCGCCTTTGCCTTGACCGAACCGGGATCAGGCTCTGACGTGGCGAACAACACCATGACGGCCACCCACGACGGGGAGCATTATGTGCTAAACGGTCGGAAAACCTGGATTTCAAACGGTGGCATCGCGGACGTCTACACGCTCTTTGCGCGTACGGGCGAGGCGCCGGGAGCCAAAGGCATGTCAGCCTTTATTGTGCCCGCCGACACTCCCGGCCTCGCCATAGCTGAGCGGTTGGACACCATTGCGCCCCATCCCCTTGCAACACTTGCTTTTCAGGATGCCCGCGTCCCAGCGAGTGCCATGATCGGCACCCCGGGTTCGGGCTTTAAGATCGCGATGTCTGTTTTGGACGTCTTCCGTTCGACTGTCGCGGCTGCCGCGCTTGGCTTTGCGCGCCGCGCTTTGGACGAGGCACTTGCCCGCGTGAGCATGCGCCATGTGCAAGGCGCGCCTCTGTTCGATTTGCAGATGGTGCAAGGACATATTGCTGATATGGCGCTCGATGTAGATGCGAGCGCCCTACTGGTTTATCGCGCGGCTTGGGCCAAAGACTGCGGTGCGCATCGTGTCACCCGCGAGGCCGCCATGGCCAAGCTCTTTGCAACTGATCACGCCCAAAACGTTATCGACAAGGCTGTCCAACTGCATGGCGGCGACGGCGTGAAATCCGGCGAAACCGTGGAAAAGCTCTACCGCGAAATCCGCGCTTTGCGCATCTATGAAGGCGCATCAGACGTCCAACGTGTTGTGATCGCGCGCCAAGCGCTAAATGCCCTTTAAGGAGGTCAAAATGCATGCTTCTGCCCACACCGATACCTTCGCGCGCGATAACTTGCCGCCCGTTTGTGAGTGGCCGGATATTCTGCTTGATGGGTTTGACTATCCCGAACGGTTGAACGCCGCGTACGAGTTGACCGACGCGATGGTTGAAAAGGGCTTTGGTGATCACACCGCGCTGATCGGCAACGGCAGAACGCGCACTTATAAGGAATTGACCGACTGGACCAACCGCCTGGCCCATGCGCTCGTAGACGACTTGGGTTTAAAACCGGGCAACCGTGTTTTGATCCGGTCTGCAAACAATCCCGCGATGGTCGCCTGTTGGCTCGCCGCAACCAAAGCAGGCGCTGTTGTGGTCAACACAATGCCCATGTTGCGCGCGGCAGAGCTGACGAAATACGTCGACAAAGCTCAGATCACTCACGCTATCTGCGACACGCGCCTGATGTCTGAGATGACGGCCTGCGCCAAGGACAGTGCGGTCCTGCAAACTGTTGTGGGTTTTGACGGCACCGCCAATCATGATGCCGAACTTGACCGTCTCGCGCTCACCAAGCCCGTCAAATTCAACGCCGTCCAGACGGCTGCCGACGATGTCGCGCTGGTAGGATTCACCTCGGGCTCTACCGGCAACCCCAAGGCCACATTGCATTTCCACCGCGATCTGATGATCATCGCCGATGGCTATGCCCGTGAAGTGCTCAACGTGGTGCCCGATGATGTCTTTATCGGCTCCCCGCCACTGGCCTTTACCTTCGGTCTTGGGGGACTTGCGATTTTCCCGCTGCGCTTTGGTGCAACGGCGACCCTGCTGGAAACTGCGACGCCCCCAAACATGATCGAGATTATCGAGACCTACAAAGCCACCGTATGCTTTACCGCCCCGACCGCGTATCGCGCGATGTTACAGGCCATGGACGAAGGTGCGGATCTGTCCTCGCTGCGCGCTGCGGTTTCAGCGGGGGAAACCCTGCCCGGCCCGGTCTATGACGAATGGCAGGAAAAGACCGGCAAACCCATGCTTGATGGGATCGGAGCGACAGAGATGCTACATATCTTCATCTCCAACCGGTTCGAAGACCACAAACCGTCCTGCACTGGCAAACCCGTTGCTGGTTACGAGGCGAAGGTGATCGGTGAAGACGGCGCAGAGTTGCCGCGCGGTGAGGTCGGTCGCCTCGCCCTGCGCGGGCCAACGGGCTGCCGCTATATGTTTGGAGAGCGGCAGAGTGAATACGTTCAAGACGGCTGGAACATCTCTGGTGACGCCTTTTCACAAGACGAAGAGGGCTACTTCCATTTTGCCGCGCGCAATGACGATATGATCGTCTCATCCGGCTACAACATTGCGGGGCCAGAGGTCGAAGCCGCGCTGTTGTCCCATGAGGCCGTTGCCGAATGCGCGGTCATAGGCGTCGCAGACGAAGAACGTGGCAGCATTGTTCAGGCGCATGTGGTCCTTACGGATGGCCACGAAGGATCAACTGAGATGGTCAATTCCTTGCAAGACCATGTCAAAGCCACCATCGCGCCGTTCAAATACCCACGTTCGATGAAATTCACGGCAGCCTTGCCCAAAACCGAGAGCGGCAAAATCCAGCGCTTCCGGCTGAGAGGTTCCTGATGAACGGGAAACCCTATAATCCGGCCAAAGGCGGGGCAAAAATGGATTTCAAGGACGCCATGTCCTACGGCGATTACCTGACGCTCGACCCGATCCTGACCGCACAGAACCCCAAGAGTGACGCCCACGACGAGATGCTGTTCATCATCCAGCACCAAACATCAGAGCTCTGGATGAAACTGATATTGCACGAACTCAGTGCGGCGCGCGAAGCGCTTAAGTCAGCTGACACCGCGATGATGTTCAAAATGCTTGCGCGAGTGATCCGAATTTTTGAACAGATGAATAATCAGTGGGATGTGCTGCGCACCATGACGCCCGCCGACTACACGCGTTTTCGCGATGATCTTGGCCCATCCTCCGGATTTCAATCGCATCAATACAGGCTGATCGAGTTCTTCTTGGGCAATCGCAACCCCAATATGATGAAGCCGCATGCCCATGTACCTGAGGCCCATGCACAATTGGCTGGCGAACTGGCCCGACCTAGTTTTTACGACGAAGTCATCCGGCACCTGTTTCATACTCTCGATGGGCACGGAGAACATGTGCCAGAGCCACAGCTTGATAAGCCTCATACCGCAGACCCGGATGTTCAAGCACGCTGGAAAGTGGTCTACGAAGATATCGAGACCCATTGGGGCCTCTACGAGCTGGCCGAAAAACTTGTGGACCTCGAGGATTATTTCCGCCGCTGGCGCTTCAACCACGTCACCACTGTCGAACGCGTGATCGGTTTCAAACGCGGAACGGGCGGTACAGCTGGCGTTTCATATCTTCGCAAGATGCTTGACATCGAGCTTTTCCCCGAACTTTGGCGCCTAAGAGGTGAACTATGAGCGTTCTGCGCAAAGAAATGTTCCATATCCCAAGTGGTATGATTTACTTGGATGGGAACTCACTGGGTGTGCTGCCAAAAGCTGCCGCCGCAACCGCCGCCAAGACGATCGAACAGGACTGGGGCGATCACTTGATCAAGGCCTGGAACACCGCCGGATGGATGGACCTTCCGCGCAAGGTGGGCAATCGTATCGCTGGTCTCATAGGCGCGCCCGTCGGTTCTATTGCCACAGGCGATACATTGTCGATCAAGGTATATCAGGCTTTGGACGCAGCATTGAAAATGCGCCCAAAGCGCCGTGTGATCCTATCAGACAACGGCAACTTTCCGTCTGATCTCTACATGGCGCAGGGGCTGATTGAGACCCTCGACAAAGGCTATTCGCTGAAGACCCCTGCCCCCGAAGACGTGATGGATGCGATCACCGACGACATTTCTGTCGTGATGCTAACGCAAGTCGACTACCGCACAGGGCGGATGCACGACATGAAGGCGATCACCGAAAAAGCCCATGCCGCGGGCGCGGTGATGATCTGGGATCTGGCCCATAGCGCGGGTGCGGTACCGGTGGATATGACCGCGACGAACGCGGAGTTCGCCGTTGGTTGCACCTACAAATACCTCAACGGCGGCCCCGGCGCTCCTGCGTTCATCTATGCCCGCCCAGACATCGTAACGGGCATCAACCCGGCGCTTGCCGGGTGGCTAGGCCATGACGCACCATTTGCGATGGAGCAGAGCTATCGCCCCGCGATGTCCACCGAACGGTTGCGCGTTGGCACGCCGTCCATTGTGCAGCTGTCGATCCTTGATGCTGCGCTTGATGCGTGGAACGGTGTAGATATGCACGACCTCCGCGCGGCCTCAATTCAGCTGTCCGAAACATTCATCGCCGAGGTCGCTTCGCGCTGCCCGGATCTGACGCTCGCCTCGCCGCGTGATCCGCATCAACGCGGCAGCCAAGTCTCATTCGGGTTCGAACATGGTTATGCCGCGATGCAAGCCCTTATTGAACGCGGCGTCATCGGAGACTTCCGCGCACCCAACATCATGCGCTTCGGGTTTACACCGCTTTACCTTGATCAAGCGGACGTCATTACAGCGGCCGAGATCATGGAACAGGTCATGAAAAACGAACTCTGGCGCGATCCGAAATACTCGATCAAGTCGCAAGTAACGTGAAGCAGGAGACACCGAAATGACGATGCCTTTTGCACAGATCCGCTATCGCCGTGGTCCAACCTATGAAGTTGTCGATGACATCGGCCGTCGCATCATCGAGAACTTGCCCAACATCGATGGAATTGGACGGACGCACACCATTTCGACCGATAAGGTCTTCTCCCGTTAGACATGCATTTTTCGTATCCCCAAAGCGTATTGTTCAGGCATTGCGACCCTGCGGGCATCGTGTTCTATCCGCGCTACTTTGAGATGATCAACGATGCGGTCGAGGCGTTCTTTGCCGGCGCGTTGGATTGGCCCTTTGAAGATATACACAACGGCAATGCCGTGCCCACGGCTAAATTCGACATCCGCTTTAAGGCGCCCGCACGACATGGTGACAATCTGATCCTCAACCTCACGATCACACAGCTGGGCCGTTCTAGCCTTGGCCTGACCACGCGCGCCCTGAATGGTAATCGGCTGATCTTCGAAGCGGATCAGGTACTTGTTTGCACCAGCACACTGGGTAAGCCGATCTCATGGCCAAGTCCCGTTCGCAGCAAGATCCAAACACTATTGGAGACGACCCTATGAAACCTCAAACCATCCATCCTGATGGCTGGGCACCTGCCCTCGGCTATGCCAACGGCATGTTGATGCCTGACGGAACCCTACATATCGGCGGGCAAATCGGTTGGGACGAGAACAAGGTGTTCGTAGATGGCGGTTTTATCGAACAGATGGAGCAAGTCCTGAAAAACATCGCCGCGATTGTCCGTGCAGCAGGCGGCGACGTCACAGACATTGGTCGGCTCACATGGTTTGTAAAGGATAAGGCTGAATACCGCGCCAATCAGCGCGAGATCGGCAAAGCCTACCAGCGGATCTTCGGAAAGCACTTCCCGGCGATGTCGTTGATCATAATCAACGATTTGGTCGAAGATGAAGCCCTGCTCGAGATCGAAGCAACAGCCTATATCGCGCCGAAGTAACGCCGTTGGGCCCTTTTATCTGCGACGCCATCTGAACGTCCAATTGGAGTTATCGCGGAACCCAAACATGCAGGCTGCGTATGGCATAGACAGCATGGCAGAGACAGCGTGCGCCGATAAAAACAAAACCTTAAAGATGATCGCACAAGCTCTAAAGACGTTGACGGAGACATCCGGCCAACACCACCTCGACCTCCACGCTGGCACTGTAGCTGTGCTGGACAAAGATGGAATAGATCCATGCCCATGAGAAATAGGGGCGTACCTGGGACGAAACTGAGGCGCGTGAGAGTCTACACTAAAAGAAATCTGCGATGACAGCCCGTTAGGAGAAGGCGCGCTGCGCAAGAAGGTCAACGCTCTTTTGCTATTCTAGAAATGGATGGCGCGATCAAAGGCGTCCAACACGCTCTCGTGCATCATCTCGCTCAGCGTCGGATGCGGGAAGACCGTGTTCATGAGATCTTCTTCGGTGGTTTCAAGACCCCGCGCGACAACGTAGCCTTGGATCAATTCCGTCACTTCGGCGCCGACCATATGCGCACCAAGGAGCGCACCAGTTTTAGCATCAAAGATCGTTTTGATCATTCCCTCAGGCTCTCCCAATGCGATGGCTTTGCCGTTGCCAATGAACGGGAAGCGACCCACGCGGATATCGTGGCCAGCCTCTTTGGCTTTGGCCTCAGTCATGCCGACGCTGGCTACTTGGGGGTGGCAATAAGTGCAGCCTGCAATGGCCTGAGGGTCCACTGCAGGCGGGTGACCGCCGGCGATAAGCTCGGCAACCATAACACCTTCGTGGCTGGCCTTGTGCGCCAGCCAAGGCGCTCCGGCGATATCACCAATCGCGTAGAGACCGGGAATACCGGTCCGGCAGTACGCGTCGGTCACCACGTGGCTGCGATCGATTTGCACGCCAAGCGCCTCAAGCCCGAGGCCCTCAACGTTGCCTACGATGCCAACAGCGGAAATGACGGCGTCAAACTCCTCGCGCGTGGTCTTTTGAGCCTGCTCAATATGCGCAGTGACCTTGCCCTTGCCACGGTCGAGCGATTTGACCATCGCCTTCTCGCGGAATTTCATCCCTTGCTTTTCGAAGGCCTTTTTGGCGAAGGCGCTGATCTCGGCATCTTCCACGGGGAGAATGCGGTCCATAACCTCGACAACGGTCGTGTCACATCCAAGTGTGTTGTAGAAGCTTGCAAATTCGATGCCGATTGCGCCCGAGCCGATCACAAGAAGCTTTTTGGGCATACGCGATGGTGTGAGCGCATGTTTGTATGTCCACACAAGATCGCCATCCGCCTCAAGGCCCGGCAGTTCTCGTGCGCGTGCGCCTGTGGCGAGGATGATGTTCTTGGCGGTGAGCGCCTCGATGCCTTTGTCCGTTTTGACGGCAACTTGGCCTTGGGCGGGCAAACTCGCCTCTCCCATGTAAACCGCGACTTTATTCTTCTTCAAAAGGTGTGACACGCCGGAGCTCAGTTGGCCTGCGATCTTACGAGACCGCTTCACAACAGCATCCAGGTCATAGTCGATGCCAGAAGCCTTCAGACCAAACTCTTTGGCGCGATGCATGATGTGAAAGACCTCTGACGAGCGCAACATTGCCTTGGTTGGAATACAGCCCCAGTTCAAGCAAATCCCGCCCAGATGGTCGCGTTCGACAACGGCCGTTTTGAGACCAAGTTGGCTGGCCCTAATAGCAGCCACATATCCCCCTGGCCCTGCTCCGACGACAATAACATCATAGGCTTGCGACATCGCTCGCGCCTCCCCGCTTGAGTGATTTCCCCAAGCGGTAGCCCATCTGGGCGGAGGCATCAATGCAATGACCGATTAAGCGCGTAGTGCCTCAAGAGTTTGTGCATAGCCACCGTTTGCCACGAAGGCCATTTCACCCTCGCTCGCACGGCGCTCCAGCGCATCGTTGCGATAGGGGAAACGTCCGAACTTGCGGATGATCTCGCGGTGCACACGGGCATGAAGGAGGTTGTCCTCGCTGCCCAAACGTTCGTGCATCAAGCGCACACAGCGCTCTTGGTCACAGAGATTTTCGGCATGCATGAGCGGCATGTAGAAAAATTGCCGCGCGGGCGCGTCGATCTTTTTGTCGTAACCTTGGGCAATTGCCTTTTTGGCCACTGCAAGTGCCGCAGCATCCGACGCAAATGCCTTGGACGAGCCACGAAACATGTTGCGCGAAAACTGGTCGGTTAGAATAAGATAGGCCAACGCGCCCGAGGGATAGGTCAGCCAAAGTGCAAAAGCGCCTTCCATCGCCGAGTTCCAGGCCTCTTCAAACTCAGATTTGATTGCCGCGTCCAGGGCGTCATCCTGTCTATACCAGCCCTCCGTTCCGACCTCATCCAACCAGAAGGATAAGATACGTTCGGGTGTGACCACGTCCGCCATAGGGTCTACTCCTAAGTTCCCATTCGGTGCCTCAATACTAACGAGATTAACGGGCACTTACGCAGGGGAAAGATGAAGCACCTGGGACAAAAGTGACATTTATGCTGCGGTTTCGCTCTCTTCTGCCTCTGCGACGGCATATTCTTGGGCAAATTCCACAACCACACTGGTCGCAGTGGGGGAAACCGGGGCGTAAGACATTGTCTCTTCGACAGGAATCGATGCTCGCTGCGTCGCGCGGTAGACGGCATAGCTCACCAAAAACCCCATCAACAAGAAGATGAAAAGAAAGAAGCCCCAAGGCCCCACGGTTGCCATAATCCACCCTGTGATCAGAGGCCCCGATGCGGCACCAACGCCATTGATGAACAACAAACCGCCGGAAGCGGCCGCCATGTCATCGCTCTCCAAATAGTCGTTGGTGTGTGCGATAAGCAACGAGTATAGGGGGTTGGACATACCACCAATTAAGAACGCCGCACCCAAAAGGGCAACGAACTGTCCTCCGACAAGCGCTCCAAGCAAAGCCCCCACAGCAGTGAAGCCCGCCACAGCAGCGATCAACAAACGTCGATCCATACGATCCGAGATCCAACCAAGCGGGTATTGAAGTAGGAGTGCGCCCACATAGAACGATGCCACAAAGAGCGAGATTTGTGCAACGGTCAGCCCCGCCTGACCACCATAGACCGCCGACATACCGAACTGCGCCGCAAACACGCCACCCAGAAAGAACATCCCCACACAGCCCAAGGGCGAAATCTTGAAGAGTTCTTTCAAGGACATCGGCTTGGTGGTTTCAAATGCGGGCGTGGGCGAGATCGACAGCAAAATGGGAATGAAGGACATCGAGACCAGCACCGAAATGATAATGAACAGCGTATAGTCCGCCGGGTCCGCGAGCACGAGCAATCCTTGCGCTGAAACGACACCCGCCATCTGTACAATCATATAGGCCGACAGGGTTTGGCCCCTCGTCTCGTTCGTGGATTGATTGTTCAGCCAGCTTTCAGCGACGATATAGACGCCGCAAAAGCAAAAACCAACGATGGCGCGACCCAAGACCCAGGCCGCCGGATGGGTGAGCAAAGGAAAGAGGATCAATACTGCCGAGACTGTGGACGCAAGCGCTGCAAAAACACGGACGTGCCCGACGCGGCGGATCATCTCCGGCGTGGCGCGGGACGAGAATAAGAAGCCCAAGAAATACGCAGACATGACGACGGAAATCTGCAGCGTCGAGAAATTTTCGATCTCGCCACGTACCCCGAGCAACGTGCCTTGAAGGCCGTTGCCCACCATCAAAAGCAACATACCCAGAAGCAACGCCCAAGCGTTTGAAATCACAGTGACCATGCGCGAACTCCTTTGCCCAGCGGTAGCGCGAACGCGAGCCATGAGTCGCGTATTTTCGCGACGCATTTAAGTCGGAAATAGGATGCAATCATGCCGATATTCCAGGGGGATTTAGGGCAGTAACAAACTGGCGTCGCCGTAGCTGAAAAACCTGTACCGCTCGGCCACGGCGTGGTCGTAGAGCCCCAAAACACGGTCGCGTCCCATCAGTGCCGAAACCAACATCATCAAAGTGGATTTAGGCAGGTGAAAGTTCGTCATAAGGCCATCCGCCACGTGAAACTCAAAACCGGGATAGATGAAGATATCCGTGTCCCCTTCGAAGGGCGCAATCTCCCCAGTGTCGCGCGCCGCCGTTTCGATCAAACGCAAAGCGGTTGTGCCCACCGGAATGACGCGGCCGCCATTTGCTTTGGTGGTTGCCATCTCTGAGGCGGCTGCGGCACTCACCTGTCCCCATTCGGAGTGCATCTTGTGGCTGGTGATATCGTCCACTTTGACGGGAAGGAAGGTGCCCGCCCCCACGTGGAGCGTGACAAAGCTCATCTCAATGCCTCTCGACCGCAGCGCATCAAGTATCCCATCGTCGAAATGCAGGCTGGCCGTTGGCGCCGCGACAGCACCTTTGTGACGGGCCCAAACGGACTGGTAGTCGTGCTGGTCTTGGGCATCGGCGGGCCGTTTCGCCTCGATATACGGCGGCAGAGGCATCGCGCCCGCCGCGTTCAATGCGGTTTCAAAATCATCGCCATCGCAATCAAACCTTAAAAGTGCCTGTCCCTCGGCTTTGGCTTCCAAAACCGCTGAAAAGTCTGCTGAGAACGCGATGGGTTCACCATCTCGGATCTTTTTGAGCGGTTTAACGAGGGCCCGCCACAAGCCACCGGCCTGTGGCTCTAGCAATGTGACTTCCATAGCCGCACCCTCGCTGCCATCGCGCAAACGCTTGCCCCTCAGGCGTGCTGGGATGACGCGTGTGTCGTTGAGTACAAGACGATCGCCAGGATTGAGAATGTCGGCCAGATCATAGACATGCAGATCTTCATGGCCAGCGTGTCCTTGGGCCAGCAAAAGTCGTGCGGACGAACGCGGTTGTGCGGGCCGCGTGGCGATCAACCCATCGGGTAGATCAAAATCAAAATCGCTCAATTGCATGGTGGCTTATTCGCTGACCTTGGGGGGTGGGCGGCGGAAAATCTCGCGAAATAGGCCCGGCGTCAAGGCCGAGAGTGGGTTTACGGACACCGCAGGATTTTTGGCCGGTCCCGTCATGTTGAAATTAAATCCGATGAGCCCTTCACCTTTACGCGCAATTGCGCGGCCCAAGATATTGATCGCATAGATGGGAGAGAGGACCCCTTGCATGTCGATCTCTTGGTTCGCAATGTCGTAATAACCATCGAGCGAGATGCCCATGGATGGTCCAACGGCACTGGATTGAGTGACGATCACACGCCCCGGCGAAAGACGGAACCGGGCCTCGATCTCATCAAAGTAGATTCCTTCGCCATTGAGTTGGGTCAAAAGGCCGACGATTGAAAATGCGTTCAGCAACTCGGCCACGGCAGGCGCGTCGCGCATCCGCGCGCTGCGAATGGTGAGTTCTCCATCAAAGGTGCCTGTTTGCCCGGTAGGCTTAAGGCGCAATGTGAATTGCCCATCGTTGAGATTTTCGAACAAAGCCCCATCACGCAATACGCCACCGCCATCTTTTGCCCGGATCACATAAGCCGTGCCCTGTGCGGTGGCAGTGGCCCGGCCTTGGATCGGAGCGCCGCCGTTGATGCGGGCGGTAAAGTCACCAGCGAGCGCCCCGGCGGCAGTAAAATTACCGCGCAAGTCCGTGAGGGCAAGCGTATCTGTGAGCTGCAACCGTTCGAGGCCAAGTGTGATGGGGCCAGTAGGACCAACGCCCACACCGCCCGACGTTGTGCCTTGCGGCGCTTTGCGGATGTCCAGCGTGCCTCCGCTAAGGGCCAGCGCTACGGGCGTACCTTGGCCCCGGCTTGTCAGCGTAAGCGGCGCATCCAGCCATCGGCCAACGCGCAACCGCTTGATTTCCAACGTCTCAAAGACACCACTGTCCGCCAAGCGAACGCGCCCAGCACCGCTCAAACCAGGCGCATCCAAGGAAATGCGATCAACGCGAATCGGCGCACCCAAAGCACCAGAGAGCGCGAACCGCCCTTGCGTTCTCGGTGACATGGACCAACCCAAAGATGGCACAGCCAATCCGACGCCATCCAAATTTGAACTCAACGAGAAGGCCGAAGCGCCACCGGGTCGCAGATCAATTTTCAACTTCCCCAGGCCTTTGCCCGACAGCGTACCCGGCGGGAGTTTGATGTTGAACGCAGCCAAGGTTCGCGGGGAGAGCTCGACATCGGCTTCTATGGTGGAGCCGCGCTCTCCAGCTGGTGCCCCCAGCGGCAGACGCCATCGCCCATTGAAGGGCACGGCATCCAAATCGCCCGTGCCACCCACTTTAACTTCGGTTGGCGTCACTGAAAGCGACAGGGCCGGAGAGGAGAGCACACGGCCCGGCACAAGGACGGAGCTGCGCACGTCTTGGAGCCGCCCAACCACTTCATAGGCCACATCGCGGCCGGTGAGTGCGCGGCGAATAGGAAACTGAAGCCGTCCGGTCAGGACCGCGCGCCCTTCCGCCAAATCTACCGGCTGGTTGGAGCGCTCCATGACGTTCAAGGGAGGATTGTTGACAAGCGACAAAGCGGCGGTGATCGAGCTTGACGTGCGCAAGCGCAAGTCCGCTTGGGACGGGCGCTGCGTTACATCCTTGATTACAAATACCGTTCCATCCGCCCTGACCGAGCCGCCTTCGGCGGGTGTAGCTGTGGCGCGGTCAGCGACTATGGATAATTGATGATCGTTGAGCGTAAGGCGGCCCTGAATGTCTGAAAGCTCGGGAAAATCGCGCAGAAACCGCAACTGACCGTCTTGGATTTCCGCACCCAGGTAGACCTCAGGACGCGGATGCTCAGGTGTCGATAAAACGGCGATCTGGACGTCTTTGAGCCGTCCTCCGCGCACGTTGGTGTCTATCCATGTCCGCGTGCCGATCACTTGGCTGGCAGGCCAAAAGGCCATGACATCGGGCACAGAGGTCTCCGGCGAGTGCGCCTCAGCCATAACTGACCAGCCCTTTGAATCTGCGCGAACCTGTGCACGCCCTAGAACGCGGGTGCCTTCGGATTGGAGCGCGATTTGGCCCACATCAATCACAAAAGGTTTCAACCCAAGGTGCAAGTCGACAGAGGCACGGTCGAGCGCCCGAGGGCTCTCGTAGACATCGAAAGGATTGGCAGAGAGCCCAGTGAGAGCCAGTTGCGCAGTCAATCCATCGAGAGTTCCGTCTTCGTCAAACCCCAGGGTTGCAGTGCCGTCGCCGGAGGCATCGATCCAGTCGGACGCGACAGAGACTTGGCTAAAGTCAAAGCGCAGCGCAGCGGGGTCGTAGGCGAAATAGGCTCCGGCAGATTGGAACGGGATCGGACGTGTCTCATCCGTGGGCTGTAAAAAACCCTCACCGATCTGTAGCCTCGCGTTGAGGGGCCGCAATGCGCCTGATGCGTCAAATCCTGTCCGCATCGAGCCTGAAATAGACGCGCGCAATACGCCAAGCCAAGACAGAGCCTCCGATTGGGCCGCAATATCTGCCGCGGGCAAATTTTGCAGCGCCATTCCAATATCAATGTCGGGCGCATCGGTGGGGCTACGCGCACTGACCGACAGGGTGGCCACATCACTTCCGCCCGAAAGCAATGCAAAATCACCACGTATAGTGATCGCATCCGAGCTGCGCGTGCCGGACACACGACCGCCATCTATCAGCCAAGCCCGCCCAGACAGAGCATCTTGATAGTCCAGTGTAACGGCATTCAGAGACACACGTGCCAGTCCGGTGAGCTGTTCGTTCTCAAGCGTGTTATCAATCTGGCGCAAAAGCGTGGCGAGGTCAGCCCCAGAGGTCGAGAGGCCCTCGCCCAGTTCCAAGTTGAACGAGCCATCTCGTTCGCGCCGAAGCCGCAATAAAAGGCCGGCTGCACTGACATTTTTTGCTTGGATTTGTCCTCGGAGTAGAGCCGAGCGCGAAAACTCGGCATCCGCTCGAGTCAATTCCAGAAGTCGGGTGCCAGTGGCCTTGTGGCGCAGGCGCACATCTTCGATTGCGACGGCTGGGGTAAGATCGCTGCCAACCACCAACGTGATCTGTCCCATGTGCACATCAACCCCCGATAGGGTCGCGTCCAAGCGGGCGGACAATCGGTCGCGGAGCCAATCGGGAGCCGCGATAGGTTTGCCAACAATTGTCCAGCCCAGAGCCAGCAAAACGACCGAAATTGCCAGCAATGTTGCACATATCCCAAGGATCCAACGCAAGCTTCTTTTGCGCTGCGTCGGCGGTTTCGGCGCAGGATCGAGCATAGGATCGTGGGTGGTCGCGTCTGGCACTGCTTTCCTCTTGGCTTAGACACCCTAATATCGTGATCGAGGACAACACCCAAGGAGAGCTTGCCCAAATGAGCGAGGAATTGATCATGGCCCCCGATGTGAACCTGCCGCGTGAAACCGGAGAGATGGTGCGTTTGAGCGATTTGCGCCCTGCGCCCGTGGTACTCTTCTTTTATCCGCGTGCCGATACATCTGGTTGCACCAAAGAGGCACAGGCGTTTACCACGCTTCTGCCCGAGTTTGAGGCCGCCGGGGCCAAAGTCTTTGGCATCTCCAAAGACCCCATTTCCAAGCAAGAGAAGTTTGTCGCCAAGCGCGAACTGGGCATGCCGCTCTTGTCCGATGAAGAGGGCGACATTTGCGAACAGTTTGGCGTGTGGAAAGAGAAATCCATGTACGGCAAAACTTACATGGGCATTGAACGCTCAACCTTTGTGATCGACGGCGCCGGTTCCATCGCCCAGGAATGGCGTAAGGTCAAAGTGCCGGGTCACGCAGAGGCTGTTCTTGAAGCGGTCAAGGCGCTTTAAACACCGCGCCAATGCTTACAACGCGGCCATCAACCGGGCTTTTTCACCGGAATTTGATGGCCGTGAAATGGCATCCGCCAAACCTTCGATAGAGGCGATCGAGTGCCCTGCGCGGAACGTGTCTACATGGGGAAGAATGGCGCGGATACCTGTCGCCTTAGCCGAAAAGCCATCCCACCGTAGGAGCGGATTGATCCAGATAAGTTGCCGCGCAGACAAATGAAGCCGTTGCATCGCAGCGCCAAGGTGCTCAGGCGACCCGCGATCCAAGCCATCTGTGATCAAAAGCACCACGGCACCCTGCCCCGTAACACGGCGTGACCAATCGCGATTGAAGGCAGTGATGCAATCACCAATCCGCGTTCCACCTTCCCAATCTTGAGCCTCGGCGCCCGCCGCTGCCAATGCAGCATCGACGTCGCGGGTGGCCAAATGCCGGGTGATGTTTGTAAGGCCGGTACCGAAAGTGAATGCATGGACCTGGGCCCAGCCTGCGCCCTTTTCATTTGCCACGGCATGCAAGAAATGCAGGATCACGCGACTATATGTGCTCATCGAGCCCGAAATATCGCACAGAACAACCAAATTGGGCCACCGCAAGCGCGGGCTCTTCAAAGACAATTTCTGGAGTTCGCCTCCCTGACGCAATGCGGCGCGTAATGTCGCGCGGGAATCGACCCTACGCCCCAGATGCGTGGCGCGGCTCCGCCGAGACGCGATGGGCGGCACTGGCAGCGTGAGTTTCGCCAGCATCCGCTTGCAGCGTGCCATCTCATCGGTGGACATCTGTTCAAAATCGAGGGTCTTGAGCCTTTCCTCTTCCGAGATCGTCATCGAGGCATCGACCTCAATCTCGGTGCCCTCATCATTCTGGGCATCGTCGGCGTCCGGCGTTGCACCCAACCCATCCAAGAGCGCCTCTGCAGCGCGTTTTTCTGCAGCTTGGGCAACTCGTTCTTCAGCCACTCCGCGCACTGCGGGGATCATGTAGCTCATCATGTGTTCCATGAACCGAGGATCGCGCCAATAGAGGCGATATATCTGAGAGAAAATGGCGCGCTGCTCCGGACGGTTCACAAAGACCGCGTGCAATGTCCAATAGAAGTCGCGCTTGTCGTTGAACCCCGCCGCCGCCACAGCGCGGATCGAGTCCAATACCCGCCCCGGACCAATGGGCAACCCAGCCCGCCGAAGAGCACGGGCAAAGTGTGTGATGTTCTGAACCAGCTTAGGATCGTCGGGCAGATCAATCGGCGCGTATTCAGGCATAACGGTCTTTCCATACAAGAATTTATCATGATGTCTGACAGTCTTTGTCCAGACAAGGTTACAAGCATCGCAGGAAGTTGCAAAAAATACGATCTCCAACCGCAGAAAGTGCCGAAGCATTTGCTTTTACCAACACATTGTTCACCGATTAAAGGGTTAACATGATCTTACTTTCATCATGCGAGAGCATTGATCGCCCCTATTGAGAAAGGCTCACTCAATGGCATGTTTGTCTGTAGTCCACGGCATCGAAATAGCACGTGTTGTAGACTCTGAAGACCTTGGCACCGCCTGTGTGACGTTCACCAATGTGGGTCCCTCAGAGGTCTTGATCAACGCGCAGCCGCCCGAAAATGCGCTCACCACGTTGCGGCCCGGTCACGCACAGATCATAAGCGGTGACATCATGACAATGCGCATAAAAGACCCGCTGTCCCTGCCTGATTGCGCGATCATCACCTATGAGATTGTCTCCACACACCACCACT
This sequence comes from Marinovum sp., assembly GCA_022447495.1. Lineage (GTDB taxonomy): Bacteria > Pseudomonadota > Alphaproteobacteria > Rhodobacterales > Rhodobacteraceae > JAKVBH01. Next base: position 57,166 of record JAKVBH010000015.1, on the reverse strand, counting down.
GAAGCGCCTCTCATCCTGCCATCGCGGGCGCTTCGGCCTTGACCTGATCCAAGATCCGTTTGGCCTCCGACCCTTGCAGCTTTTGGATGTCGTCTTGATATTTCAAAAGCGCCCCCAAGGTATCCGCGATGACCTCCGGGCTGAGCGCGACAACGTCGAGTGCGAGTAAGCATTTGGCCCAATCGATGGTTTCGGCGACGCCCGGTTTTTTGAACAAATCCTCTGTGCGAAGCGCTTGGACAAAGGCAATGATCTCGCGGCTGAGCGTACCAGCCGCGTCAGGCACACGTGCTTGGAGAATTTCCAGCTCACGCTCAAATGCCGGGTAATCCACCCAATGGTAGAGACATCGTCGTTTGAGCGCGTCATGCACTTCGCGGGTCCGGTTCGATGTGACAATGACAATGGGCGGTTCTTCGGCGGCTATCGTGCCTATTTCCGGGATCGTCACCTGAAAGTCCGACAAGGCTTCGAGCAGGAATGCCTCGAACGGTGCGTCTGTGCGGTCCAATTCATCAATGAGCAAAACCGGTGCACCCCCCTCGTGCGGGCGCATCGCTTCGAGCAGAGGCCGCTCAGTTAGAAACTCTGGCCCGAATAAATCGGTCTGCAAGGCAGCGCGGTCCGTGGCACCCGTGGCTTCAGCTGTGCGAATGGCGACCATCTGAGCGGGGAAGTTCCATTCGTAGACGGCGGAGGCTGCGTCCAATCCTTCATAGCATTGCAACCGGATCAACCGCCGTCCGAGACCTGCCGCCAACGCCTTGGCAATTTCGGTTTTGCCCGTGCCCGGCTCCCCTTCGAGGAAAAGTGGCTTTCCCAATCTCAACGCAAGAAAACTCACCGTGGCCAGGGCTCGGCCGCAGACGTAATCCTGTTCGGCCAAGAGGGTATCCACAGCATCGATGGATTGGGGCATGGGTGACATGAACGCGCTCCTTTGCCAGTCGCTCCAAGCTGTCCATATGGATCGTCGACGTCAAGCCGCAACCCTTTGCCTCTTTTGGCGGTTGGATTGACGCAATGCCTGCGACATGCGACACATTTTGCAAATAATAAACCATCCGGCCCTAGGGTGCACCCTAAAGCCAGGCGAGCAGATATGTATTTCAACGAGGAAGCGGAGGTTGGCCCGTGCGCATAACCGCCGTCACATGTGTGAAAAATGAAGGCCCGTTCCTTTTGGAATGGATCGCTTACAATCGCGTCATTGGCGTGACGGATCATCTGTTTTATTCAAACGATTGCTCCGATGGAACAGACCATTTGTTGGACCGTTTGGCCGATCACGGAGATGTCACCCACCTGCCCAATCCCGCCGAAGGTCGTAACTACCAGATGGAGGCACTCAAAGCAGCGGCACAACATACGCTTGTGCAAAACGCCGACTGGATCTGGATTGCGGATGTGGATGAGTTTCTCAACATCCATGTGGGCAACAACACGCTTCCTGCGCTCATTGACGCCTGTGGCAATCCTCATGCAATTTCCCTGCATTTTCAATTCTTTGCCAACGCCGGGATCGAGACGTTCGAAGACCGGCCTGTCATCGAACAATTCACGCGGACCCATAACCCGGACCTTTGGTGCGCCGAGACGGCGATCGAAGTGAAGACCCTGATGCGCAACGATTTCCCTCTTCAGTACTTTGGCGCACATAGACCCTTCTTCAAGGGTAGCCCACGCAAAGGCCTGCGTTGGAGCGATGGATCAGGACGTGATGTGCCACACAAGTTTCTGATAGCTGCCAACAAACGACGCATTCGCAAATTCCCGGCCACAGGTGCCCGCAAATATGCAACCCTCAATCACTATGCTTTGCGGTCATTGGAGAGCTATCTCGTCAAGAACGACCGCGGCGACGTCAATCGAGAGCACCGCGCATTTGATGACAGCTATTGGCGCGAACGCAACGACGACGGCTACCAAGAGACCTCTATTCTGCGCATGATGCCACGCCTGCAAGATGAGATACAGCGCCTCAAAGCGCTCCCCGACGTCGCTGACCTACATGACAACGCGGTCCGTTTGCACCGAGGTAAGCTTGAGACACTGATTGAAGACAAACACTACCGCCGTATGATCGAACAATTGCGCAACGCGCCCAAGATCTGCGCCGCAGAAGAGGCACTCTTAGCGGACCTGCCAAAATCGCCCCTGCCGAAGATGCTAGCATGAGCATGCGGGTCATCAACCTTGGACTGCCAAAGTCCGGCACCACCACCCTGGCCCGCGCCATGCGCCGCGCCGGATTGCGAACAGCAGACTTCCGAATTCAGGTAGACCAAACTTGTAACACTCTGTTACAAAACGTGTTTGTCGCAGAGGCCCTCTATGAAGGGTATTTTTCTTGTGGGGATCCGCTGCGCCACTTTGGCGAATTTGAAGCGCTATCCGAACTCTCGCTTTTGCGCGAGGACAAGTCTCTTTGGCCACAGACTGACTGGGGATTGCTTGCAGCCATCCGTGCAAAGCACCCCCACGTGAAGTTCGTGGCCTCCTGGCGCGACCCACATGATATGTCTGACAGCATGTTGGCGTGGTCCAACCTGGGCCGTAAACGCCTCCCAAAAGGCGCGGTCCCGGGTCTGCCCGTTGGATACGGACAATCCACAGCGGAACGGGTGCGCTGGATAGACGCGCACTATGCGGCGCTGACTCAGTTTTTTGCCGGAACAGACCTACTTTTGACCTATGACACGAGTGCGCCGGACGCACCCGAGCAGTTGAGCGCGCATCTTGACCTGTCCTTTCCCTGGTGGGGTCGCGCAAATCGCAATCCAAATCGGCACAGCGCATGACCCGCGTAACCCTTCATATCGGGCCTGATCCATGGGCCAGCACGCGGATCCAGGACACGCTCGCCGACAAGCGCGCGCAATTGGCCGAACACGGCGTCGTCTTTGCCCGCAGTCCAGGCCCCAAGAACCATACACGTCTATTCATGGCGGTTTGTGCGGTTGTCGATACTTTGCGCGCCAACAGAGGCTTCGCAAGCCCCCAGGCCCAGGCGCGACTCCGCGCTGACGTGACCGAAGCGTTGCATACCGAGTGTGCAGCACAAGAACCTGATCATTTCATCCTGTCTGCGCACCAATTCGGATCGATTCTGGTTCATCTCAAAGAAATTCAAGCGCTCAAGGAAATACTCAGCCCCCTCAGCGAGGACATTCGGATTGTCGCCCATGTCGACGCTCCAAGCGAGATGTTGGCGCGTCACTACGCAAGCCAAGTCCTTGAAGGTCGAGCTCGTAGCCTCGGTATGGAGTTGGGTTTTCTAAAACACATGCCAAATCGGCGTTGGTGGGATCAGGCCATCTCGAGCCGTCCCGAAAGCAAAGCAGACCAAGGCGTCTACCCCGATGTGCAAGGAGCGCCGGCATTCATTGATCTCGGTGCTTGGATTGATCTTTGGTCCAATGTCTTTGGCGCAGACGCAGTGAGCTTACGCGTTCTGGACCAAGACACATTCGCAAGCGCTTCGTTGACCAAAGAGATTTGCAAGAGTTTCGATCTGCCGAGCCAAATTGGGAAGGCAGACGCAGAAACGCGTCCGCGTGCCCCCTCCGCCATTTGGTTGGCCCGCTCGCGCAGCTTCAATGATCTCATGCTGCGCCATTTGAGCAAAGGCAAACACATTCTGCCGCGCCAACTATGGCGCAAGATGCTGGGCGACATGCGGATTTCAGGCCCGTCGATAGACGCCCATTTTCTAGGCATTATAGATGCATATTTTGAAAGCGAAATCGGAGCACTGGCTGAACTTCATCCACCTTTAGGCGCGCTTAACTTTGGCTCAGGTGAAGACACAATCGGCTTCATCGAGCCCGAACCTTCGCAAGGCTTCCGGGCAAGTCAGTACCTCTTGGCAAATCTGGAACGTCTTGACTCGGCCACGCGCGAAAAACGCGACGCTCAAAACGAAAAATCAAATTCGGATAAACACGCCGTGACATCGGCGGGGCAAGCCACTCTGCCGCCCTTGGCCGCGCAAAACCTGCGCAAGCTCATAGGGTCGCCTTATGCGCCGCACAATCGCCTTGGCCATGTCAACGAAGAGGCCCTTTCATCAGCTTTTGCGCCCGCAAAACCGCGGTCCCTCGAACCAGGCTCCACTGGCAATGTTATCGTGGCCTGTATGAAAAACGAGGCCCCCTACATTGTGGAATGGGTGGCCTATCATCGCGCCATCGGCATCGACACCTTCGTAATCTACACCAACGGGTGCAACGACACGACCGACGACGTCTTACAACGCCTCCAAGCCATGGGTGTGGTGCACCACCGCGACAATGAAAATTGGAAAGGCAATTCGCCCCAACAATACGCACTCAATCAAGCCCTGAAGGAGCCAGTGGTGCAAAATGCAGATTGGCTCATTCACATCGATGTCGATGAGTTCATGAACATTCGGTGCGGCAACGGCACGTTGGACGATTTCTTAGAACGCGTTCCCGATGCAACGAATGTTGCGATGACGTGGCGCCTATTTGGCCACAATGGTGTCACGCGCCTCTCGGATGCCTTCGTGATCGACCAATTTGATATGTGCGCTCCTAAATATTGCCCCAAACCCCACACAGTTTGGGGTTTTAAAACCATGTTCAAAAACAACGGCGCGTATGGGAAAATGTCGTGTCACCGTCCCAATAAACTCAAATCTAACCGTGCCCACGACGTTGTCTGGGTCAATGGCTCGGGCCAGCTCATGGGTGACGACATCAAAGAAAATGGGTGGCGCAACTCCAAGCGCTCAATTGGCTACGATCTGCTTCAACTGAACCACTACGCGTTACGTTCAGCTGACAGCTTTTTGATCAAACGACAACGTGGTCGCGCCTTGCATGTGGACCGATCCATTGGACTAAATTACTGGATCCGGATGGATTGGTCGAACTTCCGCGACATCACCATCAAACGAAATATTCCGAGGGTCCGCGGCGAATATGATCGCTTAATGAGCGACCGGAGGTTGCGCGAGGCGCATGATGGTGGGCTTGCTTGGCATCGGGCAAAAGCCAAAGAATTGCATAAAATCCCCGAGTTTGAAGAGCTCTATCGTCAAGCACTTGCGCTTAAACTCACTGAAACAGAACGGGTGGCCTATGCCCTCGCTCTCGACATGGAATCGTGACAGATGAAAGATCAAGCTCCCCCTGAGACACGCGGCGTGATTGAGGCGGATGGCCTGCGCATCCCAAAGCACCCCGATATCACCGTCGGAGGACGTCGCCGTGCGCTTCGCACGGGCACCTACGAGCTGAAGGAAACCACTGCCGTCAAACGCATTGTACGTCGTTCAGATGTCGTTTTGGAATTGGGCGGCGGCATCGGCTACATGTCCACGGTGCTCACAAAGCTCTGCGGCGCAAAACATGTTCACACATTCGAGGCGAACCCTTCTCTTTTGTCTTATATGGCGGATTTTCATCGCGAAAATGGGGTCCAGGATCGTATTACAGTGCACAACGCGCTCCTAGCTGCGCGCAAAGGAAAATCGCGAACGTTCTATATTCGTAAAAACTTTCTCGGCTCTTCCTTGGACCCTGACACCGGCAGTTACGTGGATACCGCAGATGTTGATGTCCTTGGACTCAACGCCACGTTGCGCAAAATCAAGCCCACGATTTTGGTCTGTGACATAGAAGGAGCCGAAGCAGAACTTTTCCCTGCTGGGGATTTCTCCGGCCTCCGCGCCGCCATCATTGAATTGCACCCACAATGGATTGGGCAATCCGGCGTTCAAGGCGTCTTTGATGCGATGCATCGCGCCGGTTTGACCTATTTTCATCGAGGCTCTGAGGGCAAGGTTGTTGTCTTTCGGCGCGATTTTTGATGCGTCATGTCGCGGTCCTTTGTGTACGCGATGAGGCGGCCTTTCTGCTGGATTGGCTGGCACATCACCGCGTCGTTGGGTTTGACCATTTTGTGGTGTGCTCCAACGATTGCTCTGACGGTACGGACGAGATGCTGGACCGCCTTGAGGAGATGGGTCATGTCACACACATCCGCAACGATGGACCATACGACAAAGGTGGTATTCAGTTCACTGGCTTGAAAGCGGCGTCAAAGACGAAAGCAGTGCGCAAAGCTGACTGGCTCCTGCCCCTTGACATTGATGAATTCGTCAATATCCACGTGGGTGCGTGCAAACTTGGCGATCTGTTTGCCGCGCTGCCCAATGCCACTGCAATAACGCTGACATGGCGCCTCTTCGGCAATAATTCGCAGATCAACTATGTAGACCGGCCTGTCCCAGAGGTTTTCACGCGCGCAGCGCCAGAAATCATGCATTGGCCGTGGCGAGCGTCAATGTTCAAAACGCTCTATCGCAACGACGGCACTTACAAAGGCCTCGGTGTGCATCGCCCCCGCCAACCACAAAACGAAAAGCTCACCAACGCGCAATGGTTTGATGGCGAGGGCCGCGCACTCCCCAACGACTTCAAAACAAAGCGGATTTTCAATCGGTTTGGCCACAGCAATACCAAACTCGTGCAACTCAATCATTATGCCCTTGGCGCAAAGGAAAGCTTCGTGCTCAAGACCGCGCGCGGCAGAGCCGTACATAGCGATGATATGCTGGGGCTCGATTATTGGGTCGAGCGCAACTTTAACACAGTCGAAGACATCTCGATCTTAGCCCTGCAAAAAGACGTGAAAACGGAACGTGACGCACTCGCCGGAGATCCCGTCCTCACTGAGTTGCACGCGGCGGCCGTGACTTGGCGCAAAACGCGATTTGAGGAGCTAATGCTCGAAGAACCCTATCGCGCACTTATGGGCCGGTTGTTGACCACACCGCCGTCGCGCCCCTTGGGTCCGCAATTGGCCCGCCAATTGATCTCTTACGCAAACAAATCCCGACTAAACCGTCAAAATTCGCCATAATGGTCTCTTCTTTGATGCCCATTTTTGTCTAGATTGCCGTTTAATAAACAAGCGAAATCGCGCGCCCGCGCGTCAGTGACGAGTCATAAACATGCAAGACATGCCCAATTCATTTCACGCGCCCATGGCGCGCCTCAAAAAAGACGCGTGGTTTGCAGCTCTGGCAGATATCGGTGATGTGCATGGGTTCTCACACAGCTTAGGTCCTGATCACACCGCAGCCTTCATCCACGAAGGTGATACCCTTGTCGTGACGTTTGAAAGTCGGCAAAACATTCAAAGTCTCTCAGACATGGGACACCCGTTTGGGTTTGAACTGGTTCAAGCCACCGGCTGGTCGCATCTCGCATTGGTATCCGAAGGCGACACCTGGTTCCGAGACCCTCATGTGATCCAATTTTTCCACGATTTGGATGACGAAGGCTTCTTTGACAATTTTAAACAATTGCTCTTCTACGGCGCGGGTCCCTGTGGCTATGCTGCGGCCGCCTTTGCGCGGGCCGCACAAGATGCAATCGTCGTTGCCATCCAACCTCAAGCCACTTTAGAAGCGCGCTTGGCGGGATGGGATGATCGGTTCACACGGCACCGGATCCGCGATTTCTCGGGTGATTTCGGCTTTGCGCCTGAATTCACCGAGCTTTCGGAGCAAACCTTCATCATCTACGATCCCCACCAACCGCTTGATGCCATGCATGCCGCGCTGTTCGAGGGGCCGAAAACTACGCTTTTGCGCACTCCTTTTATGGGCCAAGCCGTGCAATCGTCGCTGCTGGATATGGCGCTACTTTTTCGAATTTTGGTACGCGCAGGCTCCGGCCGCCTAAACGAAGCTTGGTTCCACGCGCTCCTTCGCGCACGGAGGACCTATCCGCCCTACCTGCGCAATCTTATGTCGGCGCTGGAACGCAACGGGCGGTATGGCCTGCTCGAAACGCTCTGCACGAACGTCACAACTCGCATGAAGGCGCCACGCTTTCAACGCAAACTCATGGAATTGCGCGCGGACTGATAGGACCTCTGGTCTATCGCGATGCCATTGTGTAGCACAGGGCCATGTCTGAGACCCTTACGCTGCGCCGCCCCGATGATTGGCACCTCCATCTCCGCGACAAAGACATGTTGAAAGCTGTTTTGCCTGAAACAGCCCGTCATTTTGCCCGTGCCATCATTATGCCGAATCTCGTTCCCCCAGTGGTGCGTGGTGACGATGCCTTGGCTTATCGCGACCGGATTTTGGCTGCGCTCCCGGATGGGATGAAATTCACCCCATTGATGACACTCTATCTCACCGAAGATACGGATCCCGACGATCTTGCCGAAGCGCATACAAGCGGTTTGATCAAGGCGGTCAAGCTCTACCCAGCGGGAGCCACGACCAACTCCGCATCTGGCGTGCGCGATTTTGATAAAGTGCGCCCCGTCCTAGAGCGCATGGCCGAGATTGGCTGCCCTTTGTGTGTACACGGAGAAGTGGTTGATGCAGACATTGACATCTTTGATCGCGAAGCTGTTTTCATCGACCGCGTGCTCGATCCGATCCGTCAGGCGGTTCCCAAGTTACGGGTGGTCATGGAACACATTACCACGCAAAACGCCGCCGACTATGTGCGTAGCAACCAAACGGGGCTGGCCGCGACAATCACAACTCACCACTTGGTTATCAACCGAAATGACATTCTCGTTGGTGGGATCAAACCACACTACTATTGCTTGCCCGTCGCCAAACGCGAAGAGCATCGTCTTGCTCTGCGTGCAGCTGCCACGTCGGGCGATGCCCGCTTCTTTCTGGGCACGGATTCTGCGCCACATACCGACCCAAACAAGCTCAGCGCCTGCGGCTGCGCGGGCTGTTTCACGGCGACCAACACGATGTCGATCTTGGCCGAGGTGTTTGAAAACGAAGGTGCGCTCGACAAACTTGAAGGGTTTGCGTCGCTTCATGGTCCTGCCTTTTACAATCTCCCGGCAAACGATGAAAGCATCACACTGACCAAAGGCGGCCCGTTCAGGTACCCCGAAAAACTAGAGACCCCGGAAGGCCCCGTCACGATCTTCGATCCTGGCATGGACCTGCACTGGCGCGTCGCATAACGCTTTGCTTGAGGCTTTCACATGATCCCGACGACCTACCCAACCAAAGAAGAAATCGCGCGACTGACGGCGTCTATGCTGTTGGAAATCGGGGCGGTCAATTTCAACACGCGAGAGCCCTACACACTGTCCTCGGGCTTGCCGTCACCCTCTTATGTCGACTGCCGCAAGTTGATTTCTTTCCCCCGCATCCGCTCGACTTTAATGGATTTTTTGGTCACGACGGTCATGCGCGACGCGGGTTTTGAAGCCTTTGACAACATCGCCGGAGGGGAGACTGCGGGTATTCCATTTGCCGCGTTTGTGGCGGAGCGGATGGCTCTGCCAATGAGCTATGTGCGTAAAAAGCCAAAGGGATATGGCCGCAATGCACGCATTGAAGGAGCAATGCACGAGGGCGATAGAGTGCTTCTTGTCGAGGACCTGACAACCGATGGCGGCTCGAAGCTGTCGTTTGTCGACGCCATCCGCGAAACCGGGGCCACGTGCGGCCACACGGCGGTTATTTTTTACTACGGCATCTTCCCAGAGACCGAGAAGACCTTGGGTGACCACGGCGTGTCTCTGCACGCGCTTTGCACGTGGTGGGATGTCTTGGCTGTGGCCAAGGATCGCGCGCTTTTCGATAATGAAACTCTGACGGAGGTTGAGAAGTTTTTGAACGACCCTCGTAAGTGGCAGTCAGAGAACGCAAAATAAACTTCGAAAAGGTGCCCTGTGGATGCATGTGGACAAGTCCACAACGACTCAATTGGTCAATCAACATTTGGCACGAGGCGCCTGATTGGCTACACTATGTCGACGAGTTGATGGGCAAGCGACAATCTGCTGGCACTTATCCCTGCGGAACATCCCCAAGGTTATCCTCGTAGCGCAGACATGTTGTATAGGGTATCAAATCGCAACAACACCAAATCACGCGTCGAGCAGTTGGGCGGGCCGGTATGAACGAGATCACAACCATAAACCCCACGGGCGTGGCCGTCCAAGACGAAGCCACAATGCCGCATTCCATTGAAGCGGAGCAGCAGCTGCTTGGGGCGATCCTGACCAACAATGACATCTACGATCGTGTCGCTTCGATGATCGGGCCCAAGCACTTTTATGAGCCCGTGCATACTCGCATTTTCGAGATCGCCTCTGCGCGCATTTCTAAAAACGCGTTGGCATCTCCTGTGACGCTGAAGGCGTTTATGGAAGAGGATGAGGGCCTCAAAGAGCTCGGGGGGCCTGCCTATCTGGCGAGCCTGGCTGGGGCTGCGATCTCTGCGTTTGCAGTACGTGATTATGCCCAGATGATTTACGATCTGGCGGTGAGACGCGATCTCATCTCGCTGGGGCGCGACATCTCCACAAAAGCGGCACGGGTCGAGGTAGCTTCCGAGCCAAAAGATCAGATCGTCGAAGCAGAACAGGCGCTCTACAAACTTGCCGAAAGCGGTCAATCAGAGGGCGGGTTCACTAGCTTTCTGAAAGCGGTGACTGACGCGGTCAACGTGGCAAACGCGGCCTATCAACGTGACGGGGGCTTGGCGGGCGTCCCAACTCAGCTCATCGATCTCGACACCAAGCTCGGTGGATTACACAAATCGGATCTTTTGATCCTTGCCGGCCGCCCCTCCATGGGAAAAACATCGCTGGCAACGAACATCGCTTTCAACGTGGCCAAAAACTATAGGAAAGGCGTTCTACCAGATGGGCGCGAAGGCGCCGTGGAAGGTGGCGTCGTAGGGTTCTTCTCGCTTGAGATGTCAGCGGAGCAATTGGCAGGACGTATTCTCGCCGAGGCCTCTGAGATCTCGTCTCACAAGATCCGCCAAGGCGACATGAACGAACAAGAATTCCGACGCTTTGTTGATGCTGCAAAAGCGCTTGAAGCCTGTCCGCTCTTTATCGATGACACGGCGGCCATTCCGATTGCCCAACTTACTGCCCGCGCCCGCCGCCTCAAACGGACCCACGGGCTTGATGTGTTGATCGTAGACTACCTTCAGTTGGTGCGCGGGACGTCCGACAATCGGGTCCAGGAAATCGGTGAGATTTCCATGGGTCTCAAGGCAATCGCTAAAGAGCTGGAAATACCTGTCATCGCACTCTCCCAGCTGTCACGTCAGGTTGAGTCGCGTGACGATAAACGCCCGCAACTCTCTGACTTGCGGGAGTCCGGCTCCATCGAGCAGGACGCCGACGTCGTGATGTTCGTCTATCGCGAAGAGTATTACAAAGAGCGCGAGAAACCGAGTGACGATGATCTGGAGAAAATGGCGGAATGGCAGACGGCCATGTCCAGATTGCATGGAAAGGCCGAAGTCATCATTGGCAAGCAACGCCATGGTCCAATTGGCACGGTCGAGCTCAGCTTCGAGAGCCAATTCACACGCTTTGGCAACTTGGTCAAATCCTGGCAGGCAGGCGGGGATCAGACTTTCTAGAAGCGGATGCTCTCACCAAATCCGACAGTGATGTCCCAGCCTTCAGGATGATCAAAAATGACCGCTGCGGCTTTGATCACCCCATGATGTGTAACAATCAAAGAGCCGTCCGGAAGCTCGGAAATCCCTGCTTCAACACGCGTGCGCAGCTCTGCGACGCTCTCGCCGCCATGGGGTTTTGCGTGGTCAAAGTCAGCCGCCCATGCATTCAACTCATCGCGCGGCACTGCGTCCCACGGCACCATTTCCCACGCTCCGAAATCCATTTCGATGACCGCATCTAGAACTTCGCTTTCTCCAATAAAATCAGATAGTTTACGGCATCTTTTCAGAGGTGACGTGAAGATAGCCCTATGTGCGCCTAGCGAAGCCACGGCCCGCTTGGCATCGTCGAGAAAGCTATCAGCGACGTCCAAATCGGTCCGGCCATAGCACATGCCCTTGGCGACATCGGGCTGCGTATGTCTGATGAACGTCAGGCCCATGCGATCAGCCCCAAATAGATGCCAAGTTCAGCGAGTTGCTGGCTCGCACCCAGGATATCGCCCGTGTAACCTCCGAGCTTGTTTTGCGCGCGCCAGCTGAGCCAAAGCACCGCCAAGCTCGCAATGAGCAGCCCGAGCAACAGCGACCACCCTAGAAACACCATACCCACAACGCCAAAGACAACCGCAGTGAGGAGACCAAGGCCATGCCCGCCAGATGAGATACTTGGGGTCGCAAACTTTGCGCCTTCGCGCCGGGCATAGGTCATGAAATGGATGAGGGCGACTGGGGCGTAGCGGCTGATCACGTGCGCCAGTAAAAGTGCACCGTAAGCTGTCAAAAACGACATAGAGAAGAGCGCGAAGACCTTCAGAGACACCACAACGAGCAAAGCAATCAGCCCATAAACGCCGATGGAGCTATCGCGCATAATGTCGAGAGCCCGTTCACGAGTTGCCGCACCACCAAGGCCATCGGCGGTATCGGCCAACCCATCCTCATGAAGCGCGCCGGTGATCCAGACGGCGGTCGCAACCGCCATGATAACCGCAATCGGCCATGCCCAGATCAGCTGGGCAATCCAAAGAACAAATGCGGCAATACTGCCGACAACGACACCAACGAGTGGATAATATCGCGCCGAATCGGCTTGCGCTTCAGCGCTGTACTCGACGTGCCAGGGCACTGGCAGTCGGGTCATGAATTGGAGCGCGAGCCCGAGTCGCTGCGCTTCCCAGCTCATGATTTTTCGGACACGCCCGCATCGGTGAAGGACGCCATGTCATTGAGCATGGACACCGCCGCTTTGACCAAAGGCCACGCCAGTGCGGTGCCTGTGCCTTCACCCAAGCGCAATCCGAGATGTAAAAGCGGCTGTGCCTCCATGGCGGACAGGATCGCGCCGTGACCCGCTTCCGCGGAATGATGCGCAAAGACCATTGCTTTTCGGCTCTCTGGCGCAATCCGTGCCGCAATGAGCGCGCCCGCCGAGGCAATAAATCCGTCCACGAGAACGACCCGTTTGGCATCTGCCGCACCGATCATGGCGCCTGCAATCATAGCGATCTCAAAACCACCGAATTCTTGCAGTACATCTTCCGCGGACAACTCATCTGGGACACGGGCCGATGCGGCCTCCAGCACTGATTGCTTATGCGCGAGGCCTGCATCATCGACGCCGGTTCCCCGGCCGACGAGATCAGCGACCGGCAGCCCCAAGAGGCGATGCGCAATGAGCGTCGCAGACGACGTATTCCCGATGCCCATTTCACCAAAAGCCATGGCATCGAAGTCACCTGCCTGACCGAACTCACGCCCGGTTTCCAGGGCTTGCTGCACCTGCTCGGACGTCATAGCTGGGCCTTTAAGAGCCGAGGCTGTGCCTTCGGCAATTGGCGCGTCGCGCACACCGGGCATATCGAATGCGCCGCCCATCACACCGGCATTGACCACTTGAAGCGCAACCCCGTTTGCGTTGGTGAACACATTGGCCGCCGCGCCACCGCCGGCAAAGTTGAGCACCATTTGGCGTGTGACCTCGGCTGGAAAGGCAGAAACACCCTCTGCGGCCAGGCCGTGGTCGGCTGCAAAGATCGTTAATTGGCAGTTTTCCATCCGCGGCGAGAGCGTGCCCTGCAAGATCGCCACTTGAGCGGCCAACTCTTCAACGCGGCCCAGCGCGCCCAAAGGTTTGGTCTTGGTGTCGATTTTGGCCTGCAACGCAGCCGCGAAGTCGGTGTCAAGTGTCAGTGTCATATCGGTTCCTTAGCCCTCAGATGTGACACGTGCAATCATCGATTCCCGCTTGACCTTGGCGCGCGCGCAAAAGAGACAAGAGCCATGGCACAAGCGACGCTCTCCATAGATTTGGCCGCCATTTGCAACAATTGGCGTGCTTTGGACAAACTCTCCGCGGTGGAAACCGGGGCCTGTGTAAAGGCAGACGCCTATGGGTTGGGAGCCCCGCGGGTGGCGCGTGCGTTGGCCCAAGCAGGCGCGCGCAGTTTCTTTGTGGCGCTGACCGAAGAAGGCGCCGCCTTGCGCCAACATTTGGGAGATGGCATCGATATTTATGTGTTTTCGGGCCACATGAAAGGTGACACTGACATGATCGGGGATCTCGGCTTGATCCCTCTGATCAACTCGGTGGACCAGATGTTGCGGCATGTCGAAGCTCTGCCAGGTGCACCTTTTGGCATTCAACTTGACTCAGGTATGAACCGCCTTGGTATGGAGCCCGGAGAATGGGCCGCTGTGCGTGACATTGCCCTGAGCCAAGGACCACGATTGGTGATGAGCCATCTGGCATGCGCCGACGAACCAAATCATGCGATGAACGCGATGCAACACCGTGCATTCAGTGAGATGATCGACGGTGTGAATGCGCGGCGTTCGCTTGCCGCAACGGGCGGTGTTCTTTTGGGTGCCCCTTATCACTTTGACATGACGCGCCCCGGCATTGGTCTTTATGGAGGGATGCCCTTCGCAGATGCGCAACCTGTGGTCAAACTGGATATTCCGATCATCCAGACAAGGGACATCGATATTGGCGAAAGCGTCGGCTACGGCAATGCGTTCATTGCGCAACGCCCCAGCCGTATTGCAACTATCGGCTCTGGCTATGCGGACGGCATTCTGCGCGCGATGGGTCCGAAAGCAGCACTCTTTTGCAATGACACCCGCGTGCCGGTCGCAGGAAGGATTTCGATGGACCTCATCGGGGTCGACATCACCGACGCCTCAGAGGGCGCCGATACGTTGGAGCTCTTGGGGCACCACCAATCTGTCGACACCTTGGCCGAGTGGTCGGGCACAATTGGCTACGAAATCCTCACCTCCCTTGGGGCGCGCTACAAACGCCGCTATGTTGGCGTATGACCGGAGTTTTGGCCTTTCTGGCAAGCATCGGACGAGTGATCTTGGGGCTATTGGCCAGCGTCGGTCGCGTCACACTCTTTGCGCTTGAAACGATATCACACATCCTGCGCCCCCCATTTTATTGGCGTGAGTTTGGCCAAGCCTTAGTGCAAATTGGCTGGCTGTCTTTGCCGGTCGTTGGCCTCACGGCGTTGTTCACTGGAGGGGCGCTGGCATTGCAAATTTATGCTGGCGGTGCACGGTTTAGTGCAGAAGCCGTAGTTCCCTCCATCGTGGCAATCGGTATGGTCCGCGAACTGGGCCCTGTGCTCGGCGGTTTGATGGTAGCAGCACGGGTCGCCTCATCCATTGCCGCAGAGATCGGGACGATGAAAGTGACCGAGCAAATCGATGCGCTTGTGACCCTATCAACACATCCGATGAAGTATCTCACAGTACCCCGGGTACTCGCGGCCACACTTGCGGTGCCTGTTTTGGTCGCCGTGGGCGACAGCATCGGTATCTTTGGCGGCTATCTCGTCGGGGTGACCCGACTGGAGTTCAACGCCGCAGCATATCTAAAAAACACCGTCGATTTCCTCGAGTTTTGGGATGTGGGGTCTGGCCTTGTGAAGGGCGCGGTCTTTGGGTTCTTGATTGCCTTGATGGGCTGCTACTTCGGGATGCAATCCGGACGCGGTGCCCAGGGTGTTGGTCGCGCCACAAAATCCGCGGTCGTCGCGGCCAGCGTGCTTATCCTGGCATCGAACTACGTCCTCACAGAGGTGTTTTTCGCGGCATGATCACACTCAATGGTATCCATAAATCCTTTGGCAATAATCAGGTCTTACGTGGCGTAGACCTGCATGTCCCCACGAGCGAGAGCATGGTAATTATCGGAGGCTCTGGCACTGGTAAATCGGTGACGATCAAAACGGTGCTTGGCCTTGTGGAACCCGACCGTGGCAAAATCGAAGTCGACGGACAAAACGTTGCCAAAGCCGACCGAGATGCATTCCTGGCGCGATTTGG
This sequence comes from Marinovum sp., assembly GCA_022447495.1. Classification (GTDB taxonomy): domain Bacteria; phylum Pseudomonadota; class Alphaproteobacteria; order Rhodobacterales; family Rhodobacteraceae; genus JAKVBH01. The sequence continues at coordinate 41,375 of JAKVBH010000015.1, read as the reverse complement.
CATGTTGTTTCAGGGCGGCGCTTTGTTTGATTCCCTGCCCGTTTGGCAAAACGTGGCCTTTCGCTTGATGCGCGGCGCGCTCAAAAAACCCAAAGACGAAGCGCGCACCATTGCCATCGAAAAACTGCGTCGTGTTGGATTGAAGGAAGATGTAGCCGACCGTTTTCCCGCCGAACTCTCGGGCGGCATGCAAAAACGTGTGGGCCTCGCACGCGCCATCGCCGCAGAGCCGGAGATCATTTTCTTTGACGAGCCAACCACTGGCCTCGACCCCATTATGTCGGGTGTCATCAATGATTTGATCCGCGAGATCGTCGTGGAAATGGGCGCCACGACCATGACCATCACCCATGATATGACGTCCGTGCGGACCATTGCGGATCGCGTGGCGATGTTGCATGACGGCGTCATCCAATGGACAGGGCGTTTGGACGAGATGGACACCGCCAACGACCTCTATCTTCAGCAGTTCATCCATGGCCGCGCCGAGGGACCCATTGAGGCGGTTCGGTGAAACACGCTCTTGTCGCGCTCAACCTCTCCTTGCTGGCGCTGTATCCCGTCGCCTGGTTCGCGCCGTTGATGCGAGCCGGTCTTCTACCACTTTTTGGCCTCTCAGACATTTCAGTGATCAGCGGGCTAATAGTGCTTTGGCAAAGCGATGTGTTTCTCGCATTGGCGGTGACCGTTTTCGCGATGTTTGCGCCCTATATGAAAACAATCGGCCTTGCGCTGGTGCATTTCGACCTTGCCCATGAGCGTTTGCTACCTTGGCTAACCGGCCTTGGGAAACTCGCCATGGCCGATATCTTTTTGATCGCGCTCTATATCACGATCGTCAAAGGACTGGGATTAGGTCACATCGAAACGGCCTGGGGACTTTATCTTTTTACCGCCTGCGTTGTAGGTTCTCTCTTCTGTTCACTGTTCACGCAGCGCCAAAATATTCAAACAAAGTAGCATTAAGTCGTTGCTGTCTGTGACAAACCGCGAATCCTTGTAGCAGAATTCAAAGGTATTTCCTACGCCTACGACCTCTTACGATCCTACCCGGGGGATTGGAATTTATTCGTTTGAGCCCGTCGCCCGGCTCGCCATGGCAATGTGGATGGCAATGTGCCAGTCACTGGCAAGGCACTATTTGCAGCCACCGCAACGATGTTTGAGTATTATACGATTGCGTGGGCCATTAGATGCGCGCGCTCTTGGCAACCGCGCGGGCCTCAGGCATGAGAGCGCATGGCCAAATCCAAGACCACTTTCATCTGCTCCAATTGCGCGCACATCACCACAAAATGGGCGGGACAGTGCGAATCTTGCGGCGCATGGAATACGCTATCTGAGCAAACCGCGCTCGCGTCTGGCCCAGCTGCGTCAACAAGTCTTGGCCCTGCGCGCGGACGCATTGTTGAATTGAGCGACTTAGGGAGCGAAGACGCTCCACCGCCCCGCCATCACGCTGGAATCGCGGAATTGGATCGGGTACTCGGCGGTGGTTTGGTCACAGGCTCTGCCACGCTGGTTGGCGGCGATCCTGGCATCGGCAAATCGACACTGCTCCTTCAAGCTGCAGCCAGTTTTGCCAAGGCTGGTTTGAAGACTGTCTACATCTCCGGCGAAGAGGCCAGAGCACAGGTGCGGATGCGGGCGCAACGCTTGGGGTTGGGCCATGCCCCGGTGCAACTTGGTGCCGAAACCAACCTTCGGGACATTCTAACCACACTGGATGAAGAGGCGCCCGATCTCGCGATCATCGATTCAGTCCAGACGATGTGGTTAGATACCGTCGGCAGCGCGCCTGGTTCCGTGGCCCAAGTCCGGGCGTGCGCACATGAGTTGACAGCATTTGCCAAGAGGCGTGGCATTTCGATAATCCTCGTGGGACACGTGACCAAAGAAGGTCAAATCGCCGGCCCACGCGTGGTCGAACATATGGTCGACACCGTGCTCTACTTCGAAGGCGAACGCGGGCATCAGTTTCGCATCCTACGTGCTGTCAAAAATAGGTTTGGTCCTGCCGATGAGATAGGCGTGTTCGAGATGACAGGTGCAGGCCTCGACCAGGTCGCCAATCCGTCCGCGCTCTTTTTGTCGCAGCGTGGCACACCTGCGCCAGGGTCAGTGGTGTTCTCGGGCATCGAGGGGACGCGCCCCGTTTTGGTCGAGTTTCAAGCCCTTGTCGCGCCCTCACCCCATGCGCAGGCACGACGCAGCGTCGTTGGATGGGATGGCGGTCGGTTGGCCATGATCTTGGCCGTATTGGAAGCGCGCTGTGCGATCCCCTTCGCGGGGCTGGATGTATACCTGAATGTGGCCGGCGGCATGAAAGTCAGCGAACCTGCCGCAGATCTGGCTGTGGCCGTCGCCCTTCTCTCGGCGCGCGAAGACACTGCGCTTCCGGCAGAATGCGTGGTTTTTGGGGAACTCTCGCTGTCGGGAGCACTACGGCCGGTCAGCCAGGGCGAAAACCGGTTGAAAGAAGCCACCAAACTTGGTTTTACGTCGGCAATTGTTCCGCCGGGTGGAAAACTATCGGGCGAACACGGGGTGCGTCTGATGCCGATGGCAGATTTGGCGACGGTTGTAGGCGAGGTTTTTGGCGCAGGTTAGCGCTTAAGCGGGAGGCAGGGCAGATGGACGGGTTCACCATTGTAGATGGCGTAGTCGGAATTGTGATCGTTTTGTCCGCGCTGCTTGCCTATAGCCGAGGCTTCGTGCGCGAGGGGCTGGCGATCGCGGGTTGGATAGGAGCAGCCGTGCTCGCATTTATCTTTGCTCCTCAAATTGAACCGTTGGTCAAAGAACTTCCAGTCGTTGGGAGCTTCATTGGCGATAGTTGTGAGCTTGCTATCATCACCGCGTTTGCTCTGGTTGTCGCGGCCGTTTTGGTCGTGTTCTCTTTATTCGCACCACTTTTCTCAGCGCTGATCCAACGCTCAATCCTGGGCGGCTTGGATCAAGCTTTGGGTTTCATCTTTGGTGTACTGCGGGGCATCCTGCTCGTAGCAATTGCGTATTTCGTTTACGAAACGGTTCTTACATCGCAGGATATTGCGATGATTGATGACAGCCGTTCTGCACGTGTCTTCGGTCGCCTCACGGGGACAATCGAAGACCAGAACCCCGAACAGGCGCTTAGCTGGATCACAACTCAATATCAGGAACTGGTCGGTGTTTGTTCATTCGACGCTTAATCAGCAGTTTGGAACACGGACGATCTAGAAAATAGTGGCCCCGCAAAGGGCCATGAGCTGTAAGATATTTCTCAGATCGCTTCGCACCAATCTTCGATATTGTCTGAGATGAAAATATCATCGGAATCATCTTCCAGACCTTTCTGCATGGCTGGAGCAGACTTGGCATTGACAACAGTTGCTTCAGCTGTGCCTTTGGGGGTCGGCTTTGTTAGGGTTGGGGCTTTCTTAATTGCCCGGGAAATGGTCGGTGAGTTCTTCGAAAGTTCGGAGGAGCTACTCGTCGCACCGTTTACGCCCTCTGACTTTATGACATCCTCGCCTGCTTGAGGAATGCCCAAGCCAGACATGGCTTGCGCCATTTGATCGCTATTCTGGGCAAGATCGCGTGACAGGTCGGCAAACCGGCGCAAAGACGCAGCGTCTTCCTCAAGTTGGATTGCAAAATCGTTCACGGTTGTACTGATGGATTTGACCGTCTCGGCTTGCTCCTCTGTACCGCTCGCGATGGATGTCATTTGCTCCAACATCTCAATGGAGTCGCTAGCCGCTTTCACGAGATCCGCATCGACAGCATCAATTTGCGACGACATAGATGAGGTGTCCTTGGACGATTTTTGGATCAGCGACTGAATTTCTTTGGACGCATCAGCACTTCTCCCCGCCAAGTGGCGCACTTCCTCGGCAACGACAGCAAAACCCACCCCCTTTTCGCCTGCGCGAGCGGCTTCAACACTGGCGTTGAGCGCCAACAAATTAGTTTGGAAAGCGATGTCTTCGATAAGATCATTGGCGCGTGACATCATTTCGGCGCTCTCGAGCAATTGAGACATGGTCTTCGTCGCGTCTCGTGCCTTCTCGCGCGTGGCTTCCAGCATGCTCTTTGTTTGCTCGGATGCTGCGTATATCGCCGATGTGGTCGATGCTGTGCGACCAACCAAATCGGAAACAGTCGCTATTTCAGCGGCAATATTCTCAAAGCCAACGGCTTTGGCTTGCGCACCTTCGAGTTGCTTTCCGGACACGGACTGCAGCTCGCTTACACCTTTGTCCACGGAGGTCACGTTGGTGCGTACCGCGGAGAGCATTTGGCCAAAAACTCTGATCGCGCCATTGAAGGTGCAAGCCAGATCATAGTTGCGATCCGTCTCAGGTACATCAAGCGGCGTCTCTAACGCGCCACGCTCTAGTTTTGCGCAAATGCGCTCCAATAGGGCAGTTGCATCAGATTTGGGCGCCAGTTGGGCAAGCTTTACGATCTGCGTCACCTGGCCGTTGGCATCAAATGCCGGTGCATATGTGGCGTTCATCCAAAGCGGCGTGCCGTCTTTATGTACACGCTCCATTTCGCCTTGCTTCTTCTGGCCAGAGGCAAGATCAGTCCAGAAAGTTCTATAATCCTCAGTCGATGCCACATGGTCTGGCACCAATGTTCTATGATGCCGCCCTTTCAAAGCATCAGTCGAATAGCCTGTGGCATTTGCAAAGGTCTCATTCACAGAGAGAAACTCACCCTCGGGCGTGAAAGCCGCAACAGCGTAACTTTCCTCCACCAATGTGCACAGCACAGATTGATCGACTGACTCCGTTGCTGTCTCTGCTGCATTCAATTTGGTCTTTTTATGTGCGCGGCGGAAAAACATTGAACTACCTTTTGTTCCGGGATCACTGGCGTTTGGTGTATGCTGACACATCTTAATTGCGAGTTACGAAGGGCTGATTGAGCCCGCCGCAAGAAGGCAAAGCACAAGGCTCTGTATTCTGGCGGCCTAGCGCGGTATCACCCGTGCAAACGAATCTCGGCCGATGCCAGCACCCCATGGGCGCGTGCAGCGGCACACAAATCGGGAGCCATGCCATGTGTGGAATTCTAGGCATAGCCAGTCGAACCTCACCGGTTTTTGCTGAAATCTACGACGGGCTTTTGATGCTCCAGCACCGCGGACAAGATGCCTCGGGGATCGTGACTTACAGCGGGGAGTTCTTTCGCGAACACAAGGCCAACGGGTTGGTCAAAGACGTTTTTACCGCGGACTATGCTGATACCTTGCAAGGCAAAGTGGGCATCGGACATTGTCGTTATCCAACGGCCGGGTCGCTGTCCGCGACCGAAGCGCAACCGTTTTTTGTAAACGCGCCTTATGGTATCTATTTGGTTCACAACGGAAATATCACCAACACCGCGGAGCAACGCAAAAAAGTCACCGGCAAATACTCGCGTCACCTACGCACGACAAGCGACAGTGAAATCCTGCTCAATGTATTGGCCGACAAGATATCTGATGCGATCAAGGTCAACGGATCTGGCGATGCCATTCGCAATATCTTTGCTGGTGTCCGGATGCTGATGGAGCGCATTCAGGGGGCCTACTCATGCGTGGCGTTGGTGGCAGGCGTCGGGATGCTTGCGTTCCGCGACCCGCACGGCATACGTCCCTTGAGTGTCGCGAAACGCCCCGCAGAGGGCTCAGGTGACGATTACGCTTTTGCATCTGAGGATGTGGCTTTTGGGATCAACGATTTCGAAAAACTGCGCGACCTGAAACCTGGCGAAGCAATTTTAATCGATTTGGAAGGTGAAATGCACACGTTCCAAGCCGCCGAAGGCACACTGAGCCCCTGCATTTTTGAATATGTCTACCTGGCACGTCCTGACTCAATCCTGGATGGCGTGTCGGTTTACAAAACCCAGCTGCGCATGGGACAGCGACTGGCGGACCAGATTAAATCTGCGGGGCTCGAGATCGACAGCATTATTCCAGTGCCCGACAGTGCCCGACCCGTGGCACTAGAAGTCGCCAATGCCACAGGCGTGCGCTACCGAGAAGGTCTGGTCAAGAACCGCTATGTGGGGCGCACATTTATCATGCCTGGCCAACGGGAGCGGCAGCGCTCTGTGCGACGGAAACTCAACGCGATTGGTCTTGAAATGGAGGGCAACAACGTCCTTTTGATCGACGACTCAATCGTACGTGGTAACACCATTCGCAAGATCGTCCAGATGTGCCGAGATGCTGGTGCAAAGAAGGTCTACGTAGCGTCAGCGTCGCCGCCGGTAAAATTTCCCAATGTCTATGGTATTGATATGCCCACAAAACAGGAGCTCGTCGCCGACGGTCGCAGTGTTGAAGAAATTCGCCAAGAGCTTGGCTGCGATGCACTTATCTATCAAAAACTCGAAGACCTGGTGGCCGCCGCGCAAGAAGGAAACCCGGCGATTGAGCATTTTGACTGCTCATGTTTTGATGGAAAATACGTCACAGGAAGCGTGAGCGAGGACTATCTCTCTGACCTTGAGGCCAGCAGCCGCGTGACTGAAAAGATCGCAGATGTGCCACGCCCAGGTGCATCTTGGAATGCAGCCTAAATCAACATCAGCAATCTATAGCCCAATGCAAAAGGCCGGAGCATGCGCTCCGGCCTTTTTTGTTGATCTCACAAGGCGTTTTAGCGGCGAAGGGCCGCCCAACCGCCTGTGACGATAAGCGCAGCTAGTAGAGCTTTCACGACGTCCCCGATCAGGAAGGGCTGCACAAAGTAAGCCCAGTAGTACGCGCCAAAGTCTTGGCCGATCCAGCTGCCTTCCAGGCCAGCAACGGAGGCCACGAACATCGGCCACGCGAGGCCGGGGATGTAGAGAACAGCGGAGGCCACAAGTGCGACACCGGATAAAGCCCAAAAATTGCGGATGCCGCGGTCTGCTGCGGTACCAGCAATCCATGCCACGAGGACAAAACCTACGAGGAAACCAGCCGTCGGGCCAAAGAACGCCGCGCCGTTGAAAAATTTTGCAAAAACCGGTAGGCCCATGGCCCCTTCGGCAAGATAGACCAAGATGGCGATGGAGGCGAGACGTGCGCCGAGAGCAAAGCCCACAGTCAGAACGGCAAGCGTTTGGAGCGTGAGCGGAACCGGCCAAAACGGCACGCTGATCTGCGCAGCGATCGCGATCAGAAGCGACGCACCAAGAACAAGCGCGACTTGGCGCGTAAGATTGAGCTGTCCAAAGGCGGCATGGGTGAGGGTCATAGTGGTCTCCGAGAGTGTAGTTCTGCAAGGTTGGCCACTCATGTGCCAGGCCTGCGGAGGTGTCAAGCAAGGCTTGCGCTAACATCGCGCCTCTGCCATGGGGCTACGCCATGACAAACGAAAAACCCGCAGCTTTGATCACAGGTGCTTCGCGCGGATTGGGGTTTGCCCTGGCCGAAGCTTTGGCGCCGTCGCACCATATTATCGCCGTGGCGCGAACCACAGGTGCTTTGGAAGCGCTCGACGATCGCATTCAAACCGCTGGCGGCAATGCAACGCTCGCCCCAATGGATATAACCGTGGAGCCTGCGATGGCACAGCTTTGTCGTGGCATCTATGACCGGTGGGGCGGAATTGCGCTGTGGTTGCACTGCGCTATTCACGCTGCCCCCCTCACCCCAACTCACCATTTGGACATGAAAGACTGGCAGAAATCAGTTGATGTCAACGTCACTGCAACGGCGCGACTGATCCCCTTTGTGGCGCCATTATTGGGCGAAGACGGAACGGCGGTATTTCTCGACGACGCACGGGCCGGCGAGAAATTCTTCGGAAGCTATGGCGCGACAAAGGCCGCCCAGATTGCTCTGGCCCGGTCCTGGCAAGCCGAAACCCAAAGCACTGGCCCCCGCGTGATCATCCACGCGCCCGAGCAAATGGGCACAGCCTCCCGCGGGCGGTTCTTTCCCGGTCAAGACAAGAACGCCTTGGCCAGCCCGACGGACCAGGCCGCCAAGCTCATTGCCAAGCTCTGATCAGCCTCGCGACGCTTGTGGCCATGAGCGGCGTGGCGTAACACAAGTCAAACATCAGCCAGTATGGGGATGGCCATGCGCATTCTTCTGACCAATGACGACGGGATCAACGCGCCGGGATTGGCCGTTCTGGAGGAGATCGCGGCAGAAATTGCCGGGCCAGAGGGTGAAGTCTGGGTCGTTGCACCCGCGTTTGAGCAATCCGGCGTAGGCCACTGCATCAGCTACACGCACCCGTTCCTGATCAACAAAATGGGCCCACGCCGCTTTTCTGCAGAGGGCAGCCCCGCAGATTGCGTCCTGGCTGGATTGCATGATGTGATGGGGAGCACGCGTCCCGACTTAGTTTTATCTGGTGTAAACCGGGGCAACAATTCTGCAGAGAATACACTCTATTCCGGCACCATTGGTGGTGCGATGGAAGCAGCGCTCCAAGGCATTACCGCCATGGCTCTCTCGCAATATTACGGCCCCGCGAACGTGAATTCTGAGGACCCGTTCGAAGCCTCTCGCGCCCATGGCGCGGCGGCAGTGCGCGCGGTGCTCGAAGTGCCCACACCAAACGCTGAGTATGTGTTGTTTCACAACATCAACTTCCCACCGGTCGCGGCAGCGGATGTGAAGGGCCTCAAAGCCGCGCCGCAGGGCCGTCGTGAGAACGTACATTTTGGTGTCGAGGCCGCGCATGCCCCGTCCGGACGTCGCTTTCTTTGGGTTCGGGGCGGAGACCAAAGGGCCGCCACGGCCCCTGGCTCGGACGCGGATGTAAATTTGGCGGGATACATCTCAATAACCCCCATGCGGGCTGACCTGACCGACCGCGATGCCCTGGCCGCGTTGGGAGAGCACTTGGGATGAGCTTCGACGCCGAGTGCAAAATGCAATTTTTATTTGCGCTGCGATCCAAGGGCGTAACGGACTCGCGTGTGCTCGGTGCCATGGAAAAGGTCGATCGGGGTCTTTTTGTGACCGGCCTATTTGAAGACCGTGCCTATGAAGATATGCCGCTGCCCATCTCTTGCGGCCAGACCATTTCCCAACCCTCTGTTGTGGGGCTGATGACCCAGGCGCTGCAAGTTGCGCCGAGAGACAAAGTGCTCGAGGTTGGTACAGGCTCCGGCTACCAAGCGGCCGTGCTCAGCCAATTGGCCCGGCGTGTGTATACGGTGGATCGCCATAAGCGTTTGGTGGCCGAGGCGCGGTCCGTTTTTGATGCGCTTGATTTGACCAATATCACCGCTTTCAACGCCGATGGCTCCCACGGATTGCCCGATCAGGCCCCCTTTGACCGTATCCTTGTTACCGCCGCCGCAGAGGACCCTCCCGGCCCCCTCTTGGCCCAGTTGAAAATGGGCGGTATTATGGTCGTGCCGGTGGGGCAAAGCGACGCCGTGCAAAGCCTGATCCGCGTGCATCGCACGGAAAACGGCTTTGACTACGACGAGTTGCGCCCAGTTCGGTTTGTGCCCTTGGTCGAAGGCCTGGGGCGCGACGGATAATGCGGGCGCCCATGACCTTGGATCAACCGAGGCTTAAATTGAGGATGCAGAGATGACCACCAAACGTACTGCCTACATGCGCCTCGGACTTGTGGCACCCTTGGTGTTGGCCCTGGCGGCATGTGATGAACCGCTCGATTTCGACCTGCGTGGGGTCATTGGCGAGAACAGCTTTGACACAACGGACGCGGCGCGCAATGCCAGCGCACGGCGCCCCGAACCAGATGATCGTGGCATCATCTCCTACCCCAACTACCAAGTCGCCGTGGCGCGCCGCAATGACACGCTCACCACCATGGGCGAGCGCATTGGCGTGAATCCTGACCGGTTGGCGAAATTCAATGGCATTCAAGTCGATGACCCTCTGCGCGCAGGCGAAATAATCGCGCTTCCAAGTCGCGTCAGTGAACCGTCACCAGAGACCGGCTCCGTTCTCAACGGTCCGATCCGACCTGCATCGGAAGTGGACGTGAGTGTGATTGCGGGCAATGCGATAGATTCCGCAGCCCCGACACCTGTGACTGCAACCGCTTTGCCGTCAGGCGCGCAAACTGGCTTTGAACCCGTTCGCCATAGGGTCGAACGCGGGGAAACCGCATTTACAATCTCGCGTCTCTATAATGTCTCTGTGCGCAGTTTGGCCGAATGGAACAGCCTTGATCGCAACTTCACGATCCGTGAAGGTCAGTTTCTCTTGATCCCAGCGGCGCGCGAAGATGCGCCGCAGAGCGAGGAATCTTCGCCCGCCACGCCTGGGGCCGGTTCCACCACACCGACGCCGCCCTCCGCGGCACAGCCCCTGCCAGCTGAAGTGCCTCCGTCACAGGCAGAAAGCTCCAGTCAGGAACCTGCGTCCGCGCCCGCCGCTGTTCCTGCATCCAGTGACGCGCGCATGATCATGCCGGTTCAAGGCCGCATCATTCGTGAGTATTCAAAGGGCCGCAATGAGGGGATAGACATCTCGGCGGTCGTCGGTGCATCGGTCAAAGCCGCTGAGGGAGGCACCGTGGCCGCGATCACGTCCGATGCGGATCAAGTGCCCATCGTTGTGCTCAAACACGCCGACAACGTTCTTACCGTCTATGCCAACGTCAGCGACATTGCCGTCAATCGCGGCGACAGCGTGAGCCGAGGACAAGCCATTGCAAAGGTGCGCGCAGGCGATCCGGCCTACGTACATTTCGAAGTGCGTGAGGGCTTTGAGAGCGTCGACCCGATGCCGTATTTACGGTAATCAGACCTTTTCTTCCTCGGCCCAATTGTCGAGATCGTCAGCCAAAGTCCTAGGGCTTTCACCGCCTTCTTTGCGGGCGAGTGCCCAAACGGCGACGGGAAAATCAGGTTCATTGCTCAAATCATCGCTCTCACGGTGGAATTCCGGTGGAAATTTGCCAAACGTATTTCGGATTACCGCTGCGCGATTTCCCCATTGGAACGACACGATCTGGGCTTCATCAAAGCCTGCTTCGATCAGTAGATTTTTCAGGCCTCGCGCCGTCCAGCGGGAGCAATCGATCGGCGCGGCATGGATACGCACGAGAAATGGTGACGCGACCCAAAAAAAGCCGCCAGGTCGCAGCATGTCGATCACGTTACGTGTCGCGGCGTAGGGGCGGTCGAGATGCTCCCAGACCTGATTGGCCATAATGAGATCCGCAGTGACCGTCTGTTCGGTCTTTGGGTTTAACAGCGGACCCTTGCAAATGTCATGTTCTGGGTAGTGATAGATCTCATAGCTTTTGAACGGAAAAGGCCGCCCAGTCGTGCCAGAGATTTCGATCACATCGAGGGTCGAAGGATGCAGCTTGCGGATCATGGTCCGGCTCGCCTTTTGCATCACGATACGGTTGAGAGATGCCATATGTGCCCGCCTTTTTGAGCAAACATGTCAGAGCGATGTGCGTTTGGCCAGCGCCGGGTGCCTCAGGCGGGGATATTTGAGGCCAGAAGAAAGTACACTGCGAAAATGGTATTCAGAGTGACTTGAACGTCCTTTGATGTGTGAAAACTAGATCTGTTGCTGTGCAGCATTCGGACTTTTAAAATCGCCCATAAGATAAAGATCAAAAAGGCCTTAGCAACGCTGCCGACAGGTGTTTTCGCAGGGATGCCATCGTTGTCGCCATCTCTCCTTCGATCCCCGCAGGTAAGGAGAAAAAAGCAAGCTTCAGCACATGACGTCATTTGTTTGCATGTTTTGCGCGGGGAGCAGGAGAAGTTCTGCGCCAAAAGGAAGGTTCGAGCGTCTTTTGCGAGCGGTAAGGTCTCGTGTCTGCCATCGCGGTGCCGACCATAGGAAAACAAAGGCTCGTGGCCAAAATAACTACTTTGTTCATAGAGGTTAACTAAGAAAATGACGCGGAATAGAGTCAATATCTGTCATTGATCGTACGATGCCGTATCCGGTGCCAGGCAAAGTCCATTGCGAGACCACACCGCTCCCTTTGCGGTATCAGTTGGCTTTCGCCTTCGCGCGCTTTTTCTCAGCGAGAATCTTCTCGGCCAAATCGCGAGCAATGGCAAAGGCGCCTTTGATCTTGTCAGAGTCCTTTTTCCAGTCGCGCCGCACAACGATCTTGTTGTCTTTGACCTTGGCCAATCCGTCTTGATCTTTGAGAAAATCGACCAAACCCTGAGGCGAGGCAAATTTGTCGTTATGGAATTGAATGGTTGCGCCCTTGGGCCCGCCATCAAGTTTGGCAATACCCGCGCGTTTGCACATGGCTTTGATGCGCACGATCAGAAGAAGGGTGTTCACTTCTTTGGGCAGCGGTCCAAAACGGTCAATGAGCTCGGCGGCAAAGCCCTCAAGTTCGACCTTGGTGGAGAGCGAAGAGAGGCGTCGGTATAGGCCGAGGCGCACATCCAGGTCAGGCACATAGGCTTCGGGTATGAGGACCGGCACACCAAGGTTGATTTGCGGCGCCCATTGGTCGTCGCTGACATTGAGCCCTTCGGCTTGGCCCGATTTGATCTTGGCAATCGCCTCTTCGAGCATGGATTGATAGAGTTCATACCCCACATCACGCATCTGGCCAGATTGCTCTTCGCCCAGCAGGTTGCCCGCGCCGCGGATATCGAGGTCTTGGCTGGCCAGGGTGAACCCGGCGCCCAGTGTGTCGAGCGACCCCAATACCCTTAACCGCTTCTCAGCTGTGGGCGTCAATCGGGCGCGGGGTTTGGTCGTGAGATACGCGTAGGCACGGGTTTTGGAGCGCCCCACCCTGCCCCGGATTTGGTAGAGTTGCGCCAGGCCAAACATGTCGGCGCGGTGCACAATCATCGTGTTCGCACGCGGGATATCGAGGCCGGATTCCACGATGGTTGTGGCCAAGAGCACGCCAAATCTCCCGTCGTAAAAAGCGTTCATGCGCTCGTCGAGTTCACCCGCAGCCATTTGCCCATGCGCCACAACATAAGACACCTCGGGGACTTGGGTCTTCAGGAAGTCTTCGATCTCCGGCAGATCTTTGATGCGTGGGACGACAAAGAAGCTTTGCCCACCGCGGTAATGTTCTCGCAAGAGTGCCTCGCGGATCGTGACGGTGTCAAATTCGCTCACATAGGTGCGGATAGCGAGACGGTCCACCGGAGGGGTACCAATGATCGAGAGGTCACGCACGCCGGTTAAGCTAAGCTGTAGCGTGCGCGGGATCGGCGTTGCCGTGAGCGTGAGCACGTGGATGTCAGAGCGCAATTGCTTGAGCCGCTCTTTATGGCCCACGCCAAAACGTTGCTCTTCATCGATGATCAAAAGTCCAAGGTTCTGGAAGCGGATGTTCTTGGTCAAAAGCGCGTGGGTACCGACTGCGATGTCGACCGTCCCCTTGGAAAGCCCTTCGCGAGTGAGGTTTGCATCACGGGTTGAGACAAAGCGCGAAAGCGGGCGCACATTGACTGGGAAGCCACGAAAACGTTCGGAAAAGCTCTGTTGGTGTTGGCGCGCCAGCAGCGTCGTGGGTGCGATCACCGCGACCTGAAGGCCGGACATGGCCGCCACAAAAGCCGCGCGCATAGCCACCTCGGTTTTCCCAAAGCCCACGTCGCCGCAGACAAGCCGATCCATGGGCGTGCCGGAGGTGAGGTCTTCAAGCGTGTCTTCGATGGCTTTGAGTTGATCGTCGGTCTCAGTGTAGGGGAAGCGCGCGGCAAAATCTTCCCAGGCCCCGGTGGGCGGATCGATCATGGGTGCTTTGCGCAGGGCCCGCTCGGCTGCGACGCGGATAAGGCGTTCCGCCATCTCCCGAATGCGCTCTTTGAGTTTGGCTTTCTTGGCCTGCCATGCTCCGCCGCCAAGACGGTCGAGAAGCCCCTCTTCATGACCGTATTTGGAGAGCAGTTCGATGTTTTCTACCGGCAGGTAGAGTTTGGCCTTTTCAGCATATTCCAGAAGAATGCATTCATGGGCCGCGCCCGCAGCGGTGACGACTTCGAGACCGCGATAACGACCAATGCCGTGATCGACATGAACCACCAAATCACCGGGCGAGAGCGATTGCGTCTCTGTCAGGAAGTTCTCCGCCCGGCGTTTCTTGCGCGGCGCACGGATGAGGCGGTCGCCCAAAACATCTTGTTCGGAAATGACGGTTAGATCACCGGATTCAAAGCCCGCTTCCAGCGACCATACGGCGAGGTGCAGCCCTGATTTTCCAACGCCTTCAAAGTTGCGGATCGGGATGACCTCAGCGAGACCTTCGTCTTCGATCAGCCCGGTTAGGCGTTCGCGCGCACCCTCGGAATAGGACGCGACGATCACTGGGCCATTGACGAGCCTGGCCTTCACATGGCTTGCCAAGGAACCAAAAAGACTGATTGTTTCCTGTTGGCGCTCAGGTGCGAAGTTACGCCCAATGCGTCCGCCAGCATCCACCACGCCTGGGCCAGAGGCTTGGGCCAACGGATGGAATTGCACGACGCGTTTGTCGGAGATTGCCGCTTCCCACGCCGCATCGTCCAGGTAGAGGCCATTGGGCGGCGCAGGTTTGTAGATTGTGTCCATCCGCCCTTTTTCGGTCATGGCGATGCTGCGTGTTTGATATTGGTCTTCGATCATCTCCCATCGCGACAGCCGCGCCGGGGTGAGTTGCTCATCAAGAGTGATCGTGGCGTCGGGCAGGTAGTCGAAAAGCGTTTCGAGTTCCTGATGGAAAAGCGCCAGCCAATGTTCAGAGCCCTGGTGTTTGCGGCCAGCACTGATCGCTTCATAGAGCGGGTCATCGGTGCCTGCCGCTCCGAATTCGATGCGGTAATTTTGACGAAAGCGCGTGATGGCACCCTCATCGAGGATCACTTCGGAAACCGGAGCGAGTTCGACAACCTCAAGCTTTTGTGTTGTACGTTGGGTGCCCGCATCAAAGAGGCGCGCACCGTCGAGCACATCTCCGAAGAGATCTAGCCTGACCGGACCGCCCTCGCCCGGTGGAAAGATGTCGATAATGCCCCCGCGAATTGCATAATCGCCAGGTTCAGTGACCGTGGGCGCCGGAACAAAGCCCATACGGACAAGGAAATCGCGCAGAGCCTTTTCATCAACGCGACCACCAACTTTAGCTGTAAAAGCGGCATCGCGGAGGACGGCACGTGTTGGCACTTTCTGGGTGGCCGCGGCCAGAGTTGTCAGAAGAACAAAGCGGTCAGGCCGACCATGGGCCAACCCGGCAAGCGCGGCCATTCGGGCGGCCGATATATCGGCATTGGGTGAAACACGGTCATACGGCAGACAATCCCAGGCGGGAAAGGTAACTACGGGCATGGAAGGATCAAAGAAGGCCAGCGCGGCCTGCATTGCTGCCAAGCGCTTGTCGTCGCGTGCCACGTGAATAACCGGGCCATCCGCAGCCTCTTTGAGCACGAGTTGGGCGTCAAAGCCCTCAGGCGCGCCCCCGATGGTGATGCGTTGCGATGTCATCTTTGACCGTTCTGAGCCTGTGCGGGATCAGCGCCCGCCGAGCACGCCAATTGCATAGTTTTGATACATGCCCCAAATGGAGGTTATGAAGATAAAGACCACCCCCAAAACCTGGATAATGAAGCGATGGCGCGTGAATTTGCGGCAAAGCGCTTCGCCCATGAGGTCTTTTTCATGGATGATCGTGGCCGAATTTAGCGTGAGTAACCAAATCAACGCCAACGGGAACAGAAGGAAGAAAGTGGCTTGGGCAAACTCAATCTCATAGAGAAAGCCCGCGGTAAAAAAGCCCGAAAGAACCGCAGAGAAGAGAGCGATGAGCCAGACACCCGCTACGTTGCCAATGTAGAGCAAACGATTGACGTTGATGCGGCTGAGCGCTTCGAGGTCCACCATCGTTTGCCCGCCATGTTTGCGGGCGCGCGCGACCATGTCAAAGGGAATACCCAATACGTAGTGGCTCGCAGTTGACCACATCACGGCCAGCGCAATCCAATACCAAAGGTTCGAAAAACTCCGCATGTCGATCAATTCGAACACGGTTGTGGTGAAGTCGTTCATCGCGCCTGCATGCCCCTTTAATTTCGCTACTTAGCGGTAAGGACGCCTTGGGACCAGCCCTTTAAATTGGTGGCGTCGTGGCACTGTTGCAAGGACCCAAGTGTCATGAGGGGTTTACACATGCTCGACGCATTGGCAGGACAGTATCAGCCAGAGGAACCACACCATGTCTCACAACTTCACCCAAGGCCCCCTTCCGATGTCCAGCTTTCCCGGCACACGCTTCCGCCGGACCCGCGCCAACGCCGCGCTGCGCGCCATGGTTCAGGAAAACGCGCTGAGCCCTGCAGATTTCATATGGCCGGTGTTTGTGCGTGACGGCGACGGCGTGCGTGAGCCCATTGCGTCGATGCCCGGTGTTGATCGGTTGTCTGTGGATTTAGTGGTTGAAGCTGCAAAGCAGGCCCATAGCCTCAGCATCCCAGCGATCTGTCTTTTCCCCTACACGGACCCTGCGCTGAAAACCAAGGATTGTGCGGAAGCATGGAACCCCGAAAACCTTTCGAACCGTGCCACACGCGCGATCAAAGACGCGGTGCCAGATATTGCGATCATGACGGATGTGGCGCTCGATCCCTATAACATCGACGGCCACGATGGGTTTGTAGAAGACGGGTATGTGTTGAACGATCGGACCGTTGAAGCCTTGGTGAAACAGGCCCTGTCGCAAGCCAATGCAGGGGCAGACATTATAGGGCCCTCGGACATGATGGATGGACGTATCGGCGCGATGCGGCAAGCGTTAGAGGCAGAGGGCCACACCAATGTCTGTATCTTGAGCTATACCGCGAAATACGCCTCGGCGTTCTATGGGCCCTTCCGCGATGCTGTGGGGGCATCAGGGGCGCTAAAAGGCGACAAGAAAAGCTACCAGATGAACCCCGGCAACGGCAATGAAGCGTTGCGGCTCGTGGCGCGGGATTTGGCCGAAGGGGCAGATATGGTCATGGTGAAACCCGGGATGGCGTATTTGGACATCTGCCATCGCGTGAAGGCTGACTTTGGTGTGCCGACGTTTGCCTATCAAGTGTCTGGCGAATACGCGATGCTTAAAGGGGCTGCGGAACGCGGGTGGCTCGAGGGCGAGCGGGTCATGATGGAAAGCCTGATGGCGTTCAAACGTGCCGGATGCGACGGGATCTTGACCTATTTTGCGCCTGCGGCATCCCGCGTCTTGCAGGCCTAGCGGTGCATTCAGCGATCCACTGCCCATGTCTCTAGATATGCGTGACAGAAGCCCAACGTCACGCTATATTTATACCAATCGGCGAAAGACCGATGGTGGATATACAGAGGCTTCATACATGAGCACCTTTTCTCGGCGACCTTTTCTTTTGGGCCTTGGCGCAACGAGCGCACTTGCGGCTTGTGGCAATGGAGTAGGCAGTCCAGCGCCTGCAACCATCGACGCACGCGTTGACAAGACGATTTCGGAGATGTTTGCGCAGTTCCCTGGGACACGGACCTTGGCGGCGAAATCCTCGGGAATGTTGGTTATGCCTTTGGTGACCGAAGCGGGTCTCGGCATTGGCGGCGCTTTTGGGCGCGGTGCGCTACGGATCAACGGCGCGACCGTGGATTACTACTCCAACACCAAAATCTCGACCGGACTTCAAATCGGCGCGCAGCAATACGCGCACGTGTTGTTCTTCATGACACAAACTGCGCTTGAAAACTTCCGCCGCTCCTCTGGTTGGGCAGCGGGGGCAAATGTTGAGTATGCCTATCCCGAAGGTGGGGAAACGTTGGCAGCGGAAACGACGACGTCCCTTGCCCCTGTGATCGCGGTGATCTTTGGTCAGGCGGGTTTGCGCGTGGGTGCGACTTTGGAAGGCGTCAAATACACGCGGATCATACCTTAGTCCCGAGCCATTTGGTCTTAGTCCAAATCCCAAAGTGTTTTGATCCAACGAAACGATCCGCGCCATGATATGGCGCGTTTTTATGCGGCCTTTGGGTGCCTACGATTGCCCTGAAACTGCGAAATAGGCGGGGACGGAACATCTTCAATTCTAGATCGAGCCTGCTTCGACCATAAAGTTCGAAGCGCTGCACATTGCTGCGTCATCGCTGGCCAAAAAGAGAACCATCCGCGCGACGTAGACCGGCTCGATGAGATCAGGGAGACACTGGCGTTCACGGTGCTTTTCAAGGGAGGCGGGCGTCGCCCAAAGCTCTTTTTGACGATCCGTCATAATCCATCCTGGCACCACACAGTTCACACGAATGCGGTGCTCTCCTAAATCTCGCGCCATGGTACGCGTCAGCCCATGCACAGCGGCTTTGGCCGTTGTATAGGCAGGGAAATTTCCACCCGCTTCCCACCAGGAATTGGAGCCCATATTGATGATCGATCCGCCACCGGTGGCGATCATGTCGGGCGCCACGGCTTGGATGGCAAAGAACATGTGGCGCATGTTGGTGGCTTGGCGTTCGTCCCAGAACTCAGGCGTGACATGGCGCCAATCGTGGCGGTCGTCGCGCGCGGCATTGTTAACGAGCACATCAAAAGGCCCAATGCGGTCTCGCAGAGTGGCAATGGCGGCGCGCATTGCGTCAATATCCCGCAAATCACAAATCTCATGGGCTACGTTGCCGTCTGTTGCGCCCACCAGAGCGGCGCTCATCTCAGCGTCAATGTCGAGGAATCCAACCGACGCGCCTTGTTCGGCGAAGCCGCGGGTGATTTCAGCTCCGATGCCAGAGGCGCCACCGGTGATCAGGATACGTTTGTCCTTGAGGCTGGGGTAATGGGCAAAATTTGGCATGGCATTCTCCGTTTTGCGACAGGTAACCTCCGCCACGATCGGGGGAAACCGCAATTTGGCCACAACACTCAGGCGATTAGAAAAATGTGATACGCCCTATCCATGACGACGCCCCAACCCACCGCCATCAATGCAACCGAATACGTTATGCCTCGGGCGCATTTTTCATTATTTTAGAGCCGGTCGCCGCTGCCCTAGGTTAGTGCACTTTGAATTCACCCGTGACATGGCGCCATTCACCGGGACTGACCATTTTTCGATGGGTGAAGCGAACCGAATGGAGCGGCCCCTCGATTTTGTCGTGCCAGAAGTCAATGAATTGAAAAAGCCGCGGATGATCCGGCGCTAAATCATACTCTTGCCACACAAATGTATTTAGCACGTTTTGAAAATCCGGCATGCGATAGAACATTTCAGCCGTGGTTAAGCCATAGCCTTTGAGCATCAATTCCGTCTCGCTCGCTTGGGTCAGATCCTCGCTCATTTTGATCGCCTCCTTTTGCTCATGGAAGAAGGCTCGCAATGAGGGGTGAATAAATCAATAAAAATAGTGTGTTAGCAGCCACCTAGCCAGGCTGCCAATGCAAGCGCGGTTAGCCGTTGCGCCCTATATCATGGCTCTGATATAGTCTCGATCAACAAGATATAGATCGCAATCCAAGCAAAGGCGACAGTGTGAGCGACGATACGCAACCCCCTGAAGAAAAACAGAAACTCCCACATTCTGGCCCTTCGGTCGACATTGTCGACGAGATGCGCACTGCGTACCTCGACTATGCCATGTCGGTCATCGTCAGTCGGGCGATCCCGGATTTGCGCGACGGCTTAAAGCCTGTGCACCGACGCATCCTCTATGCGATGTACGAAACGGGGAACAGCCACGAAAAATCCTACCGCAAATCTGCCCGTCCAGTAGGCGATGTCATGGGTAAATACCACCCGCATGGCGATGGTGCGATCTATGACGCGCTCGTGCGGATGGCGCAGGATTTCTCGATGTCGTTACCGCTGCTCGATGGTCAGGGCAACTTTGGCTCGATGGACGGCGACAACCCGGCGGCCATGCGCTACACCGAAGTGCGGATGGACAAGCCCGCCGCCTATTTGCTCAACGACATCGACAAAGATACCGTTGACTTCCAGGATAATTACGACGGCAAAGACCAAGAGCCTTCCGTTCTCCCTGCCCGCTTCCCCAACATGCTGGTCAACGGCGCAGGCGGGATTGCGGTGGGCATGGCGACCAACATACCGCCTCACAACCTCGGCGAAGTCATCGATGGGACACTGGCGCTTATCGAAGAGCCAGACCTCAGCTCCGAACAGTTGATCGAATACGTGCCTGGCCCTGACTTCCCGACAGGGGGGATCATGTTGGGCCGCTCTGGCGCGCGAAAAGCCTATCTCGAAGGGCGCGGCAGCGTGATCATACGCGCTAAGACCCGTGTCGAAGAAATCCGCAAAGACCGCTGGGCCATCGTCCTCGATGAGATCCCCTATCAGGTTAACAAAGCCACGATGATCGAGAAGATCGCTGAAGCCGCACGAGACAAACGGATCGAAGGCATTTCCCACGTCCAAGACGAAAGCGACCGCAATGGAGTCCGGGTTGTGGTCGAGCTCAAACGCGATGCGACGGCAGAGGTTGTGCTGAACCAATTGTTCCGCTTCACGCCGATGCAAACCTCGTTTGGCTGTAACATGTTGGCTCTGAATGGCGGACGGCCGGAGCAACTGACGCTCCGAAAGTTCCTGACATCCTTCATTGATTTTCGCGAAGACGTCGTCGCGCGGCGCACGGCACACCTGTTGCGCAAGGCCCGTGACCGGAGCCACATCTTGTGTGGTTTGGCAGTCGCCGTGACCAATGTGGATGAAGTTGTGGCGACCATCCGCGGCTCTGCGGATGCCGCCGAAGCGCGTCAAAAGCTCATGACGCGCCGCTGGCCCGCCGAAGACATCGCAGGCTATATCAAACTCATCGATGATCCGACCCACACGATGAACGATGATGGGACGTACAACCTGTCTGAGACGCAAGCCCGTGCAATTCTCGAGTTGCGCTTGCAACGCCTCACTCAGATTGGTGTGAAAGAGGTCACGGACGAGCTTGAAGAATTGGCGGGCAAAATCCGCGAGTACCTCGAAATCCTCAGCTCGCGTGAACGGATCATGGGCATCATCGCTGACGAACTGCGCGAGGTGCGAGAGCTCTTTGCCGTACCTCGTCGCACCGAGATCGTTGAATGGTCCGGCGACATGGAGGACGAAGACCTCATTGAGCGCGAAGACATGGTCGTGACAGTGACCCAGACGGGTTACATCAAACGCACTGCGCTGGCCGATTTCCGGGCGCAGAAACGTGGCGGCAAGGGCCTCTCGGGGATGTCGACCAAAGACGACGACATTGTCACGACGCTCTTTGTGGCCAATACTCATACGCCGCTTTTGTTCTTCACGACCGATGGTATGGTCTACAAACTCAAGACTTGGCGTTTGCCCCAAGGTGGTCGCACAGCCAAGGGCAAGGCCATCGTCAACATACTGCCCATCCCGCAGGGCGTGTCGATTGCCGCCATTATGCCGGTGGACCGCGATGAGGAGGATTGGGACGATCTCCAAGTCGTCTTCTCCACCTCGGCGGGAACCGTGCGCCGCAACAAACTCAGCGACTTTGCCAATGTCATGCGCAACGGCAAAATCGCGATGAAGTTTGAGGGCGAACACGAAGAGACGACGCTCATCAACGCACGCATTGCCTCCAATGAGGATGATGTGATGCTTGTGACCCGCTCTGGTCGCGCGATCCGCTTCCCAGCAACAGATGTGCGGGTGTTCAACTCGCGGGCGTCCGTGGGTGTGCGGGGCATCTTGCTCAAGGGCGATGATGAAGTCGTCTCCATGGCCATCATCCGCCACTTCGATGCCACTGCCGACGAACGAGCAGCCTATCTCAAGATGCGCCGCCTCATGGCCGGTGTGACCGAAGACAGCGGCGACGAAGAAGAAGGCAACGCCGACAGTGTCCTGCCTCAGGAACGCTACGCCGAGATGTCGGCGGCCGAGAACCTGATCTTGACGATAACGGCTGGCGGCGCTGGCAAGCTCAGCTCCAGTCACGATTATCCTGTACGCGGTCGCGGTGGTCAGGGTGTGATGGCGATGGACAAGGCCATGCGCGGCGGTGCGTTGGTGGCGTCCTTCCCGGTCGAGATGGATGACCAAATCATGCTCGCCACATCAAAGGGTCAATCCATCCGCGTGCCCGTGGACGGCATTTCTTTCCGCTCCCGCTCCGCAGGTGGTGTCAAAGTCTTTAACACTGGCAAAGGTGAAGAAGTGGTCTCGGTGGCTTGGATCGCGGATCAATCCGAAGACCAAGACGAAGAAACGCCCGGGACCGACGAATGATCCCGGGCGCTCGCGCACGTTCATTTGCACATTTGAGACGCGTGGGCCAAGTTTGACCCTATCTTCTCACGATGCATGAACATGCACTGGGGAGCGCCAGCGCCTCTCTCTAACGTGGCGCGCCCGGTGGTTGTGCGTACTTACGATCCAAGTGTGCCTGATGTGTCGCTGCTCGAGCCTGCACCGACGACAGCGATGAAAACCGCTGCCGCTGCCAGACCCGCCAAGAGACCGCCAGTGCCGAGAGGGGTCGCTGTGAGGCCATTTGTGACGATAGGATTTTCTAGACGGCTCGGGCGGACGTTCACGCCATCGCGCACTTCGATTGTGTTGCTGCAGAAGTAGGTTTGGCCATTGGCTCCAAGAACTTCGAGCGGAAATTGCGCATCGCCGGATGGACCAATAATATTGGCTTGGGATGTCACAAAATTGGCATTTTGAGCCTGAACCGCCGCGCCCGCAAGCGCGACAACCAGGGCCGTACAGACCACAATCTTCTTCATATGCACCACTCGAACTCCCTGGTCACCTATTCAACTGAGCGGACCGTGATGCTTTTATTTACATCTTTTGAGGGGAACTCCGGAGCCGTCAAATCAGAAACGGCACCGGCTTCGAATCACACAACGTACAGCGCTTCGAACTTCGCGTTGAGGTAGCGCATGAGAGGTTCTTCGCTTGGTTCAAAGCCGCAGGCCTGTGCGATTGTATCTTTCGGCGCAAAGCGACCGCCGTGCTGTTGCAGGGCCTCGCGCAGCCACGCGGTCGCCGGTTCCAACTCGCCTTCGGCCAATTGTGCATCCAAACCAGGCACCGCCACGCGCAGCGCTTCGTGCAAGCAACCCGCGTAGACATTGCCCATAGAGTAGGTCGCGAAATAACCAAAGAGGCCCACGGGCCAATGCACATCCTGCAAACAGCCGTTGGAGGCTTTGTCGACCGCGTAACCAAAATCATCGGCAAAGCGTGCGTTCCATGCCTCTTCCAGGTCGGCAACCTTCAAATCACCCGAGATCATCTGGCGCTCTAGGTCAAACCGCAGGAGCACATGCAGGTTATACTGCACCTCGTCCGCTTCGGTTCGGATATAGCCCCGCCGTACCTTGTTCACCGCTTTGTAGAACGCGGCCTCATCCGCAACGCCCAGATCACCAAACGCATCTCGCATTTGCCCAAAGAGCCAGCCACAGAACGCTTCGCTCCGGCCCAGCTGGTTTTCATAGATGCGGCTTTGGCTTTCATGCACGCCCATGGACGCGCCGCGTCCAAGCGGCGTCAGCACATAGTCTGGGTCGATCCCTTGCTCATAAGCGGCGTGGCCCACTTCGTGAATGGTGGAGTAGATGCAGTTAAACGGATCATCGACCGCCGTGCGTGTCGTGATGCGTACATCGTGCCCCGACCCGCTTGAGAACGGATGCACGGCCTTATCCACCCTGCCCCGACTCATGTCATAACCAAAGGTGCGTGCAATCTGGCGCGAAAGTTTCATCTGCGCGCCTTCATCATATGTCCCGGAAAGCCCCTCGGGCTCAGGTTGCGCCAGGATAGCTTCACGCAGTTTGACCAGGCCAGGACGCAACGCGCCAAACATGGCATCCAACTCCGCTGCCGTCGCGCCGGGTTCATAGTCTTGCAGCAGCGCGTCATAGACGTCTCCTCCTCCGATCCCAGCAGAGGCCATGGCCGCACCTTCTTCTTGGCGCAGCCTGACCACTTCTTCAAGAACCGGCGCAAAGGCTGCAAAGTCATCATCGGCGCGCGCGGCGGCCCATTTACCTTGGGCGACAGAGGTCACTTGGGCCAGTTTGCTGGCCAAATCCGCCGGAACCGCTTGGTTGCGTTTGAAGTCGCGAGTGATATGGCCCAGCTGCGCCAGGGCGACTGGATCGAGCGTCGTGCCTTCGAGTTTGGCAATCACGTCGCCCACCTCTGGTGCGGTGCGACGGGCATGCAAAACCGATTGCATTGCCGCCATCTCCTCGCCGCGTTGCTCGGCCGCGCCCCGGGGCATCATCGTCTCTTGGTCCCAGCCCAACCGACCAGACACTTGGCCCAGCGCTTCGGTTTGGCGTTGGAAAGCCATCAATTCATCATAGGTTTCCATCAGGTCGTTCCCCTTACGCTTTCGAATTTTGGATAGGCCGCCAAGAAACGCGCGCGCAAGATCAGGACCCAGAACACAACCGCTCCGAACTGATGCACGATCGCCACCTGCCAGGAAGCACCATATAGCACCGTTAGAATGCCTATAGTCGTCTGAAGCACCATCATCGCGAGCACCGCGTTGAAGGCGAATCGCGTGGACCGATGGGGCGAGCGACGCGCGCGTAGCCAAACAACGATGCCAAAAATCGCCACCAGATACCCAACAGTGCGATGAATGAACTGCACTAGGCCCTCGTTCTCGAGGAAGTTGCGCCACAGCGGTTCCAGGTCAAAGGCCGTTGGCGGGAATATCTGTCCCCCCATTAGCGGCCATTCACTGTAGTACTGTCCTGCATCGATTCCGGCGACGAGCGCGCCAAGCAGGATTTGAACAAAGCTGAGATGCAACAGTCCCGTACTCATACCAAAGAGCTTTCGCTCTCCGTCACGACGCGCCTGTAACAGGTCACGCTCGGGCCGCAACAACAGCAAGATGTACCACGTGATGAAGCCAAGAATGATAAAGGCCAAACCAAGGTGCGTGGCCAAACGGTACGACGCAACGTCAAGCATGGAGCCGTCGAGCCCGGAAGACACCATCCACCAGCCAATCGCGCCCTGGAGCCCCCCCATAAGGCCGAGGAATAACAGTTTCGCCGTCCAATCCATGGATTTGGCCATTGCCCCGACTGCAACGATGGCGCCCATATAGAGCAGGATGTAGCCTTCAACGCTACGCACCAATTGCTCGGTGATAGCGCCTTGTCGTAAGGCGACCTCGGCGCCGATCAGTGCGAAAAACCCCGCGAAACCTGCAATGGGTATCCAAAGCCCATCTCTGCCACGTGGCATGCTGCGTGTGAGAAGAAGCCACAAAAAGCCCAAAGCCCAAACAAGGCCAATGACCCGGCCCAATTGCCTGTGCCCCCACTCCCACCAATAGATGAACTTAAACTCGCCAAGTGTCATGCCTTGGTTTTGCAATTGGTATTCCGGGATTTGACGATACCGCTCGAATTCCGCGGCCCAATCTTCGGCCGTCAAAGGTGGGATCGCGCCAGACAACGGTGCCCATTCGGTGATGGATAGGCCGGAATCCGTCAACCGCGTGAGCCCGCCGACAAAGACCATCAACACCACCAAAGCAAACAACACCGCCAGCCACACGACGATGGCCTTGCGTGCACCACCTCGTCCCCGGTCAATCGATCCGGTTTCGGCCGGAGTGGCGCGTGGGGCGTCTGCGGCCACGTCTTCAAAAATTGCGCGTTTCTTGCTCATGGCTGGGTCTCCCTTGCCTGAGGCTCAGATTTAGATGGGGTCTCTGGATGCGTCTTCCAACGCACCATTTGCCGCAGAACACCGTGCAACATCTGAACATCCGCGCGCGTCAGCGGCATGCGGCTCCAAAGGTTACGCAAATTGGTCTTCATACCGGGCGCTTTGGCGTCTGGGAAAAAAAAACCTGCCTCTTCCAGGCGCGCTTCGTAATGTTCGGCCAGCTTTTCCACCTCAATGGTCTCGGCCCATTGGGTGCCGCCCATCTCGGTGGTTTCGTGTTCAATATTGCCCTGAGACCGGCGCCATTCGTAGCCCGTGAGGAGAACACATTGGGCAAGATTGAGGGACGGGAAGTCTGGGTTCACGGGCACTGTGACAATGGCATTGGCTACGGAGATATCGTCGTTCTCCAACCCTGCCCGTTCCGGCCCAAAGAGCACACCCACCTTTTCACCCCGGGCCATCCGAGCGGCGGCATCGGCCATCGCGGCTTCCGGGCTCAACACCGGTTTTGTGAGACCCCGTTGGCGTGCTGTCGTCGCGTAGACATAGGTGCAATCGCCCACAGCCTCGGCCACTGTTGGGTAGTGTCCCGCAGCGTCAAGCACGCGCCCAGCGCCACTGGCCATGGCCACCGCCTTTTCGGAGGGCCAGCCATCGCGGGGCGCGACGACGCGCATTCGGCTCAATCCAAAATTCAACATCGCCCGCGCGGCGGCGCCGATGTTCTCACCCATCTGGGGACGAACTAGGACAAAAGCAGGTTGGGGGGTGGTCACATAGATTTTTGCCATGGCCTCTGATACGCCGGGCGCGCGGGGCTCGCAACGCCAAGCCCTTTGTGCGCTTCTTCTTTTTCATGTGACGTCTTACCGCGCTGGCCTCTTTTCACCTTGGCACAACCCAGCTATGGGGGTGGGAACGGAGAAAGAGACGCGTCCATGTCCGCACCTGAGCACCCCCAAATATACCTTATCACCCCACCGCACTTTGAGATTGCGCGCTTTAGCACCGATCTTGCAGCGGCCTTGGATGCCGTTGAGGTCGCCGCCGTACGGTTGTCGCTGACTTCCCACGACCAAGACACGGTTACCCGCGCCGCCGATGCGTGTCGCAACGTGACCGAAGCCCGCGATGTGGCACTTGTGATCGACACTCATGTCGCCTTGGCTGAGATGTTGGGACTGGATGGGGTTCATTTGAATCAACCTCAAACCCGCGCCGTTCGCGAAGCCCGCAAACGTCTGGGACCGGACGCTGTGGTGGGCGTCCATGCCGGACAATCTCGCCATGAAGGCCTTTCAGCCGGTGAATCCGGCGCGGACTACGTGTGCTTTGGACCCATTGGGGTCAGCGCATTGGGCGACGGGGCACAAGCGGGACCTGAGCTTTTTGCCTGGTGGTCAGAGATGATTGAACTGCCCATCGTGGCAGAAGGTGCCGTGGATCTCGCCAACATCGCGCTGCTTCGTGACAAAACCGACTTCTTCGCGCTTGGCTCGGAAGTGTGGGCCAGCGAAAGCCCCGTCAATACGCTAACCACCTTGGCCGCCGCCATCCAAGATAGATGACCTCTCGCGCGGGGGGTCGCTCTAACGTGTCAGTTCACTTGGCGGAGCCACTAAACATCTAACGCATGCGCCGCCGCGTGAGCGGCCCTGATCGTGGATTCCGCATTTTTCGCCAAAGTCTTGCGATTTGGTGAGGCATCAACGCGCATGGGCGTGTGATAGACGACTTCGACATGGCCATGACGCGGTTGAGCCAGCATTGTCAGAAGCGAGGTGACAAAACTCATGTCGCCCCACCAGCCATAAAAGGCCACCGGCGCTTGATCCGGGGCATGGTATATCACTGTCACGGGTTGCACCGATAATTCATGACGCAACGCGTCCCCAAAGAAGGCGGCAAAAAGCGTTGGTCGAAAGGGTAAAACCCGGCGACCATCGGTTGAAGTGCCTTCGGGGAAGAACAAAAGCTGATGGCCGGCCAGCAGCCGCTTTTCGAACAGTACCTTTTGTGCAGCGGCTTGTGTGCGGTCGCGCGCGATGAAAACCGTCCCCGTAGCCCGCGCCAGCCATCCGATGCCAGGCCATCCCGCCACCTCGGCCTTGGAGACAAAATAGAGTGGCTGGGCCGCGTTGAGCACAAAAATGTCGAGCCACGATGAATGATTGGCCACGAATGCCCCACGCTGGCGCATGATCGTTCCGCGCATCACATGGGGAAGCCCCATGATCCAAAGCGACAGGCGGCAGACCGCCACCGTGATATGCGGCGTTATTGGGCGCGTGGCGCCAAAAATCGGGCGTTCAATCAGCCGAATGAACAACAGGATGCCGAGCCCCCCAAAGACAACAACCGCCATGGGCAAACCACGGCGGATAACCCGAAGCCAATCGCGTACGCCCAAGCTTGGGGGATCGGGCTCCGGAGGCCCTGACCAACTCATCATGCCTCCACCTTTCCGCGCGCATAGATCTGCCGCTGCCGCTCGTTGAGGGCGGCAGTGTCCATGATCAAACACACGTCGGTGGTGTTGAATGCGGCGTCGACCCACGCGCCCTCGCCTACGACGCCGCCCAATCGAAGATAAGCTTTGATCAAGGCCGGTGTTGCCAACAATGCGGCTTTTCGGTCGATTTTATCCGGTGGCAACAAATCCATCGACTGGACATGCTCGCCTTGCGCCCGGACCCGAAGGTCTTCTGGAGCCAAGTGGCGGTGGTGCAGGTTCGACAAGGGATGTGCCAAGGGGGCTGGATCCGTTCCATGAAAGGACGCCACACCAAATAGAATTTCAATGCCGTGGGTTTCGATATAATCCGACAACCCTTGCCAGAGGTGAAACATGGCCGCTCCGCCACGATACTCGGCGTGCAAGCACGACCGCCCCAGCTCCATCAAACGTCGACCCGACTTGCGCAGCGGATTAAGGTCATATTCGTCATCCGAATAAAACCGTCCCATGGTGCGGGCTTGATCATCGCGCAGCACCCGATAGACGCCGACCACGGATGCTGGGTCACCCTCAGGCGCCCGATTGTGATCCAACAAAAGCAGATGGTCAAAGAATGGATCGAACGCGTCTCGTTCTAGGCCAGACGTATGATCCACAAGCGACCCATCAGCGCCCAGCTCGCGCACAAACACGTCATAGCGCAACCGCTGCGCGGCCTCCAAATCCCGTGCATCACTGGCCAGGCGGACTTCAAATTTTGGGTCATGCCCCGACATTGTGGATCCTAGGTCTTCACGGTCTTATGCACTAAATGTCGACATTTGGGCAATGCAAGGAGCGCTTGATTGATAGGTCTCGCCTCGTATTCCGGTCCTTAACACCCTGTAGTCCTCGGACAAACTTGAACAAAATGGTGGTGTTAAGGTGACGTTAACCATATTTTCCGTATGTCTAGTCATGCACAGGCTCTAGTGCCACCTGGGATCCATCAATGACAACTTTACCGATCTCTCGAAAATTAATGGTGATTTTGCCAGCTATGTTGGATTGCACTTGCCCAACGCCCCAACCGGGTTCCGCCGGATGACGCACAAGCATTCCCGGCTCCAATATCGCGTTAATCTCAAGGCTCATGCCACACCATCCAAGGCTGTTTTGTATGCACGATCATAGAACACAACTGGCCACACTGATCGCGTCGCGCATCTGTCACGACCTCATATCTCCCGTTGGCGCGATTTCCAATGGGCTGGAATTGGTGGCGCTTGGCGGAGCGGCACCAGATGGGCCAGAGCTAAACCTCATCTCAGAGAGCTGCGACAACGCCAATGCACGTATCCGCTTCTTTCGCGTGGCCTATGGTGCGGCGAACGATACGGCGCAGATGGCGTCCCATGAAGTGCGCAACATCCTCGATGGCATGACCCGCGGCGGGCGCCTGTCCGTGGCCTGGGCGCCCAATGAAGACTGCAGCCGCGCCGACGTACAACTGGCTTTTCTTGGCGTGCAATGCGTAGAGACCGCGTTACGCCGTGGAGGCAAAGTCACGATTTCGATCCGCCCCGGCCGGATTGAACTGGCAGCAGAAGCAGAGAGGATCACGCCTGATCCTGCGCTCTGGCACCATCTATCGCCGACACCAAATGGCAACAGTGTGATGGGCGAAGGTCTCAATCTTGCCGCCGCGCACGTGCAATTCGCGCTTTTGCCAATGCTCGCAGCGGACCGCGGGCGCAAACCAGCGGTCCAACATGATGAAGGCAGACTCTTGCTTGTGATTTAGCGACGGGTCGTACCGTCGCCCGTCACCAAGTATTTGAAGCTCGTCAACTGTGCCGCGCCAACAGGGCCACGGGCATGCATTTTGCCAGTAGCAATACCGATCTCTGCGCCCATGCCAAACTCGCCGCCATCGGCAAACTGGGTGGAGGCGTTGTGCATCAAGATCGCGCTGTCCAATCGTTCAAAGAACCGCGCAGCCACAGCCCCATCTTCGGTAATCACACAATCGGTGTGGTTGGAGCTATAGGTCCGAATATGCTCAATCGCAGCGTCCACGTCATCGACCACGCGCGCGGCAATGATCTTCTCGAGAAACTCAAAGCCCCAATCATCATCCGTCGCCGGAATGGTGCCCTCAATCTTTTGCAACGTCGCATCGGCACGCACTTCGACCCCTGCCTCCAAGAGGGCGCGAATGACACCTTGACCGATCGTATCCGCGATATCTCGATGGATCAGTAGACATTCGGCAGCCCCACAAATCCCGGTGCGGCGTGTTTTAGCGTTGAGCACAATATCAAGCGTTTTCACCGGGTCCGCGGCAGCGTCGACAAAAACGTGCACGATGCCTTCCAGATGCGCGAATACAGGTACACGGGCTTCGCGTTGCACGAGCCCCACCAGGCCCTTGCCGCCGCGCGGCACGATCACATCTATGTCGTCCGTCATCGTAAGCATCTCTTGCACCGCGGCGCGGTCCCGCGTCGGCACACGTTGGATTGCCGCATCAGGAAGCCCGACCGAACGAAGACCTTGCACAAGACAGGCATGAAGCGCGCCTGAGGAGTGGAAGCTCTCGGAACCGCCGCGCAAAATGACGGCATTGCCTGCCTTGAGACACAGCGCGCCGGCATCCGCGGTCACGTTGGGACGGCTTTCATAGATGACACCAACCACGCCCAGCGGCGTGCGCACGCGTTTGATGTTCAACCCCGACGGTTGATCCCAATCGGCAATGACCTCGCCCACGGGATCGGGTTGATCTGCTACAGTGCGCAGCCCATCCACGATACCTTGAATGCGCACCTCGTCCAACATCAACCGGTCCATCATCGCGTCCGAAAGACCTTTGTTGCGGCCAAAATCGAGGTCCTTGTGGTTCTCGGCGATGATCTCATCACGTCGGGCCCAGACCGCATCGGCTGCCGCCATCAGCGCATCTCGTTTGGTCTCCGCCGGGGCAAAAGCAAGCTCCGCGGCCGCGGCGCGGGCCGCTTGGCCAAGCTCACTCATAGTGGCGGGAATGTCAGCGATATCTTTCATCAGTATGTTGCCTTTGTTCAAAGGTGAATGACTTCCCTCTCGGTGGTGAAACCACCTGATGGGGCGGCGGATCGAGTTTTTTTAGCCAGAAGACATGGAGATTCACAGAGCCATGTCATCGCGGTGGATCAACACAGCACGGCCCGGGTAACCCAGAAGCGCTTCAATCTCGTCGGAGCGGTGCCCGGCGATGATACGTGTTTCGGCCGCAGTATAGCGACTTAGACCTTGGGCCAGGCGGTGACCATCGGGGGCCAAGACGGCCACAGGATCGCCCCGCCCGAACTGGCCAGAGACATCAGTGATACCCGCGGGAAGCAAGGATTTTCCCGCCTCAAGCGCGCGCATGGCGCCTGGGTCAAGAGTGATTTCACCAGCAGGTTTCATCGAGGTAATCCAGGCTTTGCGTGCCGCTTGCGGATCAATGGTGGCAGTGAACCACGTGGCGTTGGCCCCGCCCTCCAACGCTTGTAACGGGCGCAATGCCGAACCCTCGGTGATCGCCATAGCACAGCCCGCAGCCGTGGCTGTTTTGGCAGCCAGCAGCTTTGTCCTCATCCCTCCCTTGGAGAGGCCCGATCCCGCGTCACCCGCCATGGCTTCAATCTCAGGCGTGATGGTATCGATCACCTCATATCGTGTGGCGTTGGGGTCCTGTTGGGGGTTGGCGCTATAAAACCCATCGACATCTGAGAGCAAGACCAGCGCATCGGCGCCAACGGTCACCGCCACCTGCGCGGCCAAACGATCATTGTCGCCAAAACGGATCTCGTCCGTGGCCACTGTGTCATTCTCGTTCACGATGGGCACGACGCCAAGGCTCAATAACGTGGCCAATGTAGCACGTGAGTTGAGATAACGTCGGCGGTCGGCGCTATCTTCGAGCGTGACCAGAACCTGCGCCGTGGTCAGTCCATGGGGTGCCAGCGCGTCTTCGTAGGCACGGGCCAGTTGGATTTGCCCCACGGCTGCGGCGGCTTGGGATTGCTCAAGCAATAGGCCTGCATTCCCAAGACCCAGTATACCCCGACCCAAGGCGATCGAGCCAGATGAAACCAGGACCACATCCACGCCGCGCGATTTGAGCCATAGCACGTCGGAGGCCAGCGAATGCAACCACTCGGCGCGAAGCTTGCCTGTCAATCGATCCACCAAAAGCGCCGAGCCTATTTTCACAACAACCCGGCGGGTTGATGTTAAGGTTGCCATGACTCTGGCTCCTCTCCCGCTTTGCGCTCGCGAATGCGGTCATCGTCAATCTCTTTGCGTACAGCGCGAAGGACAGGGGCGAGACCTTCGCGGCTAACCCCAGACATCATCATCACCGGGCCACCCACAGCCTCTTCGAGCGAAGCTTTGGCCTCAGCGCGTTCCTCGTCGTCAAGCGCGTCCATTTTATTGAGCGCTGTGACACGAGGCTTGTCGGACAAGTGCCCGCCATAAGCGTCAAGTTCAGCAATGATCGTCTGGTAGTCTTCAACCAGCGTCTCCGACGTGCCATCCACCAGGTGCAATAGCACGGCGCAACGTTCCACGTGGCCGAGGAAACGATCACCAATCCCCCTACCCTCATGGGCCCCAGCGATGAGGCCAGGAATATCGGCCATCACGAACTCGACATTGTCGATTCCCACAACCCCTAGGTTAGGGTGCAGCGTCGTAAATGGGTAATCGGCAATCTTTGGGCGCGCGTTCGAGGTCGCAGCCAAGAACGTCGACTTGCCCGCGTTGGGCATGCCCAAAAGGCCGGCGTCCGCGATAAGCTTGAGGCGAAGCCAAACGGTCCGCTCCACGCCAGGTTGACCCGGATTGGCGCGGCGCGGCGCTTGGTTGGTCGAGGTTTTGAAGTGCAGGTTGCCGAAACCGCCGTTGCCACCTCGAGCAAGCGTGACCGTCTCACCCACGTCGAGAAGTTCGGCGAGCAGGGTTTCCTGATCCTCGTCGAGCACTTCGGTGCCGACGGGCACGCGCAAAATGATATCGTCGCCGTCTTTGCCAGTGCGTTGCTTGCCCATGCCAGGCTGACCGTTTTTAGCAAAAAAGTGCTGTTGGTAGCGGAAGTCGATCAGCGTATTGAGCCCGTCAACCGCTTCAATAATCACCGAGCCACCGCGTCCGCCGTCACCACCATCGGGCCCACCGTATTCGATGTATTTCTCGCGTCGGAAGGACACGGCGCCACCCCCGCCTGCTCCGGAGCGGATATAGACTTTGGCAAGATCAAGAAATTTCACGGGGGCTCTCCCAGGCTGCGCGTGTCAGGCGGTAGTCGATCACTGGCTCAGGTTCAAGCCGCGCGGCACTTTCACCGAAGGATCGCCCGGTCTCTTCGAAGCCCAGTTTGCGCAACACCCGGCCCGAAGCTGGGTTGTCGATAAAATGGTCCGCGACCAAAACACCTAGGTCCTGGAAATGGTCAAAGAGCGCGTCGATGAATGCTTCAGCCGCCTCGGAGGCATAGCCGTGACCCCAGTGAGTTGGGTCGATGAAATACATCATCGATGCCTCTTTGGGCCCAGGTCCTGCGCCAACGACGCCGATCAATGCGTCGTCACGTAAGATCGCGAGACGAAGGGCGGGCCGCCCTGTCCACCTGCTTTTGGCGATCCAGTCCTGCACCGCATCCATCGGCCAGGGTGAGGTCACCGACAAAAGCATGGGTGCCACCGCCTCCTGCCCGCCAATGCGCGCGCACGCCGCCGAGTCCTCGGGATGCATCTCCCGAAGGGTCAAACGCGGCGTGCGGACACGAAAGGTGGTGGGCGTGATCTCTGCGGCCTGACCTAGGACAGACATTTGAGCAGATAGGTCCACGTCTGGACCTGAGCCTTGCGCGCGACCGAGAAGCTTTCGGCATCACCGATATATTCAAAGCCACAATTCGTGAGCACCCGCGCCGAGGCGGGGTTATCTTGAAAAACGCTGGCAAAGATCGTCGCGTTTTGCATTGGATTGGCCCGGACCAAAGTCTCCACCGCCTCAGAGGCGAGCCCGGTGTTCCAATAAGCCGGGGCCACCCAATAACCGATCTCGGATTGGTCCCGATCCATGCGTTGCAGCGAGATGAGACCCATCAACTCAGGCCCGCCGAGCTTGGTGCCATCCATGGCCCACACGTCTTCCTCGCGCTCCACTGCCATGGCGCGGGTCACAAAGCCTTCGGTCATGCCCGGCGGCACCGGGTGCGGAATGGAGGTCGTCATTCGCGCCACGCGTTCGTCGGAGGCGTAATGCTCAATCATGCCCATATCGGAACGGCGCAACGGGCGCAGCGTCAGCGTATCTGCGTCGAGTGTCGGTTGCGTGGTAACAATGCTTTCCATGGTCATGGTGTCTCTCCTCCAAAGAGCACAAACAGGACAGAGACGACGGTGATGGCCGCCAAAGCCCACATCAATATCGGTTCCGCCCGGGTGTCGGACACAGAGCGCGCAATGGCAGCACCGGCGAGCGTCCAGAGCGGATGCAACACAAGTTGAAGAGCCAAGAGACAGGCGGCGATGGTCGCGGTCGCCTCTAACGCAGAGGTCCCCGGTGCAACAAAGCCCGTGAACCCTGCGGTGATCATTGCCCAAGCCTTGGGATTGAGCGGATGCACAATGAGGCCCGCCGCAAATCCTGGGGCCGCTGCCTCTGCCGCGCCGGGGGTCAGGCGCATGTTGGCCACGCGCCACGCCAACCATATGATATAGGCGGCACTGATCCATTTGAGCGCTTCGAAGACCATCGGCGCTTGCGAGGCAAGTTCCATCAAGCCAAAGCCCACGGGCCAAATGACCAATTGTTTGCCCAAAGCGACACCTGCCACGAAGGGCAAGGCGCGACGCAAACCAAAACGCGCACCCGTGGCCATCAGGGCCATATTGGCAGGTCCCGGCGTGCCAACTTGGCTGGCCCCAAAGATCAAGAAAGTGCCCACAGCGACGCTCATGCGGCAACCTCTGCGGATCGCGCACGCCACTGAGCTTTGCTCAACGTCATGTTTTGTTGCTGCCGTAGGGCACCAGTGATGTGGTGGCGACGTTCAGAAACATTTGTGTCTTGGAAGCCCAACCGCACCAACACATTGCGCGAGCGGGTGTTTTCAACCGCATGGCCGCTGAGAAGCGGCGTCTCGCTTTGTTCAAAATGCCAGGCCAGGATCGCCTGCCCTGCCTCGGTGGCAAGACCTTTGCCCCAATGCGCGGGCGTGAGCCAATAGCCAAACTCGCCCTTGGTGCCGATGCAACCAATAGGGCTTTGACCCAAACAGATCGCGAAGGTTTGACCCGAGGTCTGCGCTGCAATGAACGCCTCGGCATCTTTGACGCCATAGGGATGGGGCATCTGGATGAGCCAGCGCGCCACAGCGGCATAATTTGCCGCGCGCGCAATCGCGGGGGCGTCAGCCATCACCGGTGCGCGCAGCGTCAAACGTTCGGTTTTTATCACTTCGGTCATTTTGACCGCTCCAAAAAGATAAGGGGGCCGGTTTTCACCGACCCCCTGTTTCTCAGAAACCTTAAGATCGGCTTATTCTGCAGCCTCCGCAACCGGAAGCACAGAAATAAAAGTGCGGCCCTTGAGGCCTTTGTGGAAGGTCACGGCGCCGTCCACGGTTGCAAAGATTGTATGATCTTTGCCCATGCCTACGCCTTCGCCTGGCCAAAACTTCGTGCCGCGCTGGCGCACGATGATGTTGCCTGGGATAGCCGCTTGGCCACCGTAGAGTTTCACGCCGAGACGACGACCAACGGAGTCGCGTCCGTTCCGGGAACTACCGCCTGCTTTTTTGTGTGCCATGGGGTGTTACTCCTGTTCTGCGGCAAACGCTGTGGCCTGCTCGATCCAGTTATCACGATCAATGCGACCTTTAAAGGACAATTGATCATCCATGAAAGCCACTTCGGCCGGCGCCCATGCCGCGATTTGATCGAAGTGGAAGATGCCATTGGCATGCAACTTTTCTTCGAGCTTGGGACCCACACCGGAGATCTTTTTGAGATCGTCAGGTTTGCCGTCGCGTGCTTCGGTGAGCAGGTTGGCAGGCTTGGAGGCCTCAACCTCTGCTGCCGGTGCGGCTGCAGAAGCTTCTGCTTTGGCTTCGGCTTTTTTCTCTGCGGTAGGCGCAACTTTCTTTGCCGGTTTCGGAGCCGCGGCGGCTACCACGGCCACCGCTGCAACGGAGCCTGCGCCCACAGCGGCTTTGACGCCAGTTGCATCACCACCGGAGGCCAGAATGTCAGTCACACGCAGAAGCGTGAGCTGCTGACGGTGACCCTTGGTGCGCTTGGAGCTGTGCTTACGACGGCGACGCACAAAGTGAATAACCTTGTCGCCTTTGATTTGGTCGACGACCTCAGCTTGTACAGCGGCGCCATCTACCAGAGGCGCGCCCACGACGGTTTCATCACCGCCGAGCATCAGAATTTCGTTGAATTGGACGGTCTCGCCCGCATCTGCCGCCAGCTTTTCCACGCGCAGTGTGTCACCGGAGGACACTTTGTACTGCTTGCCGCCCGTTTTGAGGACTGCGAACATCGCTTATTTCCTTGTCTACCGCGTTCTGTGGTCCCAGGCCCCTACCCGTATAGGCTCCTGATGTTTTCTACCGCGAACTGCGCGCCCCTCTCAGAGCGTTGTTCCATCAAAAAATGCGCTCGGTTTGAGCGCAGGTGTGCCATATGAGTGCCTTCGCGTTGTGTGTCAAGCATTATGCAATGAATTGGAGCGTGTTTTTCGCGTCTAGAGCTCCTGCACATTCATCTGCTGGGCTATGGCCAGACCCAAAGCGTAAGACACGTCCGCATACATTGCATCAAACCCCAAGAACAAGGCGCGGTTCATGACTTTGCCCTCCGGTGTTTGTGTCAAACGCATGTAGTCAGCGAGTTGGCCGTCGCTGAGCGGTTTGTAGGCCATCAACAAGAAGCCATTTATCCATTCAATTGTGTCTTTCCGGGTGTCTGCCTCGGTGCCCCAAACTTCGGTCAGGATATCATCAAGCGACATGGCCATTGCACCGCCATCGACCAGCCCCTGATAGAAGCGCACGGTGGTGTTCAAGCCGCCGACGACATTCGCCTCAATGAGGTCGTTGCCATCCACAAAGTCATGGACCAACGCCAGACGCGCATTTTCGGCATCGCTTTCGGCAAGCTCAAGGTAGGCATCCCGTGCTGCAGCCTCAATCGCCTCATCGGACATGGCTTCGCGTGCAGAGACCTCCAGCCGGATGATATCACGTCCCATCTCCGAGCCGAAGAACCGCTCTAGCTTGTCTGGCGAAACATCGTTGGTCAAAAAGCCTTTGGCAAATCCCGCCCGCACAGTTTCTTCCATGCGCTCCGGATCGTAAATGTGTTCAAGTGTGGATTGCCAAAGCGCGCCGGGCTCAGACGGCAACATCTCGTGCCCCAACTCGATGCCATAGGCGATTCCCTCGTCGCGCATAATCTCAATCGTTTGCGGCAGCGCGATCAAATCTAAGAGCTTATCTGTAGCTCGCTCCTGGATCGATTGCGCCGACGCGAGAGGCGCCAAAGCGAGAACCAGCGCAGCAGAAGTGACAATTTTAGGCATGGGCCACAATCTCCGAGGGAATTCTTTCCTTAGGGTAAGCAGCGGCGACGCAATTTCCAACGCCCCTTGTTGGATCAATGCGTAAGATCAATGTACAAATCTCTCGAGCCCCGTGCGAAACGCGCTTGCGATGTAGAGCTTGATTGGCTATTTGCCGCTCCAGACCCCCGCGGAGAGGTGCCGGAGTGGTCGAACGGGGCGGTCTCGAAAACCGTTGTCCCTTCACGGGGACCCAGGGTTCGAATCCCTGTCTCTCCGCCAAATTTTTCAATTAAGATATTGGTTTATTGACACAAATTGCCTGTCACTAAATTCTGTTCCCACACTTGTACCCACACATGTGCGTGGATCAAAACATCTTCATTCCTCGCCAGTAATCAACTTGCGCTGATCGTCGCGGTTGATTTGGCCGTAGGTGCGGATTGTCGTTAGCACGTCGTTATGGCCGAGGTTTTGTGATGTTGCCACGAGTTCTGCCACTGAGGTGCAGTTTTTGGCGGCGTGGCGGGCGAGCATGTGGCGGAAGGAATGCGGGCCGTAGGATGGAAGACCAGCTTTCGTGAAGGCGGCGTTGACGATGTCGCGGGCGGGTTGCGGTGTTTTCCAGTGTGCGCGCGTGAAGCCATCGGCGGTAAAGCCGGTGTTGGACTTTGCGTTTATAGCAGTGGCGGGGAACAACGGATCGTCGAAGCCATAGAGCGCGACCTCGTCGAGATAGGTGAGCCATGCCGCCACGGCATCCTCGGCCTCTTCGGAGTTTTTGGCAAAGAACGTCACCATGTTCTTCCCGAACTTCGTGGCCACGTCACGCGGGTTCTGGGTCACGGATTTGTCGTTCAGGTCGACGTGTTTGATTTTGAGCGAGATCAGAGCCGCGACGCGGATGCCGGTCAGGCACAGAAGTCCAAACAAAGCTTTGTCACGCATCTGGCGCGGTGTCTCACTTGGCATCTTGGACAAGGCGCGTTTGGCTTGCGTGATGCTTGGCGCGGGACGTTCCGGTGCGGCGCGCGCTTCGGCCTCATCGCGCAAGGAGAGGCGGAAGTAGTCGGCATCTGACGCTTTGATGCGGCGGCGATAGCCGTCTTGCTGAGAGAGCCACAGGACGAACTCGCGCATGGTCGCCATCATTGCGCGCCGTGTCGATTTGCTCAGAGGTTTGCCGCGCGCACCTTTCGCAGTTTCCAAATGCGTGCGGAACCCCATGGCCCATGCAATTTGGAACTTGGCGAAATCCTTGCGCTCATTCCAAACGTCGAAGGTTTCCAGATGGGAGATTTCACGGTCCAGCGTCTTCTCGGAGAGCTGTTTCGCATGCTTGCGAAAGTCCATGAAGTGCCGCTTGGTGCGCTCGTTTTTCTCAAGGGGTCGTTGTGCCATTTGGGGCTCCTGTGGGGGATGTTTTGGGAGGGTGGACGAAGTGGAAGCTCTGGGGGTGCTTTGTCCGCAATCTTAATGTGCCCCATATCCCCTTTTTTCGGAGGTGATCTCGCGCAGGCACCCACGCCGCAGGTCAGGTACCAAAAGCTCCTCTAAGACTGATCCCCTGGGGGGCTGCAGGTTATTGTGAGGTCAAACACCCGCTCCAACTCGGGCAATCGATCCGGGGCGACGGGTTTGTGCATGAGGGTCTCACATATCTCACAAAGTGCTGTGAGGCTGGCGCGGCTTTCGGTACGCGTGCACTCGACCATGCCACCGGCTGGCTCGCGCGCGGCGCGGCACTTCAGACAATAGAACGCGTCTTGCGCGACTTTGGTTTTGCGGGCGTCACGCGCCGCCTTGATATATGTGATGATGTCCTCCCCGCGTAGCAACGTGGGGCGTTCATCATTCAATGCTGGCAAACCGTCCGTGATCCACGCGCGGATGCTGCGATCCGAGACGCCGACAACCGCCGCCGCCTCTGGGATCGTGTAACACCACAGCGATTTGATACCGCTTATGCGTGCTGATTTCGGCATCCTTGCTCACCCCTCGTTCCGGGCGAGCCATGCGTGGATCGCATCCACGCGAATGAGGCGACGCGTGCCGATCTTGATGCTAGGAAGATCGCCTTTCGCCACAGCGGCATAAAGCGTGGTGCGCCCAATGCCTGCAAGGCGCGCGGCCTCGTCGGGCGAAACCGCAATTGGGCTGTGCTGGTTGGTGTTGGTCGCGTCTGTCATCGTTCAAACTCCGTCGTTAGGTGACGGGTGAACCTTCGCGGACGTTGGGTGGTTCAAAACATGGCGGAGGTTTTGAACCAGTTTTGAACCAGGTCTAAAGCTCTGATAAACGGCGTTTAATTGTGGATAACGCTGGAGCGTTGGTGTCCGGGAAATCCGATTTGAAATCCGCCAAGACCGCACGGGCCTCCTCGTTTTGTCCAGGCAAAGCCCGACCAGACGCTGTGCGTGCTTCGATAACTTTGGCGAGTTTGGCCTCATACTCGCGTGGGCGACCACCAGTGTTCTTAAAAGGAACACCAGCTAGCATGGGCAGATTAGCATCAACGAGAAATCGCCCCGTTTCTTCGTTGAAAGTGACGCAATCCTCCAAGAGGACCGTTGCGAAACCAGGCGTCGAAAGAGTGCCCTCAGCTGTCAGAACAACACCAAATTGCGCTTTGGACTCGCGCGCCAACGCGTCTAGCAAAGCGTGCAAATCAGACCCGTCTCGCAACACAGGATGAAAATAGACCATCACGTCTGCTTGCGGGTGAGGTATCGCACCGACGCGCCTCGTTTCCGCAAATATCGGCGTCGATTTGATGCGCTTGCAGCCCAAGGTATGCGCGAGCTGCGCAACCAGCTTGGGCACATTGGCTTGTACCGCCAAGAGGTCAGAGCGTGACTTGGTAATGAACCCAAGGTCTGGGCAGCGAATTCCGTATTGGCCGTCCTCAAAGTCGACGCAGGCGTCATGCGGGCTACTGCAATCGTCACATAGCACGGATTGAACAACACCAGCATCCGCGAAAAAGCCATGTGATGTGAGCGCCTTGAACTCGGGCCGAGTTTGGTACCGCGCTGCGTAGACCGGCCCGCCTTGGGCAATGATCTCGGCCAAAAAGCGCGCGGCGTTCAATTACGCCGCCTCGGTCACGTCAAAGTCGTCGGGTGGTGGTGCAACCAGATTCCACCGTTCTAACAACCGCATCACAAACTGGCGGTCCTTGTCTGTCTTGTTCGGGATTGTGGTCGTGTTCGGTGCGCGCAATGTGACTGTCAGCGTGCGCGCCCGCATGCCGTCTGGTGCCTTGAGGCGGATTCGCAGGGTCGCTCCGATGATGCTCCATCCACGTGCTTTAAGCGGCGAGCGATCTCCGAACTGGCGCGTGAGGAACTGATAGACAGTTTCGTCATCACCGCGCCGTTCAAAACGTCCAAACCCGCCACCATTTGCAAAAAGTTCCAACGACGACACCTCAACGCGGTCAATTCCGTCTGACGGCTCAATTAGTAAGTCGGGCTGATTGCGCAGAGTTTCCAACAAAACATCGCGACGGGGGGCTTCGACCGGTGGCGGCGCATCTGGCGCAAAGTGCTTTGCAAATGCGGTGGCGTATTCATCCCGCATGTTCTTTCCGCCGCGGGCGCTTATCTCCAGTATCCGTTCTTTGGGATCACAGGCAATGCCCACTTCCATCACGCGGGGAAAGACCCGGCGCTCCAAGCCCTCCGATGATCCAAAGGCCAATTCGCTCGACGCGCGATCTTCGACATAGATAGTCGCATGGGTCATTTCGGTTTCTTCACCGGTGATGGGGTGC
>JAKVBH010000014.1 GCA_022447495.1 Marinovum sp. | reverse complement strand
CAAGACGCAGTGAATGCAGCGCTCCAGAACGCCTTGAATGCCTCCGAACCCGCGCCTCTTGGTCCACCTTTGACGTCAGGCGAACGCGAGGGCCTGATTGTTGCCGTCCAAGATTGTTGGGTGGTGGACGTAGGCAGCCAATCAGCCGATGTGATCGTCACCGTCGGGGTCGAGATGAACCGTGATGGCACGGTTTCGGGTGGCGTGCGGCTGATCTCAGCCATAGGCGGAGATGCCCGCGCCCAAGAGGTCGCCTTCCAAGCCGCGCGCCGTGCGGTGCTGCGCTGTCAGCGCGGAGGTTATGATCTTCCGGATGAAAAATACGAACAATGGAAAGAAATTGAGATCACCTTTAACCCCGAAAGCATGCGGGTGCGGTAATCATCACATAAACGTGCGGCAGAAGACCGCCGAGATGCAGAGGTTGGCCTAGACATGGGACAGTTGAAACAGACAAAAACACGCGTGATGACACGGGTTTTGCATTCGCTGGTCGGCGCGCTCTGCGCCACGTTGGTCATGAGTTTTGTCGCAGCTCCACTGTGGGCGCAAAGCTCAGGGCCGTTGCGCATCGAGATCACCGAAGGGGTGATCGAACCGCTGCCGTTTGCAGTACCCGATTTCATCCCCGAAAACGCCAGTGCCGAAGAATGGTCCAGCCGGTTGGCGCGGGTGGTGGCCCAGGATTTGGTGGGCACCGGAATTTTTCGTGAGATCCCGTCCTCGGCCTTCATCTCCAAGCCCACAAGTTTCAGCGCTCCGATCCAGTTCGCTGATTGGAAAGCTGTTAATTCCCAAGCGTTGGTGCACGCAGCCGTCGCGGTGCAGGGACGCCAAATCAACGTGAAGTTCCGCATCTATGACGTCTTTGCTGGGGCCGAATTGGGACAGGGGCTGCAATTGAGCGGCACAACGGATGGATGGCGACGCTTGGCTCATAAAGTGGCCGACCAAGTCTATAGCCTGATCACTGGTGAGAGCGGCTACTTCGACAGCCGCGTGGTGTTTGTCAGCGAAACTGGCCCCAAGGCGGACCGCAAGAAGCGCTTGGCAATCATGGATTTTGACGGGGAGAATGTGCAGTTCCTTACCGGGTCAGAAGCCATTGTGCTTGCACCGCGATTTTCTCCGACGGGTGACCGAGTACTCTATACCAGCTATGCCACGGGCCAGCCGCGCATCCATGTGTTGGATGTGGGCGACACCCGCGCGCGCATCCTGGAACAGGCGCCCGGCACGCAAAGCTTTAGTCCGCGCTTCAGCCCCGATGGGCGCTCGATTGTCTTCTCGCTCGCGCGAGGTGCCAACACCGAAATTTACCGCATGGATTTTGGGTCCGGTGCGATGACGCGGCTCACCAACACGCCAGCGATTGAAACCTCGCCCAGCTTTTCGCCAGATGGCAGCCAAATCGTCTTTGAAAGCGACCGCTCTGGCACGCAACAGATTTACGTTATGCCCACCACTGGCGGCGCGGCGCAGCGGATCAGTTTTGGCGAGGGGCGCTATGGCTCGCCCGTGTGGTCCCCGCGTGGTGACAGGGTGGCCTTTACCAAACAATCCAAGGGCCGTTTCCACATCGGAGTGATGCGCCCGGATGGCTCGGGCGAGCGTTTGCTCACCGCGTCCTTCCTGGATGAAAGCCCCACGTGGGCGCCCAATGGTCGTGTGATCATGTTCACGCGTGAAACTCAGGGTGCCAGCGGCTCGGCGAGCCTGTACTCGGTGGACATCTCCGGGCGCAATTTGCGCCGGGTGGCCACGCCGGGTGGCGGATCGGACCCATCTTGGGGTCCGTTGCAATAAGTTAAAAGTGAGCGCTTTGGTGTGCGCGGTGCGATGTGATAAAGATAAACCAACGGCAGAATGCCCA
This sequence comes from Marinovum sp., assembly GCA_022447495.1. Classification (GTDB taxonomy): domain Bacteria; phylum Pseudomonadota; class Alphaproteobacteria; order Rhodobacterales; family Rhodobacteraceae; genus JAKVBH01. The sequence goes on along the minus strand of JAKVBH010000014.1, from coordinate 132,858 downwards.
ATAAGAGCAGGACAAACCCAATGACCAAGTTTGCATATACCCTGATCAGCGTCGCGGCACTCACGCTTGCCGCTTGTACGGATGGCGGACGTTTCGACAATGATTTTGACACCGACGATGGCTCCGGGGAGCTCAATGGCGCGGAAGGCGCACTTGGGGCTGCGGGCGATCCAACCTCGCCGGCGTATTTCAGCCAAACCATTGGTGATCGTGTCTTCTTTGAAGTGGACCAGGCGGTGCTGACCACGCAAGGACGCGCAACGCTGGATGCGCAGGCGACGTGGCTTATGACCAATGCCGATTATTTCGCCACAATCGAAGGCCATGCCGATGAGCAGGGCACACGAGAGTACAACATTGGCCTCTCCAACCGCCGCGCCGCGGCTGCGCGGGATTATTTGGTGGCCCAAGGCGTTCCGGCCTCACGACTTACCACTGTTGGCTTTGGCAAAGAGCGGCCCGTCGCAGTGTGCTCTGAGGAAAGCTGCTATGCGCAAAACCGGCGCTCGGTGACCATCCTCACCGGAGGTCTTTTGGGCTAATGCGCGCTTTTGGTCTTGCTTGTGTGATTGTGATTGCGGGCCTGAGCTCCGTTGCGGCTCAGGACGCGGAGACGCTGGCAGATATCCGCCAGGATCTCTCTGTGCTTTATGTAGAGATTCAAAATCTCAAACGTGAGCTGTCCACCACGAGTGGTGCCACCGTGTCTCAAGGCGGGAGCCTGCTTGATCGGGTCACGCTGATCGAGGGAGAACTTTCGCACCTGACGGGTAGGACCGAAGAGCTGGAATTCCGCATCAACAAAATCGTCCGAGACGGCACCAATCGCATCGGTGATTTGGAGTTTCGGTTGGTGGAGCTTGAGGGCGGCGATTTGAGCCAGTTGAGCGAGACAACAACCTTGGGCGGCGGCTCCGCCGCGCTTAAATTGGCGACAGTCTCACCGGCGCCCAAAGAGCCCTCGGGCGCTCAGATGGCAGTCGGCGAGCAGGCGGATTTCAATTCGGCCTCGGCGCAGCTTGAGGCTGAAGACTGGGCCAATGCCGCGGCAAGTTATGGGCGCTTCAACGAGACCTATCCCGGCAGCCCCATGGCCATTGACGCCTTGATGGGCCAAGCTACGGCTCTGGCAGCTTTGGGGGACACTCGGGAAGCCTCACGGGCCTATTTACGTGCCTATGAAAGCGATCCCCAAGGTCCTCAGGCCCCGGCGGCATTGTTAAATTTGGGCTTTGGTTTGCAAAGCTTGGGGCAAATTGATGCGGCATGTCAGATCCTGACCCAGGTCACTGGGGCTTTTCCTGAGGCAGACGAGGCCCTGGAGGCCGCTTCCACCGCGCGCAATATCGGCTGTTGAGTGGTATTATGAGGTCTGCGCTGCCGCGCAGGCTTTATGAGACCGCCTGAACGGCGGTCAGTGCAAGGGCGCTGCCCTCTTGGCTTTTGGCCAATTCACCCGCGTTTTTTTTTAGCCAGAAGAAGCTTCAGCGGTTGCTGCTATGGTCGAAGCGGGAGGCGTCTGCGGCGGCGGTGCGGATGGCCTTGGCTTTGTTCACTGTCTCCTGGAACTCTGCTTCTGGATCACTGTCGTAGACCACGCCACCGCCCGCTTGGATGTAGAGTTTCTTGCCTTTGAGCACGGCAGTGCGCAGCGCAATGCACATGTCCATGTCACCACCAGCGCTAAAGTAGCCCACGCCGCCGCCGTAGATACCTCGTTTTTCGGGTTCCAGCTCGTCGATGATTTCCATGGCGCGGACTTTGGGAGCGCCAGAGACAGTGCCAGCGGGCAGACCTGCGAGGAGGGCGGAGAGCGCGTCGTGTTCGTCACTGAGTTCGCCGACCACGTTGGAGACGATGTGCATGACGTGACTATAGCGTTCGATAATGAATTCTTCAGTTGGTCGTACGGTGCCAATTTTCGCCACCCGGCCCACGTCATTGCGGCCGAGATCCAGCAGCATCAGGTGCTCGGCCAGCTCTTTTTTGTCGGAGAGAAGGTCTTCTTCGTAAGCGCGGTCCTCAGCCGGGGTTGCCCCGCGCGGGCGCGTGCCAGCGATGGGCCGGATCGTCACGTCTCGCCCAAAGACGCGGACGAGGATTTCGGGGCTTGCACCAATGACTTGGAAGTCCCCGAAATTGAAGTGAAACATGAAAGGTGAGGGGTTTGTACGCCGCAACGAGCGATAGAGCGCGAAGGGCGGCAGAGGGAAATCCTGTGTCCAGCGTTGGGCTGGAACCACTTGGAAGATGTCGCCTGCGCGGATGTATTCTTTAGCCTTTTCAACGGCTTTCAAGTAGTCTGATTTGGCAAAGTTTGACGTGGGTTCGGGCAGGTCCGCGGCATCGCCCAAGTCGCGTTCTGTGGTCGCCAATGGCCGTTCAAGATCACGCACGGCGTCCATTACGCGTTCGGCCGCTTGGGCATATGCTGCCCGCGCTGAGAGGCCTTCGCGGACCCATGCCGGAGAGACAATGGTCACTTCGCCTTTGACCCCGTCGAGCACCGCGACCACGGAGGGGCGCATCATCACCGCATCGGGCAGGCCCAGCGGATCGGGGTTGATGTTGGGCAAGTGCTCAACCAAGCGGATCATATCATAGCCGAGGTACCCAAAGAGGCCCGCAGCGGCTTGGGGCATCTCTTCGGGCAGCTCGATGCGACTTTCTGCGATGAGCGCGCGCAAGCTTTTGAGCGGTGCGTGATCATCGTCTACAAAGGCGTCGCGGTCAAAGCGGGCCTCGCGATTGATCGCGGCCTTGGTCCCATGACAGCGCCAGATGACATCAGGTTTCATCCCAATGATCGAATAGCGCCCGCGCACTTCGCCGCCGGTCACGGATTCCAGCATGAAGGCATCGCGCTGCGCTCCGGTGAGCTTGAGCATGAGCGACACAGGTGTATCAAGATCAGCGGCCAGGCGCGTATACACGACCTGATTGGCCCCTGCGCTATAGCCTGCCTCAAAGGCATCGAAACTGGGGATAAGGGCCATGGTTTGGACTTTGCGATTTAGGGGAAGTTCACGTTGACGGCGTTGATGGCTTGTTGATCAAGCTGAAGCCCGGCGCGCGATTGGATATCGCGGGCGAGCGCTTCAAAGAGATCCGCGGCCAACCCGGCTTCGCCTTGGGCGGCAAGAACATCGGCCAAGGCGGCGGTCTCGTCATCAGACACATTGGGCGGGGTCACGGCATCAAGCCGCAGGATAATCGCCGAGCCATCTTCGGCTGCAACCGTCTCGATTTCTTCGGGGTTGAGTGTAAACACCCGTTCCATCGTCGTGCGGGGAAGATCAACGAGCAAACCACCGCGCCCTTGCCCGCTGCGGGTCTCAAAGACAAGACCAAGCTCTTCGGCGGCGCTGCCTTGGCTCAGTTGTTCGGCCAAAGTGTCGGCTGTGCTGAGAACCGATTTTGCACGGGCATCGGCACGCCAGTCTTCGATGATATCTTCACCCACTTCGGCCAGTGTTTGGAGGCGTGATTCTTGTACGTCATCCAAACGCAGGGCGAAGACCCCGCCATCGCCCAGCTGTTCGATTTGTGGAAAGTCCTCATTTGTGACGGTCAGTGCGGCCTGGCGGAAGCGGTCGTAGGCCGCGATCTCTTCACCACTGGTCGCAGTCCAACGGATGGTCCCCAGCTGCATGTCAGTCTCGGAGGTGAGTTCTTCGAGCGTAGCACCACCGGCCAAAAGATCGTCGAGCTCCTGTGCTTGGGCGTCAATCGCGCGGCGTGCGCGATCTTGGGCCAAGGCTTCGCGCAGAAGCGGCACCGCGTCTTCGAGCGATGTTTCAAGAGCAGGCAGCACCGCATTCATGCGAAAAAGCGCCGGGCCAAGGTTGGTATCGAAGGGACCAACAACTTGGCCTTGGGTCGCGTTGAATACCGCGGGGCCTGCGTCGCCCAGGCTCTTGAGGCTTACGTCGCCCAGGTCCACATCGGCCAGTTCCAGACCACGTTCTGCGACAAGGGCTTCGAACGTCTGATCGCCAGTGTCGATGGCAGACCGTGCGGCTTCGGCGGTGGCTGCGTCAGGCATGACGAGGCGTTCCACGAGGCGCCGTTCGGGTTGGACATATTGCTCGATGTTGGCCTGGTATTCATTTTCCAGGTCGGCTTGGTCGATTTCAACCGTGTCGAGCATCATCTCGGGCGTGAGCCAAGCGTAGGTGATCATGCGGGTCTCTGGCACGGTATAGCGCGCTTGGTTTTCAGCGTGGAAGGTTTCCAGCTCAGTTTGGGTCGGGTCGCCAATTGGCGTTTCCAGGCGCGTGGCATCGACCCGAGCAAAGCTGAAGTCGCGTGTTTCGGCCACATAGTTCAAGAGTGTATCGCCGTAGCTCGATGGCATTGGGTTTGCGGCAACCACAGCGGCTTGCAAAAGAGTGCGCGCCGTCTCTTCGCGCAGGTCTTCCTCGAACTCGGCTTCGGTGAAGCCGTTGCTGCGCAGAGATTGCGCATAGGCTTCGCGGTCAAACTCGCCATTGATACCTTGGAAGCTGGGGAGGGCCACAATCTCGCGGCCCAGGCGTTCGTCAGAGATGGACACACCCAGCTGCGCCGTTTCGTGATCCAGTGCGGCGATGGTGGCCAATTGGCTGATCACCCCGTCCACGATCCCGGCCTGTTGTGCGTCACGGAAGGTGACCGCGCGGCCAGCCTGCGCGGTCAGAGCGCGCAATTCGCCCTGGACAGCGCGGTAGTAATCATCGACCGAAATGGACTTGTCGCCCACAGATCCGATCGTGCGCACAGTGCCCGAGAGGTTGGTTGCGCCAAAACCCGCCAAACCCACAAACAAAAGACCCATCAGGATCCACACAAATGTCTTGCCGATGCCGCTGGATTTGCGTGCCATGTCACTCCCCGTGCGCGTGGAAAACCGCTCCACGCTTATTTGATCTGGGCCTGTCTATGCGCCCGCGCGAGGCGGGGCAAGCGCTGCGAGGCGGTGATACAGGGATTTGATCCCATCGATGTCGATATTGGCGAAGGCGACGCGTAGACCCTTAGGGCCACGCGGGTCATCACCGGGGCAAAACATCGTGCCGGGTAGGGCCAGGACCTGAGCATCGTCCACCAGGTGCTGCGCCAGCACGTTGGAGGGAACGTCAAAGGGATGCTCGAGCCACGCGAAATAGGCGCCCGCCGAAATCAGGGACCAGCCTTGGGCCTCAAGCGGGTCGAACCCGGCGACAATAGCCGCTTTGCGGGCCAAAATCTCCTGTCGCTCGCCTTCGAGCCAACCGCCCAAATTCTGCATCCCCCAAAGCGCGGATTTTTGACCAAGCTGTGTTGGGCAGATGGTGACCGTGTCCAGGAATTTCTCCGCCTCTGCCAAAAGCGCGGTGTCGGCCACAATTGCGCCCACACGGTGCCCGGTGAGGCGGTAGGCCTTGGAGAAGGAATAGAGCTGAACCAGTGTTTGATCCCATGTGTCTTGAGCAAACAGCCCATGAGGCGCGCCGTCGCGGCTGTCAAAGTCGCGATAGGTTTCATCCACGATCAGGCGGATGCCGTGCGCTTGGGCCAGTTCAAAGAACTGCTGCATCAAACCCGCTGGGTATTCGACGCCCGTTGGGTTGTTTGGGCTCACCAGCGCAATGGCGCGGGTTTTAGGTGTGATCAAGGCGGCGGCCTGCTCTGCATTGGGCAGCATCTCAGGTCCGCAGGGCAGGGGGACGGCAGTGAGGCCGACCATATCGAGCCACATTTTATGGTTGAAGTACCACGGCGTCGGCAAGATGACCTCGTCACCTTCCCCACACAACGCCGAGACGGCGGCAGCGAAAGCTTGGTTGCAGCCCGATGTGATTGCGACCTGCTCTGTCGACACCGCGCCAGCATAGGCCGACATCCAGGTGCTCGCCACGCAGGCACGAAGCGCGGGCAAACCAAGGACCGGGCCATAAAGATGGGTGTCCGCCTCTGTCAAAAATCGTGACATGGCGTCCAATAGCGGGGCAGGTGGTGCATCCACAGGGGCCGCTTGGCTCACATTGATCAGCGGCCGGTCGCTCGAAAAGGTTTTCCCTGCAATCCAACGGCGCGCCTCCATAACAGGTGGCGCAAAGGTCATTTCAGTGCGGCTGATGGCTGTCTTCCTCTTGTATATAGAACCCGGGGTGTCGCCGACGGCGGTGGGGGCTGTTCATTGTGGCGCCATCGGTTCAAGCCCGATGGACGACGTCCCTAAAATTATGCCAATCGTCGGTGTCGCCAAGATCAATCGGTCCCGCGATAGGGTTCGACATATTGCAGTGCCATGTCCCAAGGGAAAAAGATCCAGGTATCTTGGCTCACGCCCGTAATGAACGTGTCCACCTGCGGCTCGCCCAGGGGTTTGGCATAAATCGTGGCGAAATGCGCTTTGGGATACAGGTCGCGCACAAGTTCCAGCGTTTTGCCGCTGTCGACCAGATCATCGACAATCAAAACGCCCTCACCGTCGCCCATCAGTTCTGAGTTCGGGCTTTTGAGGACTTTTGCGTCGCGCCGTTTATCTGCTTTCCCGCCGCCAGAGTGATAGGATTGGACCGAAATCGTATCTACCGTGCGCACATCTAGCTCGCGCGCTACGATCATCGCGGGCGCCATGCCCCCACGGGTGATCGCCACCACCGCACGCCAGCCGCCGTCCACTGGGCCACGCCCGTCCAGGCGCCATGCCAACGCCCGCGCATCGCGGTGCAATTGGTCCCAGGAAATGTGAAAGCCCTTCTCGTGGGGCAACCTATCCGACATGGCCGATCTCCCTTTGTCCCGGCGTGATGCAGACCCTTACCGCAGTTCGTCGTCCGGAGGGAAGCCAGCAAAACGCTGGAAATGCGCGATGCATTCAACAGCAGCGCCAAGTCTCTGTAACGTTTGTGAACATGGACACGATGGATCATTGGGGCCAGCCCGCCGTCCATTAGGCTTGAACCACGAGCGCCCACTAGACGGTGTTTCGAAGTATCTGTTGCCAGAACAAGGTGAGGCGCCTGGTCTCAACGGCTGAGCAAGAGGCGAACCCCCAGGCCGCCCAAAACGACGGCGGCGAGGCGGTCAAAGATGTGCTTGCCGCGCAGGTAGCGGCTGGAGATGGCTTGGGTAGAGAGGAGCAGTACCAAGACCGAGCCCACGATCCATTCCACGACAAGGTGATTGGCGACGATTAAAGCTTTGGCGCTGAGGCTCATTTCAGGCGGGAAGATCACAATGAGCACGGCGGCGGCGAAGAGCACCGATTTGGGGTTCGCCATATTAACCAAAACGCCACCCAGGAAAGCTTGCGCGGCGGGCTTTGGCGCCTCGCCAAGTGGCGCACGGGCGTGGACCCATGTTTGATAGGCAATACAGAGCAGGTAGAGCGCTCCGGCGCTTTTGATCAGCACGTAGGCCCAGGGAAAGACGGCGAAGACAGCATCAAGGCCCAAAAGTGCCAGCGCGGTCCAGACCGCGGCCATCGTGCCGAGGCCCCACACTGTGTAAAGTCCGGCGCGGCGGCCTTGGGCAAGGGTTTGGCGTATGACATAGAGCATGGCGGGCCCTGGTGACAGGATCGCCGCCAGAAGGGTCACATTGAACGCGATGATATGCGAAAGCTCCATGCCGGTCCTTGTCCCCCTTGAGAGGTTTGGTGTCGGTCTGGGGTCAGCCCTTGGAGATATCGGGCGCGTCGACCGCTTTCATGCCAACCACGTGATAGCCCGAGTCTACGTGCAAGTTCTCAGCGGTCACACCCGCACTGAGATCGCTGAGCAGATAAAGCGCCGAGTTGCCGACATCTTCGATCGTGACGTTGCGGCGCAGTGGTGAGTTGTACTCGTTCCACTTCATAATGTAGCGGAAATCGCCAATGCCGGAGGCAGCTAGCGTTTTAATGGGCCCAGCAGAGATTGCGTTCACGCGGATGCCGTCTTTGCCCAAATCTTCGGCGAGGTATTTGACCGATGCTTCCAGTGCGGCTTTGGCCAGGCCCATCACATTATAATGCGGCATCACCTGTTCAGCGCCGTAGTAGGTGAGAGTGAGAGCTGAGCCGCCGTTTTTCATCAATTTTTCGGCGCGCTGCATCACGGCGGTGAAGGAGTAGACCGAGATGTCCATGGTCATCATGAAGTTGTCGCGTGTGGTGTCGACATAGCGACCGCGCAGTTCGTTTTTGTCTGAGAAGCCAATGGCATGTACGATGAAGTCCAATTGGCCCCACCGGTCTTTGAGGTCAGCGAACAGGGCGTCAATGCTGTCTGCATCGCTCACATCACAGGGCAGGACCACGTCCGAGCCCAAACGCCCCGCCAAGGGTCCCACACGTTTCAAAAGAGCATCGCCCTGATAGGAAAAGGCCAACTCTGCACCCGCATCGGCGCATGCCTTAGCAATGCCCCAAGCGATGGATTTGTCGTTGGCCAAACCCATAATGAGACCGCGTTTGCCTTGCATGAGCGCGTTTGACATGACTTTCTCTCCGACCACTTGTCTTCTGCGCGTTGGGGTAAGACAAAGGCTCCGACGCCGCAAGGCTCCAATCGCCGCAAGGCACAAACATCACCCGTAGGAGGCTGATATGGCAAAGCGAGACGGTATTTTTGCCGGCGACGACCCCTTTGCGATCACGCGCGCGTGGTTGGCAGAGGCCAATGAGACCGAGATAAACGATCCCAATGCCATTGCTCTGTCCACTGTGGATGCGACGGGCCTGCCCAACGTGCGCATGGTTTTGCTCAAAGAGATCGAAGACGATGCCTTTGTTTTCTACACCAACTACACCAGCGCCAAGTCTCAAGAGATTGCGTCCACAGGGAAGGCGGCCTTTGTGTTGCATTGGAAATCGCTCGGTCGTCAGGTGCGGGTGCGGGGTTTGGTCGAAAAGGAGGATGGAGAGAAAGCGGACGCCTATTACACGTCGCGCGCCCTCGATTCCCGCCTTGGCGCTTGGGCTTCGGATCAATCCTCGCCATTGTCGAGCCGCGCTGCCTTGATGGCAGAGGTTGCCAAAGTTACCGCAACACGCGGCACAAAACCACCAAGGCCGCCACATTGGGGCGGATGGCGGATTCGACCAGTTGAGTTTGAGTTCTGGGCCGATGGGGCCTATCGGCTGCATGATCGTTTTCAATGGCGACGGGCAACACTCGCCGATGATTGGGAGATTCAGCGCCTAAACCCGTGAATTTCACGTCACATGAATGGCAAACTCTCAAAATTATTGCGTTTTTCGCTTGCAATTACACTCAAACTGAGACGAAAACGGTTCGGGGATTAGGACAGAGACGAACTTTGCAACGCGATGAGATTGAGATGCGTGAAGTGCAAGGGCGTGTGAAATGGTTTGATCCGGCCAAAGGGTTCGGATTTGTGCTTGCCGAAGAGGGCGGGCCAGACATACTTTTACACTCCAACGTACTGCGCAATTACGGACAAAATTCCGTAGCCGACGGGGCCCGCGTACATATTGTGGCGCAGGAAACTCCACGTGGAATTCAAGCTGTGGAAGTGTTGGCTATTACACCTCCCGATGACACCGACGCGCCAGCTTTGGCCGATTTCGATGATGTGGACCCGGCCATCATGGCTGACGCTCCACTGGAACCGGCGCGGGTAAAGTGGTTCGACAAATCCAAGGGCTTTGGCTTTGCCAATGTGTTCGGAAAGGCCGAAGACGTGTTCTTGCATGTCGAGGTGTTGCGGCGGTCTGGTTTGTCTGACTTGCAACCTGGCGAAGCCTTGGCGCTGCGCGTGATCGATGGTAAGCGCGGTCGCATGGCGGCCGAGGTGTGCGCATGGGAACTCGCGACAAAATTCACCTGATGTGTGCGGCGGCTTTTGCCGCCGTCCTGACCGCATCACAGGCCATTGCCGCGTGTGTCGATACCGAGGTGACTTTGCGTGGCCCGTTCGGCGCCAAAACCTTTGCCGTCGAACTCGCGCTGACACCTGCCGAAAAGAACCGTGGCTTGATGTTCCGAAGGGAGCTGGGCACGGATTCGGGCATGCTCTTCTTTTTTGATCCACCGCGGCGCGTGTCGTTTTGGATGCGCAATACGCTGATCCCGCTCGACATGATTTTCATCGATGCGCGTGGTGTGGTGCGCAAGGTGCATGCTAATGCGGTGCCAGGCGATGAGACCGGGATTCCTGGAGCAGGGCCCACACGAGCGGTGCTGGAACTCAACGGTGGGCGCGCGGCCGAGATCGGCATCACTGAAGGGGCTTTGGTGCAACACGCGATGTTCGACCAAACACGTGCCGCGCTGCCATGTCCTATGGAGTAATTCCGCGTAGCCATCGGGCATGAAGTTGTTTCACCCACTACATGTAGGGATATCCGGGCGCGAGCGGCCTAGCATATCCGTGGCGTTCGCTGCCCGCGCAGGTTTTTCACCGCGAGCTCAAGTTTTGGGCTTTTCAAGGCGCAAAGGTGCCGCTAAACCGCGCGTGTCGGGGCGTAGCGCAGCCTGGTAGCGCGACGGTTTTGGGTACCGTAGGTCGCAAGTTCGAATCTTGCCGTCCCGACCATCTTCCAAACAGAGTGACTAAAAAATAGATCAATGCCAGAGATTGTGTTTTTTGCGTCTCACATGTTCGTTTTGCACAACATATAGATCCAAAGCTGTGGATAACTTCACGCAGAGGCTCATGGGCTGGGGCTAAGTGTGCATAGTTTTTGAAGAATTGACGGATCAACGCCACAGGGCACATGTGAGCGCTTTTGGGGCTGAATCAGTCGCCGTCGCGAGACCGCGTCAGGTCAACCAAAAATTGGTCACTTTTTTGAAAAAAAGTCCGTTGACCTTGGGGGTAAATATACGCGAAGTTGTGCAGACCAGATCGGGCACCTACTACATATAGTGTTTGGGAACAGTCGGCACATGAGTAGCCCTGAAACGGTTGGGGAAGGTTAAAAGCACTCAAGTTTGGGCGGGTTTTGCCCGCACATGTCACCTTTAGGACGGGTGGCAGAGCTGCCGTATGGGGTGACCTGCGGCACATGGTAATGGTGTGTCTCGATGAAGATGGCAGCGAGACACACCGGATGGAGACAGAACTCGGCGAGTATCGCCGCAAGCAGGGCAAAAACAGATATGAAAATCGAACGTCGTTTCACTCAGGCAGGCCAGGACGCATACGCAGATATCTCGTTCGTCACGACTTCCTCGGAAATACGTAATCCTGACGGAACCGTTGTGTTCCACCTTGATGATATCGAAGTCCCCAGCACCTGGAGCCAGGTTGCATCTGATGTCATCGCGCAAAAATACTTTCGAAAAGCCGGCGTGCCGGTCGCGATGAAGAAAGTCCGCGAAAAGGGCGTGCCAGAATTCCTGTGGCGCTCTGCTCCTGCGGACGCCAACACACCAAAAACTGGTGAGACATCGTCCAAGCAAGTGTTTGACCGCCTCGCAGGCGCGTGGACCTACTGGGGCTGGAAAGGTGGATATTTCTCCAGCGAAGAAGATGCCAAGGCCTACTTTGACGAGATGCGTTACATGCTGGCCACGCAGATGGCCGCGCCCAACTCGCCTCAATGGTTTAACACTGGCCTGCATTGGGCCTATGGCATCGACGGGCCAAGCCAAGGCCACCATTATGTCGATTACAAGACCGGCAAGCTCACCAAATCCAACTCCGCCTACGAACACCCTCAGCCCCATGCCTGCTTCATCCAATCTGTCTCGGATGATCTGGTGAACGAAGGCGGCATCATGGACCTTTGGGTCCGCGAGGCGCGCTTGTTCAAATACGGCTCGGGCACCGGTACGAACTTCTCCTCTCTGCGCGCAGAGGGTGAAGCGCTCTCCGGTGGCGGGAAATCGTCTGGGCTGATGGGTTTCCTGAAAATCGGTGACCGCGCTGCGGGTGCGATCAAGTCTGGCGGAACTACCCGCCGCGCGGCTAAAATGGTGATCTGTGACGCTGATCACCCTGACATTGAAGAATTCATCAACTGGAAGGTCAAAGAGGAGCAGAAAGTGGCCTCCATCGTGGCCGGCTCCAAGATGCACGAGAAGATGCTCAACGGTATCTTTGATGCGATCCGCAGCTTCGATGGCTCCGAAGAAGGCGCGTATGACCCGAATAAGAACGACGCTCTGAAATCTGCGATCCGGGCTGCCAAAGGCGTGATGATCCCAGAGACCTACATCAAACGCGTGCTCGATTATGCACGTCAGGGCTATGCCAGCATCGAATTCCCAACCTACGATACCGATTGGGACTCAGAGGCTTACGCGTCGGTCTCGGGGCAAAACTCGAACAATTCTATCCGAGTCACTAACGCCTTTCTGGACGCTGTGAAAGCGGACGCCGACTGGGAACTGATCCGTCGCAAGGACGGCACAGTGGCCAAGACCATCAAAGCGCGGGATCTCTGGGACCAAGTGGGCCACGCGGCCTGGGCCTGTGCCGATCCGGGCATCCAATTCCATGACACCGTCAACCAGTGGCACACTTGCCCCGAAGATGGCGAGATCCGCGGTTCCAACCCGTGCTCTGAATATATGTTCCTGGACGACACCGCGTGTAACCTGGCATCGATGAACCTATTGCAGTTCTACAAAGATGAGGCGTTCCAAGCCGAAGACTACATGCACGCCACGCGTCTGTGGACGTTGACTCTCGAAGTTTCCGTGATGATGGCGCAGTTCCCATCCAAAGAGATCGCCCAGCTGTCTTATGATTTCCGCACGCTGGGTCTGGGTTATGCCAACATCGGCGGTCTGCTTATGAACATGGGCTACAGCTACGATTCCGATGAGGGCCGGGCCCTCTGCGGTGCGCTGACCGCGGTCATGACAGGCGTCTCTTATGCCACGTCCGCGGAAGTGGCAGGCGAGTTAGGCCCGTTTTCCGGCTATGAGCGCAACAAAGAGCACATGCTTCGCGTTATGCGGAACCACCGCAACGCGGCCTACGGCAACACCGATGGCTACGAAAATCTGACTGTGAAACCAGTGCCTCTCGATGCAGCCAATTGCCCAGACAAAATGCTGGTCGAACTGGCCAAAGGAGCCTGGGACGAAGCGTTGGAACTGGGCGAACGGCACGGCTACCGCAATGCGCAATCCACTGTGATCGCGCCCACCGGCACAATCGGTCTGGTCATGGATTGCGACACCACGGGCATCGAGCCCGACTTCGCCTTGGTGAAGTTCAAAAAGCTCGCAGGCGGTGGCTACTTCAAAATCATCAACCGCTCCGTGCCTGCCGCGCTGGAAAATCTCGGCTATAGTCCCTCGCAGATCGAAGAGATCGTGAGCTACGCCGTAGGTCATGGCTCTATCGGCAACGCGCCTGGCATCAACCACACCTCGCTCATTGGACACGGCTTTGGCCCGAATGAGATTCAAAAGGTGGAAGCCGCGCTTGAGAGTGCCTTTGACATCCGCTTCGTCTTTAACCAGTGGACCCTTGGCGAAGAGTTCTGCACCAATGTGCTGGGCATCCCGGCGGAAAAGCTGAACGATCCAAGCTTTGACCTGCTGCGCAGCCTGGGTTTCTCCCGCGCGGATATCGAGGCCGCCAATGACCACGTCTGCGGCACCATGACCCTTGAAGGCGCACCGCACCTCAAAGAGGAACATTACGCGGTCTTTGATTGTGCCAACCCATGTGGCAAGAAGGGTAAACGCTTCCTGTCTGTGGAAAGCCACATCACCATGATGGCGGCGGCGCAAAGCTTCATATCGGGCGCGATCTCCAAGACGATCAACATGCCAAATGATGCCACCATCGAGGATTGCCAAAAGGCCTATGAGCTTTCTTGGTCCCTCGGCACCAAGGCGAATGCGCTCTACCGCGACGGCTCCAAGCTGAGCCAACCTCTTGCGGCCGCTCTGGTTGAGGATGATGACGAAGCGGCGGAAATTCTGGAAACCGGTTCCACCCAGGAAAAGGCCCAGGTCCTCGCCGAGAAAATCGTCGAAAAGATCGTGGTCAAAGAGGTGGCGCGCGGGCGTGAGAAGATGCCGGACCGTCGCAAGGGCTACACTCAAAAGGCCATGGTCGGCGGACACAAAGTCTACCTCCGCACCGGCGAATACTCCGATGGCTCCCTTGGTGAGATCTTCATCGACATGCACAAAGAGGGCGCGGGTTTCCGTGCGATGATGAACAACTTCGCCATCGCGGTCTCGGTTGGCCTGCAATACGGTGTGCCGCTGGAGGAGTTCGTCGACGCCTTCACGTTCACCAAGTTCGAACCAGCCGGCATGGTCCAAGGCAACGAGACCATCAAAAACGCGACCTCGATCCTCGACTATATCTTCCGCGAACTGGCGGTGAGCTACCTTGATCGCACCGACCTGGCACATATCAAACCCGAAGGGCACACGTTCGACGATCTGGGCCGTGGCGAAGAAGAGGGGGTCTCCAACATCAAGGAACTCTCGGAAACAGCCGCCAGCAAGTCTCTCGACGTCCTCAAGCAAATCAGCTCCACCGGCTACCTCCGCAAGCGCGTGCCCCAAGAGTTGGTCGTGCTCAAAGGCGGCGCAGGCGAACCGGTAAAGGCCCTGCAAACCCTGGTGCCTGAGACGGCTGAAGCCAACATCGCAGTGGCCGGGTCGACGACCACGGCCGCCGTGAGCACATCGAGCAGCGCGGCACCTGTGACCCAAATGGACGCCCGCGCCAAAGCCAAGATGCAAGGCTACGAAGGCGAAGCCTGCGGGGATTGCGGCAACTACACGCTGGTGCGCAACGGCACCTGCATGAAATGCAATACCTGCGGGGCGACTTCCGGCTGTAGCTAAGAAAGTTGTCGGGCGTTCGCGCCCGGCCTGACCACCAATGGAGTGGGACTCCGAGATTGTGCTGAGCATGACCTCTCTGTCCCACGCCAACGAAATCCACATGATTTCGTTGGTATCCGGGGCGCGCGAGCGTGCCCCTGACGCAGCCTGGGCCGCAGGCAGAAAATATTCCGAGCGGTGTAATGATGAGCCTGGGCAGGCGAGACTTACAAGGGGGCTTTCGAGCCCCCTTTTTTCGCCGAAATCCAATGCGTTACGAAAATATCTTGGTCCTGTCGTCCGCTGCGCGCTAGGGTTCTGTCAGAGCAGACGAGAGTACTCCATGACGCAAGTGTCCCGGCGCCAGTTCGGCATTCTTCTCAGTGCAACCTCCCTCACCGCGTGCAGCGGCGGGGGTGGCACGTCTGCGGGGGGCTCTGGCCTTCCGCGCGATCTGCGGCCTCAACCCAATGCCAGCTATGACGCCTGGGTCCGCGTTTTTCGCACCCGCGCCCGCAGTCGGGGCATCTCCGATCGCATTTTGAACCAAGCGTTTCGTGACGCAGGCTATCTCCCCGGCGTCGTCACCCGAGATCGTAACCAAACCGAGTTCAAACGCACGTTGGAGGATTACCTTTCAATCGCAGCCTCTGACAAACGCATTGCCGATGGGCGCCGCGCCTTTGCCCGTCATCGCCGTACGCTTGAGGCTATCGAAGCGCGTTTCGGCGTGGACAAATATATCCTCACGGCGGTTTGGGGGCTGGAATCCTTCTATGGCACCCGCATGGGTGAAATCCCGGTGATCTCCGCCGTCTCGACCTTGGCGTGGGAAGGCCGCCGAGGCCGTTTCTTCGAGGCCCAACTCATGGACGCCCTGCGCATTATTCAAGCGGGTGACATTCCTGCGCCACGCATGGTGGGCTCTTGGGCCGGGGCCATGGGCCACACGCAATACATCCCTTCGACCTATACCGCCTACGCTGTGGATTTCGACGGCGACGGGCGGCGCAACATATGGGGGGCGAACCCAGCCGATGCCATTGCGGGAACAGCAAATTACCTCGCGCGCCGCGGTTGGACCCGGGGCCTCTCGTGGGGGCGCGAAGATCCGGGCGGTGCGTTTCAGCCGCAACCAAGTGGGCCGCGCTTCACGGTCACCTCAAACTTCCGCGTCATCAAACGCTACAACAATTCCAACAGCTATGCGCTTGGCGTTGGCCATCTCGCGGATCGCATCCGCGGGGCAGGGCCGCTGCGCCAAGGCTTCCCTCCGGATCGCTACGGTTTCACCAAAGAGGACCGGATCGCGTTGCAAAGGGGCCTCATCAGAGCTGGGTTCGATGTGGGTGATGCTGATGGGATCATCGGTACCAAAACCACAGCCGCCATAGAAGCCTTTCAACGCACCCGTGGTTTTCCCGTGACCGGAGAGCCGTCACGCGGACTGCTTAATCGTCTTGCAATTTGATGTACTGCGCGAGCGGTCCGACGCACCAAATCAGAGTTATCTGCACGATTCAGAGGTCCAATCGTGCACTTAGGTCTCATTCTGCGGCTTGGGCGGGCTCTTTTTCGCGCAATTTGACACCTTGCGGATCGAATGGTGCTTCGGCCAACATCACCGCAGGCACCCGACCGCCCAAGATGGCCACATGCACCGTATCGCCGGGTTGGAGCGTGCCCGTTTTGACATATCCTAGCGCCAAAGACTGATCCACGCCAAAGCCATAGCCGCCGGATGTCACCTGACCAACAGGGGTGCCATCGGGTAAGAACAGTGGCTCACCACCAAGTGCATCAGCGTTATCGGCATCGACTGCAAAGACCTGTAGTGTCTCGCGGGGCACATTATCTGCGATGGCCAAGTATGCGTCTTTGTTGAGAAATTCTTTGTCGAGATTGATGAGCCCGGCAAGCCCGCTCTCCTGTGGCCACCATTCAGGCGAGTATTCCCGCGACCACGAGCCATAGCCTTTTTCAAGCCGCAAATTCATCAAAGCCCGGCTGCCCACAGGACCTCCGCCAAAGGCTTTCGCGGCTTCTAAAAGCGCGCCGTACAGCGCCACCTGGTCCGTTTCGGCACAGTGCAATTCCCAGCCCAAATCGCCCGTGAACGACACGCGCAAGGCCAAGCACTCAATGCCCGCCACCGTGATCCACGCGGAGCGCATGAACGGCATGGCCTCATTGCTGATGTCATGATTTGTAAGCCTTGCCAATATGTTACGCGCGTTCGGGCCTGCAAGATTGAACCCGCATAGCGCTTCGGTATGGCTCTCAAACGTGGTGCCTTCGGGCAGGGGGATTGCCTGAAAGAACCGCTGGTGAAAGCGCTCCGCCGCGCCCGACCCGATGATCCAAAACGCGTCTTCGTCCGTGCGCGTCACGGTGAAATCGCCCGCCACGCCGCCACGCTTGCCGATCAGCGGCGTCAGACACGACCGTCCCACAGCCTTTGGCATTCGATTGGCAAAAAGCGCGTTCAGCCATTTCTCTGCACCGGCGCCCGCACAGCGGTATTTGGCGAAGTTCGAGATGTCGATAATGCCTGCCTTTTGACGCAGCATCTCGGCCTCAGATTTGAGCACATCCCACCAGGGTTGGCGAGTGTAACCAGTTGTATCTTCGACATCCTTTGCGAAATAGGCGGGATGTTCCCAACCATAGTTGAGACCGAATTTTGCGCCCATCTCCAACTGCATTGCATGGGCGGGCCGGGTGCGTACGGGCCGCCCAGCGGCGCGTTCCTCGCCGGGGAAGTGGATCGCAAATCGGTGTGCATATTGATCGCCCACGCGCGCTTTGGTGAAGGCTTTCCCTGCCCAAGAGCCGTAGCGGGCGAGGTCCCAGCCAAAAAGATCGAGTGTCGGTTCGCCTTCGACAATCCACTCTGCCGCCAACTTGCCCAAACCCCCTGATTGGGAGAAACCCGGTATAATCCCGTTGCAGCAAAAGTAGCCGTCCAACTCAGGCATTGGGCCAAAAAGTGCAGAAGAATCAGGAGTCCAAATCATCGGACCATTGATCACACGCTTGATCCCGGCCTCGCCCACGGCAGGGACACGGTCAATGGCGCGCATCATATTGTCTTCGATCCGTTCCAGATCATCGGCAAATAATTCGTGGCCAAACCCTTGCGGCGTCCCATTCTCGGCCCAGAATCGTACATCGCGTTCGTAAGCCCCGACGAGCAACCCTTTGCCCTCTTGGCGCAGGTAATATTCGCCATCTCGATCCGCCACCGATGGCAAACGGCGATCCATGGCAGCGATTTGGGCGATGGTCTCCGTGACGAAGTATTGGTGCTCTGTGGGCAAGAGCGGTAAATAAATACCCGCCATCGCCGCCACTTCACGGCCCCAGAGGCCCGCCGCATTTACCACCCAAGGTGTTGAAATATAGCCCTTTTCGGTGCGCACGATCCAAGAGCCGTCGGGTTGCTGTTCGGTGCCCGTGACGGGGCAAAACCGGATGATCTCCGCGCCAGCTTGCCGCGCACCGCTCGCATAGGCGTTGGTGACACCGGAGGGGTCCACATTGCCGCCGTCGGGTTCAAACATGATGCAACGAATGCCGTCGTAATTGACCAAAGGGTGCAACCGCTCGGCCTCATCGCGGCTGACTTCGTGGAAGTTCATGCCATAGCGCCGCGCTTTGGCCTCTTGCAGCCGAAGCTGATGCTCCCTTGCCTCGGTTTGTGCAAGGTAAAGCGACCCGGGTTGAAAGACGCCACAGGACTGGCCGGTTTTGGCCTCTAAGTCCTTATAAAGGTTCATTGTATAATGCTGAAGGCGCGAGATGTTGGTCACATCATGCAGGCCATGAATATTGGCGGCCGCGTGCCAAGTGGATCCGGACGTCAGCTCGTTGCGTTCCAGTAGGACGACATCGGTCCATCCCTTTTGAGTGAGGTGATAGAGGATCGAACATCCAATGACTCCTCCGCCAATGACAACCGCCTGAGCATGTGTGCGCATAATGTTCCTCGTTCGCTTTTGGCAACGATGGCACAGGGCAATGTATCGTTGCGAAAAGATCGCGACATGAAACTGGCACATTCGCGACTGTTGTAGGTGCATCACGTTCTTTGTGGGCTGTGACCGAAAGAGGCCTTGCTCCGGCCAAAGTCTTGCCTTCCTGGTGATGCAGTTTGGCGTCAATTGATTGAGGAGAGCGTAATGGTTCGGTCCTATCGTAAGCCCAGAATTTGGTTTGCCTTTGCGGTTTTAGCTTTGATGTTGGTGGCGCCAACGCAAAGTGTAGCCCAGACAAAAGATCGGCTCGATAGCCGCGGAGCGCTGTTGGGCTGGGAGGCCGTTGGGCGGCTTGATATGCCCAATTCCACGTGCACCGGCGTTCTTATTGCTCGCGATCTCGTTCTGACCGCTGCCCATTGTGTAAGCAAGCTCGACCATAAAAAAGCAATCGCCTCAGGGTCGATCTCGTTCCGTGCCGGACATGCCTACGGCCGGGATTTAGCAACGCGTAAAGTGGTGCAAATTGCCATGGATGGTACGTTTCGGCTTGAACCTAACGGGTTGATAAGTGGTTCCATGATACCTCATGATGTCGCGCTGCTGCGTCTCAACCAGGCCATTCAAAGCAGTGGCATCAACCCTTATGCCGTGATTGAGGGCGGCGCGGATAAAACAAGGGTGATTTTAGCATCCTACGGTCGTGGTCGTAATGAAAGTCTCACATTAGAGCGTGGATGTGCTATTGATGAGCGCTTTTCCGAAGGCGTCATGACTTTTGATTGTGATGCAACCTTCGGATCCTCAGGCGCGCCGGTTTTTCAACGCGAAAACGGACGTTTGCGCATCATGTCAATCGTGTCCGCAGTGTCAGCAGATGCCACTGGCAAGCAACGCACCATCGGCATGAGCCTGCCCGCAAAAGTGGCGGCCCTAAAGGCGCAACTGCGCAGTGCGCCTCAATCAATCGCTGGAACCGCCGAGCCCAAACGGATCAAAACTGGGGCACGCAGCGGGACATCCGCGCGGTTTATCTCGGCGCGATCCCCCTAGGTCGCACCGGCCATTCCGCGTTTTTGTGCAAGATCCGTTAGCCAATCGGGGTCCATTTCCGGCACCGACGACAATAGAAGCTCTGTGTAATCGGGGAAGGGCGGGTTGAGGACTTGGGTTTTGAGGCCCTGTTCCACCACCTGGCCTTGGTTCATCACCACAATCTCGTCCGAGATCGCTTCCACAACGGCGATGTCGTGGGTGATGAAGAAGTAGCTCAGGCCCTTTTCCTTCTGCAGCTTCAGCAGGAGCTTCAGGATACCTTCTTGCACAATTTGGTCGAGTGCCGAGGTGACCTCGTCACAGATGATCACCTCTGGTTCCGCGGCCAAGGCACGTGCGATACAGATTCGTTGTTTTTGTCCGCCAGAGAGTTCGGAGGGCAAGCGGTCGATGAATTCCTCCGACAATTCAATGTCATGCAGAAGCTCGACCACTTTATCGTCCTGCGCGCGGCCGCGGAGGCCGTGGTAGAATTCCAAGGGCCGACCGATGATCTCGCCCACAGTTTGGCGCGGGTTCATGGCGGTGTCTGCCATCTGATAGATCATCTGAATGCGGCGGAGTTGGTCTTTTGTCCGGCCTGCCAAAGCATTGGGCAATGTTTCACTGTTGAACGTCACGGAGCCTTTGGAGGGTGGTAGCAGACCAGTCATCACCCGCGCAGTGGTGGATTTACCGGAGCCAGATTCACCCACGATGGCCACGGTTTTTCCACGGGGCAGGGCGATGGACACGTCATGCAGTACTTTGACTTTGCCGTAGGCGGCATCGACGTTGTTGACAGAGAGGACGATGTCCTCACTTTGCTCTGGCTCTTTGTGGAGGGCGCGCACTGACCAAAGTGACTTTGTGTAATCTTGTTGAGGGTTTGAGAGCATCTCGCGCGTTTCGGCTTCTTCGACTTCTTCGCCGTAGCGGAGCACTTTGATCCGGTTGGCCATCTGGGCCACGACGGCGAGGTCGTGCGTGATATAGATCGCTGCGGCGCCGTGTTCACGGACCGCTTTGCGCATAGCCAAAAGCACTTCAACCTGGGTTGTAACATCGAGCGCGGTTGTCGGCTCGTCAAAGACGATCAGCTTTGGCCGAGACGACATAGCCATGGCGGTCATAACACGCTGTAGCTGTCCGCCCGACACTTGGTGAGGATAGCGATCGCCGATGGTTTCGGGGTTGGGTAACATGAGCGAGTCGTAGAGCTTTACGGCATCGCGTTCGGCATCGGCGCGAGGCTGGATACCGTCGCGCACCGTTGCACCGATGGTCTGATCGATGAGCTTGTGTGCCGGGTTGAACGAGGCGGCGGCAGATTGCGCCACATAGGTCAGATGCGTGCCCCAGAGCGCGCGCTTCTGGCTTTCGGGCGCCGTCACGAGGTCTAACCCATCGAACATGGCTGATCCGGCAGTGATGCGGCAGCCAGCACGGACAAAACCCATGGCAGCAAGGCCCAAGGTTGACTTGCCTGCCCCGGATTCTCCAATAAGGCCAAGAACTTCGCCTTTGCGCAGTTGAAGATCCACGCCTTTGATGATCGGATTCCACTTCTCGTCGGAGTAGCCTTCTATCTTGAGACCTTTGACGTCTAAAAGGATATCTTTGCTCATCGCTTAGTGCTCATCTCTTAGGCCCGAAGTGTGATGCAGGAACCAGTCGACGACGAAGTTCACGCCGACGGTAATGATGGCAATCGCAGCGGCAGGGATCAGCGGTGTGATACCAGCCCGCAGGTCGAATTGCGCGAATTGGATCAGGCTAGCGTTCTCACGCACCATGGAGCCCCAGTCCGCAGTGGGCGGCTGGATGCCCACACCGAGGAAGCTCAACGCGGCGATGGTGAGAAAGACGAAGCAGAAGCGCAGACCAAACTCCGCCACGAGTGGCGGCATGATGTTTGGCAGGATTTCACGGCGCATGATCCAGCCCAGTTTTTCACCGCGCAGGCGGGCTGCCTCAACGTAATCCATGACCACAACGTTTATCGCGACGGCACGGGTGAGGCGGAAAACGCGGGTGCTGTCGAGAACGGCGATAATCACGATTAGAGAAATCGCGTTGGAGCCGAAGATGGAAAGCAGCATCAGAGCAAAAATCAGCGACGGGATCGCCATGAGAACGTCGACAAATCGCGAGATAACTTGATCGACCCAGTTGCGCGTGATCGCGGCCAGAAGGCCAAAGCCCCCGCCGATCACAAAGGCTAAGATTGTCGTGATGAGGGCGATGCCCATGGTGTTGCGCGCGCCGTAGATCAAACGTGAAAAGACGTCGCGCCCAATCTGATCTGTGCCGAGCAAGTGGTCCGAGGACCAAGGTGCGTAGGCGGCAAAGGAGCTATCAGCTTCAGCATAAGGCGCCAGAAGCGGCGCAAACAGTGCAACGAAGACGTAGAAGGCGATGATGATCATGCCAAGCCAGGCCGAAAAGGGCGCTTTTTTCAGCGTGATCCATGCACGTTGAGACCAAGTGCGGCGGGTACGGACCGCGCCCACTTCCGATGCGGCGGAATACGTGTCGGGTTGCATTTTTGAAGTATCGCTCATCTTGGGTGCAGAAGCCTCGGGTTGGTCACGATGCCAATGACATCAGCGATGAGGTTGAGGATAATATAAGTGGCGGCAAAGAAGAGGGCACAGGCCTGGACAACCGGAATGTCGCGCGAGCTGACGGCGTCCACCATAAGCTGTCCGACGCCAGGGTATACAAATACCACTTCCACAACCACCACACCCACCACAAGATAGGCAAGGTTAAAGGCGATCACGGTGGCGATCGGCGCCCAAGCATTGGGTAGCGCGTGGCGCAAGATTACCTGGCGGGGGCTTTCCCCCTTGAGCCGTGCCATCTCAATATAGTCCGATGCGAGCAGGTTGATGATTGCTGCACGGGTCATGCGCATCATATGTGCCACGATGACAAGCGTCAGCGTCAGGGCAGGCAAGACCGCAGTATAGATGCGTTCGCCCAAACCCATATCGGGCTGCACCGTCGCCAGCGATGGGAACATCGGATAGAGTGTGCCCAAGAGCAGAATGAGGATATAGGCTACAAAAAACTCAGGAAATGAGATCGTCGTCAACGTCAGCGCCGAGGCCGATTTATCGTAGAACGAATTGCGCCACAAAGCCGCTGTGATCCCTAGGAACAGCGCCAGCGGCACCGCGATGATCGCGGTCATGGCGGCCAGAAACAACGTATTATTCAAGCGTGGAAGCACCAAATCCACAACGGCCCTAGAGCGGTCCACACCAGAGGCCGCTCGGCCTGAAAAGGAGGTGCCCAAGTCGCCTTGGAGTACGCCGCCAACCCATTGCACGTAGCGCATGACGGGGTGTTGATCGAGGCCGAGTTCGCGGCGGAACGCCGCGACGGTCTCCTCAGTTGCGGCTTGGCCTAGAACCGCTTCACCAAAATCCCCTGGCAGCATGTTGACCGCCGAGAAAATGATGACAGAGACCACGAATAGCGTCAGGACACCAAGTCCTATACGCTTTAAAATGGTTGCAAGAACCGGATGCAATTTAGCCCCCTTGCGCAGGTCGAAATTGTGAAACCCGCCGCTTGTCTTTGGCTGCGCCGGTGCCCTGGCACCACGCTCACCTATCCCTGGTATTGAACGAGAGTGTTTTGCCCGCTCTTTTTCTTATGAACCCACACTTTCAAGAATTCTCGGGAATGCAAATCTTTTTTTCTGGCCACAACGTGGGGTTGTGAGCGTTGCAATTTGAAATTCCGTGGGCGAAAGTTGCTTCGTCATAATAAGCCAACAGGGAGGCACCTGACACATGTCAAATCGGTACAAGGCGTATCTCGACGCCCAAACCTCGAAATATGCCACCGGTCGTATCGACCGCCGTTCGTTCATCACATCTGTGGTTGCAGCCGGTGTGGCCGTGCCCGCGGCCTTGGGGATGGCGAGCCAAGTTGAGGCGATGACGCCAAACATGGGTGGCGATTTGAAGATCGGTCGTGGCCATGGCTCAACCACTGACACACTGGATCCCTCGACATATGAGAACAGCTTCGCCACTGCGATGGGCTACCTCTGGGGCAACCACCTCATCGAAGTTGGCCCGGACGGCAAGCTGCGCGGCGAACTGGCCGAGAGCTGGGAACCTCGCAACGGCGGTGCCACATGGGCGTTCAACCTGCGTCCTGACGTGACCTTCTCCAACGGTAAAACAGTCGCACCTGCGGACGTGATCGCGACCTATAACTACCACCGCGATGAGGACTCAAAATCTGCCGCGAAAGGTTTGTTGACGGCGGTCACCAACATCTCGGCAGAGGGCAACTCCGTGGTCTTTGACCTCGATGGTCCAAACGCAGACTTCCCCTTCATTGTGACCGACTATCACTTGATCATTATGCCTTCCAAAGATGGTATGGTAGATCCGCTCTCGGGCATCGGTACAGGTGGCTACGTCATCGAAACCTTTGAGCCTGGTGTGCGCGTTTTGGCGTCCAAGAACCCCAACTACTTCAAATCCAACGCGGCCTTTGTGGACAGCGTTGAGATGCTCTCCATTGTGGACCTAACAGCGCGTCAAAACGCGTTGCTATCCGGCCAAGTCCACATCATCGACCGCCTCGATCCTAAGACTGTGGCGCTCTTTGGTCGCGCGCCCAACGTCAACATCAAAGAGAGCACGGGCTACTTGCACTACACGTTCCCAATGCGTCTCGATGTTGAGCCCTTCGGCAACCGCGACCTGCGCCTTGCTCTGAAATGGTCCGTGAACAAGCAAGAGATGCTCGACAAGATCCTTCTGGGTCATGGCACCATCGGCAACGATCACCCGATCTCGCCCTCAGTGCCGTTTTGGGCGGACTTACCGCAGCGCGACTTCGATCCAGAGATGGCGGCCAAGCACTATAAAGCGTCTGGCCACTCCGGCAGGATCCAAATCTCTGCGTCCGACGCGGCCTTTGCCGGTGCGGTGGATGCGGCTCAGTTGATCCAAGCCTCGGCCAAAGAAGCGGGCATCGACATCGAAGTCGTGCGCGAGCCATCTGATGGCTACTGGTCCAATGTTTGGAACAAAAAAGGTTGGTGTGCATGCTACTGGGGCGGTCGGCCAACCCAGGATTGGATGTACTCTTCCGCGTATGTGGACAGCACAGAGTGGAATGACACGGCGTGGAAAGACACCGACGACGCCAAGAAGTTCAACTCCATCGTTGTGGCGGCCCGCGCCGAGCTCGACGAAGTGAAACGCGCGGACATGTACAAAGACGCGCAAATGCTCATCCACGAGGATGGCGGTGCCGTTGTGCCTATGTTTGCCAACTACATTGAGGGCCTCTCGACCAAAGTTGCTCACCCAGAGCAGACCGCGTCTAACTGGTCGATGGATGGCGAAAAGGCTCCAGAGCGTTGGTGGATTGCTTAAGGGCATACCCGCTCAAACGAGCACTGAAGTCTGGGGGCGCTGCGGTTTCGCGGCGCCCTTTCTCGTTGGTTTCGCTGCGCTGTCGTGTGTCGCGTGTCTGGGGGGCGTATATCTGCTGGGGGCGTTGCCCACAGACCCCTAGGGTATTTTTAGCAAGAGGAAGAAAGGCTCAGGAAGGTGCCATCCGGTAAAGCGCGCCTTCGCCAACACTGAGAAACCAGATCGCGCCGTCTGGACCTTCCCGGACGTCGCGAACGCGCAGGGTCGCATTGCCTTGGATTTGCTCTTGTTCTTGCATTGGCGTTCCGTCGAGGCGTGAGATGTAGTCGAACTTAAGCGAGCCTACAAAAATGTCGCCGCGCCATTCGGGTATGAGCGCTCCAGAGTAGACCATCATACCGGACGGAGCGATGGAGGGATCCCAGTAAAACTCGGGTTGTTCCATCCCTGCTTTTGTCGTCCCATCACCGATTTTCCCGCCTGAGTAATGCGTGCCATAGGAAATGACAGGCCATCCGAAATTTGCACCTTTCTTGACGGCATTGACTTCATCGCCGCCGCGCGCGCCGTGTTCCACCACTAAGAGATTGCCTGCCAGATCAAGTGTGGCGCCTTGGGGATTGCGATGCCCGTAAGACCAAATTTCGGGTTGGTCAAAACCGGGGTTGCTTGGGGCAGGGGCACCGTGGCGGGTGATGCGCACCACGGTGCCGTTGTGATTGGTGGTGTCCTGAGCCGAGGGGCGGTCGCCGCGGTCGCCAACGGTGACAAAGAGGTGCCCATCTTTGGCCTCGACAATACGGGAACCAAAGTGGCGTTCTGACCGTGTGGGGTTGGCGATAGTGAAAATCGTTTTCGTGTCTTGGAGGCGTGTGCCGTCTTGGGAAAGCCGTCCCTTTAACACTGCGGTGGCTGATCTACCGCCGTTTGGTCGGGCATAGGTCATGAAAATCTCGCGCGATTGGGTGAAGTCACTGGGTACCATAACATCTAGAAGGCCGCCTTGACCGTCGCTTGCCACGGAAGGAACGCCACGCACGCTGGTCACTTTGCCATCGACAATGTGTAGCAATTCCCCAGTGTCGCGTTCTGTGATAAGCAAAGGTCCACCCGGCAGAAACCCCACGGCCCAAGGCGCATCTAGGCCGGAGATGACGGTGCGGACTTCCATTGGACCGGCGCTGGTGGAAACGGTTTCCGCGCTGGTGAAGAAGGGGTGAGCAACCAAAATGGTAGCCCAGGTTAAAGATCGGATCATAAGGCACCTCCTATGAACCAAGATAGGCCAGGTCTTTTGTGACGCCAGGGACCTCACGGCACCGTCAGACGGCTCTTTTCAATTGATAGTCTCTCGCGTAGCGTCATGTGCAGAAAAGTATTCAACTGGGAGAACCAAAATGAAAAAACTATTGCTTGCCAGCGCAGCATCCGCGCTTGTGGCGGGAGCGGCGACAGCCGGCGGCCACGCGGACGTGAAAATCGGCGTGTTCTTGGGCTTTACTGGTCCGATTGAATCGCTTGTGGCCGAAATGGGCCCTGCGGCCGAGATGGCGATTTCGGAAGTGAACGGGGCTGGCACATTCCTCGGTGGCAAATCCGTAGAAGCGATCCGTGGTGACACCACATGCGTTGATGCGGCCGCGGCAACGGCTACGGCAGAACGTCTGATCACATCGGATGGCGTCAGCGGCATCGTTGGTGGCGATTGCTCTGGCGTGACCGGTGCGGCGCTGCAAAACGTGGCTGTGCCAAATGGGATGGTGATGATTTCGCCCTCCGCGACATCCCCCGGCCTGAGCCACGCAAACAACGAAGATAATGGCCTCTTCTTCCGCACCGCGCCATCGGATGCGCGTCAGGGAGTGGTGATGACCGAAGTGCTCATGGAACAAGGCATCAATGAAGTCGCGGTGACCTACACCAACAACGACTACGGGAAAGGCCTCGCGGACAGCTTCCAAGCGGCGTTTGAAGCGGCGGGCGGCACGGTGACCATCTCTGCAGCACACGAAGACGGCAAAGCGGACTATTCCGCAGAAGTTGGTGCTTTGGCATCCGCGGGCGGCGAGCGTCTTGTCGTGGCGGGCTATGTGGACCAAGGTGGTGCTGGCGTTGTGCGCGGCGCGATTGAAACCGGCGCGTTCGATACGTTCCATTTTCCTGACGGCATGATCGGCGAGTCGCTCACCGATCAGTTTGGCTCCGACATCGACGGCTCCACAGGACAGGTGCCAGGCACAGACAGCCCCGGCGCGTCTCAGTTTGCTGCCATGGCAGACGGCTTTGACGGTACATCGCCGTTCGCCGCCGAAAGCTATGACGCGGCAGCTCTGATCCTTTTGGCCATGCAAGCAGCGGGTTCTGAAGATCCTGCGGCTTACAAAGAAAAGGTCATGATGGTGGCCAACGCACCAGGCGAGCAAATCTTCCCTGGAGATCTTGCCAAGGCTCTGGAAATTCTCGCCGCTGGTGGTGACGTCGACTACGTCGGCGCATCGGCGGTTGAGCTTATTGGCCCGGGCGAATCTGCTGGCAACTACCGTCAGATCGAAGTTAAAGGCGGCAAAATCGAAACGGTTCAATACCGGTAAATCGGGTAAAATCTATGCGGGAGGGCGCGGATTTTCGTTCGTGCCCCCTTGCCAAATAAAGACAAAGGCGGCACAGCCCGCTACCGGGGAAGACATCAAGGGGAACGCTTGTGATTGAGGTCCATGACCTGCACAAACACTTCGGCGGATTTCGCGCTGTTGATGGTGCCACTTTGTCGATTGAAAGCGGTCAGATCACAGGATTGGTTGGCCCCAATGGTGCCGGAAAAACAACTCTTTTCAATGTTATAGCGGGCGTACTTCCTCCAACGCATGGAAAGGTATTGATGGATGGTGAAGACATCACAGGCTTACCGCCCCACGTGCTTTTTCACAAAGGACTGCTGCGTACGTTCCAGATTGCCCACGAGTTTTCCTCCATGACTTGCCGCGAGAACCTGATGATGGTGCCCTCGAGCCAATCAGGCGAGACGCTTTGGAATACGTGGTTTGGCCGTCGCCGCATCGCTGATGAAGAGCGCGCGCTGAAGGCCAAAGCCGATGAGGTTCTCGAATTCCTCACCATCGAACATTTGGCGGATCATCCAGCGGGCGCGGTGTCAGGCGGGCAAAAAAAGCTGCTGGAACTCGGTCGCACGATGATGGTCGACGCCAAAATCGTCTTTCTCGATGAGGTGGGCGCCGGTGTGAACCGAACTCTTCTGGGAACCATTGCCGAAGCCATTGAGCGGTTGAACCGGGAGCGCGGCTATACGTTTTGCATCATTGAGCATGACATGGATTTCATTGGGCGTCTCTGTGAGACAGTGATCGTCATGGCCGAGGGGCGCAAGCTGGCGCAGGGCACGATCGATGAGATCAAGGCCAATGAACAGGTGATCGAGGCCTATCTTGGCACCGGGCTCAAGAACAAGGAAAGCGCGTGATGGCTGCGTCGTCCATTGGGCTTGAACCAATGGCGCCAAAAGGGCGACCCCCCGGGATATTTGGGGCCAGAAGAAGGATGGGGGGCATGAGCGAGCCATTCCTGATCGGAGACACGATGACCGGCGGATACGGCAAGGGGCCGGATATCCTGCATGAGTGTACGGTCAAGGTCGACAAGGGCGAGATTGCCGTGATCGTCGGGCCCAACGGGGCGGGCAAATCGACGGCGATGAAAGCTGTCTTTGGGATGCTCGATGTACGGTCCGGCGCAGTGCGTTTGAACGGCGAGGATATCACCAAGCTGAGCCCGCAGGCGCGGGTTGCCAAGGGCATGGGGTTCGTGCCGCAGACGTCCAATATCTTCACCTCGATGACCGTGGAAGAGAACCTTGAGATGGGAGCGTTCATCCGGACCGACGACATCGCGGGCACCATGGCGCAGGTCTACGATCTGTTCCCGATCCTGAAAGAAAAGCGCAATCAGGCGGCGGGTGAGCTTTCCGGTGGGCAGCGTCAGCAGGTGGCCGTGGGCCGCGCGCTCATGACCCAGCCGCAGGTTCTGATGCTCGATGAACCCACGGCGGGGGTGAGTCCCATCGTGATGGACGAGCTTTTTGACCGGATCATTGAAGTGGCGCGGACGGGAATTTCCATCCTGATGGTCGAGCAAAACGCCCGCCAAGCCCTTGAGATTGCTGACACAGGCTACGTTCTGGTCCAAGGCCGTAACGCGCATACGGGGACGGGCAAAGAGCTTTTGGCTGATCCGGACGTGCGCAAGAGTTTCTTGGGGGGCTGACAGTGAAAGCTAGACTGTTTGCAATTCTCTCGAGTTTACCGGTCACGGCTTTTGCTTTGCCGCAAAGTTTGGCCATCTGCGAGTTTGAGTTGTGTGAAAGCTCGTTGGAGTGCGGCCAGCCAGCCACGCGCATTGACGCCAATTGGGATTTTGAGTCCCGGATTGGCAATATTTTCCCTCGCGAAAATGAAAAAGTTCCGGCCTTGGTTTTGATTGACGAAGCCAATGGAACTCTGTCGATGCACGGTTTTGCAGAGGGCTCTTCTCATACGCTCACTCTGTTTGGAGACGGCAGCAGGGCGTCTTACTCTGTGCATCTGCTTCCTAACGAGGGTGCAGGTCCAGTTTGGGTCTCCGGGACTGGCAAATGTGGGATTGGTGGTTGATGGACTTTCTTAACGCCATCGTGGCGCTTCTCAATTTTGTGGTGATCCCGGCGACGGCCTATGGCGCGCAGTTGGCGCTTGGGGCGTTGGGGGTCACGTTGATCTACGGGATCTTGCGGTTCTCGAACTTTGCCCATGGCGACACCATGGCATTTGGGGCCATGTCGACGATCTTGTTTACTTGGCTTTTGCAGTCTTGGGGCGTGAGTTTTGGGCCTTTGCCCACGGCGCTTTTGGCGCTGCCGTTTGGCATTGCGGCCTGTGCGGCGCTCGTGCTGTTCACCGATTGGGGAGTCTACAAATTCTACCGCGAGCAGCGCGCGAAGCCCGTGATCCTCGTAATCGTTTCCATGGGCGTTATGTTTATGCTCAATGGCTTAGTGCGCTTTATTATCGGAACGGATGATCAAAGGTTTGCAGATGGTGAACGCTTCATCATCCGCGCGCGGGACTTCAAAGAGATGACCGGACTGCGTGAGGGTTTGGCGTTTAAGACGACCCAGGGCCTCACGATTGTGGTGGCGATCCTGTGCGTGGTTGCGCTCTTTTGGTTCCTCAATCGGACGCGCACGGGCAAGTCGATGCGGGCCTATTCGGACAATGAAGACCTCGCGCTGCTCTCTGGGATCAACCCCGAACGGGTGGTCATGGTGACCTGGATTATCGTGGCGGCGCTGGCGACGATTGCGGGCACGCTTTACGGCCTCGACAAGAGTTTTAAGCCCTTTACATATTTCCAACTGCTTTTGCCGATCTTTGCGGCGGCCATTGTGGGGGGCTTGGGCTCGCCCCTAGGTGCGATTGCAGGCGCGTTCATCGTGGCTTTCTCAGAGGTCACCATCACCTATGCTTGGAAGAAGGTTGCCACCTATATTTTGCCCGACGCGCTTGACCCCTCGGGTCTGCTGCAACTGCTTGGCACGGAATACAAATTTGCGGTGAGTTTTGTGATCTTGGTGATTGTTCTGCTCTTCCGACCGACGGGTCTGTTCAGGGGGAAATCGGTATGAGGGAGTTTGGTCTTTTTGCCCTTGTGGCGCTCCTCATTGTGGGCACTGGTGCCTTTCAAAGCTGGAACCTCGCGCTCACGATCGTCAACATGGGGTTGATCTCTGCGATCATGGCCATTGGTGTGAACCTGCAATGGGGATTTGCAGGGCTCTTTAATGTGGGAGTGATGGGATTTGTGGGCCTTGGCGGGTTGGCGGCTGTGTTGGTCTCGATGCCCGCGGTGCCCGAAGCGTGGTCCGCCGGCGGCGTTCAAATGTTCCTGGCATTGCTCATCGGATTGGCGACGATTGTGGCCGCAGTTTTTGTCACACGAAGGATGCCGAAGGGGCGGTTGAAGGCCCTGGCCATGATGGCTGTGCTTATCGGCGGTTTCCTCATTTACAAATCGGTCTTTGGCCCGGCCCGCGATGCGATTGAGTCCGTTAACCCCGCGGCTACCGGTTATCTCGGCGGGGCGGGCTTGCCGATTGTGATCGCCTGGCCCGTGGGCGGTGTCCTTGCGGCGGCGGCGGCGTGGGTCATTGGCAAAACAGCGCTTGGCCTGCGGTCCGACTACCTCGCGATTGCAACGCTTGGGATTGCGGAAATTCTCATCGCATTTCTCAAAAACGAGGATTGGCTCGCGCGAGGCGTCAAAAACGTGAATGGCCTGCCGCGCCCGGTGCCGTACGAGATTGACCTGCAGAATGATCCCATCTTTGTGGAGCGGGCCTCGGGCCTGGGCCTTGAGGTGGTGGAAGCGTCTGGCCTCTACGTGAAGCTCTCTTATGGTTTCATGTTTGCCGCGGTGCTCATTGTAATCCTGGTGCTGGCGCAACTCGCTCTTAAGTCGCCTTGGGGTCGCATGATGCGCGCCATTCGCGACAATGAAGTTGCGGCACGAGCCATGGGCAAAGACGTAACTTCGCGACACTTGCAGATTTTCATTCTGGGGTCTGCGGTTTGCGGCATTGCAGGTGCTATGATGACCACGTTGGATGGTCAGCTGACGCCTGCGTCGTATCAGCCGTTGCGCTTCACCTTCCTTGTTTGGGTCATGGTGATCGTGGGTGGGTCTGGCAACAATCTCGGTGCTGTTCTCGGCGGTTTTCTGATTTGGTTCTTGTGGGTCCAGGTGGAGCCGCTGGGGGTTTTCCTGATGCAAACGATCACGGCGGGTCTCGCCGATGGATCTGCGCTCAAGGACCACCTGCTTGATAGCGCGGTGCACATGCGGCTTTTCACGATGGGGCTCGTTCTGCTACTCGTGTTGCGGTTCGCGCCGCGGGGCTTGATCCCCGAGAAATAGCCTTCGGGCGTTATACAAGGTCCCTAGGACAGCTATCGATAATCTCGCGTTCGAAGACCGTTTCGCCCTTCTCGAACGCAGTGATGCGCGCCAAGAAATAGAAGGATTGGTCGTCGCACCACATCTCGCTTTGAGTGTGAGTTGTCACGCTCCAATCGTCTCGTGACAGTTCTTGATCCCAGGTGATCTCAACGCGAGCCGACAACGGTTTATCCTCGTGAATGCGCCAGGTTTCGGTGGTGCGCGATCCAGAGATGAGACCATGCGTCCGATCGCGGTTCGCGCCGTTGTCGATCTCAATCGTCAAACAGCTTTCGCTGGAACCGTAGTCGAACGTGCGCCGTCTGGAATACCCTGCAGGGCGCAGGACATCGAAGTTCCATGGCGCAGAAGTTTCAGGTGGCTCGAATCGCCATTCTGAGCTTTCCGCCCTTGGTCGAAGAGGCAGGTCAAACTGACCGCCTTTGAGTGTCACGCCCTTGGTGTGCGGGGCGGGCCAAATGTAGGGCCAATAGGCTGTCGACACGGCGAGGCGCAATCTGTGACCTTCGGGTAAGCGATAGGCTATCTGATCCAAGATGACATCAACGGTGATTGCTTCGTGTGCGTTGAGTGGTCCAGGTGTGGCGTGGCTTTCATGGTGGCAGAGATTCAACACCCCATAGGTCACCAAAGCCGACGTGCCATCGGGAAAGACATCCACAAGGCGCACTGCGATCTGCCCGGTTTGCGCTTCGGGAATAAGGGTCAGCGTAACTGTCGGCGCTCCCACGATGTCTCTGCTTTCCTCCAACACAGGTGTTTCGAAACAGGCCGATAGGGCGTCATCTGGACGTTGGTCCATTGGAAGTTCGGCATCGAATGCGAATGGGAAAAATTCACCAGCCACTGCGCCGCAGTTTGTTGGGCTGGCCAAATGTGAAGAGACCGGGCCGGGCACGTCACTCAGTTTCTGACCGTTCAAATGCCATGTCTCTTGGGTCACGCGAGACGTTGGCCACTTTGGTTCGGCGACCCACCGTCCGGGCCGCGCCTCAAGCCAGGCTTTGGGGCGCACAGCATCCATGAGCCACATGCGCATATCTGGATCGTCTTCGACGCCGGTTTCTTCCTCTTTAAGCCAACGGTCCCACCATCGCTTTGCTTCTTGCAAAAATCCTATGCGCGGCTCTGGTCCGGCGTAAAATGGGTATTTGTGGTTCCATGGACCAACGATGCCTTTGGCACCTTGCACATTGCTGACCAGATGGTTGATCGTGTTGCGATAGCCGTCGTGCCAGCCGCCAATCGAGAGCACTTTGGCGTGCAGAGCAGAGTATTCCTCGCAGACCGAACCATGCTCCCAATAGGCGTCGCGATGCTGATGGCGCAGCCACTTGCACAGTAAGAATTCCTGCGCTTCCAACCGCTTCAACCACATCTCTCGCCATTGCTTGCCGACAATTTGTGGGTCCGGTGGACGGGACATGTAGGACCACATCTGCGACGCCCATCCGAAGTTTTCGCCTAAAAGGCAGCCACCTTTGTAGTGAATGTCATCGGCATAGCGATCCACTGTAGAGCAGATGGATATTACTGCGTCCAAACCCTCCGGTTGCAACGCGGCCACCTGCAGCGAATTAAAACCTCCCCAAGAAATCCCTTGCATTCCAACCTTACCGGAACACCATTCCTGCGAGCAGGCCCAGGCGATGACGTCACAGGCGTCTTGTAACTCTTGACGAGAGTATTCGTCGTCCAAAAGACCTTCGCTGTCGCCAGAGCCTCGCATATCCACTCGTAGCGCGGCATAGCCATGACCCGCGTACCAAGGATGCATCATCTCATCGCGTGCAATGGTGCCGTCGCGCTTGCGATAGGGCAAGAACTCTAGGATGAGCGGCACAGGCATGTCACTGACTGGGCGCCAAAGCCGCGCGGAGAGACGAGTACCATCGGGCAGGGGAATGCCTTGGTCTTCGGTCACAGTGATCTCGAACGGCAAAGTGGTTTGGATCGTCATGATCAGAGCCTAGACCGCTTTTTTGTGTGTCGCCAAGGATTCTCATTGCGCTCGCTGCCTGCGACGGGCCGACCCCTTGCGGTTGGCGGTGCGCCGATCTTATCTGTGGCTCAAGGAGATACCATGGCCGAGGCGCTTTCATTCACTGTGACCGGGCTCAATTGTGCCGGATGTGCCGGGCGCGCCACGCGCGCGCTTCAATCCGTGGATGGCGTGGAGGAGGTTGCCGTCAATTATGCAAATGCGCGGGCCGATGTTTCGGGAGGTGATGCAACCGCGCTTCGCGACGCGCTAGAGGGTGCCGGATACCCTGCTGAAGTGCTGTCGCAGACCCTCGAGCTTGACAACATGCACTGCGCATCCTGCGTTGCGCGGGTGCAGACTGCCTTGAAATCTGTACCGGGTGTTGTCGATGCTCAGGTGAACCTAGCCACCTCACAAGCCCATGTTCAACACTTGGGACGCATTGAATTGACTGTGCTGCAAGCCGCCACATCTGCCGTCGGGTATGAGGCGCGGCTGCGCGAGAGCAATGGCGGCATGCGCGCGTCTCATAGGCTAGCCGATGAAGCGCGGGATCAGTGGCGATTGGCGCTGATTGCAGCTTTGTTGACCTTACCCGTGCTCATTCTAGAAATGGGCAGTCACATGATCCCGGCCTTTCATGATTGGATAATGAACACCCTGGGACATGGTACGTCATGGACCATTCAAGCCGCACTTACGACTTTGGTTTTGATCTGGCCGGGCGCGGTGTTTTTCCGACGCGGGGTACCAGCATTGTTGCGCGGGGCGCCGGAGATGAATGCTCTAGTGGCCTTGGGCACCGGCGCGGCGTGGGCCTATTCCATGGTGGTTTTGCTTGCACCAACACTGTTGCCTGCGGCGTCTCGTGCGGCCTATTTCGAGGCTGCCGCGGTCATTGTGAGCCTCATTCTTGTTGGACGCGCGTTGGAGGCGCGGGCCAAGGGACAGGCGGGAGCGGCGATTGAAGCGCTTATGGATCTCGCGCCGCCGATGGCATTGCGTTTGGATGGCGCGGGCCAGGTGCATGAGGTTGTGGTGGCGGAGCTGCAACCTGGCGATCGTCTGCGTGTCCTGCCTGGGGCACGCATCCCGCTTGACGGTCATGTTGTGTTTGGGGCCGCCGAGGTGGACGAAGCGATGCTCACGGGCGAGCCGCTTCCCGTTGCTAAATCCCAAGGCTCTGATGTGTTTGCCGGGACAGTGAATGGTACCTCCGCGCTAGAGATCGAAGTTTACAAGCGGGCGGACGAGACCGTGTTGGCCAATATTGTGCGTCAGGTCGAGGCGGCTCAAGCGGCACGGTTGCCGGTCCAAGATCTCGTGGATCGCATAACGGCTTGGTTTGTCCCGGTGGTTCTGGTCTTAGCTGCGGCGACCTTTTTGGTATGGGTCGCTTTGGGCGCAGGAATTGAAACGGCCGTGGTCACCAGCGTTTCGGTCCTGATTGTCGCCTGTCCCTGCGCCATGGGCCTCGCCGTACCAACATCGATCTTGGCGGGAACAGGTCGGGCTGCAGAACTTGGCGTCTTGTTCCGCGGGGGCGCTGGTCTGCAACGCGCAGCAGATGTCCGTGTCGTGGCTTTTGACAAGACCGGCACGCTCACCCAAGGCCAACCAAGCATCGCCCAGGTTATGGTTTTGGGAGAGCATGGCGAAGAGGATGTGCTGCAGGCCTTGGCCGCGCTCGAAGCGCAATCAGAGCATCCTCTTGCTCGCGCGATACTCGCTGCGGCGCCTCCTGAATCACTTGTGGCCGACAAGGTCGAAGCAATTGTAGGGCGAGGTGTTGTGGGAGATGTCGATGGACATTCTTGGGCGCTTGGCAACGCGGCATTGATGGCGGAACAAGGCGTCGACATTGATGTTGTCCAAGACCATGTGGCCGACCAGGAGGCCTTGGGTAAGACTGTCCTTTTTGCATCTCAAAATCAGTTGCTTATTGCGATTTTGTCCGTGCAAGACGACCTCAAACCTGGAGCGACAGAAGCGGTTGCTGCGCTGCAGGCGCAAGGGATCACTACAGCGCTTTTGTCTGGAGACAGTGAGGGTGCAGTGGCCGCCGCTGCACGGCGCTTGTCCATCCCAACATCGCGTGCTCATCTGAGCCCGTCGGACAAACAATATGCGCTCAAAGACCTTGCTGATGGTCAGGCGAGTGCGTTCGTCGGCGACGGCATCAATGACGCGCCAGTGCTTGCGGCCGCAGACCTTGGCATAGCTTTAGGCTCCGGGACAGACGTGGCGATTGAAAGCGCGGATGTGGTTTTGATGGGGGAAGACCCACGTTTGGTTGATACGGCCCTTCGACTATCCCACGCGGTTATGGCCAACATTCGCCAGAACCTATTTTGGGCGTTCATCTATAACATAGCCCTCATTCCCGTGGCGGCGGGTGCATTTGCCTGGGCCGGGCTATCGTTGCAACCCGCGTTGGCTGGTGGCGCGATGGCACTTTCGTCGGTGTTTGTGGTGACGAACGCCCTGCGCCTAAAGCGGTGGCGATCTTAGCTGCTGGGCTTCGGCCAAATCTTTGGAAACCAGTCTTCGCGCAATCGTTGACCCTCGACCATGCCATGATCGGGGAAGGGGGGCGAAGTGCGACCGGGCCGCGTGACATAGCGTGCGTCGTCCCCCACGAGCCGCAGTGAAAAGGCGCGCCGCCGACGTTCGGTTGTGTTTCCCCGAGCGCCGTGCAAGCAATTGTAATGAAACGCCACTACGTCGCCCGGTTCCATCGCCCATTCCAACACGCGCATGCCCTCCGCATCGGGATCGGGCACGGGGCGATACTGGTCTGGGTTGGGATAAAACGCAGCTTCGTTGAGCCACCGGGTGGGCAGAACCTGTTTCTGCCACAGGTGGGATCCCGCCACGCACCGCAGGCTCGCGTCTTGAACCGGATCGAGTGGCGCCCAAAAGCTCACATTCTGGCGCCCGCCCACAAAGTAGTAGGGGCCGTCTTGGTGCCACGGCGTTGCGCGGGTTGTGCCCGGCTCTTTGACCAAGACATGGTCATGGAAGAGTTGTACGGTCTCGGATCCCATTAGGGTCGCTGCCACTTCGGCCAAGTCGCAGGTATTGATTACTGCCTCAAATGCGTCGATCCGCTGCCAATTGCAATAATCATCGAAAAACCGTCCTGGCTGGCCAGGTTTGAGGTTTTCAGCTGCGTTGGGCCCAGGACGTTCCATGTTCTCAGCGACGCCTTCGCGAAGCGCTTCGATATGTTCAGCCAATACACCGCGAATAACGACGGCACCGTCTTTTGCATAGTTATCAACATCCGCCTCGGTGACCCATTTGCTCATGATGCTGCTCTCGTTTGCGTGGCCGTTGCATCGTCGAGCATGAGCGCAATAAAGCCCGGCGTACAAGGGTGTAATCCAATGGGAGGCAGCACCATTCCCGTGAAATGCGCCTCTGCGATGGCCTCTGGCAGGTCTTCAAGGACATGCCCCCGTCGCGCGGCGAAAAATGGAAGACAGATCGCACGATAGTCCAATCCGGCAAGCACCTCTTTGAGGCATGGGTCTTCTTCCACGAAACCGACCCGAAGGCTGCGCATCTGGGCGATGTTCTGGACATGGGCGGCAAAAGCGTGCGTGACGTCTGCTGGGCGTTTGCTGCGCCCTGATCCATGCCCCACAACGATGAGGTTGGTGGTCTCCGCGTTCCATCCCGATCGCGCCACCACATCTCCAAGCCACCCTGCGGCAAAGCCAGCGAGCTTGGGATGGCAGCCATAGGGCGGCAAAATCTTCAAAGGCACGCCACCCAAGCGTTTGGGCAGTTGCACCTGGGTGAACCAACCATCTGCCATGAACATCGGCAGAACCACCGTGTCCGGCGGGGCATTAGCGGACACGACTTCGAGACGCCCAGGCATCGCTAAAGTCACGCCAATCACATCGATGCCCCGCGTTTGTGCGGCCACACGTATGGCCAATGACGCGATCTCGCGCTCGCCGATCTCGGGGTCCGACGGTTGACCATGGCTGACAAGAAGGGCTGTGGGCATGAGGGACTCCGTTTGGCCGTTCACCGCATGAAGGAGGACATATGGGAAAGTGCAAAAGAGGCCAGGGCGCTATTTTATCTCAAGCGGATGACCGGCCACCACCAACACAAGCCCGTCACAGGCGCTGGCGACCTGTTGGTTCATGCGACCTGCTGCATCGCGAAAGGCGCGGGCCAAGGCATTGTCGGGCACAATCCCGTCACCGACCTCGTTGCTGACAAAAAAAACCGGGGATGAGAGAGCGGGAATGGTCTCACACAATGTACTGACGGCGGTCTCCCAATCCCGCTCAGCCAGCATCATATTGGTCAGCCAAAGCGTCAAACAATCCACCAGCCGCGGCGGGCCCTCGTCATGGGCGCGCAACGTCTCAACCAAGTCAAACGTGGCATGCAGGTTGTGCCATTCCGGGCCTCGACGGGCTTGATGTTCGGCAATGCGCGCCCGCATTTCGTCGTCATAGGCTTCTGCTGTGGCGATGTAATATGCGCGCGCGCCAAGCTCCAAGGTGCGTTCTTCGGCGTACCGACTTTTGCCCGAGCGCGCGCCACCGGTTATGAGCATCGACTTTTTCATGGCTCCATGACAAATCAGGTTACAAAGGTCTGCGAAAGGCCAAAACGAAGAGGCGTGTCGCGGCGATGATATGTGAGTGTCAGCATGTGGGGCCAATCTGTACCTTGCGGCAAAGCGACCAAGGGGCGCGAACATGATGTTCGCCGCTGCCATGCTTGTCGGAATGTTGATCGACGCCGTAATCGGGTGGCCCAACTGGTTGTTTCAACGCATTGGCCATCCAGTTACTTGGGTGGGCGATTTGATTTCAAAGCTGGAACTGCTCTGGAACACTGGTTCTGCTCAAAAGCGGCGGATTAGCGGCGGCATTTTGGTTGTCTTCATTTGCCTGCTTGCTGCGGGTCCTACTTGGGTGCTTCAGAGCCTTTTGCCATCGTCTTTGATATCTGCCGTGATACTTGGTGTACTTGCCTGGCCATTGATTGCTTCGCGCTCAATGTACACGCATGTCCAAGACGTCCAGAGTCCGTTGGACGCCGGAGATATCCTTCAAGCCCGGATCGCGGTGTCGATGATCGTCGGGCGCGATCCAAATCAATTGGACCACGCTGGCGTGGCTCGCGCGGCGTTGGAAAGCTTGGCCGAGAATGCATCTGATGGCGTTTTTGCCCCGCTGTTTTGGGGGGTGATCGCTGGATTGCCGGGTATCGCCGTCTACAAGGCCATCAACACAATGGATTCGATGATTGGGCATCGAAATGCGCGCTACGAAGACTTTGGCAAAGTGGCCGCACGGCTTGATGATGTGATGAACCTGGCCCCCGCGCGGCTGACTGGGCTTCTATTTGCTCTGGTAAGCGGCGCGTTTGGCGAGGCGGTGGATGCTATGCGTCGGGACGCTGGGCTGCACCGTTCACCGAACGCAGGATGGCCAGAAGCAGCGATGGCGGCAGCACTCAACGTGCGCCTCTCGGGGCCGCGCGTTTATGGTGATACGGTCTCTGATGAGCCGTGGGTATTTGCAGATGGCGAGGAAGCGCGCGCGGAAACAATTGCATCGGGCCTTGCGCTCTATCTTCGCGCAGTGTTTGTGTGTGCCTTGGGCCTCTTGGCCCTGGCGGTAATTTAGGGGGGCAAGGTGCGCGACCACGGAGGTGATCTTGATCGTGCGCAGGTGCACTACGGAGCGGGATCGTGGATCGATCTGTCCACTGGCATCAATGCGGTGCCGTATCCACTTCCTGTGCTGGAGAGTACGGCTTGGAGCCGCCTTCCAACGCGGGCGGAGACTGCCGATTTGGAACAGGCCGCGCAGTTTGCTTATCGTACAACCGCTGACGTTTTGGCTCTCGCGGGCGCTCAGGCCGTGATCCAATTGGTGCCGCGGCTCCGACCGGTGGGCGCGGCTCGGGTGGTTGCGCCGACATACAACGAACATGCAGGCGCCTTGCGCGCGCAGGGTTGGCAGGTGACCGAGGTTGGTGATCTTGGAGGGCTGGCAGGGGCCGATATCGCGATCGTAGTCAATCCAAACAACCCCGATGGGCGGTTTTGGCCCGCGGATGTGCTTCGGCGGTGTGCCAATGACGTCGGGCTTTTGGTGGTCGATGAAAGTTTCATGGACCCTACGCCAGAGGCGTCACTTCTTACTGAAGTTATGCCTGACAACATTATGATTTTACGTTCTTTTGGTAAGTTCTATGGACTTGCGGGCGTGCGCCTTGGCTTTGCTGTTGGAGCCCTTCATCTGATTGATGAGCTTCGCTGTTTGGCCGGACCTTGGGCGGCCAGCGGCCCGGCGATTGCCATCGGTGAAACAGCGCTCCGCGATCAGAAGTGGCAGGCTACGACACGTGCGCGTCTCGCGGTTGATTGCGAACGTCTCGATGCCATGACGCAAAACGCAGGTTGGTCCATGGTTGGCGGCTCGCTGCTTTTTCGGACTTATGACACGCGTGATGCGGCCAAGGTCCAAGATGCCCTGGCGCATGCTCATATCTGGACTCGGATTTTTCCCTATTCCAACGGCTGGGTTCGTTTGGGCTTGCCTGGTTCAGACGAGGATTGGGAGCGATTAGAAGCCGCGTTTAACGGGCTTTAGCCAGGAGACCCGCCACATCGAGATGCGTTTCGAGATGTTCCGCGAGCGCGTCAAGGGTTGCGTCAACACTGGCATCGTAACCAGTCTCTGACGACACTCCGAAACTTTCCAACCAATGGTTGCGGAACGTGTCATCGCGAAATAGCCCATGCAGATAACTTCCCACAACCGTGCCATCAGCGGATCGTGCTCCTTCGGGGCGGCCGCCGATGGTGGCAAAGGGACGGTCGCGGTCGGGTCCGTGGGTCTCGCCGATATGAATTTCATAGCCGCGCACGGGAATACTGTCACCAAAGAGCGTGGCATCTACTGTTGTGAGGTGTTTTTGCGGTGTCATGACGGTCTGCACATCGAGAAGCCCCAACCCGGGATTGGTTCCAGGTGCGCCTTCGATGCCTTTGGGGTCTGACACAATGCGGCCCAGCATCTGGTACCCGCCGCAGATTCCCAAAATGTGCCCGCCGCGACGTTTATGCGCGATCAAGTCGATGTCCCAGCCTTGCGCCCGCAGAAAAGCCAAGTCGCCTCGGGTGGATTTGGAGCCGGGAATGATAACTACGTCTGCGTCACCGGGCAGGGCTTGGCCGGGATGAAGCATCGTGAGGCGAACAGCTGGTTCTTGGGCCAGAGGATCGAGATCGTCGAAATTGGCGATCCGCGAAAGCTTGAGGCAGACAACGTGCAGGCCACGATCTCGATTGGGCGTCGCAATGTCGAGTGCGTCTTCTGCGGGCAACTTCCACGCTTCGCCAAACCAAGGCGCAACACCAAACCCTTTCCAGCCGGTTTGGTTCTCTAACATGGCGTATCCGTCATCAAAGAGGCTTGGGTCGCCACGGAATTTGTTGATGAGGAAGCCTTGGACAAGTGCTGCATCCTGTGGATCGATCACCGCTTGGGTGCCCACAAGTTGAGCTATGACGCCTCCACGGTCGATGTCCCCACAAAGAATTATAGGGGTGTTTGTGGCTCGGGCAAATCCCATATTGGCAATGTCGCCAGCGCGAAGGTTTACCTCTGCTGGGCTTCCGGCACCTTCAACGATGATCAAATTGTAACTTGATTTCAATCGGTTGAAGCTCTCTTCTACAGCTTTGAGCAAGGAAGGCTTAAGAGAAGCATACTCACGCGCCTTCACTGTGGTGAATCGTTTGCCCTGCACCACCACCTGGGAGCCGACGTCTGTTTCAGGCTTCAGGAGAACGGGGTTCATGTCGGTGTGCGGCTCCAAACCGGCGGCCAGCGCCTGAAGAGCTTGCGCCCGTCCAATTTCTCCGCCGTCCACGGTGACGGCGGCATTGTTGGACATGTTCTGCGGCTTGAATGGCGCCACTGATAGTCCACGCTTGCGAGCGGCGCGGCACAACCCCGCGACCAACATGGATTTTCCCACATTGGAGCCTGTTCCCTGGATCATCACGGCGCGGCTCATATCAGTTCCACCATCGTAATCTCTGGAGGCATACCGATCCGAAGGGGCAGGCCCGAAGTGCCAAGGCCGCCCGAGACGACCATCTGTTTGTTGCCTTGTTCGTAGTGTCCATAGGCCAGCGCAGTGCCGTAGTTGGAGGGCACCACCCAAGGCCGCCCGAGCAGACGTATCTGACCGCCGTGGGTATGTCCTGCTAACGTCAGGCCGATGTAGTCCGGCAAGTCAAAGAAGATGTCTGGTTCGTGGGCCATAAGGATCGTGGTACGTTCGCGGTGCAGTTTTGTGAGCGTCACGTCGAGGTTCGCCGCGCCGATGTGATCACGGCTGGGTCCCAAGCGATAGGCGCGTTGGCTGTCGAGCCCTGCCAGTGAGAACCCGCCTTTGGGCGTGTCGATGACGACGGCATCATTGCAGAGCATTTTGAGCCCAGCGGCGGCAAAGGCGCGGTGCCATTTGGTGTCATTGAGGCGCTGGCGGCTGGCCTCTTTGTCGTCCCACCAATCGTGATTGCCAAATACGCCATAAACGCCAAGCGGGGCTCTGAGTTGGGTCAGCGCGGTCGCCACGGCTTCAGGTTCTGCGGCAACACAGCCCAAGGAGTGACCGACATAATCGCCGAGCATGCAGATCAAATCAGGACGTAACGCGTTGGTTTGCTTGATGATCTGGCGCACTTTGGTGTTGGTCATCGCAGGCCAACAGGCGTGCAGATCCGCCAGAACGGCGATTTTGATCTTGGGCCAAGCGGCCACTGAGCGCCCCTTGCGTAACTGATAGGAAACGACGTTTACGCTCATCCCAGTGTCCTCATCGACCACCACAAAAGCCCCAACGCGCTCAGTGTGATGGCAATCTCGACCGCAAAGGTCCAATGCAACAGACAGTTCAGAACCCAGTGACTTTGCGCCTCTGGAACCTCCACCAAAGGACCGCTGAAGCTCAGCCGACCATACCCCCATTCGATCGTGCCAACGATGGTATCGAGCATCAAATGAAATACCGCACCGATCCCTAGTCCAATGAGGCTTCGCCGGGCCAAGATCATACCCAAGACCAGCACGCCCAGCCAAATCGTTGGGTCGTGGGTGATGTAGGTGTGGTGATGCACCGTGCCACCGTCAACGAACAGAAACCACAACATGTCAAAATCAGGTGCGGCGGCCCCCGCGGTAATGCCCCAGAAGATCACCGGATCTTCGTCAAACGGGCGTCTCAAGGCTTTGGCCAGGAGATAACCTGCGGGGAGGTGGCCGATGATCATGGCATCCCTGGGAGTTGCGTGAAGATGTTCATGTCACTTTGCGCGTGTCTAGCACGCGCCGAGTGACCGTGCCGGTGGCATCGCGATGTATTTTCTCGTCGGCGTCGATGGTGACGGTCTCGCTCGTAGTCGGGTATTTGACTTTCTCCGTCGGGGAGCGCGTGCCGATCACGAAGTAGCACACCGGTGTGCCGGTGCGATTCCCTAGGTGGTGGCCCACTGGGACGTTAGCTTTGAAGGTCGCCGCCTGGCCAGAGGAGAGGTCCGTCGCCACGCCGTCTTCGATCAAAGTGACGTTTCCCTCAAGCACATAGACCATTTGGTCTTCTTGCGCCTGCCAATGGGATTTGGACGACACTCTGCCAGGCCACAGCGTTTCATTGAACACGGCAAATTGCGTCAAGCCAACGTTATCGAGGAGGAGTTCGGCCTTAAAGCGACCGAAATCATCATCACCCCTCCTGATGTCCGGTCTGTCGACGCGGGGCATGGATCAAAACTCCACGCCGCGCTGTGCTTTGACGCCGAGGTCTTTGAACGGGTGTTTGACCAGGGTCATCTCGGTGACCAAATCGGCGGCTTCGATCAGCTCCGGTTTGGCGTTGCGCCCGGTGAGGAGGACGTGTGTCATCTCTGGTTTTTGGGTCATGAGAAAATCCACCACCTCATCAATGTCAAGGTAATCATAGCGCAGCGCGATGTTGATTTCATCGAGCATGACGAACTGGATCTCGGGGTCGAGGATCTGCTCTTTGGCGATTTTCCAGCCATTCTCTGCGGCGGCGATGTCGCGGTCGCGGTCTTGGGTTTCCCAGGTAAAACCTTCGCCAGAAACAAAGAATTTCACCTCATCAGCAAAGCGTTCGCGCAGGAATGTCTTTTCGCCGGTTTCCCAATTGCCCTTGATGAATTGCACCACTGCGGCCGGCATGCCGTGGGCAATGCAGCGCATCATCATGCCAAACCCGCTGGAACTTTTGCCCTTGCCGGGGCCGGTGTGGACCATGATGAGTCCTTTTTTTTCGGTCTTGGTCTCCATCATCTTGTCGCGGGCTGCCTTGATCTTTTTCATCTTGGCGTTGTGACGGGCTGATTTGTCCTCTTGGGTTTCGGTCATGATGGGCTCCTCGGGGTCTGCT
This sequence comes from Marinovum sp., assembly GCA_022447495.1. Taxonomy (GTDB): domain Bacteria; phylum Pseudomonadota; class Alphaproteobacteria; order Rhodobacterales; family Rhodobacteraceae; genus JAKVBH01. The sequence goes on along the minus strand of JAKVBH010000014.1, from coordinate 88,250 downwards.
CCAGGATTCGAACTCCACAGGTGGCTGAAAGGTCCAGATACGTCAACCGTAGTGGTTTAGCGCCCGTTGACTTTTCGCTCTACGCCTGAGCAATGTCGTTGGTGATGGTGCCCCTTTGGGGCCGAAGAGGGAACAGCGGTGCGGAGATGTCTCCAAAGCCGCGGCTGCCCCCGCAACTGTAAGCGGCGAGCGATCTTTGCACACCCACTGGGGCCATCCCCGGGAAGGCGCAAAGAGAGCTTTGACCCGCGAGCCAGGAGACCTGCCATCCCCAACGCAACAACCCGGGCGGGGTGCCCCGGAGGAGGATAAGATGATGGACGGACTGGCTCCGGCGGAGCTTTTGATTTGTGTGAAGTGTCGACGTGGAACCGAGGTCGCCGAAGGTGGCGATCGCCCGGGTGCGGTGTTGTTTCAGGCAATCGCAGAACGAGAACTCGATCCTGGGATCACTGTGTCTGCGGTTGAGTGTCTGCAAAATTGCTCGCAGGGGTGTTCGGTTGTGATGCGAGGGGGCGATGCGCGTTGGACCTATGTGTACGGAAACCTGCATGAGGCGTCGGATATAGACACTTTGGTGGACGGTGTTGGGCTATATCATGACACCAAAGATGGGGTGATCCCGTGGCGCCAGCGACCGGACCATTTCAAACGCAACTGCATCGCGCGCGTACCGCCCGTGGCACCTGCCGTGCCGAAACTGACGTAGAGGGGATACCGATGGCTGATTTGGCAAAACTACCTGTCACTGTGGTCACAGGCTTTTTGGGGTCGGGTAAGACCACCTTGATCTCGCACTTGATTCAAAACCCCGGAGGCAAGCGGTTGGCGGTTGTGGTCAACGAATTTGGCGATGTGGGTGTCGATGGTGACATCCTCAAAAGTTGTGCGATCCCGGATTGCCCGGCGGAGAACATAATGGAATTGGCCAATGGATGCATTTGCTGCACCGTCGCTGATGACTTCATTCCTACGATCGAAGCCCTGATGGCGTTGGAGCCGCGGCCTGAGCATATCTTGATCGAGACCTCTGGCCTCGCATTGCCCAAGCCGCTGCTTAAAGCTTTTGATTGGCCTGATATCCGATCGAAAATCACCGTGGACGGTGTAATTGCCTTGGCAGATGCAGAAGCCGTCGCATCGGGTCGGTTTGCGCCTGACGTTGCGGCAGTAGATGCGCAACGGGCCGCCGATGATAGTTTGGATCATGAGACGCCGCTCTCCGAGGTCTTTGAAGACCAAATTGCTTGCGCGGACATCATCCTACTCACAAAGCCTGATTTGGCGGGTGCGTCCGGGGTCGAAAAAGCCAAGGCGATGATCGCGGCCCAAGCACCGCGTCCACTGCCAGTCGTCGAAGTGGCCGAGGGTGTGGTGGACCCACGTGTCATCTTGGGATTGGAGGCTGCCGCTGAAGATGACATGGATGCACGCCCCAGCCACCATGAAGATCACCATCACCACCAGGATAATGGCGATGATCACCCTCATCACCATGATCATGATCACGACGATTTCGACTCCATTGTCGTTGATATCCCTGAGATTTCCGATCCCATGGAGCTTGTGGCCCGGATAGAGGCACTGGCGACCTCGAAAAACATTTTGCGTGTAAAGGGTTATGCCAGCGTGAAAGGCAAGCCGCTGCGTCTCTTGGTGCAAGCTGTGGGTGCGCGTGTGCGTCATCAGTTCGACCGCCCCTGGAAACCGGACGAAACGCGCCAAGGGAGGTTGGTTGTCATCGCTGAGCATGATGATGTGAAACGTGCTTCCATTGAGGCCGTCCTCGCGCCTCAGGCGCAAGCGGCAGAATAGAAAAAGGGCGGGGTGGATCCCGCCCTACTGAGCAGGTCCACCGATGCACGTTATTTTCCGCGAAAGTCATGGATTGGAAGATGGGGAGACCCCTGTCGATCTGGGTCAGTGTCCGGGGGATTTGGTTGTTCTGTCTTTTTCTGACAGTGACCTAGGAGCATTTTCGGCAGGATGGCACCGTGCCAATGGGTCTTTGCCAACGTTGCGATTGGCCAATCTCATCGGTCTTAAGCATCCCCTTTCGGTAGATACATACATCGCGCAAACGCTCGGCGGGGCTAAGGGCATCTTGATCCGGTTGATCGGGGGTGTGCCCTATTGGTCGTATGGGCTGCAACAAGTCGCAGAGGTGGCGCGCGCACGCGGAATTGCTCTGGCGGTGGTGCCAGCGGATGGCCGAGAAGATCCGCGGTTGGACGAAATGTCGACGCTTCCTGTGTCGACGTTGCGGCAGTTGTCCAAGCTTTGTGATGCCGGAGGGGCGGTCGCAGCGCAGGCGGCCCTGGCGCAGCTTGCGCTGGCCGCTGGGCTCTATGCGGCGCCGGTGTCTGGTGCCAAATCGCTCCCCGCATTTGGGGCCTGGACACGTACCGACGGTCTCCTGACTGAACCGTATCTGAGGACTTTGATCAAAGAGGGGGGCTGTCTGCCCCCCGACGCCGATGGCGTCTCCCCCGAGGGTATTGTGAGCAAGAGGAAGCCTCGAGTTTGTGTTGTCTTTTATCGCTCGTATCTAGTTGCAGCGGATATGGGAGCGGTGGATGCTCTTCTTGATGGCCTTCATGTGGAGGGGTTCGATGCGATTGGGCTTTTTGTACCTTCGCTAAAGGCCACAGACGCTGGAGCGTGGCTCAGAGATGTGCTTCCTGAGTTGGGACCTGTCGCAATTGTGAATGCCACCGCTTTTTCGGGCAAAGTCGATGGTGGCGCCTCGCCTTTGGATAGCGCGTGCGTGCCGGTGTTTCAGGTGGCGCTGTCCAATGCCACGGAGCAAGCATGGTGCGAGGCAGATCGTGGATTATCTCCTGCGGATTTGGCGATGCATGTTGTCATGCCCGAAGTTGACGGGCGGCTCTTTGCCGGTGTGGTATCGTTCAAGGAGCCGCAGCCAAAAGATCCTGATTTGCAATATGCGCGTTATATGCACCGCGCGGCGCCGGACCGTGTTGCGTCGGTGGTGCGCCGGGTGGCGTCTTGGTATCGGCTCTCACAGATGAACAAGCCTCGCGTGGTGTTGGTGCTCTCTACCTACCCGGGGCGCACATGGAACATGGCCCATGCCGTCGGTCTTGATGCCGTAGCGTCAGCAGATGCTATCGCAGAAGATCTGGGCCTTTCGGCACAAGCGGAACCTTTGTCGATTGAGGCCATCAAAGGCACGCAACTGCAGTGGCCTGTGGAAAAATATGAAGCGGCATTGGCGGAGCTGCCACAAGCTTTGCGGGACGAACTAGAGGCGGCATGGGGGCCGGTTCTAGCTTCTGAAGATGTTGTGGACAGTCACATCACCTTGCCTGTCTTGCGTCACGGCGACGCGTGGATCGCGCTTCAGCCGGAGCGGGGTTTGCCCAGACGACGCGATGATGAGTATCACGATCTTTCTCGCGTGCCGCGCCACGGCTATGTCGCCTTTTACCTATGGATGCAGCAGCACTGCGATGCGTTGATCCATATCGGCGCTCATGGGACCTTGGAGTGGTTGCCGGGTAAAGCGGTCGCGCTTTCCAACGCGTGCTGGCCTGAGGCACTCGTGGGGGATGTGCCATGTCTTTATCCGTTCATTGTGAACGACCCCGGTGAGGCGGCGCAAGCGAAGCGGCGGTTGGGGGCCATGACACTGGGCCATATCCCACCGCCTTTGAGGCAAAGTGGTACGCCGGATCGATTGGCGTCGCTTGAAGCGCTTTTGGATGAGTTTTCAAATGCGGACGGTTTGGACCCCAAGCGCCGCGATCGTTTGATGCAGTCCATCCGACTTGAAGCACAGGTATTGGGTGTGGAGGCTGATCTCGGCATTACGTCAGGCTCGTGCGAAGCAGAGGCGATCACGCGGATTGATCGGTTTGTCTGTGACGTCAAAGACAGCGTATTTGGAGACGGATTGCACGTTTGGGGACGCGTGTCAGGGTCCGAGGATGTCTTTGACACTAAGATGTCCATAGCGTCCGAGCGTGCCGCCTTGCCAGCCGCTTTGACGGGCCGACGCATCGATGCGGGCCCTGCGGGATCACCTCACCGCGGTCGCAGCGATGTTTTGCCAACAGGTCGTAACTTGTTTGCTGTGGACCCAAGAGCCGTGCCCAGCCGCAATGCCTTTGCCCAAGGTCAAGCAATGGCAACTGAGGTCATACGACGGCATATGCAGGACGAGGGAGATTACTTGCGTCATCTGGTTGTCGACCTGTGGGGTTCGGCCACGATGCGCACGGCGGGAGAAGAGTTTGCCATGGCGCTGGCACTCATGGGTGTGCGGCCAAAATGGGATGCAGGATCCGAACGCGTAGGTGGGTTTGACATTGTGCCGATTGCCGAGTTGGACCATCCGCGTGTCGATGTAACCTTGCGCATCTCTGGCCTTTTTCGGGATGTCTTTCCGAATTTGCCGGTGCTCTATGGACAGGCGGTGAAAGCCTTGGCTGCCAGGGATGAGGCTGCGGATTGGAACCCCTTCGTGGGGCTGGCATCATCGCGTGTGTTCGGGCCGCAACCGGGGAGTTACGGCGCCGGACTTGGGCCACATCTCAGCGAATACGGAGCTGAGGCGCGCCAGGCCGCTGGCGAAGCATGGCTTAAGGCGTCCTCTTGGAGTTTCGACAGCGGTGATGCCGTCCAAGACGCAGACGGCATTCGCGCGCGTGTGGCAGAGGCACAGAGCTTTGTGCATGTCCAAGACTTGGCTGAGACAGATCTTCTATTGTCAGAGGACTATGCTAGCCACGAAGCCGGATTTGCCGCGGCGCAATCGGTGACCGGGGGGCACGCCAATTTGGTGCATCTTGATACGACAGATCCCAGAAGGCCAAGGGCCCGAGGCTTGACCGAAGAGATTGCCCGGGTGGTCCAAGCACGTGCCGCAAACCCTGCATGGATCGCGGGGATGCAACGCCACGGCTATCGTGGGGCCGCAGAGATAGCCACGACTTTGGAGAATATGTCGGCCTTTGCTCAATTGGCGGGTGTGGTGCCAGACCATCTCTTTGATCTCTATTTTGAGACGACCCTTGGCCAATCGGATGTCGTTGAGTTCATGGAGGTGGCAAATCCAGAAGCATTGGCGGCCCTAAGAGATCGGTTCGCGGCGCTTCATGAGGCGGGACTCTGGACCACGCGGCGCAACACAACCCGCGCCATCCTTGAGGGAGCGGCATGAGGGCCGTACCGCGTTCAACCGGCCTACCTGCGTCTGCTCCAGACGTCAAAGGGTGGTGCCCAGGAGCGCATACTCCGATGATGTCGGGCGATGGCCTAGTCGTGCGTGTCCGACCTTGGTTAGGTGAGTTGAGCACGACACAGGCACTTGGGTTGGCAGGTCTTGCCCAGACTTATGGCACCGGGGTGCTTGAACTGACGTCGCGGGCAAACGTGCAGGTGCGCGGGATTGCTGAGGAAGACCACGGCCGTGTTCTTGACGTGTTAGACGCGCTTGAACTGCTCGATGAGAGCGCTGCGGCGGAGCATGTGCGCAATATCATACTGACGCCGTATCGGGCGCAGTCCGATGCGTTTGATCACGAAGCCATGGCCGCCGCCCTAATGGCAGGGTTGCTGCGGCCCGATTATGCCGCTTTGCCAAGCAAGTTTGGCTTCGTCATTGATGCGCAAGACCAACGTCACCTGCAGGGCATCAGCGGGGACATTCGTATTGAACGCGGATCCTCTGGGGTGCTCGTGCGCCTAGACGGTAAGGCCGAAGGATGGTCCGTTGCAAATGTTGATGAGGCAACCGAACTCGCGCTTACGCTGGTAAGTTGGTTCTTGGCCTCTGGTGGGGTTGGGTCGGATGGGCGCGGTCGTATGGCGCGTCATCTGGAAAATGGCGCCGTTCCGCCATTGCCCGACACTCCGAGCGTCACACCCTTTGAAACTGCAAAACGGCGGCAAGAAGGAATGGCTCAAGACGGCGCCATAGTGGCGCTCGCCTTTGGTCAATTGAGTGCGGCTGCTTTGACTGCGCTGGCGGACGCCGCCGGCGAGGAGCCTCTGCGCATAACTCCTCACCGCACCGTTTTCGTGCCAAATGCGACCACCGTCCCCGCACATCCTGATCTCATCTTAGAGCCTAATGACCCATTGCTGCGCGTCACGGCCTGTCCTGGTGCGCCAGGGTGTAGCCAGGCCAGTGTTCCCACCCGCGGGTTGGCGCGGCGTTTGGCGGGACATGTTCCCATTGATCGTCATTTGCATGTGTCGGGATGTGCCAAAGGCTGTGCGAAGAGTGTGGCGTGTGACTATACGCTGGTGGGGCGGGGCGGTACTTTTGATCTTGTCGAGCATGGCGCTGCATGGGATGAAGCCACCCGCACCGGGCTTAGCCCGGACGACGCCCTGGCACTGATCGAAGACTAAGATGCCCTATACCTACGAAAAAGACGGCGCCGCGATCTACAAAGAGAGCTTTGCCACCATCCGTTCCGAAGCTGAGCTGGATCGGTTCGCACCTGATGCAGAACAAGTGGTTGTTCGCATGATCCATGCCGCAGGCCTTGTGGGGCTGGAACGCTATGTCCACGTCTCCGAGGGCATGATCGCCGCCGCGCGTCAAGCGTTGGAAGCTGGAGCGCCGATTTTCTGCGATGCCTTTATGGTGAGTGAGGGGGTCACACGTAAACGATTGCCTGCGGATAATGATGTGATTTGCACGCTGCGGGCCGCTGACGTGCCCGAGATGGCCAAAGAGATGGGAACAACCCGTTCGGCTGCAGCGCTGGAGCTGTGGCGTCCGCGCCTTGAGGGATCGCTTGTGGCAATTGGCAATGCGCCCACGGCACTGTTTCACCTTCTGGAGATGTTGGAAGACCCAGCCTGTCCGCGTCCGGCGGCGATCATCGGCTGTCCGGTGGGCTTTGTGGGCGCGCGTGAAAGCAAAGATGCGCTTTGGGACGCACAACCAGTGCCCTCTCTCATTGTGGAAGGGCGTTTGGGTGGCTCTGCCATCACCGTTGCTGCGATTAATGCCATCGCGAGCCGCGCCGAATGACGGGTCGCGTCTATGGCGTGGGGCTTGGGCCAGGCGATCCTGACTTGATGTCCGTGCGGGCCGACCGCATCGTCCGTTCCGCGCGCCATGTTGCCTTTTTCCGCAAGTCTGGCCGTAAGGGGCACGCGCGCAGAATTGTCGACGGCATGCTCTGTCCGGATGTGATCGAATTTGCAATGGAATATCCGGTGACAACCGAGATTCCGTTTTCTGACCCGCGCTACAACGAGATGCTCTCAGGGTTCTATGAGGACTGTGTCGCGTACATCAAAACACTGACGGAAATTGGTGAAGATGTGGCGGTGCTCTGCGAAGGCGACCCATTCTTCTACGGATCCTTCATGCATCTTTACATGCGCTTGCGCGATGACACGCCGGTGACAGTCATACCTGCTATCACGGGGATGTCCGGGGCTTGGACGGCAACGGGTGAACCCATCACTTGGGGTGATGATGTGATGACCGTGTTGATGGGAACGCTTCCCGTGGCGACGCTCACACGTGCTATGTCAAACGCGGATGCTTTGGTGGTGATGAAGATCGGACGGCATTTGCCCAAAGTACGCTCTGCTCTGGAAGCTGCGGGCATGGCCGATCGCGCATGGTTGGTGCAGTATGCCGCGATGGAGGCTCAGACGGTCGCACCGTTGTCCGAAGTGTCCGGTGATGTCACCCCATACTTTTCGATCATCGTGGTCCACGGCCAAGGGCGTCGCCCGTGACGGGGTGGGTCAAAATCGTGGGGCTTGGACCGGGGGCGGAAACCTTAATTACGCCCGAGGCACAGGACGTGATTTCCAAGGCCACCGATGTGGTGGGCTATATACCGTATGTGCGTCGTATAACGGCCCGCGCTGGGCTCATGCTTCATGAAAGCGATAACCGGGTTGAGATCGACCGCGCTCAACATGCATTGCAAATGGCCCAAGATGGTCACCGAGTCGCGGTGGTGAGCTCCGGCGACCCCGGCGTTTTTGCCATGGCGGCAGCGGTGTTTGAGGCGATGGAAGATGGCCCCGAAATCTGGCGTGACCTTGATGTGCAAGTCTTACCAGGTATTACAGCGATGCTCGCTGCTTCTGCACGCGCAGGGGCACCGCTTGGCCATGACTTTTGTGCAATCAATCTCTCCGATAATCTCAAACCTTGGGACCTCGTCGAAAAGCGTCTCCGTTTGGCGGCAGAGGGCGATTTCGCGATGGCGTTTTACAACCCACGGTCCAAAGCGCGGCCCGAGGGCTTTGAAAAAGCTCTGTCGATATTGCTCAAGGCCTGTGGCCCCGATCGTGTGATCCTCTTCGCCCGCGCGGTGTCGACCCAGCAGGAATCGATCAACGTCACCACATTGGGGTCGGCAACGCCCGATATGGCTGATATGCGCACCGTGGTTTTGGTCGGGTCTTCGCTCACCCGTGTGATCCAACGCTATGGTGCGGCGCCGTTGGTCTACACCCCTCGTTCCGTGCCGGAAGGTGTCTGATGCAACCAGCCCATCACATCGGCTACGGACGTCATCTCCAAGCGTGCAGGGAGACTGGGACGGTCAATCATAATGACCTCCAGACCCAAAGTGCGCGCCGCGGCGATTTTGGCATAGGCGCCACTGCCACCAGAGTTTTTGGAAACGACCACCTCAATGGCATGATCACACATCAATACCTGATCGCTGGCTTGGTCAAATGGTCCGCGATCAACGATTATGTCGGTATTGGGCAACGGCAATCTGTGATCCGGCGGATCAATGAGGCGCAGCAGGTAGTGGTGTTGGGACTGAGTCACAAATTCCGCCAAATGCGTTCGTCCCACCGCCAACATCACACGCATTGCGGGACGATCAAGCGCACGCACCGCACCGGAAATATCGACCACCCGCGTCCAGCGATCGCCGCTTTGAGCTGTCCAGGCTGGGCGTGTGAGAGCGACCAAGCGCACGTTTGTCTTACGACAGGCTTCAATGGCATGTGTGCTCATCTGGGCCGCAAAAGGGTGGGTGGCATCCACAAGATGCGTAATCGCATGTGTCCTCAGATACTCCATCAAACCCGCCACGCCGCCAAAGCCTCCCACGCGCTGGGGCAGGGGTTGGCGTTTGGGGCGTGCCACACGCCCGGCCAACGACAAAGTCGCATGCAAGTCAGTCTCAGCCAGCGCTTGTCCCAAGGCCGTCGCCTCAGTCGTGCCGCCCAAGATCAGAATGTTCTGCGTCATGGCTGAGGCTCCCTGGATTACCATCGTGGGCCTGGGTGAAGATGGCCTAAAGGGGCTGACACCTGCAAGCGCTGAAGCGCTGGGCGCGGCGGATATTGTAATGGGTCCGGCACGGCATCTCGGGCTTTTGCCGCAGAGCGATCAAGACCATATCGCTTGGCCGGTGCCATTTGCCGACGGTTTGGATAGGTTGGCCGCACTCAAAGGACGCCACGTGGTCGTGTTGACTTCTGGTGATCCGTTTTGGTTTGGTGCAGGTCGCGTGATTGCTGAGCGCTTCTCGCCCGGAGAGTGGCGCGCGTTTCCCGGACCATCCTGCTTTAGCTTAACCGCAGCGGCACTTGGTTGGGGTTTAGAAGGCCTTACCTGTCTGGGCCTTCATGCTGCGCCACTGGCGCGTTTGCGGCGTCATTTAAACCCTGGTGCACGGCTCATCGTCACGTTGCGTGACGGCGACTCGGTGCCTGCGTTGGGGGCCTATCTCGCAAAACACGGATTTGGTGCGAGCGCTTTGCATGTTTTTGAACATTTGGGCGGGCCGCAGGAACGCTATTCGTCGCATCTGGCCGAGGCGGTGCGAGGTCCCTTCGCCCACCCAGTATGCGCTGCTGTTGAAGTGGCCGGAGCCGATGGTCTGTGTTGGGCGACGGGACAAGAGGATGATGTGTTTGATCACGATGGTCAAATCACAAAACGCCTCATCCGTGCCGCAACCCTATCAAGTCTTGCGCCCCGTCCTGGTGCGCATTTGTGGGACATTGGTGGTGGCTCGGGGTCTATTTCGATGGAGTGGCTTCTGGCGCACCCCAACACGAATGCGACGTGCATGGAGCCCAAAAGTGACCGCGTTGCCCGGATCAAAACCAATGCAGAAAATCTGGGTGTGGAAAACCGACTAACCCTTGTTCAATCAAAAGCGCAAGAAGGTCTGCGAGATTTGGCCCGACCTAACGCGGTCTTCGTTGGCGGGGGCCTCAGCGAAGCGCTTTTGGAAACCCTTTTCACTTTTGAAAATCTCAGGCTGGTGGCCAATGCGGTGACGCTTGAAAGTGAAGCCATTCTTGCGCGATGGCACGCCAAAAAGGGCGGTGAACTGACCCGTCTGGACATCGCCCACGCTCGGGCATTAGGGAGCATGCGCGGGTGGGATGCGGCGTTTCCAGTGGTGCAATGGAGAGTGAATTTATGAAAGTGGCAGGCTTCGGGTTTCGAGGTGAAGCGGGCACGGGCAGCTTGACTCAGGCGCTGCGTGCGGCCTCGGCTGGTGTGTCCGTGGACGCCCTGGCAACGGCCTCAGACAAAGCAATGACGCCTACGTTTCGCCGGTTCGCTGCTGCTATGGATCTCCCAATTGTTGAGATTGCTGCTGACGTGCTTGCCTCTCAGACGACACCGACGCAATCCGATGCATCGCTCCACGTTCGCGGCGCCGGGAGTGTTGCGGAAGCGGCGGCTCTTGCAGGCGCGGGGCCGGATGCAAAACTAGTGCGGCCGCGCGTGATCTCGCTCGACCGCATGGCGACCTGCGCCATTGCCGAGGGGAGGGGGCAATGACGGTACATTTCATTGGAGCAGGCCCGGGAGCGGCGGACCTTCTGACACTGCGTGGACGTGACTTGATCGCGTCATCTCCGGTGTGTCTCTACGCCGGATCGCTTGTTCCCGAAGCAGTGCTTGGCCATTGTCCAGAGGGTGCGCGGGTTGTGAACACCGCGCCGATGTCACTTGATGAAATCATCGAAGAGATTGAAACCGCACATAGGGCAGGTCACGACGTCGCCCGATTGCATTCAGGTGACCTGTCCGTTTGGTCCGCCATGGGAGAGCAATTGCGCCGCCTTGATGCGATTGCCATACCCTATGATGTCACGCCAGGCGTGCCGTCTTTTGCGGCCGCGGCGGCGGCTCTCAAAATGGAACTCACGCTGCCCGGCTTGGGCCAATCAGTCGTGCTCACGCGGACAGAAGGGCGGGCGACGTCCATGCCCAGTGGCGAGAGCCTCGCCAATTTCGCCCGAACCGGCGCAACGCTCGCATTGCATTTGTCGATTGGCCAGGTCGATAAAGTCGTTGCGGAGTTGGCCCCATCCTATGGCGCCGATTGCCCGGTTGCAGTGGTATACCGCGCCTCTTGGCCGGACGAGCGTGTCATTCAAACGACATTGGCAGGTCTCAAGGACGACTTGGACGACAGCATTGCCCGTACAGCGTTGATCTTGGTTGGTCCGGTTCTGGGAGGCGAGGGGTTCGACGAAAGTAGGCTATACGCAGCTGACTATGACCGTCGCTACCGCCCTCAAACAGCTGATAGTCCCTGGTCAGAATGGAAACATGGTGATGATTGAGATGCCTCCAGGAGTTCTGATATCGGCGCCTGCCAGTGGCACCGGTAAAACCACGGTGATGCTTGGCCTATTGCGTGCGTTGCGCGACGATGGGCTTACGGTGCAGCCATTTAAATCCGGTCCTGACTATATCGATCCCGCGTTTCATCGCGCTGCCTCTGGTCGAGCATCGTTCAACCTCGACACTTGGGCCATGGCACCAGGACTTTTGAGTACGATTGCCGCGGAAGCCCAGGGCGCGGGCATCTGTGTGGCAGAAGGATCCATGGGGCTTTTTGACGGCGTCGCGACCCCAGGGCAAACGGGCTTTGGCTCCAGCGCAGAGACGGCGGCGCGTTTGGGCTGGCCCGTGATCTTGGTCGTGGATGTCAGCGGTCAGGCGCAATCTGCTGCGGCCACGGCATTGGGTTTTCGCAGTTATCAGCCCGATTTGCCCTTTGCCGGTGTGATACTGAACCGGGTGGCGTCACCTCGGCACGAACGCTTGGCGCGTCGCGGCATGGATGCCGCAGGCATTAAAGTTCTGGGGGTTTTGCCACGCCGCGGCGACTTGGCCTTGCCGGAACGGCATCTGGGTTTGATCCAAGCGGTCGAGCACCCGGACCTTGAAAGCGCGATCACAGGCTACGCGACCTTCTTGCGCGAGCATGTGGACCTCGATGCAATCAAGGCTGCGGCAACCAGCGTCGCGCAAAGCGGCGGCGCGGGCCTCCCCAAACCACCCGCTCAGCGCATCGCATTGGCGCGCGATGCGGCATTCTCGTTTACCTATCCCCACATCCTCGAAGGTTGGCACCGCGCGGGCGCAGAGGTTTTGCCGTTCTCGCCCTTGGCGGATGAAGCCCCGGACAAAAGTGCTGATCTCGTGTGGTTGCCTGGCGGATATCCAGAGTTGCATGCAGGCACTCTTGCCGCAGCGGAAACTTTCCGAGCGGGCATGCGCACACATGCTGAATCCAAACCTGTGCACGGCGAATGCGGTGGCTACATGGCGCTTGGCGCCGCGCTGACTGACAAAAGTGGCACCTCGCATGAGATGCTTGGGCTGCTGGGCCTTGTTACGTCGTTTGAAAAGCGCAAGTTTCATCTTGGCTACCGTCGTGCGGTTCTTGAGGCGCCGATGCCGGGATTCGATGCCGGAGCCGCATTGCGCGGACACGAGTTTCACTACACGGTCATTGTCGATGAACCCGACGCGCCCTTGGCGCAGGTCTTTGATGCTGATGGCAACCCGGTGCCGGAGACCGGATCGCGTAAAAGTCATGTCACAGGCAGCTTTTTCCATTTGATCAGCGAAGAGGCACAGGCGTGAGCGGGTTCGTCTCCTTCGTGGGTTCCGGGCCCGGTGATCCGGAGTTGTTGACCATTAAAGCGGTGGATCGCCTTCGACGGGCCGATGCAGTTTTGTTTGATGACCTTTCGTCGGGTCCAATTCTGAGCAACGTGCGCGACGGTGCTGATCTTGTTGGCGTGGGTAAACGTGCGGGTCGCTCCTCTCCACATCAGCACCACGTGAGCCAACTCCTCGTGGACTACGCCGCTCAGGGCCGCCGTGTGGTGCGGCTCAAGTCAGGTGACAGTGGCCTCTTTGGCAGGCTCGAAGAAGAGCTGATCGCGTTGCGCGATGCGGGTATTGAATACGAGATTATTCCTGGCGTGCCCTCGGCTATGGCGGCGGCAGCAGCAGCGGGTATTCCGCTGACACGCAGGCTTACGGCGCGGCGCGTGCAGTTCGTCACTGGTCACGACGCACGCGGCACGTTGCCGGATGACATCGATCTCACCGCCTTGGCCGATCCCGGTGCGTGCACGGTGGTCTTTATGGGCAAACGGACGTTTCCCGCGCTTCTGGCCAATCTGCAAGCCCATGGATTGCCTGCGGACACACCTGCCATTCTGGCGGAAGCCGTGGGCACTGCCGAGCAAAGCATGACGCGCGATACCGTGTCTGGTTTGGCCCAGACGTTGAGCGAGGACGTGGGCAGCAAGCCCGCTCTGATCTTCTACGGTCCACTGGCTGAAGTGGGCGTTGGGTTCGATGACTGAGCTTTGGCTCATCGGCATCGGTACGGGGGGGGTGAGTCACATCACGCTCCAAGGCCAAGAGGCCTTGCGTGATGCCGCCACGATCTTGATCCCGCGCAAGGGCGCAGGCAAACACGATTTGGCCGAGATCCGCGAACGTCTTATTGTCCAAGCTGGGGCGTCGGCGCAGGTCCGTTATTTTGACATGCCTGTGCGGGATGAGAGTTTGCCTTACCAAGACCGGGTATCTGTGTGGCACGATGAGATCGCTCGGCGTTGGGTCGCGGCTTTGGAGGGCGCAAACGAGGGTCCGGTGGCGCTTCTCGTTTGGGGGGATCCAGGACTTTACGATAGTACATTGCGCATCGCGGAGAGGATCGAGCCGAAACCCTTATTGCGCATTGTGCCTGGTGTTACGGCGCTTCAGGCTCTCACCGCGGCCCACGCTATCCCGTTCAACACGGTCGACGGGCCGGTAACGGTCACCACAGGGCGTAGATTAAGAGAGGGTGGATGGCCTGACGGAACGGAGACTTTGGTGGTCATGCTTGATGGCCAATGCTCGTTTAAAGCCCTTGATCCCGAAGACCTTCACATTTGGTGGGGCGGATTTTTGGGAATGCCGGAACAAGTGCTCGAAGCAGGACCACTGCGGGATGCAACGCCAAAGATCATTGCAAAACGCGCCGCTGCGCGGGACGCGCATGGTTGGATCATGGACACCTATCTCTTGCGTCGCATGACCGCCACGTGACAGGATTGGGACGAATGCGCTGGACGCAGATCGCACCAGGACATCAACAATGCCGACGCCGACCGAATTGAGGGCAGAGTTTGAACGACGTGTGTTGCAACTGCCGGACGTGTCCGTTGGTCTTTGGAAGGACGCAGACTTGGTCTGCATCTTCTACGGCGAGAATGAGCTTGCGCATTTTCATGGCGAAACGGTTCTGGACCTGCGCTTGTCCCCTAAGATCATTCGCGAAGAGAAGCTGTCCAGGCTTGTTTCGACACGCATCCATCCCCAACGTTCCCAAAACTCCCGGTGGATTGGCGTTGAGTTGGAAACATGGGACGACATTGATGTGCTCGTTCAGCTTGTGCGCCGTGGATGTGTAGAGGTGAGGTAATGCCGCCCAGAGCGGGCAAGAATTTGCTCATGCCATAGCGTTCCAAGCTTTAAGTTGGCGCCTCGCAGCACACGAGATACCACGCGGTCGTCTACGAGTTCATATCATTTGCACACAAATGGGCGTCAGAGTTGCGCCCTGATGTTGGATGTCGGGTCTCAAAAAATAACAATAAATTCGTTATTTACGATTGTATTATAAAGCTTTTTTCGAGATCGATCGGGCGACAAATTAGTATCTTTCCTGCGATGCTGCCAAAGACTGGTAAGTCACATTCTGACAATCCTGCCATGTACGGCGGTGCGCATCGCTCCGCTTTTACCTAGCGTGGTCAGCGCGCGCGTGTCAGCAGCTTCGCAATTGGAGACCGCAGCGTCGAAGACGCCTCTGACCTCTACTCTCGCCGGGCCGCAGTTTATCGTCCATGCGCCATTGACGTAGCCTTCACAGGATCGGGTTTGGTGTGTTCGTTGTTGGGTATTTGGAACAGTTGAATCTGCGTCACCCAGAGCGTAGACGTTGTGATCTTCGAAACAGAAAGTGCCCACATGGAACTCAAAGGAAAAACAGTTGTTGTCACAGGCGGTAGCGACGGGATTGGCAAGCATGTCTGTCTCAAGCTAGCTTCGGAGGGCTGCAATGTCGCGATTGTAGGCCGCAATGAGGCCCGATTGTTGGAGATAGAAGACGGCTGTAAATCTGCTGGTGCTCCGATGGCACGTTCCTATGCGTGTGACGTTCGAGATCCCGATGCCTTAGCACAGCTTTGCAAAGAAATATTGGAGCAATTCGACGTCATCGACGTTCTCATCAACAATGCTGGGGTCTGGCACAAGACCAGCCCCCTTGATCAAATCGACGCTGAGATACTAGAGGCAACCGTGCAGACGAACCTGACTGCTGTCATGCAGCTCACGCGGCACTTGATTGCACCTCTCAGATCGCGTCCGGAGGCCATAATCCTCAACGTTGTCTCAAAGTCGGGTGTTGTCGCGCAAGCTGGTCAATCAGTCTACACTGCTACCAAATATGGGGTGCGAGGGTTCACCGAAGTTCTAAAAGCCGATGAACAGGACACAGGTATCCGCGTGGCCGCAATCTATCAAAGCGGCACAAATACGGGCATGTTTTCAAAGGCAAACGAAGACGTGCCGAACCACATATTCACTGAACCAGACGATCTCGCTGATGTCGTGGTTTTTATGCTTTCGCGCCCCCCGAAGATTTGGCTGCATGACGTGCGAGTCGAGATATAGACAAAAGTTCGCAGCTCTTCTGTTGGGCGCGCTCAGATTTTTGAAAATTCCAAGGCATGAGGTCCCCGATGCGATTTTGACCAAGTAGTGAGCGAGGTCGTTATGCCCTGTGACGGGCGCGTCATTCCGACGTTTTCCATTCACTTGGTGATCAATGGGAGAGATAAGGTGGAACAACACGCTAGATCGTGAGAAGGCGTTTGTTGTTTCGGCTGAATTTTGTGGCTCATTCCCGTTCGGTTTCTGTGGTATCAGGTGCGGTGTCGACAATTTGGGTGCGTTAAGTGTCTGGAAATAAAAGGCAAACAATAGAGCGAAGCGCGCGGTTGAGCGTTGCGCCGATGATGGATTGGACGGATCGGCATTGCCGGCACTTTCATCGTCTTATGTCGCGTGATGCTTTGCTATACACCGAAATGGTCACGGCACCCGCATTGGTGCGGGGCGGCGCGTTGCACTTGCTCGACTATGCGCCGCAAGAGCATCCGGTGGCGCTCCAATTGGGTGGGGCTGATCCGGTGGAATTGGCCCAAGCGGCCAAACTGGGTGCGGCGGCGGGATATGACGAGATCAACCTTAATGTCGGATGCCCATCGGACCGGGTGCAATCGGGCACGTTCGGCGCTGTCTTGATGAAGACACCGGCGCAGGTCGCCAGTTGTGTCCGCGCGATGCGCGACGCCGTGGAAGTGGATGTGACCGTCAAATGCCGCATTGGGGTCGACGAGCAAAACCCAGAAGAGATTTTGCCAGAGTTTTTGGCTCAGATCATCGCCGCCGGTGTTGAACGGGTCACGATCCACGCGCGTATGGCGTGGCTCCAAGGATTGAGTCCTAAGGAAAACCGAGACATTCCACCGCTGGACTATGGGCTTGTTCAACGCATGAAGGGGCTTTTTCCAAACCTTCAGATATCCATCAATGGCGGGATCACGAGCCTCGCGCAGGCGCGTGAGTTTTTGGACACAGGTCTTGATGGAGTGATGATCGGGCGGGCGGCTTACCACCAACCATGGGACATACTCGCCGAGGCAGATCATGTGATATTTGGCCAATCGACGCCGCGGTTGGCGGCTGCCGATGTCGCGCGGGCGATGTTGCCTTACATCGAGGGCCAATTGAGCCAAGGCACCCGGTTGCATTCCATCACGCGCCATATGCTCGGGCTCTTTGCGGGCAAACCGGGTGCGCGGGCTTGGCGTCGGACGCTGTCTGAAGGTGCCAGCGCTCCCGGTGCTGGCCCAGAGTTGATCGAGGCGGCGCTCGCACATGTGCCTGCGGCGAGGGGGGCAGCATGAGCCAGGTTGCCGATCAGACTTTTGACTGGGTGCGGGATGGCTTGACGCGGTTTGCCGCGGATGCGTCTTGTGAACCCTGGCTATCCGCTGCGCTGGCGGCGGCACGCGAGGCGGTGGACTCGCCAAAGATGGCTGAGCAATGGCGCTGTGAAGGCACTTGGTTTGTGGGTGTTGATGCGCTGGACAATGACGCGGACGGAACGGTTGGGGACCACCCGTTCAACACACAGTCAATCGAAACAGCGCAGGGCTTGTTCGGTCGCTTGCCGCTTCACCGAGCCCAGCTCTCGGTCGTGCGGCCCGGCTATCCTCGCCCGCGTGATGGTGAAAGCGAAACGGCGTTTCGTTATCGCCTGATCCGTGATGCGGCCCATGTGGACGGGCTTTTGCCTGTGGGGCCCACCCGGCGCCGTCACCTTCAAGAACCGCATGCATGGATATTGGGCATTGCCCTCACCGATGCTGATCCAGACGCGAGCCCGCTGGTGGTTTGGCCTGGGAGCCATGTGACGATGGGCAAAGCGTTTCATGTGGCGCTTTCTGAAGCTGCAGTTGAGGACTGGGCGGATGTCGATCTCACCGAAATCTATCAAACTGCGCGCAAGCGCGTGTTTGAGACACATGCCCGCGTCGCGTTGCCAATGAAGCGTGGTGAGGCGGTCCTGCTCCATCGCCATGTGTTGCACGGTATTGCCCCTTGGGCGGACGGCGCCAAGGCCGACTCACTAGGTCGGTCGGTGGCGTATTTTCGACCGCAGTTTGCAACAAATTGGCAAAACTGGCTGGATTGATCATGCGCTCGAAACAACCAAGGACGCATTCCGAAGATTGACGCTATTCTGCGTAAAAATTTGCGGTAAAGTCTCGACAGACCACCCCTTGACCCGCTTAAATTGAGGAAACTTTTAACAAGCGGCCTTGGGGGTCAATTATCATGGAACTCTTGCTAGTTGCGTTGTTGCCTTTTGTTTTGTTCGGCGGGCTCTTTGATTCTGGCGAAGACGGTGACGATGGCGAGATCGACTCCACGGTCCGCGGCACCAACGACAACGATTTGATCACCGGCACAGAAGCCGAAGATGGGATTACCGCAGGTGTCGGAGATGACACTGTCTACGGACTTGGTGGCGGCGACCTGATCTTTGGTGATGCAGGTAATGATCTGCTGTCGGGAGGCGCTGGCAGCGACACAATCGTGGGCGATGAAGGCGATGACACCATTGACGGTGGCACAGGTGATGACGACCTTTTCGGAGAAGAAGGCCGTAGTACCATCACCGGTGGTGAGGGGAACGACACCATCCGTGGCTTTGATCGGCCGGATATACTTTCTGGTGACGATGGCAACGATGCCGTAGTTGGTCTCGCAGGCGACGATTCCATCACCGGTGGTGCTGGAAATGACACGCTTGATGGTGGTAACGGGTTTGATACGATTGAGGGTGGCGCAGGCGACGACGCGATCTTGGGTGGCCGTTGGGCGGATTCCTTGAGTGGTGGTCTTGGCAACGACACGATTGATGGCGGCGCCGGTGGCGACACGATCTCCGGTGGCGACGGCAATGACGAACTCGCAGGCGACAAAGGCGGCGATCTTATCGACGGTGGCCTCGGCGATGACACGATAAATGGCTACCTCGATGTTATCGTTGACGGTAATTTTGAGTTAAGCGACCGACAGGACGCAGACACCTTGCTGGGTGGCGAAGGTGATGATGCCATCTTGTTGGGCTCTGGCGACACCGCCACGGGGGGCGTCGGCGCGGATTCCTTCGGAACTGGGATATGGGTTGGTGATGAGGCTCCCATCATTACGGACTTCGAAACTGGTGACGCCCTGGAAATTGCGGTGCCAGCGGGCTCTGAGGGCAACTGGACTGTGGGTACAACGGTTCAAGACGGCAACACGCTGGTGACTGCGAACTCGACGCTTGGGGACAGTATCGTTGTTGCGGTCCTTCAAGGGATCACAATGCCCATTCCCCAGGATAACATCACTATTGCAAGCGCTCCTTTTAGCGATGCAGCGTTGCCCAGCACGTCAAATTTTGTTGGATCTGAGAGCGCAGACACGTTGACCGGTTCGGACGCGCGCGATGATGTAGATGCTTTGGGCGGTGACGACACGATCAGCACCGGTGGCAGCGACGACACCGTGGATGCAGGCGCTGGTAATGACAGTGTTGATCTTGGTGCAGGAGCAGACGTTGTTGATGCGGGTTCTGGCGCAGATACCGTTGATGGCTCCGACGGCAATGACACGATCCTCGGTGGCCGTGGCGAAGACCGTTTAGAAGCGGGCTTTGGCGATGATCTCGTCTACGGTGGTCGTGACAATGACCTGATCCTCGCCCGGAGCGGCAATGACCTGATCTACGGTGGCGATGGCGCGGATGACCTACGCGGTGGATTCGGTGAGGACACAATCAACGCGCTCTCTGAGTTTAACACACAAGGGCCTGATTTTTTGCCAACCGATGATCTGCTTGATCCGGATCGCATTTACGGTGGGCATGAGAATGACACCCTCATTCTGGGCACAGGCGATACTGCAGATGGCAACGAAGGCGCTGATACCTTTGTCACAGGTCTCTGGGCGGGCGAAGAAATCCCTGAAGTCATGGACTATGAGTCGGGTTCTGACGTCATCCAAGTAACTGTGCCTGAAGATGACACAGGCGCACTGGCCGGTCAGACGGCGTCTTTGGCGCTCTCAACGACAACGGATGGTGACACAATAGTGCAGCTGGTACTTACGCCGCTGGCTGGTGGTGCGGCGACAACCCAAAACGTACTTTTGGTACGCAACAGCACCGTGGACGCAGAAGCGGTCAGCCTCCTGCGCGCTGCAAACTTCGCCTAGCGCGGCCACAGCCGCCAGGTCGTTTCAAAAACAGAGACAAACGCGGGTCGTCGCCCGCGTTTTTCCATAATTTTAGCCAAATTTGATGAGATGGTGCGGCCTGACCTTGTTCCTATGCCCTGAAGGGAGGCTGTCATGGCCGAATTATTTGTACTTCTGTTCTCTGCTGTCGTCGTTGGCTTGCCAGTCTTTTTAACTACCGACAGCGACTTAAATACCGACAGCGACGAGGTCGAAGATGTCACGGATGACGATGAAACAGGCACGGGATCGCTCCTTCCAGAAGTGCCAGGCACCTCGGGAGCGGACACGCTTGTAGGCACAGACGCCGCCGAGCGGTTTACCGCAGGCGACGGTGACGATGACATTGCGGCAGGCGCAGGTGGTGACAGCGTGGAAGCGGGTGCTGGCGCGGACACCGTGGATGCGGGCACAGGAAATGACACAGTGCTGGGTGGCGCAGGCGCAGACGTGCTCACCGGCGGCACCGGTTCCGATAGTATTTCTGGCGGTGACGACGACGATAGCTTGGTGGGCGCATCGGGGACCGACACTTTGAGTGGCGACGCGGGCAATGACACCATTTCTGGCGGCGATGATCGTGATATCCTGAGCGGTGGCGATGGCGCTGATAGCATCTCAGGCGGCAATGACGCCGACAGGATCACAGGTGGCGGAGGTGCCGACAGAATCGAAGGTGATTCCGGTGACGACACCATCGACGGGGGCCTTGGTGCCGACACGCTGGTGGGCGGCACTGGCATGGACATTTTGCGCTCCGGTGGTGGCTCCGACCTGCTGCAAGGCGGGGACGGCGCAGACCTCCTGATTTCCGAAGGCGGCAGTGTCCTCGAAGCGGGTATCGGCTCCGACACGCTTGTCTTCGCAGGCAACGATACTCTGACTGGTGGCGCGGACGCCGCCGATGTTTTCCAATCCGACACAACGGCGACCAGCACCGGTCCAGCGGTCATCACCGATTTCCAGGTAAGCTCTGACATGCTTCAACTGGTTCTGGCGTCGGACACCAGTGTCGCGGACCTGGTTCTGCGCAGCTCAACCGCAACCGGCGCAGATGCGCTCGATCGCGAAATCGTGCTGGGAAGTGGCGCCGACGAAGTCATTGTTGCTCGCCTGCTTGGTGTGGGCGCTTCTTTCACCATCGGTGGCAACGTGACCGAGATCGACGCGGTCGCCCCAGATACCACGACGACTGAGGGTGGCTCAGGTGGCGGCGATGGCGGTACCACGGGCACCACCGGAGATGACACGCTCATCGGGACTGCGGGCGCTGATACGATCACAGCCGATGCCGGGAATGACACAGTCAGCGGAAACGCCGGGGCTGACAGCATAGATGGCGGATCAGGAAATGACACCGTAGACGGTGGCGCGGATGATGACACCATCATCGGGGGAGATGACAACGATAACCTCATTGGTGGCGCAGGCAATGACAGCGTCACCGGTGGCACAGGTGCCGATACGATCGCAGGCGGCTCCGGCAACGACACGCTCTCGGGTGGGTTTGGCAACGACGTTCTGACATCTGGCTCTGGCAGCAACGTGCTCTTTGGCAACGAAGGTTCGGACCAACTCACATCTGAGGGCAACAGCAGCCTTGATGGCGGCTCCGGCGCAGACATTTTGCGGTTCACCGATGACGACACAGTCACAGGTGGCACCCAAGCCGATGTCTTTGTCACCGATAGCACTGACGCCGTGCCGGGTGGCGTGCCAGAGATCACCGACTTTGATCCAACCGAAGACTTGGTGGGTGTCATCCTGCCCCATGGCTCAAGCGTCAGCGATTTGAGCATTCGCGCGTCGTCTGCCACCGGCGCAGATGCCGATGATCGCGAAGTGGTCTTTGACGAAGGCGGACCTGACGAACAGGTCTTAGTTCGCGTCTTAACCGTAGGGGCGGGCTTCACCTCCGCGCAACTGACCGAAGTTTCGAGTTAAGCCTTGGGCGGGCTTGATGCTGCACGCGCTGCCATACGGGCGGCGCGACCACCGCGGCGTTGAGCCAATTGACCCTCGCGCTGCGGTAGTTCGTCAATGATCGCGCGTCGTGCGTCCGGGCTCATTTTCGACCAAGCGGTGATCTCATCAATCGAGCGGAAACACCCAGTGCAAATCCGTGCCTGTGGATGCATCACACAGATGCGGACGCAGGGGCTCTCAATCTCATCTCGCGACCAAATGTCGTCTTTCATGGGAAAGGTCTCGATTACTGCTTGTCTCAAGTTTGCCGCAGGTGCCGCAGGCGGTCCAGAGCACCTTGCAAAATATAGCTCGCCGCAACGTGATCGATGACCTCTGCGCGACGTTTTCGTGTCGTATCCGCCTCCAATAGCGCGCGTTCTGCGGCAACGGTGCTCAAACGCTCGTCCCAAAAGCCAATCGGACCTCGCCAGCGGGCTGCGAAATTGCGCGCAAAGGCGCGAGTCGATTGGCAGCGCGGGCCTTCGGTGCCATCCATATTGCGCGGCAAACCTAAAATGATCCCTACGATTTGACGGTCTGTGAGGATCTCTTCGAGTTTTGACGCATCAACACCGAACTTTTTGCGCCGAATCGTTTCCAGTGGGGTGGCCACACCGCGCAAGCCATCGGAGACGGCCACGCCGATGGTCTTGTCACCGAGGTCCAGGCCGACCAATGCCCCGGTACTGGGCAGGGCAGCGGCAAACGCATCTATTTCGTCCAGGATCATGGTCACCACGCATACCGGGTTCAGCGGTGAGAGCAAGCAGGTCCGAACAAAACACAGTTGCACTCAGACTATTCCGCCGCATGGGCCCGACACAGGCACGAGGCGCGAATTGGCACATCGGCGCGGGCCTTGGCTTGCGCAAGCTGCGCGGCAATGTGCGGGCTTTCCACGGTCTCTCCCCGACGTTCGAGGCATTCATGTAACCCGTGCAGCGCCCAGACATTGTGCGGGTGCTGGCTCGAACGGGGCAGGGTGGGGTCCAGTCCAAGATCAGCGCGATAAACCGCCTCTGCTTCTTCATATTTGCCCGCCTCCATCAGGAGCGCCCCAAGCGCATGGCGTGTGGGTTGCGGCCAGGACCAGGGTTCCTCGTATTCCAAACCGTCATCCAGTTTCACCGCTTGGCGCAGGTGGGCGAGTCCGGCTTCATATTGTCCAGATTTGAACGCCAACTCGCCCTGCATCATCGCCTCGGCGATGGCCAAGACGTCGCGCGCTTTGTTTTGAAACAGCATTCTTTCGTCCGGCACCGACGCAAAGGCCTGATCAAATGCCATACTTGCATTCTTTGCCTCGTCATGATGCCCCAGATTGGCTAACGCCACCGCCCGCGCATAGAGAATGAGCGCATTGGTTGTGGTGTAGAGCTCTTTGTCTTTGGGTTGCTCCAGCCGGAGCGCTTCTGTCCACATCCCAAACCGAATGAAGACATGGGGTTCGGCAGCGACAAAGGTTTCAAACAAGTCTGGATAGACACGCACCACGTCGTCGGGAACTTCCAACTTCAAACGATGCGCCGCGTTGAGCGCCGCCGCTTTCTGGCCCAAGAACATCGCTCCATAGAGCGCGAAATGCAGGTTATGAATGCGATAGAGCGCATAGAAATTATCTGCGCCCACTTGTGTTTTGAAGAGATCATCGACCTCCGCCGCCGCCAGATTGCGCGCCAACACGTTTTGATAGTCACCGCAGAGAACATCGATATGGGTCGCCATATGCACCAGGTGCCCAGCATCTGGGACAAGCCCGGTGAGACGGTCGCCATGGCGCAGCGCGTATTCTGGATGTGGCGACATTTCCATGAGGTGAATGTACATGTGCAATAACCCAGGATGATCCCAAGCGCCTGGTGTGTGATCAAACGCGTGTTCGAGCACATCCTTGGCCTCCATCGTTGAGGCTATCGGATTGGGGGCACCGGTTTGCACATCCCAAAGCTGCCACGGCGTGCGGTTCATAAGTGCTTCGGCAAAGATAAACGCGACATCGAGGTCGTCGTAATGGGCCTCATAAACAGGGCGCATTGCTTCGGCGAAGCCGTTATTGAACGGATGATAGTCTTCAATGTCAGGCGTCTCCGGGTAGCGCGACGCAAGAGCTGCCAACAGCGCTTTCTCAACCGCGCTGGCGTCTTCGAGTGCCAAACCCGCGGCAAGCGCGCTGTGAGCTTGGACCAGAGCAGGGGCCTTTTCCTCGGGGGTGAAGACCTCCCAGGGTTTGTTGTAGTTTGGTCCAATCCCATAGGCGATTCCCCAATGTGCCAGAGCACACGACGGATCAGCCGCAACAGCTTTCTCAAAACACGCAATGGCCTCTTCATGGTTATATCCAAAGAGCCAAACCATGCCCCGGTCGCACCACGTTTGTGCGTCAGACACTGAACTCACAGGTCGCGAATAGCGCCCAAGATCAAAGTACGGATCCATCGAAAACCTCCTATAGGGTTGCAAATGCTATCAGCATTTTGGCCAGGGTCCATGGAGGGTCTGGAAAGCATGCATGAGAGGGTCTTTTTCGACGCTGTCGCAATCGCGCCATGAGGGTTCGGAATTGCGCGCGGCGCGGCACATGTGATACGCCATATGCAATTCCAAGACATGTCCAATTGAGCTCAATCCGTCCCGGGAGGATGCGCCGATGAAGCACTATTCCGCCTTTGCAGTGGCCCGCGAAGCAATGACCTATCATGAAGGATGGGAACGCGCATGGGATAACCCGGAACCATCGAACCATTACGATGTGATCGTTGTGGGCGCAGGCGGCCACGGTCTGGCCACAGCCTATTATCTGGGCAAGAATTTTGGCATCAAAAATGTCGCAATCATTGAGAAGGGCTGGCTTGGTGGTGGCAACACAGGCCGCAACACGACCATCATCCGTTCCAACTATCTGCAAGACCCTTCGGCGGCGATCTATGAAAAAGCGCGCAGCCTTTATGAGGACCTGTCGCAGGACATGAATTACAACGTTATGTTCAGCCCCCGCGGCGTCATGATGCTTGCCCAAACTCACCACGAGGTGCGCGGCTACCAACGCACGGCCCACGCCAATGCGCTGCAAGGTGTCAAAACCGAATTCATCGGGCCAAAGCGCGTCAAAGAGCTGTGTCCTATCATCGAACTCAAAGGGCCGCGCTACCCTGTGATGGGGGCCTTGTGGCAAGAACGCGGCGGCACAGCACGGCACGATGCGGTGGCATGGGGCTATGCGCGCGCTTGTTCGGCCATGGGCATGCATGTGATCCAAAACTGTGAAGTCACAGGAGTACATTCGTCCAACAACCAAGTCAGTGGTGTGGAGATCACCCGCGGCAAGATCACCTGTGACAAGTTGGCCATTGTTGTTGCTGGTCACTCCGGGGTTCTTGCAGAGATGTCGGGCTTCCGCCTTCCCGTGGAATCGGTTGCGCTGCAAGCATTGGTGTCCGAACCCATAAAACCTTGCATGGATGTGGTCGTGATGGCCAACACAGTACATGGCTACATGAGCCAATCCGACAAAGGCGAGATGGTCATCGGCGGTGGCGCTGACGGCTACAACAACTACACACAACGAGGCTCTTTCCACCATATCGAAGAAACCGTGCGCGCATTGATCGAAACCTTCCCAATGATCTCGCGGCTCAAGATGCTGCGGCAATGGGGCGGGATCGTGGACATGACCGGCGACCGCTCGCCCATCATCTCCAAAACGCCGCTTGGCAATTGCTTCATCAACTGCGGCTGGGGTACCGGCGGCTTCAAGGCCATCCCGGGCTCTGGATGGGCCATGGCGGAACTGATGGCCAAGGGTCACTCGGCTCTGGCCGATGCCTTCACCCTGGACCGCTTCAAAGAAGGCCGTTTCATCGACGAAAGCGTCGCCGCAGGGGTTGCGCACTGATGCACATCAGCAAGACCCAGCCCGGGAACGTCGGCTTGAGGACGCGCGCTCGTGGTGCTGCATCCCTGGCTGCATGCGTACCGTCCAAGCAGCGATTTGCGATTTTGAAACCAAGCGCGGTGAAATCCGCCCAACCACTCTTGAAGCCCGGGCGCATCTCACTAGGTGCTGTCCATAGCCAGCAGAGAGTGAGCCAATGTTCAAACTATTCGACCCGTCCTTCTACGCTCGTAACGGCGCGGCGCTTGGCGGCCTCGCGGCCGGGACTATGGTCATGCTTTTTGCAGGCGCATTCGGGTCGGTTGTCATCACCGGCAAAGGCCTCAGTGATGGCCCAAGCCAGGGCGAACAAGCTTACATTATCGAAGAGTAACCGGCGCTCCATTGCGGTGTGCGCCCCAATTGGAGGCGCACCATGCTGACGCTCAAATGCCCCTACACAGGGATCATGCTGGACGAGTCCGAACTTGAAGCCGGTGGCGAAGCGCATCTCAAACGCTATGGACCGGAAAGCTCCGACGATGATTTCGAGAGCTACCTGTTCATGCGCAAAAACCCCAAAGGTGTTCATTTCGAACGTTGGCGTCATGCCTATGGCTCGGGCAAATGGTTCCACGTTGCGCGTTGTACGCAAACACTTGAGGTGTTCGGTACATATCCCGCCCAAACGCTCAAGCCACCGCAAGAGATCCTCGACATCATTGCTGAGAAGCGCCCAGGATGGTCTTGGGACATGCCTTCATGATGGTTTCTTCTGGCTTAAAATATCCCCGCCGGAGGCTCCTGCACTCCGCCGCACGTACAGAGGTTTAAGAGATGAGTACACGTCTCGCCACAGGTGGTCGCTTGATCGACCGCAGCCAAACCCAAAACT
Source organism: Marinovum sp. (assembly GCA_022447495.1). Taxonomy (GTDB): domain Bacteria; phylum Pseudomonadota; class Alphaproteobacteria; order Rhodobacterales; family Rhodobacteraceae; genus JAKVBH01. Next base: position 61,358 of record JAKVBH010000014.1, on the reverse strand, counting down.
TCTCTTTCAATGGCAAGAGGATGGAAGGCCATGCAGGGGATACCCTTGCATCCGCGCTTCTGGCCAATGGCCAAACGCTTGTCGGTCGGTCCTTCAAATACCACCGCCCCCGCGGCATCGTAGCCAGCGGTGTGGAAGAGCCCAACGCGCTTGTCGGCTTGGGCAAAGGCCACAGCTTTGAGCCCAACCAACGCGCCACAACCACCGAACTTTTCGATGGCCTGACCGCCGAGAGCCAAAACCACTGGCCCTCACTCGAAGCTGACATCGGTGTTGTGAACTCAGCGCTCAGCCGCTTTTTGCCAGCGGGTTTCTACTACAAAACCTTTATGTACCCGCGTCCATTTTGGAAACATGTCTACGAGCCGTTCATCCGACAGTCTGCGGGCCTCGGAAAAGCCCCCAAGTCCACTGCGCGTGACCCCGACACTTATGAGCATTTCTACGTGCACTCCGATGTGCTCGTTATCGGCGGCGGCATCGCCGGCCTCTTGGCGGCCAAAAAAGCAGGCAGCGAAGGCAAAGACGTACTGCTTCTTGAACAAACTGCCCATTGGGGTGGGCGCACACCGGTAGACGGAGGCGAGATTGCGGGCCAAGACGCAGGCGTAGCCATCGACTCGCTGATAGCGGAACTTGAGGCCATGCCCAACGTTCAGATGCGCACGCGCTGCATGGGGGCAGGGGTCTATGACCATGGTTACGTGCTCGCCTATGAACGCCTTACCGACCACGTGCCAAAGTCAGATGGTCCACGGCACCGCCTCTGGCGAATTCGCACTGGTGAAGTTATCACCGCGACAGGGGCGCTTGAGCGTCCGTTGAGTTTTTCAGGCAATGACCTGCCCGGTGTGATGCTGGCGTCCGCCGTCCGCGATTATGTGGTGAACTACGCTGTGAGCCCTGGCGCGCGTACGGTTGTTGTGACCAACAACGACGACGCCTATCGCACTGCCATCGCGTTGGTCGAAGCGGGCGAAAAAGTGCCCGCCGTGTTGGACGCGCGCAAAGACGTCAATGGTGCATTGCCTGAGAAAGCTCGCGCCATGGGCATCCGCGTTTTGACCAACACTGGCATCGCCAAGGTCAAAGGCCTGAGATCTGTGGTTTCGGTCGACATCTGTGATCAAGATGGAAGTGGCGATGTTCGCACCGGTATCCCGTGCGAAGTTGTGGCCATGTCCGGTGGCTGGTCGCCTGTGGTGCACCTCTGGTCCCATTGCGGTGGCAAACTGACCTGGGACGATGCGCAAGCGTGTTTCCGCCCAAATCCCGAACGTGCGCCGACAGGTGACACTGGACTGGGTTTTGTTTCTGTTGTTGGTGCGGCGAATGGCAACCTCACGCTCGACGCGTGTGTGGCTGATGTCGGTGGAAAGGCGATGTCGCCTGCGGAGAAACCGCTCGAGCCAGTTTGGATCATGCCTGCCAAAGCCAAGGGCAAGCACCGCCGAAAAGCTTGGCTTGATTACCAAAATGACGTGAAAGCTTCCGACGTGGCTCTGGCCGCCCGCGAAGGTTTTGAAAGCGTCGAACACGCCAAGCGCTACACCACGCTGGGTATGGCCACGGACCAAGGTAAACTCTCGAACATCAATGGCTTGGCGCTGCTGTCTGACGCGTTGGGCCAACCGATCCCTCAAACGGGCACAACAACCTTCCGTCCGCCTTATACGCCGATCTCCATGGGCGCAATTGCGGGCGAAGCGCGCGGTGAACTTTTTCAGCCGATCCGCGAAACTCCCATGCATGCCTGGCATGACGCAAATAGAGCTGATTGGGAGCCTGTAGGCCATTGGCGCCGTCCTTATGCCTATGTGCGCAAAGGCGAAAGCGTCGAGAAAGCCGTGCGCCGCGAGGTCAATAACACGCGTGAGAACCTCGGTCTGCTGGACGCCTCTACGCTGGGTAAGCTCATCGTCAAAGGCCCGGATGCGGGTAAGTTCCTAGACATGATGTACACCAACATGATGAGCACGCTCAAAGTGGGTCGCTGCCGTTATGGTTTGATGTGTTCTGAGAACGGGTTCCTATCCGACGACGGCGTCGTTGCGCGCATTGATGACGACACCTGGCTCTGCCACACCACATCCGGCGGTGCGGATCGCATCCATGCCCATATGGAAGAATGGCTGCAAACCGAATGGTGGGACTGGAAGGTGTGGGTCGTAAACGCCACAGAGCAATACGGTCAGATCGCCGTTGTGGGGCCCAACGCGCGCAAAGTGCTCGAAAAGCTCGGCGGCATGGATGTCTCCAAAGAGGCACTGCCGTTTATGGCTTGGGCTGATGGCCATTTGACCGGTATCCCGGTGCGTGCCTATCGCATCTCTTTCTCTGGGGAATTGTCTTACGAGATTGCGGTTCCTGCGAACCGCGCGCTGGAGCTTTGGGACGCTTTGCACAAGGCGGGTGAAGCGTTTGGGGCCATGCCCTATGGCACGGAATGCTTGCATATCATGCGCGCTGAGAAGGGCTTTATCATGATCGGTGACGAGACCGACGGCACGGTGATACCACAAGACCTCGGCCTGCACTGGGCGATTTCCAAGAAAAAGGACGACTTCCTTGGGAAACGCGCCCAACAGCGCATCGATATGGTCCGCGAAGATCGCTGGCAACTGGTCGGGCTTGAAACACTCGATGGCTCGGTCCTGCCGGATGGGGCCTATGCTGTGACTGATGGCACCAACGCCAATGGTCAGCGCAATATGATTGGTCGCGTGACTTCGACGTATTACTCGCCAACCTTGGATCGTGGCATTGCAATGGGGCTCGTGGAACACGGGCCATCTCGGATGGGTGAGGTGATTACTTTTATGCGCGACGATGGCGTGACTGAGATCAAGACGCGCATGGTGGATCCAGTATTCTATGACAAAGAAGGGGCTAAGCAAGATGTCTGAGCCTGTAACAGCGCTTGGCGGCGCGACCTTCGAGGGTGCGGTGACGATCACCGAGCGTCCAGCACAAGGCATGATCACCATCCGTGCTGATCTGTCCTCAGCCAAGATTGTTAAAGCTTTGACGGATGTGGCCGGTGTGGCCATGCCGGCGATGCGTGGTGCGGTGACGTCGGCAGACACGGGTCTTTTGTGGATGTCTCCAGACGAAGCCATGCTGTTGTGCCCCTATGCCGAGAGCACAGAAACCGTAGCAGCGCTCAACACGGCCTTGACGGGCGAACATGCGTTGATTGTCGATGTCTCCGATGCCCGCGCTGTGTTCCGTCTTGAAGGGAGCGCATGCCGCGAGGTTTTGGCCAAAGTAACCCCAGCGGATTTGCGTGAACAAAGCCTGCCCGTGGGCGAATTGCGCCGAACACGTATGGCTCAAGTCGCCGCGGCGTTGCGGTTTTTGGATAACACTACGGTTGAGCTGATCTGTTTCCGCTCTGTGGCGTCTTACATGTTCAAATTGCTTAGCACAGCGGCTGCGCCAAGTGCGCAGGTGGATTACCGCTTCTAGAGCGTGTTCCACTCATCATTGCGGTCTCTGGTTGGCACGTTGCGACCGCCACAATGAGGCGTTTTTGTTGCGCGTAAGGCATTTTTTTCAAAAGTGAGGTTTTGACTGTCTCTATTTGACGTCATGTACTATGCCTATACACTAGAAAATTGATTTGGGAGCGAGGGAATTCGGCTATGAATTTTGGGTTATTTAAGGCATATTTGTTTGCGGTTTTGACTAGTGGGCTTGGGGTGACATCTGCCTCCGCAGCGACCATTATGGAATGCGAGATGAACGAAAAAGGCACGCGCGGTTGGGTGCCAACGAAGATTTTTGTTCAAGTTGGCGACGCGCTGAGGCGGACGAAGACTCTAAGTGGAATGACACGCGCCTCGTAAGTGCCAGCGCGAATTCAATCAAAACCGCTTGGACCTTCAATACGCAGACCAATCAACGGCAGCCCTTGCGTGTGCGCTATCGTATGGAATTCAATCCAGCGAACAATCGCTTCAACGTCAGAGTTGATATTTTGAGTAGCCGCCAAACCGAGTTTTCTCGCGGACAGTGTAAGGTCGCTCAAGGCTAAATTCTGCATTATTTTTGGGGGTTGCTGCGTTGGGTCGCTGAGGATTGTCCAAGGTTTGATTTGAAATGCGTGACAGGTCCGTTAGCTTTACACCATGGCGATTTAGGAGCTTCATATGCGTTTTTCCTTGGTTTTTGCTTCCCTTATGGCACTGGGTCTTGGTGCAACGCCTTCCTTTGCCGCACCAGAGGCTTACGAATGCGACCTCAGTGCTGGGATTGGCGCCAACCAATGGGTGTCGCCGCGCTACATTTTTTCTTTTGACCGCAAAACAAATGTTGCGGCGGTGACGGATCGCTTAGCGGCAACATTTTTCGACGGCCGGCCAGCGCCCGCGCGAATTAAGCGCGAAACGCGCAATGGTGGCGTCGTGCTTGTGTGGGAGGTGAACGCTCGCTCTGCCTCGGGGCAGAATGCCAAGTTCCGCTACTCCGCGATCATAGATGGTCGCACAAAACGTGTGAACGTGAGCGCCAATCCCCTTGCCTATAACAACAATTTCAACGGATCAGGCAAGTGCACACAGCTTGTGGTCAATTGACGTCCCATGATTTTGGCGCACTGTTCTTAGGGCTTGCAAGATAATGATCCCTTGACGTTCTAGCACACGAGGCTCAGTTAGGCGCTAGCAACATACAGAGAGGGCTGACCCATGGCTTTTGAACTTCCAGATCTTCCCTACGCCCACGACGCGCTCGCGGGCAATGGCATGTCCAAAGAGACAATGGAGTACCACCACGACATTCACCACAACGCCTATGTCGTGAATGGCAACAAGCTCATCGAAGGCACCGAATGGGCCGACAAATCCCTCGAAGAGATTGTCAAAGGCACCTACCAAGCCGGTGCGGTCGCTCAAAACGGCATCTTCAACAACGCCTCCCAACACTGGAACCACATGCAGTTCTGGGAAATGATGGGCCCAGGCAATTCCACAATGCCAGGCGAGCTGGAAAAAGCCATCGTTGAGAGCTTTGGCTCTGTTGACGAGATGAAATCCCAATTTGCAGCCGCTGGTGCGGGCCAATTTGGCTCTGGATGGTGCTGGCTGGTCAAAGACAGCGACGGCAGCCTCAAGGTCACCAAGACCGAAAACGGCGTGAACCCGCTCTGCTTTGACCAAACCGCGCTTCTGGGTTGTGACGTGTGGGAGCATTCCTACTACATCGACTTCCGCAACAAGCGCCCAGCCTACCTGGACAACTTCCTCAACAACCTGGTGAACTGGGAAAACGTGGCGTCCCGTTTGGGGTGACCCAAGTGCTGCGTCATGTACGGATGTACATCGGCGCCTGCGCAACGGTTTGGGCCTCCCATGTAGGGGCCCAAACGCCTCCAATACCTGACCAAATCCGAACGTTCTATGTCACGCGTTCTGATGTGTGGGCATACACCTTGCCTTACCTGGTTGTCTTCACGTTTGTCGCGGCGAAAGAAGCGGCGCATTTCAATAAAGAGCTCTGGCGTTCGACGATCACTCGCACGGTCGCCGGCTGGCACAGCGTTGATGATTGCGCCAGCCTTGTTAAACTCATCAAAGTGATTTCAGATGCGCGCTCGGCTAGAAACGTCGCGGTGTACTATGTCAATGAAACATATCTTGGGCACGGCTGTTACGGCGTCGCGCGTGGGAAACACGCATATTTTGAGCGTGACGTTGCGGAGTTGGATTTGCATCACATCGCGTATTTGGCGGCTTTGCCGAAGACTCCTCTTCTATTGGGCTCTCAAAGACATGCAGAACGTGCGCTGCAGTCCCGCAATTTTGTCATCGAAGAGATGGTGAAATTTGGTGCTGTGGCGCAATGTAAAGCCGAGGCGACAAAATTGCGACGGCTTGATACCATATCGCCTTTGGGCAAGTGCGATCCAGACAAGCTACGCCCAAGACAATGACGCGTCGCGGCTTTATACTTGGTGTTATTGCCACTTTCTTTGTCGGGATTGTCGCATCGCTTTGGGCGTTCTTTGTGGAACCCGCCTTGCGATTGCGCGTGCAGACGTGGCGCATCAAACGCAAGGATTGGACCGCGCCTCTACTCAAAATCGTGGCCTTGGCCGACCTTCATGTGGGCCGTCCCCACGTGGGCCCCGGACGGTTGCGCCAAGTTGTCCGGCGCGCCAATGCCCTCGGCGCAGACGTGATTTTGCTGCTGGGTGATTATGCGGCGGGGCATCGGTTTGTCTCTGAAGAAGTCAAAATCGCCGAAGCTGCGCCAATCCTGGCTGAGCTTTCCGCCCCGCTCGGGGTTTGGGCGATCCTCGGCAATCATGATTGGTGGGACGACAAGACCGCCCAGAAACGTGGGGGCGGGCCCAACCTCTACGCCACTGCGCTCGAAGCGGAGGGCGTTCCGGTACTGTCAAATTCGGTCGTGAAACTCGAACACGCGGGAATTTGGCTCGCAGGACTGGAGGACCAACTCGCGCTTTTGCGGGGCAAACAGGGGATCATCGGCCTGGATGATCTTGATGGCACACTGGCTCAAATTCCTGACGACGGTGCGCCAGTTGTCATGATGGCCCACGAACCGGATATCTTCCCCCAAGTTCCAAATCGGGTGTCACTGACGCTGTCGGGGCACACCCATGGCGGGCAAGTGCGCCTTTTTGGATGGTCTCCCATCGTGCCATCGCGCTTCGGCAATCGCTACGCCTATGGTCACGTGCATGAAGAGGGCAAAGATCTGGTCGTCTCGGGCGGCATTGGCTGTTCTATCATGCCTGTTCGGCTCGGTGTCACGCCCGAAATCACAGTTATAGAGATCGGTCCAGAAGAGTAGGGTGGGGTTTACCCCGCTGCCCGGCAGTGAAACACTATCTGTCAAGCCGGTGTAGGGAGGACATTCGTGAAAATACGCAAACTGGGGGCCAGTGGCCCCGAGATTAGCGCCATCGGATATGGCGCTATGTCCTTCTCCAACATGTATGGCCCCACAAACGAGACCGAGAGCCACGCTGTGCTTGATGCCTGTCTTGACCAGGGTGTCACCCATCTCGACACCGCCAATATTTACGGCATGGGTAAATCCGAGAGCGCCATCGGCAGCTATCTGGCCCGAAATCCGCGGGCGCGTGATATTTTCGTGATCGCCACCAAAGCCACGATCACCCGAAACGCTGACGGCGAACGCTGGTTCGACAATTCCGCAGAGCATTTCGAGGCAGAGCTCGACCAATCGCTGCAACGTATGGGCGTTGATAATGTGGATCTCTTCTACGCACACCGCCGCAATGCTGACATCAGCCCAGAAGAGTTGGCTGGAAACCTGGGCCGCATGGTAGAGAAGGGCAAAGCGCGTGCCATTGGCCTGTCCGAAGTGGCGCCAAGCACGCTGCGCCGTGCCCATGCCGAACATCCAATCGCTGCGGTCCAATCCGAATACTCGCTTTCAACCCGTGGACCAGAATTGGGGCTGGTTCAAACCACTGCGGCGCTTGGAGTGGCCATGGTCGCTTTCTCTCCTGTTGGACGCTCCTTGCTGACGGATCATCCAATCCCCAAAGACGAGTTGTCCAACTTGCCGTTCCTCGCGGGTAACCCGCGCTTTATGGAACCCAACATCACAGCAAACCTTGAAATTCTTGCGGGTTTCCGAGGTTTGGCCGCGGACATGGGGACGTCCGCGGCGGCGCTCGCCAACGCGTGGCTTCTCGCCCAAGGCGAGCACGTGATTCCAATCCCGGGCACCCGTTCGGTGGCACATTTCCAAGAATGCTTGGACGGTGCGGCATTGGATCTATCCGCCGAAGATCTCGCGCGCATCGAGGAGGTTTTGCCTGTCGGTTGGGCCCATGGCGATCGCTATTCGAGTGAGCAATGGTACGGCCCTGAAAGGTATTGCTAGTCATTGCGCGCGCAGGTCTGTGCGCTATCTTCTTTCATCCCATGTAGCCAAATCGCCAAGGGAGCCAAACGATGGACCACATGCCAGAAATCGCCCTTGAGTGGCACCGCGCGGGCCGCAGGGCGGCGCTGTGCACAGTGGTGGAGACATGGGGCTCTGCGCCTCGGCGCATTGGTAGCCAGCTTGTCGTCTCTGGCGATGGTGAGATGATGGGCTCGGTTTCTGGCGGATGTGTCGAGGGCGCTGTGGTTGTTGAGGCCCTAGAGGCGATGGACGTGGGTGCGCGACGCATGTTGCAATACGGCGTGTCCGACGGCGATGCCTTTGCGGTGGGTCTGGCGTGCGGAGGCACCATACGGATTTTGGTGGAACCGGTAGGTTCCACGTTGCCTGAAAATCTCCTCTCTGCCCTCGTCGATGCCCGTGCAGAGCGCAAGGCCATCGCGTACATGGTGAACGTCGACACCGGCGAAAGATCGCTTTCGAACGACTATGCAAAGCGTCTGCGCTCGGACCGCTCGGGCTTTGAAGAGGATGGCGTGACCTTTGTCGGTGTCCATAATCCTCCGCTGCATCTCATCTGCGTCGGCGCGGTTCATATCGCCCAGGCCTTGATCCCTATGGCGCGCGCCACGGGATATGATTGCTCGGTCATTGACCCGCGCGAGAGCTTTGCCAGCGACGTGCGTTTCCCTGGCACGACCCTGTTGCACGATTGGCCAGATGAGGCCGTCGCGGCGTTGGGTCTTGACGCGCGCACGGCATTGGTTCTGTTGACCCATGATCCAAAACTTGACGACCCAGCGCTGGAGGCGGGTTTGGCAGCTGAGTGCTTCTACATCGGCGCTCTGGGCAGTCGGCGCACCCACGCAAAACGACTTGAACGCATGGCTGAAGCGGGGTTCACGGCTGAGCAAACAGACCGCATTTGTGGCCCCATTGGTCTCAATATTGGCGCCGCCAACCCGTCTGAGATTGCCGTGTCGATCTTGGCCGAAATGACCCAAGTGCTGCGCCAGACATGAAGTTCGGCCCGATCCCTTTGTCTCTGGCCAGCGGTGCGATCCTTGCGCATTCCGTCGCCCTGCCACAGGGGCGACTGCGAAAGGGCCTGGTTCTAGAGGCTGAGCACATCGCGGCATTAGAGGCCGCCGGGAACACTGACGTTGTCGCGGCTGTGTTGGAACCGGGTGATGTTGATGAAAATCTGGCCGCGGAGCGTCTGGCCCGTGCCCTTGTCCCAGACGAAGCCGCGGCGGGGATCAAACGTCAGGCGGCCTTCACGGGGCGGGTGAACCTGTTGGCTGATGGTCCCGGCGTCGTGTCTTTGGATTCAGACGCCTTGCTGGCGCTCAATTCTGTGCATCCCATGATCACATTGGCCACCGTGCCGCACTGGCAACAAATGCAAGACGCGTGCATGATCGGAACGGTCAAAATCATCTCTTATGCGGTGCCTGAAGGCGATCTGGCCCGCGCCTGTCAGTTGGCATCTGGGACGTTGCGTTTGGTGCCACCGACGCTCATGTCGGCAAGCTTGCTGGTCACTGACATTACCGGAGGGGCGGGTGTGAAAGGCGTCGAAGCAATCGAAAACCGTCTCACAGCGCTCAACGTTACGCTTGATGACGTCACGATGACTTCTCACAATGAGCATGAACTCAGCGCCGCTATTTCACGCGTCAAAAGCGATTTGATCCTCATCCTGACGGGCTCCGCAACGTCCGACGCTTTTGATATTGCTCCACAAGCTTTGCGCCAAGCAGGGGGTATAGTCACACGTTTCGGCATGCCAGTTGACCCCGGAAATCTTCTCTTTCTTGGTGATCTAAAGGGCATCCCGGTGATTGGATTGCCGGGCTGTGCGCGCTCTCCTGCGCTCAACGGCGTAGATTGGGTTCTCTCGCGCGTTGTCTGCGGGGTGCCTCCAACGTCAGAGGACATTGCTGGGATGGGCGTCGGAGGATTGCTCAAGGAAATCCCAACACGCCCGCAACCGCGCCGGGGCAAAGCGTCTCAGTCGTAGCGATAACCAAGGGCAGCTTCGAGATCGAGGTCTAGTTCGCTGCGCATAAAGGCGCGGTCCACCTCAGGCATCTCTTTTGGTGTGGGTGGAATGGGCACTGAACGCGAGAAGTTATTGCCCATTCGGCGATTAGGTGCCCGCCAGAAGTCGCGTTTTGCTGCAACGCACGTGGTCGTCCGGAAGCGCTCCATAAACAATTGCGGTGCGTTGACCACGCTTTCCATGCGCACCAAAACCACCGAGATGTCCCGCTCCAACAACCCAACCAATGCAGCCAGTTTGGCACGGCGCAGCGCAAAGAGGTTTTCGAACGGTTTGCCTGTGATGGGATGGCGATCCAGTTGTAGGGCGCGCCCCTCAGATCCAGTCACCAACTCTGGGTGCATAATGCTAAAGTCTTCGGGCCGATCGATGATTCCTTCCCAAGGTGCTCGGATGAAATCCGAAAACCCGCGATGTTGAGCCAGGGGCGAGAGATGCCAGGGACGTTTGTGCATCGAGATCGCCCAAGCCTCGGCGTCGCGCACCACGGCCACGGCGATGAAATGCGATGGCACCGCCACCATCATCGGAAAGCCGTGTTTCCAGCCCATCCCTTCGGTTCGCAGAAGTTTCGCATTTAGAAAAATCGTCTTGCGCACCACATTCGTGCCAGAGCCGCGTTCGCCCAGAACCTGGAACCAACGAAACACGGTGTTGGGGGCCAGCGCGAAGTGAACACCGCTTTCAGCCATATCGGAGGCAAAGGAATACTGCATCGGCCTTTTCTTGCGAGACGCCATCTTGTTATTGTGTGCCAAAAGGTAGAGCCGAGCGGGCGGGCATGCAAGCTCTGCGCTACCTACTCGAGCAGTCATACCCAAGCGGGAAAAGAGGCAAGCCACATGCAAAGCAAAGTCGCCGCCCTGACCATGGTGCGTTCAGACGCGTTTTTCCTAAAAAAATGGCTGCGCCACTATGGAACCGAGTTGGGGCGGGAGAATTGCTATGTCGTGAGCCATGGTCGCGGCGAAGATGTGGCCGAGTTGGCCCAGGGATGCAACATCATTGGCATTCCGGGCGATCCGCATCCGAACTTTGACCAAAAGCGCTGGACGCTTCTCAACAACATCCTCCAGGGCCTGCGCAGTTACTACGATCACATCATCGTAGGTGATGTAGACGAGTTGGTGGTTGTTGACCCTGCTCAGGGGCAGGGGCTCTTAGAATGGGTGTCGGCGCAACCTGTTCGACGTGCCATCACGCCTGTCGGCGTCGAAGTCATCCACCGTGTTGATCTCGAAGACGCTCCGATTGACGATGTTGTCCTCGGGCCGCGCCGCTTTATCCGCCATGCGCCACATTATTCGAAGCCCAGCATTGTGAGCTGCGGCGCCAAGATTTCGCGCGGGGGGCATTTTATGAAATACGACCAGCTGCACGCGCCTGAGGGGCTCTATCTTTTCCACCTCAAGTTTTCCGATTTTAATGAATATGCCGCCGCCATGGACCGCCGCAATGCCACCACGACTGAGGTAGGTGTGGGCGTGCGCGATGCCTCTATCGGACGGCATTGGTTCACAGAAGCGCGGGGCGAGGACCGCGAAGTCTTTGATGCCTTCGCGCAGCGCACACAAAAAGCCTTCGACTTCGCGTCAATCCGAGAGGCGATGCATTCAAGCTTTCGACCACGCGGGGACACCGGATTCTATGAGTTTGCTCGCGCGGACGATAATCTCATCTACGAACTTCCGGAACGTTTTTTTGGGGTTATCTGACGGGCCGACGTTGCGAAATGTCAACCAAACATTACACTCTGGCTCGGAACATGCCGGAGAGACTGATGGAGACATCAACCAGATCGCGCCAAACCATTCTGTTGCTCGGTGCTACGGGGACGGCTGGTCGTGGCGCCGCACGCGCGCTTTTGGCGGCGGGGCACGACGTGGTGGCCTTGGTGCGGCGCAAAGATCCCCAGCTCCCGGCAGCAATCGAACAAAGGGTGGTTCAAATCACTGAAGCCGAGGCGCTGGCCAACGACGGTTTCAAAGGTACGCGTTTTGATGCCATCGTCTCCTGCCTCGCCTCGCGGAGCGGCTTGCCGCGAGACGCTTGGGCGGTGGATTACGGAGCGCACGCCACGGTGTTGGCCGAAGCGCAGAAACGGGGTCGACCGCATTTCATCTATCTCTCCGCAATCTGTGTGCAAAAGCCGAAGCTTGCGTTCCAAGAGGCGAAACTCGCTTTCGAAGCTGATCTAATGGCGTCTGGCCTGAGGTATTCAATCGTTCGCCCAACAGCTTTTTTCAAATCACTGTCCGGTCAATTGGCACGGGTGCGGGATGGAAAGCCCTATCTCATGTTTGGCGACGGCACTATCACGGCATGCAAACCAATAAGTGATAATGATCTGGGTCGCTTCATTGCCAGCTGCGTGAGGGACACGTCCAAATACAATCAGATATTGCCGATCGGCGGCCCTGGCTCTGCGCTGACCTCCAAAGCTCAAGCGCAACTCATTGGTGACGCGCTTGGACAGGATGTGCGCATGCGCAGTGTTCCAGTGGCTTTGCTCAACGGGATTGTCGGACTTTCAAGTTTTCTGGGTCGGTTTAGCCAGACATGGGCGGATCGGGCTGAGTTTGCCAAGATCGGACGCTACTACGCGACCGAGTCCATGCTGGTTTGGGACGCAGACGCGGGGCGCTATGATGCCGATGCCACGCCCGAATACGGCGATGAGACATTAGAAGAGCATTATGTCCAACTCGCCCTAGGTGAGATTTCTCTGGATTTGGGGGAACACGCGGTGTTTTAAGGCCAAGAAGTTGACGTGCGCGTCAGTTTTCGACGCAACGTCGTTCTAGGACCTGACGCCAAGGCAGCCTACGGTTTTCCAACGCGCCCTGATAGGCGTGAGTAAACACCACTAGGGAGTGCGCGATATGAGTGGCAAGGTGAGCTTTGATTTTTCCGGAACCAACGTGATGGTTTTTGGTGGCACCAGCGGGATCAACCTCGGCATTGCCGAAAGCTTCGCGCGGTCTGGCGCACATGTAAGCGTTGTTGGTCGCAAGGCTGATAAGGCGGAAGCGGCGGCGGCTCAACTCGCCGATATCGCACCTGAGGGCGTGGGCGCTAAGTTCTACACAGCTGACGTGCGCGACCTCGAAGCGGTTGAGGCGGTGTACGCCTCCCATGATGCCGATGTCGGCAAGGTCGACGTGCTGGTCTCGGGTGCGGCGGGCAACTTCCCGGCGCTTTTCAATCAGATGAGCTCTAACGGGTTCAAAGCTGTGGTCGAGATTGACCTTGTGGGCACGTTCCACGTGTTGCGAGCGGGTTTTGAGCATCTGCGTGGTCCCGGGGCCTCTGTGATCAACATATCTGCACCACAGGCCGAGATTGCGATGGGTTTGCAGTCCCACGTTTGCGCGGCGAAAGCCGGCGTTGATATGGTCACGAAAACGCTTTCCATCGAATGGGGTGCCAAAGGCATTCGTGTGAACTCGGTCATTCCAGGCCCGATTGATGGTACCGAAGGCATGGCGCGGCTTGCTCCGACTGAACAGATGCGCAAGGCCGTGATCAATGCCGTGCCCTTGGGCCGTTTTGGAACGCCTGATGACGTGGCTCAGACCTGCCTTTTCTTGGCTTCTGACGCGGGACGCTATGTGTCTGGTGCTATTTTGCCAGCGGATGGCGGTTGGCTCGCCGCTGGTGCGCGACTGGGCTTCTAGGCCAGATCTGTCAAGAACGACAAAAGCGCGTCCGCGGTCTCTCGCGGGTGCGTATCTGGGAAGAAATGTCCGCCGGGCAGGGCAGCAGCGCGCATGTTGCTTAGCCGATCCGCCCAAGATTCAGCCACGTCATAGGATTTGTCCATCAATCCATCCGCGCCGTGCACGACCAAAGAGGGACAATCAACACGCCGGTCGAGATCTTTGGCATCTAACGCGATGTCTACATCGATTCCCGCCCGATAATCGTTGCACATAGCGTGCGTGACTTCAGGTTTGCGCCAGTGCATACGGTAAATGTCCAGTAAGTCCGCATCGAATGCTTTGAGCCCATCTGGTCCCCATCCTGTGAGACAGCTTTCATAATAGGTATCTGGATCGAGCCCGATCATGTGCTCAGGCAAACCAGTTGGGTTCGCCAAAAAAAACCAATGATAATAGGCTCGCGCAACGTCATGACGCAGGTCTGTCAGGAGCAGATGCGTGGGCACAATGTCCATAACCGTCAGCGACCGCACGGCATCTGGGTGATCAAGAGCAAGCCGATGCGCAGTCCGACCGCCGCGATCATGGCCCACCAAGTGGAAGGTTTCATGCCCCAGATGACGCATTAGGGCCATTTGGTCAGATGCCATCTCGCGAAACGACATGGCTTGGGGTCCTACAGGGCCTCGGCTCTCGCCATAGCCCCGAAGGTCGGCTGTTATGCATGTGAAGTGCTTTGCAAGCACGCGCACAATTGGAGCCCACATCGCGCGGCATTGCGGGAACCCATGCAAAAGGAGAACGGGTGGCCCGCTGCCCACCACGTCATAGGCGACCTGAACCCCAACGCCCTCAAAGAGGGCCATCAGATGCGCGCCAATGCATCAAGAACGCGCGCCCAAGAGCGGATGCCCTTATGGTAGCTTTCGACATCGTATTTTTCGTTTGGCGAGTGGATTTGGTCGTCGTCTTTGCCAAACCCAATCAGCATCGCATCCATGCCGACGATGTCCTTGAAGTGCCCGGCGATCGGAATCGACCCGCCGCATCCTGCAAAGGCGGCTTCCATGCCCCATTCGTCGGATAACGCTTGGCGCGCCGCCTCGAACCCGGGATGGTCTGTCGACATTTGAGCGCCTTGGGATGCGCCATGGTCGGCAAAGACGACACTGCAATCGGCGGGCACCATGTCCCGCACCATAGCGCGGAAGCTATCGCGGATGGCCAATGGGTCTTGAGTGCCCACAAGGCGAAAAGAGATCTTGGCCGACGCTTGGGATGGCAACACGGTTTTGAACCCGTCGCCGGTGTAGCCGGAAATCATGCCGTTCACTTCGCAGGTGGGTCGCGACCAGATCATCTCAAGCGGAGTGCGCCCCTGCTCCCCTGCGGGAAGGGACAGGTCGACGTCGCCCAAGAAGGCCGCATGGTCAAACGCCAACGCCTCCCATTGCGCGGCAAGCTCTGGGCTCAACTCTGGCACACCATCGTAAAAACCGGGCACTGTGATGCGACCGGTTTCGTCATGCAGGCCTGCAATGATTTTGGTCAAAACCCGCGCGGGATTCATCGCAACACCACCATACATGCCCGAGTGCAAGTCTTTGTCAGGGCCGGTGATCGTAATCTCTTCGCCTAGTAGGCCGCGCAACTGTGTGATGATCGCGGGCGTCGTTGATTGGAAAAGCCCTGTGTCACAGATCAAAGCAAGATCCGCTTTCAAACTCTCGCGGTGCTCCTCCATGTATGGGACCAAGGAGGGTGATCCGCTTTCCTCTTCGCCTTCAAAGAAAAACGTGATCGAACAGGGCAGGGTGCCGTGCTCCGCCTTCCAGGCCCTGCACGCCTCGACAAAAGTCATCAGTTGGCCTTTGTCATCCGAGCTGCCGCGTCCGCGGATCACTTTGCCCGCAGCAGTCTCTTCTAGAGCTGGGTCAAACGGATCACGATCCCAGAGCTCCAGAGGGTCGACCGGTTGGACGTCATAATGTCCATAGAAAAGGACATGTGGGCTGCCTTCCGGACCGCTGACTTTGCCCACCACCATTGGATGGCCAGGGGTGGTGTGGCTCTCCGCGTCTATGCCGATGCTCTTCAGGTCATTGACCAGCCAATCCGCGGCGGTGATGCACTCTTGGGCGAAGGCGGGATCGGTGGAGATGGATTTGATTCGCAAAAGATCCAAAAGCCGATCCATGGCCGCGCCTAGGTCGGAATCAATACGGTTGAGCGTGGCCTTAAGGGGGCGATTTGCGGTCATTTTTTATCTCCTGGATTTACGCTTAGCGTATCGCGATGACCCGCAGGTGCAAGGGTCCGACCTCTCAAGATCGCGCGGTGTCGATCAAATGTCTGCCTGCGCCAATCCCCTGACGCGTTTAGATCTGATCCAAGAAGGTCGTCTAACCGGAGGTGCGATAAAAGAAGGATCGTTTGACCGAGATCACAGCTGCGACGGTTTATCCACCTAGGAATCATTGTCAGGGCTTGGGCCAACCTATATCGGTTCTAAATACTGAATTCTGCCAGATGCCAGTGTCGCCTAGAGGCACGTGTCACGCCAAAGATCAGGAGAAATTTGTGGACTATACCGCAAAACTCGATGCTGCATTGAACCGCCTCCATGATGAGGGTCGCTATCGGACCTTTATCGACATTGAGCGCACCAAAGGTCAGTTCCCGCACGCCATGTGGCGCAAGCCCGATGGGTCGCAATCGCCGGTGACGGTGTGGTGCGGCAATGACTACCTCGGCATGGGGCAAAACCCGGTGGTGCTTGACGCGATGCACAGCGCGCTTGATGCGACTGGTGCGGGCTCCGGCGGCACGCGCAACATTTCGGGCACGACGGTTTATCACAAACAGCTTGAAGAAGAACTGGCGGACCTTCACCAGAAAGAAGCCGCGCTGCTCTTTACCTCGGCCTACATCGCCAACGATGCGACCTTGTCGACGCTGCCCAAACTCTTTCCTGGTCTGATTATCTACTCCGATGAACTCAACCATGCCTCGATGATCGAGGGCGTTCGTCGCAATGGCGGCGCAAAGCGCATCTTTAAGCACAACGACTTGGCGGATCTTCGCGCAAAGCTCGAAGTTGACGATCCTGCGGCCCCTAAACTGATCGCCTTTGAGAGCGTGTACTCCATGGATGGCGATGTAGCACCGATCTCTGAACTATGCGATCTGGCCGAGGAGTTTGGCGCGCTGACCTATCTCGACGAGGTACATGCTGTTGGCATGTATGGTCCCAAGGGGGCTGGCATCGCGGCGCGTGATGGCGTGATGCAACGTTTGGACATCATCAACGGGACATTGGCCAAAGCCTATGGTGTGATGGGGGGATATATCGCCGCGTCTGACAGAATGTGTGACGCCATCCGTTCTTACGCGCCCGGCTTTATCTTCACGACATCCCTGCCGCCCAGTGTCGCCGCAGGTGCCGCGGCCAGCGTATCATTCCTCAAGACGGCCGCGGGTGATGCTTTGCGTGAGCAGCACCAAACGCAGGCGACAATCTTGAAGTTGCGCCTCAAAGGCCTGGGCATGCCGATTATCGATCATGGCACGCATATCGTGCCGGTTATCGTTGGCAACCCGGTCCACACCAAACTCTTGTCGGACATGTTGCTTGAAGGGCATGGCATTTACGTCCAACCGATCAACTTCCCAACAGTTCCGCGTGGCACGGAACGTTTACGCTTCACGCCAAGCCCGGTGCATGGGCCGCGTGAAATGGATGCACTTGTACGTGCGATGGACGAACTTTGGGCGCTCTGCGCGCTTAATCGCCAAGAGTTAAGTGCCTAACACCTTTCCCCCTGCATTTCTTTTTGCAGTGTGTTAATCAAACCTCAATGAGGTCGTTCGGGCGAATCGTGCGACGGGCAGGCAGTTGTGCAGTTGGGGATTGCGAGCGCATGATCGGGCGTCGATCACGGGTAAAAGAGAACGAGGCGATCGTCGAGGGTCCAAAGGGCTTTGATGACTACGCGCTGCGTCTTGGAGACGTGCTTCGCGGTGAACGCGCGACGCTTGGGAAATCCCTCCTCGACGTACAGCGCGAACTCCGTATCAAAGCCGCCTACATCGCGGCCATCGAAAACTGCGACGCGGACGCCTTTGATACTCCGGGGTTTATTGCTGGCTATGTGCGGTCCTATGCACGCTACCTTGACATGGATGCAGATGCGACTTTTGCCCAGTTTTGTGACGAAAGCGGGTTTAGCAGCTCCCACGGTATGGATGAAGCCGCCAAAGGTCCAAGGAAATCAGACGAGATTTCTCGGAAAGCCTCACGGGCCCGCCCCAGGGATGCTGATCCTTTCGTGAACCCGGCCTTGCCGTTCACACCCAAGGACGATGGCTTCCTGTCCCGCGTGGAGCCTGGCGCCATTGGGTCAATGACCGTGTTGGTCGCGTTGATTGCTGCATTGGGCTACGGTGGCTGGACAGTTTTGCAAGAAATTCAACGGGTTCAGGTCGCTCCCGTGGATCAAACGCCCATTGTTTTGTCCGAAATTGATCCACTTGAAGCTGCGGCTGCGGACCCGTCGTCTCCGGTTATTCCTGCGCTCGACGGTTCGCCAACCACAACAGCCTCCGGCGTATTTGCGCCTCCCGCACCTGACGGCTTAGATCGCCTCTATCGCCCACAAGCGTTGGACGTGCCAGTCCTCATTGCGCGCGATGCCCCGATTTCGTCGCTTGATCCCAACCAATTCGGAGCCTTTGCCGAAGCCGTTCCCAGGGTGGATGCGTCCTCTGGAAAAGGGCCGAGTGAAACCGTGGCCTTGGCGCGTGCGCAGGCTTTGGCCGCTGGGCTCCATGTGGTTGCAGTCCGTCCGGCGTGGGTGCGCCTCGTCGATCAGGGCGCCGTACTCTACACTGGCAACGTGTCGCCGGGACAGACCATTCCAGTGCCTGAAGGTGCGCGGGACCCTGTCATTGAGGTGGGTGAGTCCGGCGCGATCTACTTTGCGGTCAATGGCGATGTCTACGGCCCCGCCGGCCCGCGCGGAACCGTAACCGATATTGCTCTTCAACCTGAGGTTCTCGTGGCGGCACTGCCCAAAGCAGATCTGCAAGCAGATAGTGATCTATCTGGCGTGATGTCGGGGTTTGGCGTTGCGGCCGCAACGACACCGGTTCCACAGGTTCTCGACAACACCGACACACGCGTGACCGTTGTTGCGGCGGGGGAAGCCTGGGTGCTTGTCCGTTCAACTCAGGGCAATGTCCTCTTTGAAGGCGTGTTGCAACCTGGTGAGTTCTACCCTGTACCTGCAACGGAAGAAGCTCCGATCATTCGCACAGGTAATGCGGGCGCTGTCTACTTTGCCACTGCGGGCGACATTTTTGGTCCATTTGGAAATTCCGGTGCCGTAAAAGACAATCTGGCGCTGTCGAGCGATGGGATCCAATCCGCGTTTGCCGTGGCCGCATTCCCAGACAACAGTCCAGTTGCCCGAGCCGTGGCCGAGCTTCGTCTACTGCAACCGGCGTCTGCCAGCGATTAACGCTGGATTTCAAAATATCAAATGACGTACCCGCGCGATTGTAGCTCTGGTCTGCCGTATTCATTTTAAGAAAGCGGCATAAATAGTCTGTAACGTATCTATTCGGGGCGCATGTACAGCGTGTTGCGCACAAATTGCTTTCTTTCGCGCACAGGACTGCGCAGACTAATGACATATCGTTCAGGGGTGCGCGTTTTGAAGTCCATATTGCAAGAGCGCTTTCGCATATGCGGGCTTAAGCAAATTGACAGTTGGGATAACACAGAGGTTCCGAGCCGTGTGGTGGTGCTTGGATGTGCCGCAGCCCTTGCGACATGGCTGTTCGACGATCCGATTATCCTAGCGTTTGGTGGGGTCTATCTCACGGTCTTTTTAACGTATCTCTGGTGGATACAAACGCTTGATGACGAAGTCAGCTCGCGTGTTGCTGCGGTGGTCTTTGTCTCTTTGTTTGTCGTGTTGTTCATTTTGACGATGGCCGCCGCGTATCTGTGGACCGTGCACGGAATGACGGGCCGCATTTTCGCGATGATGCTTATGGTAGGGGCGATGATGAACTGCCTGGCCCTACGATCGCGTGAGACCTTTTACCTGATCGCAGATGTTTTTGGCATCGGTTTGGGTTTTTTCGTTTTGATTGGTCTGACCCTCCAAGATGGGATCACGGCCCAAAACGTCGGTATCGCTCTGACACTGGCCTGTGGCTACGGGTATTTCGTCATGGCAGGCTTGGATGTATCGCGTACGCGGGCCAAGCTCATCGTTGCGCAAAGCCAAGAGGTGGAACGCGCTCGTTTAGAAGCCATAGGTCGCCTGACCGGCGGTGTTGCTCATGATTTCAATAATCTGCTGACCGTCATTAGAGGAAATCTTGAGCTGCGGCGGGTCCTCCAGCGCCAAGGCGGTTCGTTGATTGAGGCCGAGCACTTGGTGCGCGAAGCCGAAGAGGCCGCAGATCGGGCCGCATGCACAACGAACCAACTTCTGGCTTATTCTCGGAAATCTGTTTTACAACCGCGCGCCGCGTCTCTGCAGAAGATCGCACAGGATATGGAGCGGCTTTTGCAGTCAACACTGCCTGCACCCATTTCGCTCAACCTGTGCACCGCCCCGGAGACATCCAATGTGCTGATCGATGTGGCGAAAGTCGAAAATGTGATTTTAAACCTGGTTTTGAATGCGCGCGATGCCATGCCAGACGGCGGTACCGTGACCCTGCGCGTGCAGCCACGTTTGAGCGACACCTCAGGTGCGCCCCGTGATTGCGTTGTGGTCTGTGTCGAGGACACGGGCCAGGGCATCCCTAAGGAGATCATTGACCGCGTGACGGAGCCCTATTTTACCACCAAACCTCACGGCAAAGGGTCTGGTTTAGGCCTGTCCATGGCGGTGGGCGTCATGGCGCAATCTGGGGGCCGGATCGAAATCACATCCATGGAACAAGAGGGGACGCAGGTGGCGCTCATTTTCCCTGCGCTACCAAAGGATGTTACAGCGTTCCAGTCTGACCTGTTACAAGGGCAGGGCGGTGGTGTCTTTGAGATCGTCCATGACAAAGCTGGCTGAGATGTCGGCAATGGGCACTTGTGATATGAGACGCTGGTAAAAGGCGTCGTATCCGGCAACATCGGCCACGCGAACCCTTAGGACATAATCCAAATCACCGCTCATGCGGTGCGCGCCAATGATATCGGGAATCGACGCCACCGCCTGCTCAAAGTCCTTGAGCCATTTGGGATCGTGGCTATGGGTTCGGATCATCACAAAAACCAAAAGCGGACAGCCAATCGCAACAGGATCAACCAGTGTCACGCGCCCGCGGATGACACCCGCGGCTTCCATGGCTTTGATCCTTCGCCAACAGGCGTTGCGGGATAGATGCACCACGTCCACAAGTTTATCCATGCTGATCGTGGCGTCCTGTTGCAGAAATGAGAGAATTGAGTGGTCAAACGTATCAAGATTTACCTTCATAAAGAGATTGTATCTCAAAATTTCTTCGAATTCCACGTTAATTGAGACACACTCTCACCATGGATATGGCACCATTGTTTTCAAAGGAGATATAAAGCCATGACCACATTCTTTGCCGCCTTTCGCACCCATCCTGCCTCCGTTGGTGAGACGTACTTTACGCACTTCTTGTTTGCCTTGCGCTTCGCGTTGCGGCTGTTCGCTGCGGGTGGCGCTGCCTTGGTGCACGCCTTTATTCCGCCGCTGTTTGAGACCACTGCAAGTGACCAAATCAAAGCGCTGCATGCTGAGCTGACCTCACGCGCTTCCGAACATTGAGCTATGTGTCGTCTAAGTGCTTATTGTGGTGCGCCGATTGCGCTGGAGGACATCGTCATCACGCCTCCGCATTCGCTGTTAGAGCAAAGCCAGCACGCCACTGAGGCCAAGATGGCGGTGAACGGTGATGGGTTTGGGATGGCGTGGTACGACGCGTCTGCTGACATTCCTGGGCTTTACCGCGATGTGGCGCCTGCTTGGTCCAATAGCAACCTTGTGGATCTCTGTCGGCTTCTAAGATCCGGGTTGTTCATGGCCCACGTGCGTGCGTCAACCTATGGAGAAACAGCGCGTGCGAACTGCCACCCATTCCGCTACGGGCGTTGGAGCTTTGCACACAATGGCCAAATCGGCGGATTTCATACCATGCGGCGCGCGCTTGAGGCGCTCTTGCCGGACGCACTTTATGAAGCGCGACAAGGGTCCACAGATTCCGAACTCTTGTTTTTGCTGCTATTGGCTTTCGGCGCGGAGACGGACGTAAAGGCCGCATGGTCTGAAGTTCTGGCCCGTATCGCGTCCGTGCGTCCTGTGGGAGCTGGCCCCTTGCGCGCAGCTTGGGTGATGAGCGATGGCACGCGACTCATGGCGGGCCGGTTTTCGTCCGACGGACGTGCACCGACCCTGTACTTCACCAAGAACGCGTCGGGCGTCACGGTCAGTTCAGAGCCATTGGACAACGCCGAGTTCGGTGAATGGACGTTGCTGGACGAGGGCACCTGGCTTTCTTGTACGACGCCTCGGGATGTGCGCTTTCAAGCCGCACAGCATGGTCTCAGTCAATTGAGTGTGGCTTAGAAGGTTGGCCGACTGACAAAAGTTTAGACTCGCTCGGGTGATCCTCGCTTAACTGTCTTCGCGTGCGTCAGCTACGAACTGGCGCATCTCTGCCAGAGATTTGTAGCCGCGCACTAATTGGTCCCCAAAAACAAAAGTCGGTGTGCCGTTGATCTGCAGACTTTGTGCCAAAGCACGGGTCTGCGCGATCTCCGCTTTTACCTTGTCGGATTTCATCGCGTTGAGCACGGCGTCAGCATCCACGCTGAGTGTGTTGGCCAAGCGGCGCATCGCGGCTTCGTTCATCTCGGCTTTAAGACGGATCAGCGCGTCGCTTGCTCGTTTGTAGGCGTCCAAACCCGCGACATGTTTGACGGCTATGGCGAATTCTGAGGAGGCCTGCGAGTCAGGCCCGAGGATCGGAAATTCTTTGGTGATGATACGAATGTTTCTGTCCGATGCGATGAGCTCTGCGACTTCGTCATGGGCGCGTCTGCAGAAACCGCAGCGATAATCGACGAACTCTACGATCGTGACGTCGCCGTCGGGGTTGCCGCCTACATAGGAATAGCCGTCGTCAAATAGCGCGGCCTTGTGGGCCTCCACCATGGCGACGTCGTTTTGCGCGGTCTCGGCGGCTTGACGATCCTCTAAGACCCGCACGGCCTCCATGATCACTTCTGGGTTTTCCAGAAGGTAGCCGCGCACTGCTTTACCAAAGGCGTCTCGCTCCGCTTTTGACATTGCATCAAGGTCAAATGCAGCAACAGGCGTGCTCAGCACGGCAAGAGCAGTTGCAGTGGAGATCAAACGTTTGGACATTGCGTACCCCTTCAAAGTCGTCGCGTGGCAGAGAGCACATCCTGGGCACGCTGCCAAGGGCCGGACCCTTCGGCAAGCAAACCTTGGGCGCGTTGTGCATGAATGCGTGCATCTTTGAGACGTCCGGAGAGCGCATAGCGTTCGGCTGTGACCAGCGAAGCCATGCCATTTTGCCCGGACTTGGCGTAGGCTACGGCCAAGTCTCGCAGGATGCGCGGATCTGAGAAATCGCGTCCTCGAGCGGTTTCCAGGGTCCGCAACGCGGAGGAAACCTGTCCTACAGCCAGCTGCGCGCGGCCCAATCCGCCGAGAATAAGCGCTTCGCCCGGAGCCATTTTGGCCGCCTGGCCATAGATACGTGCCGCGTCCGCGAACCGGCGTCCTTCGAGCAGGAACTGGCCTTTAAGCTCGAGTAAGAACGGGTCGTTGGGACGGCGTCCGATGGCCGCGTTGATTTCTTTGAGCGCCTTAGGCAGGTTCGACTGGCGATGATAGGCGATGGCTTCGCGCATGTCGCGGATATCGGCTGTGGGAGAGGATTTCGCACGACGCAGCGTCCATTTCGGCGCGCGGATAAAGGCGGACAGTTTGCCCTTGGCGCGTTCGTACCAATAGGTATCGGTGGGGCGATCCGGGAACGTGGTCTTGATGCCCGCCACAAACCCTTCGGTCGCGCGGATGCGGTCCCGTGTAAGAGGGTGGGAGCGCACATAGGGGTCCTGTCGCCCTGTGGTGAGCAATTCCTGACCTTGGAACAGCTTTTGAACCTCTAGCGCGCCGCGCGGGTCGATCCCGGCGTTTACGAGCGTCCGCAAGGAAGAGAGATCCGCGGAGGCCTCTTCGGCCCGTGTATGGGACAGGAAGCTGCGAAACGCTGCGGATTGCGTGCCAATGGCAAGGCCTGCAGCGGCGTCCGATGGTCCCCCTGCTGCGGCCGCCGCAGCGGCAAGAGCGATGCCCAAGCCAGCTGCGGTTCGCGCAGCACGCGCGTTGCCGGCGCGACGTGTGATGTGGCCATTGGTGATGTGCGCAGCCTCATGTGCGATCACAGCCTGAAGCGATCGCGCATTCTCCAGCTTCATAATCAGCCCAGCGTTTAAAAAGATATGCCGGTGATCGGCCACAAACGCGTTGAGCGACGTGTCGTTCACAATCAAAATCCGGACTTGTCGTGAGTTGAGCCCCGCGGCCCGCAAAACCGGGGCCGCCAATTGGCGCAGTGCGTGCTCGATATCAGCGTCTCGGATCAGCCCGCGGGCCTGTGCCGGTGCAGCTGCGAACTGAAGTGCTAGCGTCGTCGCCAGAACTGCAAAAAAGCAGCGTAAGAGGTGCATTGACGGGTGCCTCGTCTTGGGGGAAACGTCAGGTCTTGAGGCAGGATAGAGAGGAAGCGATGCGAAACTCAAGCCGTGGAGCCGTCGATCCCTTCATTGTGATGGATGTCATGGAGGCTGCGCGCCAGCGTGAGGTCGGCGGCCATCACATCATCCATATGGAAGTCGGTCAGCCCGGAACACCAGCGCCACAAGGCGCACGAGACGCCGTGGCCGAGGCTATGGGGCAGGATGCCATGGGCTACACGGTCGCCTTGGGATTGCCTCAGCTGCGGGCGCGCATTGCGCGGCTTTACGCCGATCGCCACGGTGTTGAGATAGATCCATCCCGTGTTGTGGTCACGCCTGGCTCCTCGGGGGCTTTCGTTTTGGCGTTCACGTCACTCTTTGATGCCGGAGATCGCGTGGCCATTGGAGCACCCGGATATCCGTCATACCGGCAAATTTTGAAAGCCTTGAACCTCAAACCGCTTGACATTGAAACGGCGGATGCCGCGCGTCTGCAGCCCACACCGGCGGATTTGGCGGCATTGGACTATCAAGGCGTGATGGTCGCCTCTCCGGCAAACCCAACCGGGACCATGCTTGATCGCGACGGGCTGGCGGCGCTTATCACTGCGGCGCTAGCAAAGGGGGCGGCATTTATCTCGGACGAGATTTATCATGGCATTGAATATGAGGCCCGCGCCGTCTCTGCGCTTGAAATCAGTGACGATGTCTATGTCATCAACTCGTTTTCCAAATACTATTCCATGACCGGATGGCGCGTGGGGTGGATGGTGGTGCCGCAGGACCATGTCCGCCAGGTCGAACGCCTGGCGCAGAACATGTTCATCTGCGCTCCACATGTGGCCCAAGTCGCCGCCCTCGCGGCGATGGAATGTGATGAGGAGTTGCAAAGCAACCTGGCTGTCTATTCTGAGAACCGCCGTTTGATGATCGAGGGATTGCCAAAAGCTGGGTTCGACCGTTTTGCTCCGCCTGATGGCGCCTTTTATGTCTATGTCGATGTTTCCGCCTACACCGATGATTCCCTGGCCTTTGCAAAAGAAATTTTGCAGGAGGCAGGCGTGGCGGTGACCCCCGGTGTCGACTTTGATCCTGTGCGCGGCCGCAAGACCTTGCGGTTCTCCTATGCGCGCAGCACCGAGGATATCCGCGAAGGTCTGGCGCGGCTTGAACGCTTTATGGCTCGTCGTGCGGGGTGAGATTTGCTAGGCTGACCACCAAAGAGCACATAAACAAACACCACAACGATATGGGCCGCGGTCTCCTACGCTTCACCTTTTTAATGATGCTGAGCTTGGCGTTATGGGCGCCTGGCGCGTTTGCGCAGGCCTTTGGTGCGCAAGCGCGTGCCATGCAAGACGGAAGTGAAATCCGCGATCCTTGGATAGGCCCGGTTCAGTTTGATCTGGCTTTGAGCACAGGCGTGCCGTGGCGCGTCTTTACCGTGGCAAAGCCCAATCGTTTGGTGCTCGATTTCCGCGAGGTGGATTTTCGAAGCTTTGATCTTGGTGCCTTCGATCAATCCGATGCTGTAAAAGGAGCGTATGCTGGGCCGCTGAGGGCAGGGTGGTCGCGCATGGTTTTGGAGTTAAACGTCCCACTCGATGTAGAAACCGCCGAGTTGCGCGTCGTAGAAGAAGGGTCGCGTGCCCAATTGACCCTTGCTTTGCGCGAAGTTGAGCAAGTGACCTTTGATGCCTCCGCAGGCGTACCGGATGATCCGAATTGGGTTGTCGATGGGCCAATCATACTGGGAGAACCTGCGCCGTTGCCAGATGTCTTCACGGTGGTTTTGGACCCCGGTCACGGCGGAATCGATCCCGGCGCCATGCGTCAGGGGTTTCGGGAATCTGATATCGTTTTGCAATTGGCCTTGGAGCTCGAAGAGGTGCTTATTCGGTCCGGGAATGTGCGGGTTGTGCTCACTCGGCGTGCCGATGATTTTGTGTCTTTGGAACGGCGCATTGCGATTGCGGCTCAAGCGGGTGCCCATGCATTCGTCTCGCTCCACGCCGATGCTTTGGCCCAGGGCGTGGCCCATGGCGCAAGCGTCTATGCCCTTTCCGACAGCGCGATGGATGAGGCGGGGATTGCCTTGGTCGAACGCCATGAGCGTGGCGAGTTGCTGGCAGGCATTGATTTGTCCGGTGCCGATGATGAAGTGGCCCGGACCTTGATCGACTTGGCGCGCCAAGACAGCGCGCAGCGCAGCGATATGTTGGCGCAAGCCGTTGTCGGCGGCATTCAGAACTCTGGCGTTAGGATGCACAAACGCCCGCTGCAATCCGCGGGGTTTTCCGTTCTGAAGTCCGCCGACATTCCGTCGATCCTGGTCGAAGCGGGCTTTCTTTCCACCGGCGCTGAACTTGAACGGCTAAACGATCCGGTTTGGCGTGGGGTTCTAGTGGAAGGCATTCGTGACGGGCTGATGGCGTGGTCATTGGCGGATCGCGCTGTCGCGCCCTTGCGCCGAAAATAAGGAGCACGTCATGCACATCCCATCCACCGCGAGAGAGCAGGTTGCCGCGATTAAAGCCGGGACACTCACCGCCGAAACGCTCATGGCTGCGACCTACGATAGGATGGAGGCGGTGAACGGCACGCTCAATGCGGTGGTTTCGGTGCTGCCACGGGAGGAGGCAATGGCGCGGGCGCGGGCGGCAGACGCGAAACCGAACGATGGACCGCTGCACGGGTTGCCTCTGGCCGTGAAAGACTTGGCCAACGCGGCAGGGTTTCCAACGACCCAAGGCGCCCCATTTTTTGCTGAGATGACGCCCGTCGAGGATGATCTGGTCATCGCGCGTTTGCGCGGTGCTGGAGCTGTGGTCTTTGGCAAAACAAATTCGCCCGAATTTGGTTTGGGATCACACACCACCAACCGTCTCTTTGGCCCGACCCGCAACCCCTACGACCCGACACGCAGCGCAGGAGGCAGTTCCGGGGGCGCGGGTGTTGCTTTGGCTTCCGGTATCGTCTCGATTGCCGATGGCTCCGACATGATGGGCAGCCTGCGCAACCCGGCGGTTTGGAACGGCGTCTTCGGGATTCGTCCGACCGTGGGTCGCGTGCCGCGGGATCCTGTCGGAGAGGCGTTCTTGGCGACGCTCTCGACCTTGGGGCCTATGGCGCGAGATCCACTTGACTTGGCGCTTCTTCTCGATGTCATGTCGGGTCCAGATCCCCGCGTTCCAGACGCGCAGCCGCTTGATCCGGTCCTTCCAAAGCTAGACGCACCGTTATCCAAGCTTCGCCTGGGCTGGGTTGGGGATTGGGGTGGGGCTTGGACCATGGAGCACGGTCTCCTGGCGGCCTATGAGGGTGCTTTATCCGGGTTTGGCGCGTGTGGTCACGGCGTCGATCCAATCGCGCCGCCGATGTCTCGAGAGGTGCTCTGGCAATCGTGGACCCATCTGCGGGCCATGTTGGTGCACGGGGGCCTGTCACCACTCGTCGCGGCAGGTCACACGCTCAATGGACAAGCAGACCAAGAATTGGCAAAGGCCAAAACGTTGACTGTGGACGATATCTTGGCTGCGTCGGCCATCCGTTCGGATTGGTTCCGGTGCCTAGCCGGTCTTTGGGAGAAGTTCGATGCCCTTATTCTGCCCGCGGCGCAGGTGCGACCGTATGACGTGACGCAAACCTGGCCGTCCGAGATCAATGGCGTCGAGATGGACACGTATCACCGTTGGATGGAATGCGTGATCCCGGCCTCGCTTGCTGGCGTTCCAGCGATCGCTTTGCCTGCGGGGCTGGATCAAGGGCTACCCTTTGGATTCCAAGTGTTGGCCGCGCCGGGCCGTGAAGACTTGTTAATCCGGCTTGCAATGGAGTGGCACCAATTCGGGCGCATGCCGGCCCCAGACATGAGCGGGTATGCCCAAATCAAACCGGGTTAAAGATCGTCGAGAAACGCGGCGATCTCTTCGTGATAGATTTTGGGGTAGGAGAGGATCATATGACCGCTTCCGTCCCAGGGCAGGTCTGCTTGAAGATAGGTGCCTTGCCCCCCGGCTGTGCGATAGGCTGCAAACAAAGCGTGGCTGTGGCGAGCTGAATAAACCGTATCGCCATTTCCATAGAGCCAGAGGTTGGGTCCTTGAAAGGCGTGTGCATCCGATAAGACGTGGTGGTTGATAGCGTATGCTTCTTCGCAGGCTTCTTCTACCCAACCGCCAACCACGTTGATGACGCCGCTGACCATATCGGGCGCATGACCCGCATAGGCCATGGACAAGGCGCCGCCACGAGAATTGCCGATCATCAAAACCGGTGCGTCGGACACGGATGGTAAGTCGCGAAGACTGGCGATGGCTGCATTGATGTCTTCGATCCCGCGTTCGAAGCCCTCGATCGCGATGCTGCGGTCGCAGCTATACCCCATCCCCGGAGTGCTCGAGAGCCCTTCGCCATAGACGCCGCTTGATCCACCGCGTCCCCGCCGCTGTGGCACCGCCACCAGATAGCCGCGTTCCACCAACATCTCGGCAAGGTGCCGTTGTGTCCAAACGCGTTGATTGGCCAAAGAGTCATTCCCTGAATCAGTGGATCCATGGTTCAGCACGGCCAAGGGAAAAGGTCCCGGCCCGGGAGGGCTGTAGATCAAGGTCTTTAGGGCGGTTGGTGTCCCGTCTGGTTCCAAGGGTCCCGCCAGCATGATCTCTTCGGCCCCATGAAAATCGTCGATCCAATCCGCCGATGTGATGACCTCTAATGAACTGGGGGAGAAGTTGATCCCCTGCCAGCGGTCTTTAGCCATAAGCTGCAATGAGCCATAGGCACCGAGTGAGCCTGACCAATCTCGATCCTGTAGCCGAAAAGTCAGTTTACCTGGTTTTGCAATGCCAATACCGCGGCGCCAGGTCTGGCCATAAATCGCCATCAAAACACCCACAGCGCCTTCGGGACCCGTCTGGTCAATCACCAACACGGCAGGCAAGCCATCTGTCGTTAGGCCAACCCAAACCGGCGCTGGCAACAGAGGCGTAGACTGCGCAGTGAGTCCCAGCGGAAGCTCAACCGGACCAGCGCGCATGATCGTGTCGGATTGGGCATTGGCCTTGGATACACTCCACGGCCCATCGGAGGCCAAGAAAAGACCGAATGTGAGAAGAAACACCGTTGTAATGCGCGGCATGGACAGAACTTTCTACGAGTACCAAGGTTACTTGAAGCGAAAATAAATGAAGATTCCGTCGCGTTTGTGTCGAAAATTAGAGGATCGCGGCATTCTCTTGCAGGGGAGAATGGGCTGTTGCCTCCCCATGGTGCTTTGCATTCAAGAACCCTTGCGCAGCGCGCGCGCGCTGCTACCATTTGGTACATACCGGCGGGGTACTCCGCTGGATCAACGGGAGGAAATTTGAATGACGAAGATGACGGCGAAACTCGTCGGTGCGGCGATTATTGCGACGTTTGCGTCCGAAGCGGCGGCCACTGAATGGAATGTGTCCCTGTGGGGCAAACGGCGTGCATTCACTGAGCATGTGGAAAAATTGGCAGAGCTGGTATCGGAAAAGACCGGCGGCGAGTTCACCATGAATATCTCTTATGGTGGTCTCTCCAAGAACCGTGAAAACCTCGATGGTATCTCCATCGGCGCCTTTGAAATGGCTCAGTTCTGCGCAGGGTATCACCGGGATAAGAACCGGGCGATCACAGTGCTCGAGTTGCCTTTCTTGGGCACCGAAACGCTGCAGCAGGAAGTGGCTGTGAGCCACGCGGTCTATGAACATCCCGCCGTGATCGATGAGATGGCCCAGTGGAATGCCAAAATCATCATGACCAGCCCCATGCCACAATACAACATCGTGGGCACAGGCGAGCCACGTGACACGCTTGAGAAGATGCAAGGGATGCGCGTGCGCGCGACCGGCGGCCTTGGCAAAGCCTTTGAATCTGTGGGTGCTGTTCCCACATCTGTGACCGCGACAGAAGCTTTCCAAGCCATGGACAGCGGTGTTGTGGACACAGTTGCCTTTGCCCAGCACGCACACCTGAGCTTTGGCACAATCAACGAAGCGGATTGGTGGACGGCCAACCTCAACCCAGGCACCGTGAACTGCCCTGTGGTGGTGAACACCGACGCGTTGGACGCGCTCTCTGATGAGCACCGCGCAGCGCTGGAAAGCTCGATCCCTGAGTCAATTGACCACTACCTTGCGAATTACGGTGCTCTTCTGGAGCGTTGGGACAGCGTTCTCGAAGAGAAGGGTGTGCAAAAAGTGACCATCGCACCTGAGGTGATCGACGCGTTCCGCGCGGCGGCAGCGACACCGGCACGTGACGCCTGGATTGCAGACATGACCGCACAAGGTCTGCCTGCCCAAGAGCTCTACGACCTGGTGATTTCGACCCTGGCAGACGCCAAAGCAACGAACTAGCCCATGTGTTAGGGCGGGATTTAGGCACTTCGATGAAGCATAATTATAAATGTGCCTCGAAACGCGTTGAAATCTCTGATTTCAGGCAGCGCTGCGGGGTTCATGATTTTCGCGACGTGTCCCATCCCGCCCTACATCGTTGCCATGAAGCGGGACGAATTTAACGCCTATTGCGGTTCCAAGCCGGGCACGTCCCATGTTGTGCAATGGGGCAATTCAGACGTCTGGAAGGTCGGGGGCAAGCTCTTTGCGGTGTGCGGCTGGAACAGCGGG
Source organism: Marinovum sp. (assembly GCA_022447495.1). Classification (GTDB taxonomy): domain Bacteria; phylum Pseudomonadota; class Alphaproteobacteria; order Rhodobacterales; family Rhodobacteraceae; genus JAKVBH01. The sequence continues at coordinate 30,332 of JAKVBH010000014.1, read as the reverse complement.
CAAGCGGCCTACACGTTCAAAGTGACCCCCTTGGTGTTTGAGCTGTTCGTCGAGGCTGATGGGTATAGACCAGCGCCGTATCTGGCCTCGCGCGGCATGTCTTGGTTGCAGATCACCGATCCAGAAGCCGCCGGGCGTGACGCGCTCAAACAACATTTGGATGTCTCCTACGCGCTGGTTGCGGAGAAGCTCCCCAAGAAATTCCGCGCCGAGTTAGGTCTCTTGAAAGGATAAATCATGGCGGGCAGTGCTGCCGTTTTGGAGGATGGTTCCCTGCTGAGCCGTTTGGATCGAGGGCTTTTGGTTATCGAGCGCATTTGCGCGCTGATCTCAGGGCTAGCCATCTTTGCGTTGATGTGGCTTGCGGTACGCTCTGTGGGCGGGCGCGAATTTTTTGAATGGCCGCTTCAGGGCTACACCAATTTCATTGAAGCGGCGATGCCGTTCATTGCCATCCTTGGGATTGCCTATGTCCAACGCGACGGGACGCATATCCGTATGGATTTGGTGGTGGGCCGTTTGAAGGGGCGCCCACTTTGGGCGTTTGAGCTTCTCTCTGTTTTGCTCATCTTGGTGTTGATGGTGCTGCTCACATGGGGCGCTTGGGAGCATTTTGAGCGTTCTTTTGACTGCGCGCGACCTTGGTGCAGCCGTGATAGTTTCGATGACATCAACATGCCCACATGGCCCACAAAACTGGTTGTCCCGGTGGCGTTTGGTGTGATCTCGTTGCGCCTGTTGCTCCAGGCTTGGGGATTTGTCCGCGGGTTGGTGTTTGGATTAGAGCGACCCGTTGCAGTGCCCATGGTGCTTTCCGTTGCGGAACAGGCCCAAGTCGAAGCTGCGCAACTCGAACCAGAGGAGCCCTAAGTCATGGAGAGCACCACCATTGGACTCTATGTGACGGCGGGCCTCTTGGCCATGGTCATTTTGGGCATGCGCGTGGCGTTTGCCGCCGGTTTGGCGGGGCTCGTGGGCCTCATTCTCGTTTTCTGGGAGAAGCGCGACTTTGGAACCGAACACTTTGGCTGGGCGCTTGGCGTTGCGGTGAAAACCGCGGGTCAAGTGCCGCATTCCAAAGTGGCGGCCCATACGCTGAGCTTGATCCCTGTGTTCATTCTGATCGGCTATCTCGCCTATTACGCCGGACTGACCCGGGCGCTTTTCGAAGCGGCGAAGCGGTGGATCGCTTGGGTGCCCGGCGGACTGGCAGTCTCCACGGTCTTCTCCACCGCGGGCTTTGCGGCGGTGTCGGGGGCCTCCGTGGCCACGGCGGCGGTCTTTGCTCGGATCGCAATCCCCGAGATGCAAAAGGTCGGCTATAACAAGCAATTTGCTGCGGGCGTGGTGGCCGCGGGCGGCACTTTGGCCTCGCTCATCCCCCCCTCAGCGATCCTCGTGATCTATGCGATCATCGTTGAACAAGATGTGGGCAAGCTGCTTTTGGCTGGCTTCATCCCTGGGGCATTTTCCGCTCTCGTCTATGCGGCGCTGATCATTGGCATAGCGGTTATTTTCAAAAATGTGGGCCCCCCCGTGACCGGGTTCACCTGGCGTCAACGGTTCGAAAGCCTACCGGCGGCATTGCCCATTGTGGCGGTGGTCGTGATCATCATCTTTTTTGTCTACAATCCCTTTGGCGATGCCTGGGGCACGCCGACTGAGGGCGGGGCCGTGGGTGCCTTTATTGTTTTTTGTATGGCGCTTTATCGGGGCATGCGGTGGAGCCAACTCAAAGATGCGCTGTTGGAAACGGCGAAGCTCACCGTGATGATTTTCACCATCATCTGGGGTGTTTTGATATATGTTCGTTTCTTGGGGTTTGCGGATCTGCCTGGCGCGTTTAGCGAATGGATCACGTCGCTGACTGTTTCCCCTATGCTGATCCTTGTGTGCATCCTCTTGGCCTATGCGGTTTTGGGCATGTTCATGGATGCGATTGGGATGCTTTTGCTTACCCTGCCCGTGGTGTACCCTGCGGTGATGGCACTGAACGGCGGTGAGTTCGTCTCAATGGAAGACAGCACATTTGGCATGTCGGGGCCGATGTGCGCGATTTGGTTTGGCATCTTGGTGGTGAAGATGGCGGAGTTTTGCCTCATCACCCCGCCCATTGGCCTCAACTGTTTTGTGGTTGCAGGCGTGCGCGATGACCTCACGGTTCAAGACGTGTTCAAGGGCGTGACCCCGTTTTTTATCGCTGATGCCGTGACCATTGCATTGCTGGTTGCATTTCCATGGATCGTACTTTGGCTTCCAAGTTTGGCGTGAGGCTGGCTTTTCCAAATTGAGTGGACGACGCCCACGTGCGCTTTTTTGGGGAGGGCTTTGGCGGATCAAACCAAGCAAGCACGGATCGGAACCAAGGTTCTAGGGTTTGGGTGCGACACCTCGGACGCTTGGCGGCGGTAAGTTTGGCTTAAATATTGGGCAGGTATTCGGTAACCTTGGTTCAGCCACCTGAAGGGGAAGCCCATGATCCCAGAGATCGGACAAATTGCACTTGCGCTGGCGCTTTGCGTGGCAGTTTTGCAGTCGACTTTGCCGTTGGTCGGGGCGTCACGGGGGAACTTGCTCTTTATGCACGTTGGGCAATCCACCGCCATTGGACAGTTTGTGTTATGTGCAATCGCTTTTGCCTCGTTGATGTGGGCCTTTGTGGTGAGCGATTTCACGGTTCTCAATGTCGTTCAAAATTCCAACTCTCTGAAACCTATGATTTATAAAGTGTCAGCCACTTGGGGCAGCCATGAGGGCAGCTTGCTTTTGTGGACGCTCATACTGGCGCTTTTCGGTGCTGGGGTTGCGGTCTTTGGCGCCAACATTCCGATTACATTGCGGGCGCGTACCTTGGCTGTGCAGGGATGGATTTCTCTGGGTTTCTTGAGCTTTATGCTCCTTACCTCCAATCCGTTTGAGCGCATGATACCGCCGCCTTTGGATGGCAATGATCTCAACCCGCTTTTGCAAGACATTGGCCTCGCACTACACCCGCCGCTTCTTTATGTCGGGTATGTTGGTTTCTCCATTGTGTTTTCGTTTGCAGTGGCTGCCTTGATAGAAGGTCGCGTCGACGCCGCTTGGGCGCGGTGGGTGCGACCTTGGACGTTGGCTGCTTGGATAGCGCTGACCGGCGGCATCGCGCTTGGGTCCTGGTGGGCATATTATGAGCTTGGTTGGGGCGGATGGTGGTTCTGGGACCCGGTTGAGAACGTCTCCTTCATGCCGTGGCTTCTGGGCACAGCGCTTTTGCATTCCGCCATCGTCACGGAAAAGCGTGGGGCGTTTAAGTCATGGACAATCCTCTTGGCCATTCTGACATTTTCGCTCTCGCTTTTTGGAACGTTCATCGTGCGGTCGGGGCTTCTGACATCGGTGCATGCCTTTGCTGTTGACCCTGAACGTGGTATCTACATTCTCATTTTGCTCGGTCTCTCGATTGGTGGTTCTCTCGCACTCTATGCATGGCGCGCGCCGGCCATGGAAGGCGGCGGGCTCTTCCAACCGGTCAGTCGCGAAGGTGGGTTGTTGATGAACAACCTTTTGTTGGCTGTGGGCACCGGGACGATTCTCTTTGGGACGCTCTATCCGCTCTTCTTAGAGGCTATGACGGGGGCCAAAATCTCAGTAGGTCCGCCGTTCTTCAACCTGTCGTTCGTGCCGCTGATGCTGCCACTGCTCTTCGTTATGGGTACAGGGCCGTTCTTGAGTTGGAAGAGGGCGGATTTAAGTGCTCTGGTTCAAAAGTTGCGGTGGTTGATGGTGCTTACGGCTGTCGCTGCTTTAGGAATTTGGTATCTTCAAACCAACGGCCCTGTTCTGGCCGTGCTCGCCTTTTTACTCGGAGGTTGGTTGTTGATCGCCACCGCTATGGAATGGGCGCAGCGGGTCAAACTTTTTTCGGCTCCGTTTGCCGAAAGCTGGCGCCGGGCAAAAGGTTTACCCCGTGCTACCCATGGGATGACTTTGGCACATCTGGGGCTGGCCATCTGTGTTTTTGGCTTTGTGGGTTCTAGTGCGTGGAAAGAGGACGTTGTGACTTTTGCTTCGACCGGAACTATAGTCGAGATTGCCGGCTTTGATGTGCGTTTCGACGGTGTGCAGCGGGTGCAGGGACCAAACTACGTGGCGGCGCGTGCGTCGCTTCACGTGACGCGCAATGGTGCGTTTGTCACAGTGCTCTATCCTGAACGACGCACTTATCCTGTTGCAAGACAAGCCACGACGGAAAGCGCAATCCGCCACACATTGGCTGGTGATCTCTACGCCTCGGTGGCGGAACCGGCTGCGGAAACTGGTGGCGATGTGTGGACGTTGCGGATCATCTACGAGCCGTTGGTCAATTTCATTTGGATCGGCGCCGCGTTCTTGGTGCTTGGCGGGTGCATGTCACTTTCGGATCGGCGATTGCGCGTTGGCGCGCCGCGGCGTTCTCGGACAAATCCCGCCCCCCAAGCTACACCAGCGGAGTAAACTATGCGTCGTGTTCTGGTCTTTCTGCCGTTGCTTATCGTTGCGGTATTGGGTGGGTTCTTTGTTTGGGGCCTCAATGGAGACCGTGACCCAAATGCAATCCCATCGGCTTTGGTGAGCCGTCTTGCGCCCGCGTTTGACCTGGCGCCGATTGACGGGATCGACACGCCGGGGCTATCGCAGGCTGATCTCATAGGGCAGTCAGACGCATCGGTTGTGAATGTTTTTGCCTCATGGTGTGTCCCATGCCGGGCGGAACATCCAGTGCTCACGCGCTTTGCAAGGGAAGAAGGCGTGGCCTTGATGGGCATCAACTACAAAGACCGCGCCGAAGATGCGGCGGGATGGTTGCGGGAGCTTGGTAATCCCTACGATCGGATTGGTCACGATTTCACGGGCCGCACGGGCATTGATTGGGGCGTAACGGGCGTACCAGAGACCTTTGTCATCGACGCTCAAGGTCGTATCACCTTTCGTTTCGCGGGCCCCTTGGTCACCGAACAAGCGGTGGGCAATTTACGCGATGCGCTCATCACGGCCCGCGGAGTGGAGCCAGGATCGTGAAGTATCTGGCGCTTGTTCTCATTTTGATATTTTCTGTGCCTCTTTGGGCGGTGGAACCCGATGAGGTCCTCGATGATCCTGTGCTCGAAGAACGGGCGCGTGAGATTTCAAAGAATGTCCGCTGTGTCGTGTGTCAAAACGAACCTATCGACAGCTCGAACGCGGGCGTCGCGCGCGATCTACGTATTTTGATCCGTGAGCGCATCATGGCGGGGGACACAAACGCGGAGGTCGAGGCGTTTCTGGTGGCCCGTTATGGCGATTACGTGCTCTTCAAGCCGCCCTTTAAACCATCGACCTATGCCCTGTGGATTGGACCTTTGGCCCTCATGCTTTTGGGTCTTGGTGTTGCGGGTCTCGCGCTTCGTCGTCAAAGCGGCAGGCCCAGTGAAGGTTTGAGTGCGGATGACCTCGCGGAGGCGAACGCGCTTTTAGCGCAACTTACGTCAAAGGATGATGACGCGCACAATTCTGAGCAAGCCTCGGACCCACGGGACCCTGACATATGATCTTTTGGGCCGTAACAATCGCCCTCTCGGCCATGGCCGTCTTGCTTGTTTTGATGCCCCTTTGGCGTGGCGGTGCGTCGACGACCAATCGAAAAGACGGTGCGCTGGCGATTTTTGCCGATCAAGTTGCTGAAGTGGATCGTGAGGCCAAAGCGGGGTTGCTCACAGACCAGGAAGCAGAGGCCGCGAAGGTCGAGATCAAGCGTCGCATGTTGGTGGCCTCCCGTACCGAAGATGACGCGCTGCGCGGTGGCGGGCGTGCCGTTTTGATTGCTGGCGCGTTCTGTGTGCCATTCGCCGCCGTGGGCCTTTACGCCTATCTTGGCAGTCCAGGCACACCATCGCAGCCATTCGCAGAGCGCAGTGCAGAGCGCGATGGCCTTGCGCGCGAAGTGGCCCTTGTGCGGGAATTGCGTGAACGGCTGTTGGCGCAACCGGATGGCGGAGAGACCAAAGGGTGGGTCTTGCTGGCGCGTGCCTATATGCGGCTCGACCAACCCGGCGATGCTGCTTTGGCCTTTGCTCGGGTCGCAGATCGAGAGGATGTCAGCTCTGGTATTTTGACCCAATACGCCGAAGCACTGATCACCGCTGAACAAGGTGTTGTGACAAACCGGACGGTATTGATCCTTGAACGTGCGCTGGGATTGGACCCCGACAATCCAGCGGGAACCTATTACTACGCCCAATGGCTGCTTCAGGAGGGACGTGAAGAGGAGGCCGAAGCAAGGCTCGCTCAAAGGATCGCCAAGGAGAGCGTGACGCAGCCTTGGATACCTTTTTTCCTAAATGCACTTAATGGCTTGCGCGCAGATCGTGGGGTGCCGCCGCTGGAGCTTGAAGACGTCCTAGGTGCGGCTGTTTCAGAGGATCGCCCTGGCCCAGATGCCGCCGACATGGCTGCGGCCGCGGAGATGAGCGAGGAAGACCGCGCGGCGATGATCCGCGGTATGGTCGACGGTCTTGCGGCGCGGCTGAACGATACGCCAGAGGATGTCGACGGTTGGATTCGCTTGGCCCAAGCGCGGTTTGTGCTTCAAGAGGAGGATGCAGCACGTGAGGCATTTTTACGCGCCCGTGAGCTCCTTGCCGCGGCGCCTGAGGATGACCCGCGTAAACAAGCTGTTGTACGAGCACTTCAACAACTAGGTTTCGAATGATCAGCGCGCTTGAGCAATCGCTTGTGCGATTGCGTCGGCTGAGAGCACTTCTGGAAGTGGGATGCCCAATGGCGCACCAGGTCCATAGACTGCGTTGAACGGGATACCATAGCGCCCGAAACTTTGAAGATAGGCTGTGATATCATCGCTGGGCCGAGTCCAATCGGCCAGCATTGCCACCACGTCATCGCTGGTCAAAAGGTCCGACGTTGGCGCACGGTCAAGGACGAGGCGTTTGTTCGCTTTGCAGGTCAGGCACCAATCGGCGGTCACGTCGACAAAGACCACCTGACCTTCTGCCACTCGGGCATCGATGACGTTGCGGTCAAAGGCGACCCAATTGTCTTTGGTGCTTTGGGCCATCGGGGTCGTGTCCGCCAGTGCCGAAGGCAAAACTGCGCCAAGTGCAAGAAGCATGCCAGCGGCGATCGCTCTTCCTCGCCACGGGCGAGATACCAGAGCTACAAGCGCAACGGCCGCTCCTGCACAGCTCCCCGCGGCCCAGGCCCCAGCGGCGCGCCATAAAACGCTGAGGAGCCATACTGCGGTTAAAGCCAAAAGTCCGGCAAGCACCCATTTCACCCACGTCATCCAGGCGCCGGGTCGCGGTAAAGCCCGCAAAAGCCCCGGACGCAGCGCAAACACCAGATAGGGCAGCGCCAACCCCAGCCCGAGCGCCGTGAAAATGATCCACGTCTCAAGCGAAGAACCCGCCATTGCAAAGGCAACGGCGGTTCCCAAAAACGGCGCAGAACAGGGTGTCGCCATCACGGCGGCAAAGGCTCCAGTGGCAAAATCACCAGCAAGTCCTTTCGATTGTGGCCCACCCAACTGCGTCTGCCATGACGCGGGGAGGTTGATTTCAAAGAGCCCGGCCATATTCGCGGCAAATAGTGCGATGAGCAGGACCATAGCGCCCAAGAAACCAGGGTTCTGAAATTGCATGCCCCACCCAACCGCCTGGCCCATGGACTTCATAGACAGTGTGACTGCGGCGAGCCCCCACATGAACATGATGATGCCGACACTGGAGGCCAAGAACCCGGCACGAACGCGGGCAGGGCCATCAACACTGCGCTCAAGTGCATATCCGATCTTCAAAGACAGCACAGGCAATACGCAAGGCATGACGTTCAGGAGCAGGCCGCCAGCGAGGGCCACCATAAGCATCCAGAGTAACGTCGAAGACGCTGGCGCCGCGGGGGCGTGTGCGACCATTGCGGCTGTTCCGGTTACGGCCCACTCGCTGTCAGTGATCGTGATATCAACAGCGTGCTCGACGTCCGGGCGATAGAGCGTTGGGAATTCTGCCCACAACGTGCGCCCCCCGTCAGATAAGCGGATCAAAGGTTTGCCAAAACTCGCAGGGTCGAGATCGTCGCCAAGTTCAGGAAAAACATCTGGCTGCAGGAACGGTCGATCCCGGCTGGCCAGTAAGGTCAAGTGGCTGTCGTCCACGTAGGCGGTCAGCGATATGAGCCCTGCCTCTTCTGGCATCAGCGGCACTTTTGAATCCGCATCTGACAATAAGCTGGCAGCTTTTTGATCGATATCGGTTCCGGAGGGTAAATCGAGCGATACTGAAAAGTCCTCTGGTATGCAAATATCCGCACAGACCAAAAGACGGGCCTCCGCGGTAAGTTGCGCTGGCGCGCCCGGGTCGGTGAGTGTCACTTCGATTGGGAAAATCACCGTGCCGCTGTAGCCGAAGTTCTCGATGTCAAAGGCGGTGAACCGCTCAGGTGCGGGGAAGAACAAGGTCGCGCCGGCCACCGTGTCTGGGGATGTCCACACGATTTCGGGTGGTAAACCGACTTCACCTGGGCTGCGCCAATAGGTTTTCCAACCGGGTTCCATTTCCACCATGAGGCCGAGGCTGAGCGTGCTGGCATCCGGTGCGACGCCGTTTTCGGCTGAGATCAACCGCACACTGGCGCTTGTGCGTACATCCACGTCGCCTTGGCCCGCATGGGCGAAAGGTACCAAGAACAAGGTCCAGAGACAGAGCACGATGGTTAAGGCTTTGAACACGCCACACCTCAGGTTAAGTGGAATACGCCCGCCATATGACCCGAATATAGGTGGTTTGCACAGCCGAGGGCAGGCCTCACATACTTCACGATAACGCGATAGATGTGACGTTCCGCCCATTTGCAGGGCTTTTCATTTGGCCAAGGGCGTGAAATAGGGAGGCGTCAAATGAGTTAGCCTCAGGAGGCACGCGCGATGGAGATTCGTGACGCTCTAACCTTTGACGACGTTCTTTTGGTGCCAGGCGCCTCGAACGTCTTGCCCAGCACCGCAGACACCAGCACGCGCGTCACGCGGCGCATCGCCATGAACATTCCGCTGCTGAGTTCCGCAATGGATACGGTGACAGAAAGCCGGATGGCCATCACGATGGCACAGGCCGGTGGCATAGGAGTGATACACAAAAACCTCGATGTTGAAGCGCAGGCCCGCGAAGTGCGCCGCGTGAAACGCTTTGAAAGCGGCATCGTCTACAACCCCGTGACGCTGCGCGCGGATGAAACGCTCGCAGACGCAAAGAAATTGGTCGATCGGTATAATTTCACGGGTTTTCCAGTTATAGATAAAGCTGGCCGCGTGCTTGGGATCTTGACCAATCGCGATATGCGCTTTGCGTCTTCTGATGACACGCCCGTTCATGTGATGATGACCAGTGACGACTTGGCAATGCTGGCTGAACCCGCGGACCTTGAAGAGGCCAAATCCCTCATGCGGGCGCGCCGGATCGAGAAACTCTTGGTCCATGATGCTCAAGGCAAACTCACTGGGCTTTTGACCCTCAAAGACACCGAGCAGGCAGTGCTTAATCCAACTGCCTGCAAAGATGAGCTGGGTCGCTTGCGCGTTGCCGCAGCAACCTCTGTTGGCAATTCTGGCTATGAGCGCACAGAGGCATTGGTTGACGCTCAAGTCGATATCATTGTCGTTGATACGGCGCATGGGCATTCCCGCGGAGTGCTTGACGCGGTAACACGCGCAAAATCACTATCCAATGACGTTCAGGTCATCGCGGGCAATGTGGCGACATCCGAAGCCACCAGAGCTTTAATCGATGCCGGCGCTGATGCGGTGAAAGTGGGTATTGGGCCGGGCTCCATTTGTACCACGCGGATGGTGGCCGGTGTGGGTGTCCCTCAGCTCACCGCGATCTTGGATTGCGCGCAAGCTGCTGGCGAAACACCAGTCATTGCAGACGGTGGGATCAAATTCTCCGGTGACTTTGCAAAAGCCATTGCGGCAGGCGCATCTTGTGCCATGGTGGGCTCGATGATTGCGGGCACGGACGAAAGCCCCGGTGAAGTGATCCTTTACCAAGGTCGTTCTTTCAAAAGCTATCGCGGCATGGGGTCGCTCGGCGCAATGGCCCGTGGTTCCGCAGATCGCTATTTCCAAAAGGATGCAGCGTCTGACAAACTGGTGCCAGAAGGGATTGAAGGGCAGGTGCCTTACAAGGGTCCGGCCTCTGCGGTGATCCACCAATTGGTGGGCGGCCTGCGCGCTGCGATGGGATATACTGGCTGCGCCACGGTAGATGAGATGCGCACGCTATGTAATTTTGTAAAAATCACCAATGCGGGCCTACGTGAGAGCCACGTTCATGACGTGCAAATCACACGTGAAGCGCCAAATTATCGCGGCGGTTGATCCACGATGACCCCGGGCGCGCGCCTTCAAGCCGCCATTGTGGTTTTAGACAAGATCGTCGATGGGGCGCCTGTTGAACAAGCGCTCATATCTTGGGCCCGGGCAAGCCGATTTGCTGGATCAAAAGACCGCACTGCGGTGCGTGACCATGTCTATGACGTGCTTCGATGTTGGCGGTCGACCGCCCATTGGGGCGATGGCACAAATGGACGGTGTCGTATTCTTGGTCTGTGTCGCATGCAAGGCGTTGATGTAGAATCTCTTTTTGGCTCAAGCACCTATGCACCGGCCCCTTTGTCCGACGACGAAGCAAACTTGCCTACCGACCCATCCCCTTTGGTGGCGATGGATTGGCCGGATTGGCTTTGGCCGCTGCTCTGCGATGGCCGCAGTGAAGAGACAGCACGAGCTGAAGCCAAAGCGCAACAAAGCAGGGCACCCGTTGATTTGCGTGTCAACGTTGCGCGGATCACCCGGGATAAGGTTCAAGCGCAGTTGGCTGATGAGGGCATTCAGACGGCAATCCATGAGCTGGCCCCAACTGCGTTGCGAGTGCAGTCAGGCGCGCGCGCTGTGGCTCGGTCTCAATGTTATCTGAACGGTTTGATCGAGTTGCAGGATGCCGCGAGCCAAGCGATCGTTTCCAACCTACCAATCGAACCTGGGGACAAGGTTCTTGACTATTGTGCGGGCGGTGGTGGCAAGACGCTGGCCCTTGCGGCGCGTTTGAATACGCAAGTTGACGCCTATGACATTTCTACTAGACGTATGGGGCCAATTCCCCAACGTGCGAAACGTGCAGGCGCAACCATCAGAATCGTAAACGAAGTGCGGGAGACCTATGACTTAATCCTCTGTGACGCCCCTTGTTCAGGAAGTGGATCCTGGAGGCGCGACCCACAGGGGAAGTGGGCCCTGACACCTGAGAGATTGGATGCAATCAACATTCAGCAAGTGAACGTGCTAGAAAAGGCATCTAAGCATCTGAATAAAAATGGGATTTTAGCGTATGCAACATGCTCTTTGTTGCATTCTGAAAATATCCATTCGGTCGAGATGTTTTGTGCAAACGTGCCTGATTTCGATGTTTTGCAGACGCAGTCTTGGGGGCATGAGGATGGGGGAGACGGTTTTTTCCTTGCAATCATGCAGAAAAGCTAGCCCTATTAACTCATCTTAAGGTTGATAAGCGTTAATGTCGCGTTAATCTTGAGGTGAAATACAATGCTCATGGGGCGTGGAGCGCTCCGCGATCGTGGTGGAAGGGAAGCAGTACGTGTCTGATCGATCCATTGTTCGAAAACGCATTGGTGCGATCTCAATCATTGCCGGCACCTTGTGCTCGGCGGTTGGCCTTGAAGCTATTTCAACGCCCTTTGGATCGGTGATGATCGGCGCAGGCGTTATGCTGTTTGTGCTTGGCTTGGCAATGGCGGTGACCTCTTACCAACATCAACGAAAACAAACGTCGCAATTGGGCATGATCGAAAGCTTGATCGCCCATGAGCCGTCGATGTGCGTTCTCACGGATGAAGATGGATCTGTCATGCTTTCAAACGCGGCTGCGCGAGATAGGCTCAACAGAGACAACAGTGAACATAAAGAGATTGCCCAGGTCCCCCTTAACCGATTGGGGCAAGTCATAGAATTGATGCTCGCAAGTCCGGGTGGACTACTGCACCGGATGCGCACCAAGGTGGCGCAGTCAGGCTCTGCCAAAGAAGCGGTGGTTACACGTCGTGGTCAGGTGCGCGTGTCTGTCCAGGATGTGGGCGCAGGGCTCCTGCTTTGGCGCATCGAAGAGGTCAGCGAAACCGAATTGCAGCGCGCACATGATGGTGTGACGCTGCCTCGAATTACAGTTGGGCGATCTGGTGCCATTTTGTTTATGAACGATGCTGCGCGGAGACTCTTTGGACGGCGGGCAACCTCGCTTGAAGAATTGTCCGATGATCGCATTGTGCCAGGTGCTACCCTGCGGGTGCAGAGTGAAACAGGTTCACATCGTGTGCTTGTGGCGCAAGTTGACATAAGTGGTGCGCGTCGTGAGTTGTTCTTCTTGCCTCCACATGGGCAACATGGCGCCTCTGATGATGACGCGGGTTTTGAGGCCTTGCCTGTCGCGTTGTTGAAAATGAGCCCAAGGGGTGAAGTGCTGCGGGCCAATCCTGAGGCTTTGCGCCTATTGGATGTGGGCGCATTGGAAGGTCAAACAATTGGCGATCATCTAGAGGGGTTGGGTCGTCCAATTGCTGATTGGCTGGACGACGTAGCCAACAATCGCACACAAAACCATGCAGAATTTTTGCGTCTCTCGCACGGGGCGAAGGAACGCTTTTTGCAGGTCTCTCTGAAACGCGTGATCGAAGACGATGGCCCGGCACTTGTGGCAGTTTTGAATGACGCAACTGAGCTAAAGACCCTGGAAGCGCAGTTCGTTCAAAGCCAAAAAATGCAGGCGATTGGTCAATTGGCGGGCGGTGTTGCGCACGATTTCAACAATCTTCTGACAGCCATTTCCGGGCATTGTGATTTGCTACTTCTGCGCCATGATGAGGGTGATCCCGACTATGGCGATCTTGTCCAAATCAATCAGAATGCGAACAGAGCCGCCGCGCTTGTCAGTCAATTATTGGCTTTTTCTCGCAAGCAAACACTTCGGCCGGAACTGTTGGACTTGCGCGATACCTTGTCGGATCTGACGCATCTTTTGAACCGATTGGTAGGCGAAAAGGTGCGCCTCAAGCTGGCGCATTCCGAGAACTTGCGCCCTGTTCGGGTCGACAAAAGACAGCTTGAACAAGTCATGATGAACCTGATCGTGAACTCGCGAGATGCGATGCCTGATGGGGGCGAAATTGAAGTTCTCACCGAAATATTGTCTCTGCGTAGCCCGCTGAAACGAGACCGCGCCGTAGTTTCGCCCGGAGAGTATATCTCGGTAAAAGTAACGGACCAAGGTCGCGGCATCGCCCCAGACAAATTGCAAAAGGTATTCGAGCCTTTCTTTACAACCAAACGAGCAGGCGAAGGCACCGGGTTGGGCTTGTCGACGGTTTACGGGATCGTGAAACAGACGGGCGGCTTTATCTTTGTGGATTCCGTTGTGGGGCAGGGAACCTGCTTCACTTTATTGTTCCCGGTGCATGACGAAGTGATTGAAGACACCGTTGAAGCCGTGCTTGAGGAACAACCGGTGCTACCGCGTCGCAGCGATGCAGTCGTATTGCTCGTGGAAGACGAAGCTCCAGTACGCGCATTTGCATCTCGCGCGCTTAGGCTGCGGGGCTTCACGGTCCTTGAGGCGCAATCCGCAGAGGAAGCCCTGGAGAGACTTCAAGATGCGAATTTGAAAATTGACGTCTTTGTCACGGACGTCGTTATGCCAGGTATGGATGGGCCTCGTTGGGTTCGCGAGGCCTTGAAACAGCGACCTGATACGCGGGTCGTGTTTGTGTCAGGATATGCTGAGGAGAGCTTTGGAAACGACCAGACTCGCATTCCTAATTCGGTTTTCCTGGCGAAACCATTTTCGCTCAGTGAGTTGACGGACACCGTGCAGCAACAACTTCATTAGTGAGTTTATCGCGCCGTCAGGCGTGCCAGCCGCCATCAGGTATGCTGGCATAGAGTTCAAATTCTTCGTGCCGTTTACGCCTTAGCTTTTCTTCGGTTTGCGCGGACAGACGTGTTTCCTGCATAGGTGACACGTTTTGCTTGGTCAAATTAATGTCGCGCGATAGGCGCTTTTCCAAGAAATCGACCGCTGCCGCGAAATCGTCATAGCGGTAAAGGTGGTGGATCGCGACCCCATTCGGGCGTGGTTCCAAAAACTTGGCCTGGCTTCCGACATTGGCGAATCCTGGCTTGTGTCCCTTACAATAGGCATCCACAAAATCGTCAAATGACATGTCGCCTGTGTAGTTTGCTTTGCCTTGCATGAAGGGGCGTGCTCGGTAGCGGTACCAACTCGACAGCCATGCAACGGGCTCTCTGATGATCGCGAATGTCTCCATATCCTCCGCGCCTTGTTTTTCGAACATCGGACGAAAAAATCGGTTGTAACGATACATGGGTGCGTGTTTGAGCTGGGGAGGGTCCCGAACAACCATATCCGCTGCTGCGCCAAGAGCGTCCTCAAGTGCGGTCGTGCCAGTTTTCGGAACGGCCAGGATCGTCAATCTTTCCTTCCAAAACATTAGCATAGACGAAACCTTTTCTAATTCGCGCTGACCTAAACTACTCCTTAACCAAAGCAGACAAAAGTCAAAGCGATTAAGATTCAACTTGTAATGTTCTCGTTTTGATCGCAATAAGAACAAGACAAGAACATCAACGGGCGACATGGACGCGCCCCGAGCGGCATGACATAAGGAGCCAAGTGCATGGCAACGGCAGACCTTCTCTCAATGGACAACAAACGCAAAGCGGACAAACAAAAAGCGCTCGACAGCGCTCTCGCTCAAATCGAACGCCAATTTGGCAAGGGTTCGATCATGAAGCTTGGGGGCGACAACCCCATGCAAGAAATCGAAGCGACTTCAACGGGCTCCCTAGGCCTCGACATCGCGCTTGGCATTGGCGGATTGCCCAAGGGGCGGATTGTCGAAATTTACGGCCCTGAAAGTTCAGGAAAAACCACGCTAACACTGCATTGCGTGGCGGAAGAACAAAAGAAGGGTGGCGTGTGTGCGTTTGTCGACGCTGAGCATGCGCTAGACCCCGCCTATGCCAAAAAACTTGGTGTGGACTTGGATGAACTTCTGATTTCGCAACCCGACACTGGCGAGCAAGCCCTTGAAATAACAGATACTTTGGTGCGCTCCGGTGCCGTAAATATGGTCGTCGTCGACTCGGTTGCCGCGCTTACGCCCAAGTCAGAGCTTGAAGGCGACATGGGGGACAGCTCGGTTGGCGTGCACGCCCGTCTCATGAGTCAGGCCATGCGCAAACTTACGGGCTCGATCGCGCGCTCCAACTGTATGGTCATTTTCATCAACCAAATCCGGATGAAGATAGGTGTCATGTTCGGTAGCCCTGAGACGACCACTGGGGGCAACGCTCTGAAATTCTACTCGTCCGTGCGCCTCGACATTCGGCGTATTGGCGCGATTAAGGACCGCGATGAAGTTGTGGGCAACCAGACCCGCGTAAAGGTGGTCAAGAACAAGGTTTCGCCGCCCTTCAAACAGGTCGAATTCGACATCATGTACGGCGAAGGCATCTCGAAAATGGGCGAACTTCTCGACCTCGGGGTCAAAGCGGGCGTCGTTGAGAAATCGGGTGCCTGGTTCTCTTATGGGGATGAGCGCATTGGCCAAGGTCGTGAAAATGCCAAGACCTTCCTGCGCGAAAACAAGCGCATTGCGTTTGATATCGAGGACAAGATCCGGGCCGCTCATGGGCTCGATTTTGACATGCCACCAGAAGAACAAATTGATGATGATGGCGTTCTAGAAGGCTAACGACACATCCTAAATCTTGCAATTTTGGCGGAGCGGTCCAGTTTGGGCCGCTCTTTCACGTTGCGGGGCAGGGAAGTGAGGGCTATTTCAACGCGCAAGCCCAAAGGAAGCTTCAAAATGACCAGCCTGAACGACATTCGCAGCACGTTTCTCGACTATTTCGCCAAAAACGGCCATGAGATCGTCTCTTCGTCCCCGCTAGTGCCGCGCAACGACCCAACGCTGATGTTTGCGAACTCTGGCATGGTCCAGTTCAAGAACCTCTTCACGGGGTTGGAGACTCGCGATTATAAACGGGCGACCTCGTCTCAGAAATGCGTGCGCGCAGGCGGCAAACACAACGACCTAGACAATGTGGGTTACACTGCCCGTCACCACACGTTTTTTGAGATGTTGGGCAACTTCAGCTTTGGCGACTATTTCAAAGAAGAAGCGATCGCGTTCGCATGGGAATTGATCACCTCCGAATTCGATATCCCAAAGGATAAGCTCTACACCACTGTCTACCACACCGACGACGAAGCCTTTGAGATTTGGAAGAAAGTGGGTGTTCCAGAGGAGCGTATCATCCACATCGCCACATCTGACAACTTTTGGCAAATGGGGCCAACCGGACCTTGCGGCCCCTGTACCGAGATCTTCTACGACCACGGTGATCACATCTGGGGTGGCCCTCCCGGTTCCCCCGAAGAGGATGGTGACCGCTTCATCGAGATTTGGAACGTCGTTTTCATGCAAAACGAACAGTTCGAAGACGGTTCCATGAACGAACTCGACATGCAGTCGATTGACACCGGCATGGGGCTCGAGCGGATTGGCGCGCTTTTGCAGGGAAGCCACGATAATTACGATACAGACACGATGAAGGCGCTGATTGAGGCGTCGGCGCAGGCAACGGGCGTTGATCCTTATGGTGCTAAAAACGTGCATCACCGCGTGATTGCAGATCACCTCCGATCGACCTCATTTTTGATGGCAGACGGCGTGATGCCGTCGAATGAGGGCCGTGGCTACGTTTTGCGACGCATCATGCGCCGGGCCATGCGTCACGCGCACCTTTTGGGCGCAAAAGACCCGGTTATGTATCGCTTGGTGCCCGCGCTCGTGCAACAAATGGGGCAAGCCTATCCCGAACTTGGTCAGGCGCAGGCGTTAATCGCAGAGACGCTTAACCTCGAAGAGACACGGTTTAAAGCAACGCTGGATCGCGGTTTGAAATTGCTTGACGAAGAACTGTCAGATTTGCCCGAAAGCTCAGCGCTGCCAGGCGAAACGGCTTTCAAACTCTACGACACCTACGGTTTCCCACTCGATCTGACCCAAGATGCGCTGCGCGAAAAGGGCCGGGAAGTCGATACCGATGGCTTCGACGCTGCAATGGCTGAGCAAAAAGCCAAGGCACGCGCGGCTTGGTCCGGCTCTGGCGAAGCAGCGGACGCGACCGTCTGGTTCGACATCGCAGAGGCGGATGGCACCACGGATTTCTTGGGATATGACACCGAAGTGGCCGAGGGTCAGATCGTGGCTTTGGTGCAGGACGGAGAGAAAGTGGAAACCGTTTCCGCCGGTGAAAAAGTCTCCATCGTCCTAAACCAATCGCCATTCTACGCTGAAAGCGGTGGTCAGGTCGGGGACAGCGGCATCGTGAAAGCCGACGATTTCGAAGTGGCCATCTCGGACACCAGGAAGGTGGCAGGAGTGTTCATCCACATGGGTGAGGTGACCTCCGGCACAGTTGTCAAAGGGGCTGCGGCACAGCTGGAAGTGGATCACGCGCGGCGCTCCGCGATCCGCGCCAACCACTCAGCGACCCATTTGCTGCATGAAGCTCTGCGCGGTGCGCTTGGCGAGCATGTGGCGCAGCGTGGCTCGTTGAATGCCGACGATCGTCTGCGGTTTGATTTTAGCCACGGTAAGGCATTGAGCCTTGAAGAGTTGAAAAGGGTCGAGCAAGAGGTCAACGCCTACATCCGTCAAAACGCGCCCGTTGAGACCCGTATCATGACCCCCGATGACGCCCGCGCCATAGGCGCGCAGGCACTCTTTGGCGAAAAGTATGGTGACGAGGTGCGTGTAGTATCCATGGGCACCGAAGCGGGCTCTGGCAAGGGTACCAGCGGCGAGACATATTCACTTGAACTCTGTGGTGGCACCCATGTGCGCCAAACGGGCGATATCGGTGTTTTTGTCACTCTGGGTGATAGTGCGTCGTCGGCGGGTGTTCGTCGTATTGAGGCGCTTACGGGTCAGGCGGCGTTTGATTACCTCTCGGGCCAATATCACACCCTTGCCGAAGTGGCGGGGGTGTTAAAATCGCAAGCGGGTGACGTGCCTGAGCGTGTCAAAGCGCTTCTTGATGAACGTAAATCTTTGCAAGTTGAAGTTGCGCAATTGCGACGTGATTTGGCGATGGCGGGGGGGGGCTCTGGGCCCGCAGGAACCAGCGAAGACGTGGGCGGCGTGGCTTTCACCGGTCAGGTCGTGAGCGGCGTGACCGGCAAAGACCTCCCGCCATTGATCGACGCAGCCAAAGAAAAAATGGGATCTGGCGTGGCGCTCTTTATCGCGGACACTGGCGGTAAAGCCGCTGTGGCGGTTGGTGTGACCAAAGACCTGAACGACAAGGTCAATGCGGTTGACGTGCTCAAGGCTGCTGTCGCGGCTCTTGGTGGCAAAGGCGGTGGCGGTCGCCCCGACATGGCCCAGGGCGGCGCACCGAGCGCTGAAGCGGCGGATGCGGCCATGGACGCGGCTAAGGCGGCTATTCAGAACGGCTAAAAAAGGCGTCGAGCTTAGGGCTGAGCCAAGCGAAGAGCTTTGGCGCGCCCCGCTCAATGGGCGGCTTGACCCGTGCTTCGATCCTATCGCGCGTGACCTTGTAGCGCTTCCACGAACCGCCACCTGTGGCTAGGTTTTGGTTGGGCGGTTGAAAACGGTCTAGAGACTTTGCAAAAATCGCGTCCACGCTTTCGGCGGCTTCGAACTCGTGCCAAAGCGCAAGCGCTTCGCGGGCTTGGTCGTCTGGGAGAAGGCCAAAGATTCGTTTCGCAGCTTTTTCCTCTGCGTCTTTGATCCCCGGGTCGGCCGCGCCAAAGATCGGCGTGTCGCCGGCGTCGATTTCAACGATATCGTGCAGAAGCATCATGCGGATAACGCGGTCAACGTTGATCTGGGATCTGGCGTGCTCGGACAGGATCAAGGCGTAAAGCGCCAGATGCCAAGAATGCTCTGCCGAGTTTTCGGCGCGGTCCCCGAAGACATCCGTGGCGCGGTCCACCGCTTTGAGTTTGTCGATTTCCTGCAAGAAGGCCATCTGTGCATCTAGGCGGGATGGGATGTCTTGCTCGGTGATCACGTCTACGAACTTGCGAGTTTGGCTTCGAATGCTTTGAGTTTACCAGCCAAGACCTCGCGAGCTTGTTTGTTGGCGCGACGTACCCGAATGGCGGTGAGGAAAGCCTCTTCGGCGGTTTGCGACGAGGCAGCGAGAAGTTTGGCTATGTCTTCGGGCAGGCGCTCTTCGCCCATAATCTCAGCTGCTTCGAGCACGTCTTGTGCCAATTGATCTGCTAGGTCTTCGGTGATGCCCATCAGCGCGTGCTTTCGGTCAGGCGGCGCTTGACGTATTCTGTGACGCTGCCTGTGAGCGTCTCCATGTGATCGTTCTCAAAGAAATGTCCACAACCATCGACCTCTTGGTGCGTGATCGTAATGCCCTTTTGCTCGTGCAACTTGGACACCAGAGCACGTGTGTCCGCTGGCGGTGCAACGCGGTCTGCTGTGCCGTTGATAACGAGACCTGATGACGGGCAGGGCGCCAAGAACGAAAAGTCATACATATTGGCCGGCGGTGCCGCAGAGATAAAGCCTGTGATTTCAGGGCGACGCATCAGAAGTTGCATGCCGATCCAAGCGCCGAAAGAGAATCCCGCAACCCAGCAATGCTTCGAGTTGTTGTTCATCGACTGCAGGTAGTCGAGAGCGGACGCCGCATCGGACAACTCACCCACGCCTTGGTCATATTCACCTTGGCTCCGTCCCACACCACGGAAGTTAAACCGCATGACGGTGAAGCCCATGTTGTAGAACGTGTAGTGGAGATTGTAGACCACCTTGTTGTTCATCGTCCCGCCAAATTGGGGGTGGGGGTGAAGGATGATCGCAATCGGCGCATCGCGTTCTTTTTGAGGATGGTAACGGCCTTCAAGACGACCTTCGGGTCCTGGAAAAATGACCTCGGGCATGTGGTTTCTATCCTCACAGCGGCCCGACGCTTGACTGTGGCAGTCGGACAATTTAGAATAATTCTAAACGGTGCGCGCGCTCCGTTCTGCTGAGCAAATAAGCAAACCAATGGTTGGCGTCAACTGCGTCCAGGCCCTGGGCCGTGTGTATCAACTTACCCATTTTTTTGGGGTCCGTAGGGGGAAGTATGAAGTTAAGTACTAAAGGTCGCTACGCGATGGTGGCGCTCAGCGATATTGCGCTACAAAAGAGCGACGATTTGGTTACGTTGGGTGAAATTTCTGATCGCCAGGACATTTCGCTGACGTATTTAGAACAGTTGTTTGTCAAACTGCGTCGGGCAAACCTCGTCTCATCGGTGCGCGGACCCGGCGGGGGCTATCGCTTGGCACGATCAGCCAGCGAGATTCGCGTGGTGGATATCTTGGAAGCTGTCGATGAAACCGTGAACGCTATGCACACCGGTGCAGGTGCCAAGGGCGGAGCTTCGGGAAGCCGTGCCCAATCGCTGTCCAATCGGCTGTGGGAGGGACTGTCGGCGCACGTCTACGTCTTCTTGCATCAAACCCGTCTCTCAGACGTTGTTGGAAACGAACTTGCGCCGTGTCCTGCTGTTCCCTCACTTTTTAACGTGGTGGATGAGGAGTGATCGGTAGCTGGGCGCTCTCGCTCTTGCTCATGACCGCCGTCCGGAGCTTGACCGTAAGATGAAACACTCGCGCGCCTATCTCGACTATAATGCGACGACGCCGCTGCGACCTGAGGCCAAGCAAGCGATGATCGAGGCGATGGACGTCGTGGGTAATCCGTCTTCTGTTCACGGTGAAGGGCGGGCGGCCAAAGCTCTTATGGAGCGCGCGCGGCGTCAAGTGGCCGAAGCCTTGGGTGCAGATGGTGCGGATGTCGTCTTCACCTCTGGCGCCACAGAAGCTGCAGCCTTGACCTGTCTCGAGCGGGGTTTGGTGGCCTCAGACATCGAACATGATGCTGTGAGGGCCTGGACGCGGGCTGATTTGACTGTGTCACAAGACGGTCGCGTGGAGGTGCCTAAACCCGCAGCATCCGTCTTGCAAATGGCCAATTCTGAAACGGGAATTGTGCAAGACGTGCCACACGGATTGGCTGTCAGCGACTTGACGCAAGCCTTTGGTAAACTGCCCATCGCCTTTAATTGGCTGGGTTGCGATGCGGGATTGGTGTCTGCGCACAAGCTTGCCGGACCAAAAGGCGTGGGTGCCGCAGTGTTGCGCCAAGGCGTAGATTTGCCAGCGCGATTGCGCGGCGGAGGCCAGGAAATGGGACGGCGCAGCGGCACAGAAAACCTCATCGGTATCGCCGGTTTTGGCGCCGCCGCAGAGGCCGCCGCACGCGATTTGGCCAACGGTGTATGGGATCGTGTTGCGGAACTTAGAAATATTCTAGAAAAGGCTCTTGAGGCGGCAGCGTCCAACATTATTTTTGTTGGGAAGCCTGTACATCGCTTGCCCAACACGAGCTGCGTGATCGCGCAAGGTTGGAAGGGAGAAACGCAGGTCATGCAGATGGATCTTGCTGGTTTTGCAATCTCTGCCGGGTCTGCCTGCTCCTCTGGCAAGGTGCGCGCCTCAAACGTGCTAATGGCCATGGGCTACGACGAAACACAGGCCCGCTCCGCAATCCGCGTGAGTTTGGGGCCGGACACAACCGAGGACGAGGTGCTCCGCTTTGCCGAAAGCTGGGGTGCTGCTTTGAAAAGACACCAAGCCCGCGCGGCTTAGGACAACGATAGCATTGGGGAAGACGATGGCAGCATTGGACACTCAGGTCAAAGAAGGCGTTGAAAAGGAAACCGTTGATGCGGTGGCCAACCTCAGCACCTACAAATACGGCTGGGAAACCGAGATCGAGATGGAATACGCCCCTAAAGGGCTGACCGAAGACATCGTGCGGTTGATCTCGGAAAAGAACAACGAGCCAGAGTGGATGACCGAGTGGCGCCTGGGCGCGTTTAAGCGTTGGCTCAAGGTCCAAGAGCCTGATTGGGCGATGATCGATTACCCTGAAATCGATTTTCAGGATCAATATTACTACGCTCGCCCCAAGAGCATGGACGAAAAACCCAAATCGCTGGAGGAGGTCGATCCCAAGCTACTAGCGACTTATGAAAAGCTCGGCATTCCGCTCAAAGAGCAGATGATCCTGGCGGGTGTAGAAGGCGCAGAGGATGCGCCTGCGGAGGGCCGTAAGGTGGCTGTGGATGCGGTCTTCGACTCCGTTTCCGTAGGCACAACCTTCCAAGCTGAGCTGCGCAAAGCTGGGGTTATCTTTTGTTCCATCTCCGAAGCGATCCGCGAGCATCCAGAGCTGGTCAAAAAGTACCTCGGTACGGTCGTGCCGATCAGCGACAATTACTATGCGACGCTGAATTCGGCTGTCTTCTCGGATGGCTCGTTTGTTTATGTACCGCCTGGCGTGCGCTGTCCGATGGAGCTGTCGACCTATTTTCGGATCAACGCTGAGAACACGGGCCAGTTCGAGCGCACTTTGATCATCGCCGACAAAGGCAGTTACGTGAGCTATCTCGAAGGATGCACCGCGCCCCAGCGCGATACAGCCCAATTGCATGCCGCCGTTGTGGAAATCGTTATCGAAGAAGATGCGGAGGTTAAGTACTCCACCGTCCAGAACTGGTTCCCGGGGGACGAAGAGGGCAAGGGCGGCATCTATAACTTCGTGACCAAGCGGGCCGATTGCCGCGGGGATCGGGCCAAAGTGATGTGGACGCAGGTTGAAACCGGCTCCGCGGTGACGTGGAAATACCCGTCCTGCATCCTGCGTGGTCATGAAAGCCAAGGGGAGTTCTACTCGATCGCGATCACCAACAACTACCAACAAGCTGACACCGGTACCAAGATGATCCACCTGGGTCGCGATACCAAATCGCGCATCGTGTCCAAGGGGATTTCGGCGGGCAAGGCACAGAACACGTATCGTGGTCTGGTTTCCATGCACCCCAAAGCCAAGAATAGTCGGAACTACACCCAGTGTGATAGCTTACTCATTGGTGACAAATGCGGGGCGCATACGGTGCCTTATATTGAGGTCAAGAATAACTCGAGCCGCGTCGAACACGAGGCGACCACGTCCAAGGTGGATGACGATCAACTCTTCTACTGCCGCCAGCGCGGCATGGACGAAGAAGAGGCGGTTGCGCTGGTTGTGAACGGGTTTTGCAAGGACGTGCTCCAGGCCCTTCCAATGGAGTTTGCCATGGAAGCCCAACAGCTCGTAGCGATCTCGCTAGAAGGCTCTGTGGGGTAAGCTATGCCCAGGCATGACATACACAAACGTAGGCTCAAACGTCCCATCACCTCTAGATATGACGGGATGGTCAAGGTCGGCTTGGTGATCAGTGTTGTTCTGATTGCCAACTTTGTACCGAGCAACATAGTTGTCCCGGACGATGCGGCCTCCTTGTGCATTTTGGTGTTTTTGTTGATCTCCTCCATGGAGAAGGCCACAGATGTCCAACAGGGTGTTCGAGTGCTTTTTGCCCGGCGTTTACCCAAGGATCCGTCTCATCGAGAAGAGCCTGACCAAGCCTCGCTTACCTGCTAAGAACGAACCGCAATGAACCCCATCTTGCTCACTTCTTTGATGACCGGTGTCTTCTGTGCTGTCTTTGCAACCGTCATTGACGTCATTACCGACGCGCTGACGATGTGGGCGGTGATAGGATTGGCCTTTGTCTCGGGGTTTTGCGGGTCGCTTTTCGCGCAACTCGTTTCGGGACGCGGAAAGTCATGACAGTTTTCTTGGATGAGCCTTTCACGGGTGCGGCATTGGCGGTGATGCCACCAATTCAATTGGCAAATGCAGCCGCGTTGCAAGCCAAGTATTATGCGTAGTTTACTAAGGACAGGATCATGATCATCACCACCACAACCAGCATTGAAGGCCGTAAAATCATCGATTACCGCGGCATTGTCGTGGGCGAAGCGATCATGGGTGCAAATGTTGTGCGCGACCTGTTTGCCTCGATCACCGATATCGTTGGGGGCCGCTCCGGTGCGTATGAAGCCAAACTTCAAGACGCGCGCGACACAGCGCTGAGCGAATTAGAAGAGCGCGCACGCGGCAAAGGAGCTGATGCCGTTGTGGGCGTCGACCTTGATTACGAAGTGGTGGGCGACAGCATGTTGATGGTGTCTGCTTCGGGCACTGCGGTGGTGCTTGAATGACTGACACGATCACGCGCCCTGAGCTCACGCTTCCGCCTGATGAGGCCGCCGCTCTGCGTGCGGCCTATGAGGGTGCGAGTGAGATATTGGAATATGGCTCTGGAGGTTCCACAGTCATGGCCGCAGAGATGCCGGGCAAACGCGTGATCAGCGTGGAAAGTGATCGGGCCTGGGCGGCGATGATGAACAATTGGTTCACAGACAATCCGCCGGCGGACAACAGCAAGGTAGAGGTCGTCTGGTCCGACATTGGTCCCACCAAAGCATGGGGTCACCCGCTGGATGACAGCGATTGGGCCAAGTACCCGCGGTACCCGCTTGGCATCTGGCAAAAGGGCAAAGGCATCGCACCTGATGTGGTACTTGTCGATGGCCGATTTCGCATTGGATGTGCCTTGGCCGCCGCCTATCTGACAAAGAAACCGATTACGATCCTTTTCGATGATTTCGTGCCGCGTCAGACCTATCACAAGGTGCAAGAGTACCTCGGGCCCGCCACGCTCATTGGCCGGATGGCCCGCTTTGACATCACCCCGCAGTCCTTTCCCAAGGAATATTGGCTGCGGATTACGCAATTTATGTATCGGCCCTGACCGAGCAGTCACAATCGGCCCCAAAGGCCAAACAGGAGAAGACCATGCTGGAGATCAAAAACCTGCACGTCTCTTTGGAAGAAGAAGACAAGCAAATCCTCAAAGGCGTCGACCTCACCGTCGAGGCGGGCAAAGTGCACGCCATCATGGGGCCAAACGGCTCTGGTAAATCCACGCTGTCCTATGTGCTTTCAGGCCGCGATGGCTATGAGGTGACCGACGGCGAAGCAACGCTAGAAGGCGAAGACATTCTTGAGATGGAACCAGAAGAACGCGCAGCAGCGGGTCTCTTCCTGGCGTTCCAATACCCTGTTGAGATCCCCGGCGTCTCCAACAATGTCTTTCTGCGCACTGCTCTGAATGCGCAACGAAAAGCGCGCGACGAAGAGGAAATGAGCGCGGGCGACTTTCTCAAAACGATCCGCGCCAAGTCAAAATCACTCAAAATCGATGCCGATATGTTGAAGCGTCCGGTGAATGTTGGCTTCTCAGGTGGTGAGAAAAAACGCAATGAAATCTTGCAGATGGCAATGCTAGAGCCCAAGATGTGCATCCTCGACGAGACAGATTCCGGTCTTGACGTGGACGCCATGAAGCTTGTCTCCGAAGGCGTAAATGCGCTGCGCGATGAGGGGCGGGGCTTCCTGGTCATCACCCACTACCAACGCCTGCTCGACCACATCAAACCAGACGTGGTGCACATTATGGCTGATGGCCGCATTGTGAAAACCGGTGGCCCAGAGCTTGCGCTGGAGGTCGAGAACAACGGCTATGCCGATATCTTGGCGGAGGTGGCGTGATGGCGCTGCCCCAAGTCAAACAAACCGCAACCGAAGAGAGGCTGAACGCACTTACGCTTCCGGAGGGTGGTTGGTCAGCCGTCGCACGTGCCGATGCCCTGGCGCGGGTGCGTGCCATGGGCCTGCCCAATGCACGCGACGAGTATTGGAAATTCACCCGGCCTCAGACCCTTGTCCAAGCTTACGTGCCAAACGCGCCCGTGTTTGAAACGGACGAAGCGCCTGTGTTCAAAGACGTAGACCGACTCAAAATCGTCTTTGTCGACGGCGTTTTTGATGCGGATGCGTCTGATGATCTCTCAGCTGTTGAGAATGTCTCGATCACGCGGCTGGCCGAAGGTGGCGATATACATTGGGCCTCCGCGCTCTATGGTACGCTCGAAGCCAGAGGTCAGGACCCAGTTGACCGGCCACTGGCGGCGCTCAACACTGCATTTGCGACGGATGGTGTGTTGGTTCACGCCACAGGCGTTGTCTCCAGGCCAATTTCTTTTATTTATCTTCAGAATTCAGATGCTTCCGATGCTATATTGCATCATTGCGTTAAGGTTGATGCGGGTTGCGAGGTGACGATTTTGGAGAGCGGGCCTGCCGCGGCGCGGTACAATACATGCCTGGAGACAGACATTGCCGACAACGCCACATTGCACCATGTGCGGACCCAAGGCCGCGACCATGACCGTCGCGCAGCCACGGCAAACTTCGCACGTTTGGGCAAAGAGAGCACCTTCAAGAGCTTCACTTTGACGGCGAACGGCGTGCTGACCCGGAATGAGACCGTTATTGAGCTCACGGGTGACGACGCTGTGGCGCATGTGGCTGGAGCTTGTATTGGCGATGGTGATTTCCACCACGACGATACGGTGTTTGTGACCCACGACGCCGTGAACTGTGAAAGTCGGCAGGTCTTCAAAAAGGTTCTGCGCAACGGCGCGACAGGTGTGTTCCAAGGCAAAATTCTCGTTAAAGAAGGTGCCCAGAAGACTGATGGTTACCAAATCAGCCAGTCGCTCTTGCTTGATGAGGACAGCCAATTTCTCGCGAAACCAGAACTTGAAATCTATGCCGACGATGTCGCGTGCTCGCACGGGTCGACCTCTGGCGCGATCGACGACGAGGGTCTTTTTTATCTCCGGTCTCGTGGCGTTCCGGAAGGTGCGGCCACGGATTTGCTCACGCTCGCTTTCCTCGCCGAAGCGGTGGAAGAGATCGAAGACGAAACTTTGGCTGAAGAAATTGGCGGTTTGATCGAAACCTGGCTGATGCGGCGGCGCGGGTAGCCGGGCGTACCGTGTCGGTCTTGAACGATATCGCAGCTTCATATCGAGGGCCCCGCAAAGTGGTCCGCCGTCTGCTTGCGATGGGTCAGAGAGAGGATCGTGCGCTTGCGATTTTGATGGGCGCATGCGCGCTCATGTTCCTTTTTTCGTGGCCGCGGTTGTCTCGCGAGGCGCATTTGAGCGGCGCGGACTTGCAACCAATGGTCGGCGGCGCGCTCCTGGCTTGGATCTTCATCATGCCTTTGGCCATGTATGCATTGGCTGGAGTGACGCGCCTGATCGCAAAGGTCATTGGTGGTCAGGGAGACCACTTCGGCACGCGTATGGCACTCTTTTGGGCGTTGCTCGCGGCCTCGCCGTTGGCGTTGCTGAATGGACTCACAGCAGGCCTCATCGGACCAGGGTTGGAGTTGCAAATGGTGGGCGGTGTGTGGTTCATCGTATTCCTGTGGTTTTGGATTTCAGGATTGCTTGAGGCGGAGCGACCATGACAACGCGTATCGATTGGACATTGCCCTCCATTCTGGAGATGGCCTGGCGCAGCGTGACTGAGCCCAAACGCGTCGCAGCCGACCTCATTGAGGCTGATTTGCCCGAGTCGGTACTTTGGCCTGGACTGATCTTGGTCGTATTGATCGCCACTATCATCAGCGGTGTTATCAACCTTTTGTCACCTGCCACCGGGCCCTTGGCGGAATTCGTGTTCAGCCCGTTCGTATCTGCATTTTTGTCGTTCGCGGGCCTGGCGATTGTGATTTTCGCCTTGCATTGGACGGGCCAAATGTTCCGCGGCGTGGGTCGGTTGAATGACATGATTTTGATCATCACGTGGGCACAATTCGTCTTATTTATCGGCCAAATGGCGTTGGTGGTGACGGTGCTCATTCTGCCGGTTTTGGGTGTATTAGGTTTTTTTGCCTACTTCGCGGCGGCTATTTGGATGATGGTGGCCTTCGTGGACGCGGTGCACGGTTTCGACAATCTCGCCAAAGCGCTCGGAGTGATCCTTGTGGCTCTTGTGGGGGTCGCGTTCGGCGTAGCCATCCTATTCTCCATCGTCGATTTCAGTGCCGGAGGGATCGTCAGCAATGTATGATGTGGAACGCATACGCGGAGACTTCCCTATTTTGGCGCGTGAGGTGAATGGCAAGCCGTTGGTCTACCTCGACAATGGTGCCAGCGCGCAGAAGCCTCAGGTTGTGATCGATGCGGTGACGAAGACCTATGCAGAGGAATACGCCAACGTGCATCGCGGCCTGCATTTCCTCTCGAATCTCGCGACCGATAAGTATGAGGCGACGCGTGGGATCGTTGCGCGCTTTATGGGTGTGGCCGACGAAGATGAGATTGTCTTCAATTCAGGTACCACAGAGGGCATCAACACTGTTGCCTATAGCTGGGCTGCGCCTCGGCTCCAAGCGGGCGACGAGATCGTCCTGTCGATCATGGAGCACCACGCCAACATCGTGCCCTGGCACTTTCTGCGCGAACGTCAGGGGGTTGTCATCAAGTGGGTCGATGTTGCTCCGGACGGTTCTCTTGATCCTCAAGCAGTGATCGACGCCATGGGCCCAAAGACCAAGATTGTTGCTGTCACTCACATGTCGAACGTGTTGGGCACTGTTGTGGATGTGGCGTCGATTTGCACCGCAGCGCGCGAGCGTGGCATTGCGACCCTGATAGACGGGAGCCAGGCAGCGGTGCATATGCCGGTCAACGTCGATGCGATCGGTTGCGACTTTTACGCGATCACAGGTCACAAGCTTTATGGCCCGTCTGGTTCTGGTGCGATCTTCATGAAGAAGCACCGCCAGGAAGAGATGCAACCATTCATGGGCGGTGGTGACATGATCAAAGAGGTTCACCGCGACGAGGTGAGCTACAATGACCCACCGATGAAGTTCGAAGCAGGTACGCCAGGCATCGTTCAGATGATTGGTCTAGGGGTGGCGCTCGAATATATGATGGGCCTCGGCATGGAGGCAATTGCCGAACATGAACGCAACATCGCGCAGTACGCTGCGCAGCGTTTGTCAGGGTGCAACTGGCTTCAGGTGCAAGGGAATGCATCTGGCAAAGGGGCGATCTTCTCCTTCACCCTGGATGGGGCCGCACATGCCCATGACATCTCGACAATTCTGGATAAAAAGGGTGTCGCTGTGCGAGCGGGGCACCACTGTGCGGGCCCCTTGATGGATCACCTGAAGCTCAATGCAACCTGTCGCGCATCCTTTGGGCTTTATAACACCCAGTCCGAGGTCGATGTGCTGATCGAGGCGTTGGAATTGGCGCGGGACCTTTTTCAATAAGCGCACCTTTCTGGGCCCTGATGACAGAAAGGTGGAACTTGGCGACAGAAATTTGCGATTTTGGATTTGCGCCCGCCGCGCGTGCAAGGTAGGCACGAGGCTAGGCACCTGTAGCTCAGCTGGATAGAGCGCTGCCCTCCGAAGGCAGAGGCCAGAGGTTCGAATCCTCTCAGGTGCGCCACATCTAAAAAAAATTATTAATTATCAATGGTTTGTGCGTCTAGTTTCCACTTTGTGCGGGCTTAGTTTCCAATTCATGTTCTGTTCTCGTTCCCATCACGGCTGCTTTGCGGTCCATTTCCGCGGTGTAGTGGGTCACTTCTGACAGACTTCTGTGTCCTGTCCAGGCGGCGATTTGTGAAGGTGTTGCTCCGCTTTCTGCTAATTCGACGGCGCGAGCTTTGCGCAGCCCATGCGCGCTCTTTTCGATTCCGATATCGCGACACGCTTTCGAAATCAGGTTCCCGGCACCTTCCTTGGCTCGGGGGCGCCCCGAAGAGGTTTGAAGGAACGTGAGACCCCCTGCGAGGCATTGAATTGCCTGCTTGCAGATCTCACGGTCGTTTTCCATTCCTTCACCGTGCAACACGGTGAAACCGCACCGTGCCTGTCGTCATCTGGCCGCGATGGCGGCGTGCGTGAAAAGCCCATTCTGCTGAAGTCAGATAGCTGGGACTTGGTGCAACTGAAGATCGCGCCGGAAAAGCCCGTGCAGTTTATCCGTGACCGGATCGGTGCCCGGTATGACTATCGAGGCATTCTGTTTTCACAAGTGTTGGCCCTTGGCCGTCACAGCGAGTCGCGCTGGTTTTGTTCTGAGATTGTCGCCGCATCATTGGGTCTTGATCATCCGCACCGGCTTTCGCCGCAAATGTTGTTTGATGTTGTGACCTGGCGCGGGCGTCAGGCTGTGGGGTGAAGCAAGATTTGCCATCGCGAGATTTGCCGGTCGTCAAAGTCGGCTCTGCGGACCAAGCCGACATTTATCAGAACAGGGCAGGTTCAGTTTTCTAGCACAGCAAACAGATGGGCGTTCGTT
>JAKVBH010000013.1:99172-159974 GCA_022447495.1 Marinovum sp. | reverse complement strand
TCGGTGTTCGATGCGGGTGACTTCATCTTCTGACCGCATTTTGGTGGGGGGTGAACATCCCCCTACCCCTGCGCACGGTCGAAGGCCATGCGACCGAGTTATCTGCACGATTGGCCATGCGAATTGTGCGGATAGGTCGCCTATTACTGCGCTTCACAGAAGCGTGGGTACCCCCAAATCCGTGGTGTCCGTGCCAATTCACGGAGCACCAATGGTGCGGTCGAGAGGACTCGAACCTCCACGGGAGTTACCCCACAGCGACCTCAACGCTGCGCGTCTACCAATTCCGCCACGACCGCATATGACTTGGTGAACGCGCTCTTAGGCCAAGGGCGCGACAAGCTCAAGACCAAAAGATCAAGAAACTGTAGCAAGCTGTTTTGGTTTGCGTTTTTCTGTGCTCTGACGGGACCTGAAGGCGCGGATTTGGCGCCAAGTCTGTAGCACGACACAAACCAGCCCCAGCGCAATCACCACGTTGCCCCACTGTTGCGCGTCATTGAACAGGATGCGATTGGCGGCGCGACCGTGGTGGCCATCGCCCTCATCGTGAATATCGCCCTCATCGTGAATACGGCAATGCTCTATGGCGCCCGTGCCAATGCGCCCCAAACCACTGCGTCACCCAAAGAGGCGGCTCCGACGATCTTCAATCGCCTATCGGTGGAAAAACGTGGGCCGCTGGTGTCCATCTCGGTTGAAGATCACTATGTTAGGGTAAGGACCATGAAGGGCAAGGAATTGATCCTACTGCAATTGTCAGATGCCATGCGCGAAACCGGCACGATACGGGGTGCTCAGGTGCACTGCTCCCATTGGGAGGCGTTTGATCACGTCCGCAAAATGGAGCGCGTTGGGGATCGGGCCGTGCTGAGTATGAGCGCAGGGCCAGATATCCCCTGTAGCCGCGCCAACATCGCCAAACTCAAGGAGGCGGGGCTTTTGCCTCGGTAAACATTGGTCGAGTGGATTATCTCTGATACGCCAGTGCCTTACGATCAGGCCGTTGCCCAAATGGAAGTGCGCGTCTCGGCTATCCTGGCAGGTGAGGCCGATGAATGCATCTGGTTGCTCGAGCATCCCCCTATGTACACCGAAGGACCGCGAGCCCGGCGCGAAGACCTCATCGATCCTGATCGGTTTCCTGTCTATCCGACGCGTCGGGGCGGGCAATACACCTACCACGGCCCTGGTCAGCGCGTGATTTATGTTATGCTCGATGTGGGTCGCAGAGGCCGTGACTTGCGAGCGTTTGTCGAACAATTGGAGACTTGGGTGATTTCGACATTGGGCCGTTTCAACGTGCGTGGAGAGATTCGCCCCGGTCGCGTCGGCGTCTGGGTGTCCCGCCCTGAGAAGGTTCTCTCTCCAGACGGCAGCCCCGCCGAAGACAAAATCGCGGCAATTGGCATTAAGATGCGCCAATGGGTTAGCTACCACGGCATTTCCATCAACGTGGAACCTGATTTGGGCCATTTCGACGGAATCGTGCCCTGCGGGATCGCCGAACACGGCGTGACAAGCCTTGTAGACTTGGGTTTGCCCGTCACTCTGGGCGATCTCGACGTGGCATTGCAGGCGGAGTTTGATGTGGCGTTCTCGGAGAACGCGTACGCGGCCAGTCAAATTAAGTGACTGGTAATTGCCTATCGCCTAGAGGTAATGCCTACCACAGGCGCGACATTTTATCTTGGTTTTGGCCAAGGTAAGTCGTTGCCCGTACGCAGCACGCAGACTACTAAGATATCAGCAATATAAATCCCGGTTTCCGACCGGGAATCCTTTGTAGCCAACAAGGAGTCCTGACATGGCAGATGCAGCCATTCACGGCCACGAGCACGAAGATCAGCGCGGCTTCTTCACCCGCTGGTTTATGTCGACCAACCACAAAGACATCGGGATTTTGTACCTGATTGTATCTGCGCTTATGGGCTTCATCGCCGTGGCCTTCACCGTCTATATGCGCCTGGAGCTGATGTATCCTGGGGTGCAGCACATGTGCATGGAGCATGCTGATAGCGGCCTCTTCGGTGGCTTCTTTGCATCGCTTGCGGCATCGCTACCAACGGAATGTACGCCAAACGGCCACCTGTGGAACGTGGTTGTCACTGCGCACGGCATCTTGATGATGTTCTTCGTTGTAATCCCGGCTCTCTTTGGCGGTTTTGGCAACTACTTCATGCCGTTGCAGATCGGCGCGCCTGACATGGCGTTCCCACGCCTCAACAACCTGAGCTTTTGGATGTACTGCACCGGCTGTCTTCTAGCCGTGTGTTCCGTGCTGGCACCGGGTGGCAATGACCAGCTTGGCTCCGGTGTGGGCTGGGTGCTCTATCCGCCGCTCTCCACCAACGAAGGTGGTATGTCGATGGACCTTGCCATCTTTGCCGTGCACGTGTCGGGCGCAAGCTCAATCCTCGGTGCGATCAATATGATCACCACCTTTTTGAACATGCGCGCCCCCGGCATGACACTCTTCAAAGTTCCGCTGTTCTCATGGTCGATCTTTGTAACAGCTTGGTTGATTTTGCTCGCTCTGCCTGTGCTCGCTGGCGCGATCACCATGCTTCTGACCGATCGTAACTTCGGGACAACTTTCTTTGATCCGTCCGGTGGCGGTGACCCGATCCTCTATCAGCACATCCTGTGGTTCTTCGGTCACCCAGAGGTTTACATCATCATCCTTCCTGGCTTTGGTATCATCAGCCACGTGATAGCAACCTTCGCGCGCAAGCCGGTGTTTGGCTACCTTCCAATGGTCTGGGCGATCATCGCGATTGGTGTGTTGGGCTTCGTTGTCTGGGCTCACCACATGTACACAGTGGGGATGTCGCTCACACAGCAAAGCTACTTCATGCTGGCGACCATGGTCATTGCGGTGCCTACTGGTGTGAAAGTCTTCTCTTGGATCGCAACCATGTGGGGCGGTTCCATTGAGTTTAAAACGCCAATGCTCTGGGCCTTCGGCTTCCTGTTCCTCTTCACCGTTGGCGGTGTGACAGGCGTCGTTCTCTCCCAAGCTGGTGTCGACCGTGCCTACCACGACACTTATTATGTTGTGGCGCACTTCCACTACGTGATGAGCCTCGGTGCCGTCTTTGCGATCTTTGCGGGGGTTTACTTCTACTTCCCCAAGATGACCGGTCGCATGATCCCTGAATTCGGTGGTAAGATTCACTTCTGGATGATGTTTATCGGCGCAAACCTGACTTTCTTCCCACAGCATTTCTTGGGTCGTCAGGGCATGCCACGTCGCTACATCGACTATCCTGAAGCGTTTGCTTATTGGAACTTGTGGTCGTCCTGGGGTGCTTTCCTGTCCTTTGCGTCCTTCCTGTTCTTCTTGGGCCTTGTTGTCTACGCCCTGCGCGCTGGTGCCAAAGTAACCGAGAATAACCCATGGAATGAGTATGCTGACACGCTGGAGTGGACACTTCCATGCCCACCCCCAGAACACACCTTCGAAATCCTGCCAAAACAGGAAGAGTGGGACCATTCTGACAAGCACGCACACTAAGACGCGCGCGCTCGTCCAAGCGCCAACGCGCTGCGAGGACTAAAACACCGGGTCGCCCCGCCACAGGGGCGACCAAACAACAAGGCAGGAAATCGCACAAAAATGCCTTACGCCTGGTCAACTTCTTCCGACACAAATCAAGAACTGCGTGCGTGGCCGCACCAATCGCTTCCACCGCATGGCTTTGTTCTATTTATAGGCATCACGTCTTGCCTGATTGTCGTGCCACTCATTCCCCTCATCGGTAGCATTGTCCTTTGGGGCATCTTGCCCTTTATTTTGGCCGCTGTTGCTGGGATCTGGTGTGCCCTCAAGCGCTCTTGGAAAGACAATCAAATCGTCGAAGTCCTGCACTTTGCGAACGACCATCTGCACCTCACCCGCCACAATCCGCGCAGCCCAACGCAGAATTGGGAATGCAACGCCTACTGGGCCGAAGCCATCCTGCATGCGCGCGGTGGCCCAGTCCCGCAATATTTGACCCTGCGCGGCAATGGTCGCGAGGTCGAACTCGGCGCATTTTTGAGTGAAACCGAACGCCGCAGCCTGTATGGCGACTTGCGCACGAAACTCGACGCGCTCAAAAAACCCAGGCAATCCTGACTGACCGAATGCAATGGACCAAATACCCGCGACACCAAAACTCAAACGCCTTCGATTGAAGGCTATTACCAGGCTTGGTTTTGCGCGGCCAAACGCCGCCGGCCTTGCCGCATCCGAAGCAGCGGCCCTGAGATTGCGCAATGCGCGCCGCGGCGAAACGTGGACGCGCCCCGACCATATCACTTTCCTTATCCCGCTCGTAGGCCCGGGGTCCGTGCGCAATTGGGGAAAAGTGACCGAGCTCTTGGCCTACACATTGCGCAGCCTGATCATTCAATCCAACGAAAACTGGCGGGCGATTGTCTGTTGCCAAGAGAAACCACCGCTAACGGCAGACATTCGTATCTCTCACTTGCCTTTTGATGACCCGACGCCGGGCAATGACAAATGGCGTAAACTGCAAAAGCTCTATGAATATCTGGCGAAAACTGAGACCTCCGCGGGCCTCGCTATGACATTTGATGGTGACGACCGAGCAGCGCCGACGCTCGTGGAGCAGTTATTGAACGCACCGTCTGGCGCCCTGCTCACACATGGCTTTGTCTATGACGCCGCACACAAACGCCTAGCGCTCGCTCGCCCGCAAAGTCTGCGCGAACCCGGAGCCAAGGCCTTTTGGAAACTTTGCGGATCTTGTTTGGCCCTGCCATTTGACCCAGCAGCGCCCTCGTCAAAAGAGCAAATGAGTTTCCTGCATGACATGAGTCAGCACGAACATCGCATGGGCCCCTATTTGGCAAGCCTTTCGGGCACGCACCTCACAAAGATGGCTGACCCGCAGGCGCTGTACCTCTTAAACCACGGCGAAAACTTCGGCGAACGAAGGGGACGCGTCAGTTTCAAAACGCGCTTCGTAAAGCGCTTCGAGATCAAAGATCCCGAAGTGCGCAACTTTGTCGAAGAGATTTATAGAGTTTAGGCGCCTGCGCAGAGCCGGTCTTTGACCATTGGCCCAACGGCGCCAAAGTCCATCTGACCTGCATAGGACGCCTTGAGCGCGCCCATCACTTTTCCCATGTCACGTATTGACGCGGCACCGACATCTTCCATCGCTTTTGCAATTGCGGCGTCGATTTCAGTCTGCTCGAGCGGACGCGGCAGGAACTCCTCGATCACACTGATTTCGCTAAGCTCACGCTCCGCAAGATCCAGACGCCCACCTTCTTCATAGGTGCGCGCGCTTTCTTGCCGTTGCTTGACCATTTTGGCCAAAATGCCTGTGATTTCGGCGTCTTCAAGACCTGTGTCCCGCCCTTCACCACGAAGCGCGATCTCACGGTCCTTGATGGCGGCCATAATGAGGCGCAGCGTCGCCAAGCGCGCAGCATCTTTATCGCGCATCGCTTGTTTCAAACCTGTATTGATCTTGGTTTTTAGATCCATTTGCATCCCATCCCCATGGGTTTGATTTAGACCCTGCAATCTATGTGCTTGGCCGGGGCGTGACAACATCCGAGGCATCTTTTTAAGCGTTTGATTTTAAATGATATTCATATTTTTCTGAGTCTTGACTGCTCCGACCCAGGCCCATAGTGTCCCGCCAATTTGCCAAATCGCTGATCCCCGGAGTCGCGCTATGACCGAGCACCCAACTGCATGTCTTGTACTCACGGATGGGTCAGTGTTTTACGGCCACGGATTTGGCGCAGAGGGCCAAACGACCGCTGAGTTGTGCTTCAACACCGCAATGACTGGCTACCAAGAAATCATGACGGATCCGTCTTACGCGGGTCAGGTTGTGACATTCACCTTCCCCCACATTGGAAACGTTGGTGTGAACCCCGACGATGACGAGAATGCGACACCTGTCGCCGAAGGCATGGTCGTAAAATGGATGCCCACAGAGCCGTCCAATTGGCGGACGACACAAACGCTCTCGAGTTGGTTGCAAACCCGCAATAGGATCGCGATCGGTGGTATCGACACTAGGCGATTGACCCGTTCCGTCCGCCAACTCGGCGCGCCACACGTCGCTTTGGCACACCGCCAAGACGGGCAGTTCGACATCGAAACCATGGTCGCCGCAGCGCGGGCCTTCCCCGGACTGGAAGGTCTAGACCTCGCAAAAGATGTCACCTGCACCCAAAGCTATCGCTGGGACGAAATGCGTTGGGCCTGGCCTGAGGGGTATCAAAAACAAACCAATGCCAAACACAAAGTCGTCGCCGTAGACTATGGGGCAAAGCGCAACATCCTGCGGTGTTTGGCATCTGCGGGGTGCGACGTCATGGTCCTCCCAGCCACGGCAACGGCAGAAGACATTTTGACACACAATCCAGACGGTGTTTTTCTGTCAAACGGGCCCGGCGACCCCGCCGCGACCGGCGAATACGCTGTGCCTATGATCAAGCAGTTGCTAAATGAGACAAACCTGCCGATCTTTGGCATCTGTCTTGGACACCAAATGCTCGCGCTGGCATTGGGTGCTCGCACGATCAAAATGAACCATGGCCACCATGGCGCGAACCACCCGGTCAAAGATATTCGCACCGGCAAGGTTGAGATCACGTCGATGAACCATGGCTTTGCCGTTGATGCAGCGAGCCTTCCCACCGGGGTTGTGGAAACACATCGATCATTGTTTGATGGATCGAATTGCGGAATCTCTCTCGCCTCAGATGCGCGCCAAGTCTTCTCTGTTCAGCACCACCCAGAAGCAAGCCCAGGCCCTCAGGACAGTTTTTATCTGTTCGAAAATTTCGCCGTGGCAATGGCGGAAAGTTAACAATTAAAAACGCCTGGTAACATTCTGTTAAACAAGTGTTTACGCCAATTTAACTGTGTTTTGTTAATGACCCGTTGCGGATCAGAACGGATACAGAGATGAGCAGCCCACAACTGCGCCTACGAGCGCCGCAGACTGCACGGTTATCACCATTTTTCCACTATCCTCTAGGCCGTGTTCTGATCGAGCAGGACATTGTGTCGGTCGAAACTTTGATGGAAGCGCTGAGCATCTCAGAGAGAGTCGGCGCACCTCTGGGCCAAGTGCTGCTCTCTGAGGGCTGGGTAACCAAACGGCAAATCTTCGACGCCGAAGCCGCACGGTTCGGCGCTATGCTGTTAAGCATTGACCAATCCCCCCTGATCCCGATTGCGCGGAGGCGCTGGATTTGGCGTTCTGTCTTGAGCATGGGGTTTGGCCTTGGATGCGATTGGGCCAAACATTGGTTGTCGCGACAGCGGCACCGGACGAATTCAAATCAATTGCCGAAGAAATTGAATTCAACGCGGGCGACATCTTGATGGGCGTGGCCACGGCTGACGACATCGAACGGGCCATTGCGGCACAGTGTGGAGCACAAATGGCCACTCAAGCCGAGATTGACCTGCCGTCGGAAGAGAGTTGCCGTGGGATGCATGTGGTCGCATCGAAAAAACACATGGCGCTCGTTACGCTTTGCGTCGCGTTTCTGTCCTGTGGGATATTTGTCGTGCCAGAGGCGTTCTTTATCGCGCTCGGCGCTTGGGTCATTTTGTCATTGATGCTTATGGCCGCCATGAAATTCATGGCTTTAATCGCCAAATTGATGACGCCGCAGGTCGTGCCGAAGTTCAGACCACTCGAAGATGCGCATCCCAAAGTGTCATTATTGGTACCGCTATTCCGAGAAAAGGACATCGCGGGTGCGTTGGTTGAACGGCTCTCCAAACTCGCCTACGCGAAGTCTCGGCTAGAAGTCTTGTTGGTCCTAGAAGCGGAGGACCAACAGACCAAGGAGAAGTTAGACAACATCGTTTTGCCGCCATGGATGCGCATTGTAATCGTTCCCCCCGGTTCGCTGACCACCAAACCACGCGCAATGAACTATGCGCGACGCTTTGCAACAGGTGACATCGTAGGCATCTATGACGCTGAGGACGCGCCCGCACCAGATCAGATCGAGACCGTCGTTGCGCATTTCCGCGACGCGCCGAAATGCGTTGGCTGTGTTCAGGGGATATTGGATTTCTACAACCCGACCATGAACTGGTTGGCGAGATGTTTCACCATTGAATATGCCGCGTGGTTTCGTGTGTTGCTCCCTGGGCTTGCGCGCATGGGATTCCCCATTCCGCTTGGCGGCACAACAGTCTTCTTTAGACGCGAAGTGTTGGATGAGTTGAACGGTTGGGATGCCCATAATGTAACCGAAGATGCGGATCTTGGCATCCGCTTGGCGCGCAAAGGGTATCGCACCGACATACTCTCAACAGTCACGCTTGAGGAGGCAAATTGCCGGACTTGGCCTTGGATTCGTCAACGCTCACGATGGCTAAAGGGTTACTTTGTCACCTACCGCACCCATATGCGATCGCCGCGTGAGCTATTGAAAGATTTGGGTTGGCGTGGATTCCTAGGCTTCCAGGTATTCTTCCTTGGCTCATTGAGCCAGTTTGCATTGGCCCCGGTGCTCTGGTCCTTTTGGGTTGTGCCATTCGGCATCCCGCACCCCATCCTGGAGGCGCTCCCAGACGGGTGGTTCCAAGGCGTGGTGACCACGTTTATCGCGAGCGAAGTGATTGGACTATTTGTCGGAATGTCGGCCGTTGCCAGCCCTCGACATCGCAAGCTCATACCTTGGGTGCCAACGTTGATGTTCTATTTCCCGCTCGGCGTTGTGGCGATGTACAAGGCTATGTGGGAAGCACTCTACAAGCCGTTTTTCTGGGACAAAACCAGTCACGGCCATGCCAAGGACCACACCACGATTTCGCACTAGTCTGGTAATGTCAGATGGCTTGCCTTTGTGGCTGCGCCGTGGTCATAGAGAATGATGAACCTATATGAATACAAAGTCATTGCCGCCCCATCCAAAGGGCTCAAGGCAAAAGGTCTCAAGACCCCGAATATGCGCTTGGCCGCTGCATTACAGGAAGCCTTGAACCAGGAATCTAGCGACGGCTGGGAATATGTTCGTGCAGAAACCTTGCCAAGCGAAGAACGCCAGGGCCTCACCGGGTCGACGACGGGATTTCGCAACGTGCTGGTTTTTCGTCGCTCAGTGGTCATCGATAAAGATGCTGCCGCGGACATTGGAGCGGAGCCTGAACCATTGTTCGACCACGACGCCGCTTCCAACGCCGACACCACAGACATGGGAGCGTCCGAAGAACCCGAAGTTTCAGAACAGGCCCCGGACTGGCCGCGCACCTAAGGCACGTCGATGTCCAGAGCCAAAGCGTGTATTGCGGTCACAAGTTCCGTTCCCAATGCCGCATGCACAGCCCGATGCCGCGCGATTCGAGATTGCCCAAAAAAATAAGTCGAACGGATTTTTACCCGAAAGTGGCTTTCCCCACCGTCTTGGAAGCCTGCATGCCCACGATGCGCTTCGCTCTCGTCGACGACTTCTAAAAGTTCGGGTGCAAAGGCCCGTTGAAGGGCATGCTCGATCAACTCTGCGCGTTTTGCCATTTTTTGTGCCTCAGCCCCTTCAATCTCCGCAACCACAAGTTAAACTCTGCATCCCGAGTCGAAAAGGAGAGAGCGATGCCAAAACCCGATCCATTCGGATTCGATATGTCCGTTTCCTCCGCAAAGAAGAAGAATCCCAAAGGCCGCCGTGGTATGTCCGGCGCGTCGGAGACATCGACGCGAAAGTGCGACTACGAGGGCTGTAATCAACCGGGCGTGTTCCGCGCGCCGAAAGCTCCGGATGTTTTGGACGACTTCTATTGGTTCTGCAAAGACCATGTGCGGGAATACAATCTCAAGTGGAATTTCTTCAACGGCACGACTGAGGCCGAGCTCAATGCCCAGATGTCCAAGGACAAAGTTTGGGAGCGCGAGACGCGTACGTTTTCCGATCCCGAAGCGCGTGCTTGGGCGCGGCTGGGTATTGACGATGCACATCAAGTCTTGGGCGATAAGGCGACGCGCAACCCAGGGCGCAACAATGGCGGCGGGCGTCGTTTGCCCCCAACCGAACGTCGTGCGTTAGAGCTGTTGGATGCAAAAGACTCTATGACGAAGGCTGAAATTCGCAAGTGCTACAAAGGGTTAATCAAAGTTCTACACCCTGACATGAACGGCGGAGACCGCAGCCAAGAGGAGCAACTCCAAGAAGTTGTTTGGGCATGGGACCAAATCAAAGAGAGCCGGAATTTTAGAGAAAAATAACCTAGTTTGTGATGCGAATTTACCTCTCATTAACTCCGAACGGTGATGGTCGCAGCAGAACTAGGAGATGCCAATGAAGTGTCTGGTGGTTGAAGACGATCTGGTCATGCGCGAATTCGTGACGGCCTGCCTAGTGGACCTCGGCCATTGTGTCACAGCATTTGGCTCAGCTGCCGAGGCTCTTCGAATTCTGAAAACTCAAAAGTTCGACTTGCTGATTGTCGACTACAAATTGTCGGACGGCACATCAGTTCCGATCATTGATTATTTCGGGGCAACCTGCCCCAATTCACGTGTGATCTTTCTCACGGGGTCTGGCATTTTTCCAAATGGCGAGACGTCTATATTCGCGCCTGTGGTGGACTGGACGCTACGCAAACCCGTCGAACCTCGAGATCCTCAGGCCATCGTCGATTATGCAGAGGTTGAGATGCACGGCCAAACCGAACCATCATTGGCCGTCATCTGCTAAAGAAGGCAGGCATCAGAACGGTCCACGACTTTCGGGAAGACAATTGATCTTAACATTGTCACAGCACAATATTGGCTAAGCTATGGCGATAAGCCACTTTCCCACGTCTGTGCCGTTTTGGATGATAGAAATCATGCAAGCACGCACAATCACAACGAGAACCCCACGCTCAGGAACACATATGACATGTTCCAGCAACTTGATTTTTGGGGCAAATTGGATGATGTTCGGGCTTTTGAGCACGCTTGGGGATTGGGACGTCTGAAATGGTGTCAATTCTCGTCGTCGAAGACGATGTCACTACTCAGTTTTTATTGACTGAATTTATCGAAACTCTTGGGTACCGGTGCGAAGTCGCATCGAGTGCGGACGATTGCCTAAGCATGCTGCGCGAAAGTAGAAAGTCGTTTGACCTAGTATTGATGGACATCCACATGCCCGACAAGACGGGGATCGATGCATCGTAAGAGATTAGACGCTCGGTTTCAAAGCACATGAAAGAGCTTCCGATCATCGCTATGACAGGTGATTCTGAATACCACGACGTTGGGTATTTGCGGTCCCAAGGAATCGACGAAGTGCTTCCAAAACCGGTCGATCTTTCGCAACTCGATTCAACGATTTTGCAGTACGCTACATGAGCAATAAAAACCTAAGCCCTTTCCCTTGAATGACCGCGCAATATATTGCATTCCCGAGCGGATATCGCAGCCTGACTGAGGGAAAGAAATGGCCGACGGCAGCATCGACATGAGTGCAAAACCCTCTGAAGACATCTCGGTGCGCGATGTGTTCGGCATCGACACCGATATGGTAGTCAAAGGCTTTGCCGATAGCAGTGATCGCGTCCCAGATTTGGACACGACATATAAATTTGATCCCGACACTACTCTGGCGATTTTGGCAGGGTTTAGCCACAATCGCCGCGTGATGATCCAAGGCTACCACGGCACAGGTAAATCGACGCACATCGAACAAGTTGCTGCGCGGCTCAACTGGCCTGCGGTGCGTGTGAACCTCGACAGCCACATTAGTCGGATTGACTTGATCGGCAAAGACGCGATCAAACTCAAAGACGGCAAGCAAACAACCGAGTTCCAAGAAGGCATCCTACCTTGGGCGCTGCGCAACCCTACTGCGATCGTATTTGATGAATACGATGCTGGTCGTGCCGACGTGATGTTTGTGATTCAGCGGGTTTTGGAAGTTGATGGAAAGCTCACGCTTCTTGATCAAAACCAAGTGATCAACCCACACCCCTATTTCCGCATTTTTGCGACTGCAAACACCGTGGGCTTGGGCGATACAACAGGCCTCTACCATGGCACTCAACAGATCAACCAAGGTCAGATGGACCGTTGGTCACTTGTTGCGACGCTTAACTATTTGTCCGTGGACGCGGAAACCGCAATCGTTCTGGCAAAGACGCCAAACTACAACACCGCTGCCGGACGAAAAACGATCAAACAGATGGTCACTGTTGCTGAT
The DNA here is from genome assembly GCA_022447495.1 of Marinovum sp. Taxonomy (GTDB): domain Bacteria; phylum Pseudomonadota; class Alphaproteobacteria; order Rhodobacterales; family Rhodobacteraceae; genus JAKVBH01. The sequence goes on along the minus strand of JAKVBH010000013.1, from coordinate 147,791 downwards.
CTCACCCGTACGGCCTTTATGAATGGTGACCTATCCACTGTTATGTCGCCAAGGACGGTGATCGCTTGGGCCCAAAACGCCGAGATCTTCCGCTCTGTCGGCTATGCTTTCCGCCTCAGCTTCCTGAATAAATGTGACGAATTGGAACGTCAAACCGTCGCTGAGTTCTACCAGCGATGCTTCGACGAAGAGCTTCCCGAAAGTGCAGCCAGCACGTCGCTTGGCTGAAACTCAGTTTCTCGGTGGTACAAGTTTGCCGGGGTTCATGATGCCAATTGGATCAAGTGCCATCTTAAGTGTGCCCATCACCGACCAAGCATTTCCGTGCTCATTCAGCATGAAATTTGTCTTCCCCATGCCGACGCCGTGCTCGCCCGTGGCAGTGCCTCCCAGCGACAGGGCGCGTTGCACCATGGAATCGGACAGGCGCTTCGCCTCCTCATGCTCCGCGGGTTGATTGGGGTCAAAGAGCAAAATCGCGTGAAAATTTCCATCGCCGACGTGGCCCAAGATCGGCGCGGCGAGCAACGATTCGGCCAACTCTGCTTGAGTTTCCGACACCGCTTGAGCGAGTTTCGATATTGGCACACAAACATCAGTCACCACTGCACGTGTCCCCGGTCGTTCAGCCAGGATTGCCCAATACGCCGTGTGCCTTATGGCCCAAAGGGATGTGCGATCCTCGGGGCGGGCCGACCACTCAAACCCCAACGCGCCATGATCGGCAATAATCTCACCAAACTCGCGGGCCTGTTCTGCAACAGCGGTCTCTGATCCGTGGAACTCCACAAGCAAGTGCGGTTTGTGCGGGAAAGATGCCCCCGAATAGGAGTTCACGGCGCGCACCGTCGCCTCATCGATGAACTCAATCCGCGCCATGGGCAAACCAATTTGAATGATGTCCTGCACGGCCCTCACCGCCGCGTCGAACTTATCAAACGCCGCCACTCCAGCGGCGATGGCTTCGGGTTGTGCATGCAATTTGAGAGTGAGCGCCGTGCAAAGACCCAATGTCCCTTCGGAGCCCACCATCAACGCCGTCAAATCATAACCAGAGGAGGATTTGCGCGCGCGGCTCCCCGTTTGGATCACATGCCCGTCACTGAGGACAACTTCCATGCCCATGACATTGTCGCGCATTGTGCCATACCGCACTGCTGTCGTGCCAGAAGCCCGCGTCATGGCCATGCCGCCCAAGGAAGCATTGGCGCCGGGATCGACGGGAAAGAACAACCCCGTGGCGCACAGCTCAGAATTGAGCGCTTCTCGGGTCAATCCAGGTTCCACCGTGACATCCATATCGTCGAGACGGAGATCACGCACCGCCCTCATCCGCGAGAAATCCACGACCAGCCCCCCGCGCACCGCAAGCGCATGCCCCTCTAGGGACGTCCCCGTTCCATAGCCAATCACTGGACAGCCATGGGCCGCACAAATCTTGACCAATTCGACGACCTCTTGCGTATTTTCGGGATATGCCACCGCATCAGGCGGCGTTGTGGGAAAATAGCTCTCAGAACGGCCATGTTCGTCCAAATCGTACTTGGAGCGGCTCAAACGTTCGCCTAATAGTTGATGTAGCGCCGCAAGGGCTTGCGGGATATCGGCAGAAATCTTAGTCGTCATCTCTTCCCCCCCAAACGGCACATTAATCCGCGCAGTGCCGCAAGAAAAGCACCCAACCATGGCAGAACCCAATCAGAGCGCCTTTGACAGGCAGCGTAGCGAAATGCAGGGCATAATTGCCCAAGGTTGGCAATTGCTTAAGCATCGAGGGCCCAGCCAACTGCAATTTTGGTTCATCGCGCTTTTGATCGGGATATTAGCGGGGTTGGCAGCGGTCGCATTTCGCTGGGCGATCATCCTTTTGCAAACCACCGTTTACGGTGCGGATGATGTGACGTTGCTCCATTCTTACGCCACGACGCTGGATTGGTTTGTAGTGCTGATGATCCCCATGGCGGGCGGCATCACAGTGGGCCTCATCATGCACTATTTCATCCCCGATGGCCGGGTTCGCGCAGTTGCCGATGTGATCGAAGGCGCCGCACTCAACAACGGACGGGTCGAGCGTAAAGCCGGCCTGGTCTCTGTGGCTTGCTCTTGGATCACACTGAGCACCGGTGGCTCAACTGGCCGCGAAGGTCCCGTGGTCCACTTTGCGGCGCTTATTTCAACTTGGATTTCCAACTTTATCCACGCGGATGGGATCACCGGGCGAGACCTGTTGGGCTGCGCAGTGGCGGCTGCGGTGTCTGCTTCCTTCAATGCGCCCATCGCAGGCGCACTGTTTGCGATGGAAGTTGTTCTACGTCATTTCGCTTTGCACGCCTTTGCGCCGATCGTGATTGCCTCCGCTGCAGGCACCGTAATCAACCGATTAGTCTTTGGCGACGTGGCCGAATTCGCAATCCCTGGCGCGCCCATGCTGGAATTCTATCTGGAACTCCCAGCTTACCTTATCCTTGGCCTGATTTGTGGACTGGTTGCCGTCGTGATGATGCGCACGATCTTTTGGGCCGACGAGGTCGAAACGAATATTCAGGCAAAGCTGGGATGGCCGCTTTGGGCACGCCCAGTATTGGGTGGAGCGATCTTGGGATGCACCGCGATTGCGTTCCCGCATATAATTGGCGTCGGTTATGAGACCACGTCACGCGCGCTCACTGGTGAGTTGTTGCTCTACGAGGCCATCGTCTTCACCGTTGTCAAAGTTTTTGCCGTGGCTGTGACACTTGCAGGACGCATGGGCGGCGGTGTGTTTTCACCATCTTTGATGATCGGCGCAATGACCGGGTTGGCTTTTGGCCTCATCGCAACCGGACTGTTTCCGGAGGTCTCTGGCTCCAACACTCTGTATGCTTTGGCGGGAATGGCTGCCGTGGCGGCTGCTGTTCTCGGCGCCCCAATTTCGACCACATTAATTGTCTTTGAGCTCACAGGGGACTGGCAAACGGGCCTTGCAGTGATGGTTTGTGTATCCACATCCACGGCTTTGGCCTCTCGTCTGGTCGACCGATCCTTTTTTCTGACGCAGATTGAACGCCGCGGTGTGCACCTCGCAGCAGGTCCTCAGGCCTATCTGTTGGGCATGTTTGGTGTCTCGCAAATTATGCGGCCCTATTCTGACCCAGAAACACCTGCGGAAGACAAAATTTGGGGCCTGATTGAACAAGGTATCTATGTCGACGCCACATCCACGTTGGAAACAGCAATGCCAATGTTTGAACGCAAGTCCGTTGTATTTATCCCGGTGGTGGCATTGCGCGGCGATGGCCAAGCGCCCGAGGTGCGCGGCACATTGTTCCATGTTGACGCGCTCAAGGCCTACAATCGCGCGCTCGCTGCAACTGCGGAAGAAGAGCACAGCTAGGTCTACTCAACCGATCCGGTGCAATTGTTTCCACAACAGAAACATTTTTAAGTTTCATAGCTGATTAAGACGTCAATCCTATCTTGGAACAGATAACAAGTTTTGGACCCTGACCCGATGGATTTTATGAGTTTGCTACTTCCGATTGGCCTATCACTCTTGTCGGCGATGTTCATGGGCACGATCGATTACGAGGAACTCTTGGACGACGCGATTGAAGACGCCGAAGCGGATGCCGATGCATCTTCCTCTTCGGAGGCTGATCCAGAGATTACCACCGAACTGTTGGAACGTGCCGCCGATCTCATGGAAAATGATCCTTTCTCCCCTACCTCCGGTACAATCAACGCATTGGATGACACCCTTGTGGGCGCATCTGGGGACTCCACAATCGCAGGCGGAGCCATGGACGACTGGCTTATGGACGATCCAATGCCAGAGCCGGAGACACTGCGTGAGAATGTCATTCTCGAAGCCTTGGCCATGGGTGACGACGAGGAAGACATGAACAACGACATGATGGTCGAAGAGGAAATGACGGAGGTCGAGATCACCGCCACGGAAGAGGAAATCAATCTCGACGATCTTTTAATCCTGGACGCGCCATCAGATGAAGGCTCCGCCGTTCTTTTTGGCGGTGAGCCAATCGCCTGGTTGCCGATCGGCGCAAACGAGGTCAATGCAGTTGTGACAGGACTCGAAGACGAGCACGGCATAGAGCATAGCGCGACTCTGGCGGGCGAGCCTCTCTACGGTGATGACGAAGTCGAAGCTTTGGCTGAAGCCAACCTAAAGCTTGCATTTGTGGCGCCCACTCCAAGAGACGCCTATATTTGACCTGAGATGCCCCCGGGTCAAAGGCGACTGCTTAAACCTGCTCAACGGTCAGGTAGTCACCTGTGTGAAACCCGAGATGATCTTTGATCGCTGCGACTGTCTCTTTGGGGTTTTCGTAGCTCCAAACGGCATTCTCTAGGGTGCGGTTCTTGGCTTCAATTGAGAAATAACTGGCCTCGCCTTTGTGCGGGCAATGGGTGACTTTGTCGGTCGGCTCCAGAAACGCCATCGCAACATCACTACGCGGGAAATAGATTACCGCTGGGTAATCCCCCTCCAACAACTCAAGCGCATTAGTCGACTCTCCGATGACGGCCCCGCTCGCCCGAATGGTCCATTTGCCGCTGGCACGTACAATTCGAATATGACTCATTAGGACCCCCAAGACTGACATTGATCCGGTATGCTTAAAAGTGTAGCGGTCTTGTGTCACGTCTGTTTTTCAAAGGTGCGACGCCAGGTGCTAAATCGGCGCGCACACCTTGTGAAGCCACGCCGCGACCTCAGCATCAACCTGCCCTGCGAGCCGATGCAAACACTCTTGGTGGTAAGCATTGATCCAATCCCGTTCATCGGGTCTCAACATGTCCATGACAATCATCTCACGATCAATTGGCACGTAATTCAATGTTTCAAACTCATAAAGCGTCTCTATGGATTGGTCAGGTTGATCCGGCGCAGGTCGCACCACGATCAAATTCTCAATCCGGATGCCAAACGCACCTTCGACGTAAAACCCAGGCTCGTTGGACAGGATCATGCCCGGCTCGAGCGGCACATGCCCAGTGCGAGCCAGTCGTTGTGGTCCTTCATGAACTGAAAGGTAGCTTCCGACGCCATGCCCCGTTCCGTGAGCATAATCCTGGCCCGCCCGCCAGAGCGGAACGCGCGCTACCGCATCAATATCAGCACCGCTAATTCCCTTGGGGAACCGCAGTTCCGAGATCGCGATCATACCCTGTAGGACACGCGTGAACGCTTGACGCACTGAAAACGCCTGTTCCCCCAACCCAACAGTTCGTGTGATGTCGGTGGTACCGTCTTGGTATTGTCCGCCAGAGTCCACCAAGTACACTTCACCTGCGCGCAGCAGCGCATTGCTTTGCGTGTTCACCCGATAGTGTGGAAGTGCCGCGTGAGCCCCTGCAGCGCTAATGGTTTCAAATGAGATATCGCGTAAGACGTTGGTTTCACGACGAAACATCTCCAATTGCACAGCAGCGTCGATTTCAGTTGTGCCCCGCTCTACCGCACCCTCCAGCCAGTTCAAAAAACGGACCACAGCCACAGCATCACGTGCATGAGCAGCACGGGCGCCAGCAATTTCAGCGTCAGTTTTGCTTGCTTTTGGCAAGGCGCACAGGTCCCGCGCCTCATGGGGTTGCGAAATCACGTGGAAGACCGCTTGCGGCACCGTTGCAGGGTCGATCCAGACTTTGCCATCCAATCCACCGCACGCCACCAAAAAACTCTCTGGTGTGGCAACAGTAACCTCTGGCGCGAGCGTCACTTCTGTGAGTTTGGCCGGGTCCACAAAAAGTATGGTTTTGCCAGCGTCTGTGACAATAGCGAATGCCTGCACGATCGGCGTATGCGCGACATCGCTGCCACGAATGTTCAAGAGCCACGATATCGAGTCAGGCAACGTCAACACAGTCGCACAACATCCCGCGTCTTTTAGGGTGCTAGCGAGGGTCTCAATCTTTTCAGAAGCGGTCCGACCGGCGAGATCTTCAGGTTGCGCATGCGCTTTGCCCGCGGGTGCCGCAGGTTGATTGTCCCAAACGAGGTCAATCAAGTTTTCAACAGGCACGACGTCACGTCCGGCCTTTTGCCAGCCACGGACCTCTTTGGGCGTGTGCAACCAAGGGTCAAACGCAATCTTCGCGTTTGGTGCCACATCAGACAGCCATCCGAGCAAAGACATTTCCGGCCAATCCACGGGCTCAAAGACATCAGCTACTTGCTCACGCACCTGTACGCGGTATCGCCCGTCTACAAAAACGCCCGCGCGGTCGGACGTGATCACGGCAAACCCCGCAGAGCCTGTAAAGCCAGTGAGCCACGACAGCCGTTCGTCACGGGCAGCAACATATTCACCCTGATGCGCGTCCGCGCGTGGAACGACAAAGACCTCGGCGCCGTGTTCAGCCATAGTCACGCGCAATGCAGACAGTCGTGGTGGGCCCTGATCCGGGCTCGCCGTTACATCAAAGCTCTGAAACATCGCCGGATCGCCTTCTTTAACTTGCGCGCTTGAAGCCCATCACCCGAGCGCGAGCACGCGGGTCACTGTCAAAAAGCGCTGCGAGTTGTTCAGTCATCGCACCCGCCAGTTGTTCAACATCCGTGATGGTCACCGCACGATCATAGTACCGGGTCACATCGTGCCCAATCCCAATGGCAAGCAATTCCACGGCACGTCGGCGCTCCACCATCGCGATGACGTCACGCAAGTGCTTTTCCAAGAACGAGGCCGGATTTACCGAAAGAGTGCTGTCATCCACGGGTGCTCCGTCAGAAATCACCATGAGGATTTTACGCGCCTCTGGACGGGCCAACATACGCCGGTGGGCCCATTCCAGCGCTTCGCCGTCGATGTTTTCCTTCAAAAGGCCCTCTTTCATCATCAAACCCAAATTAGGGCGCGCCCGACGCCAAGGCGCATCGGCTGATTTATAGATGATGTGACGTAGGTCATTGAGGCGGCCCGGCTGTTGGGGGCGACCTTCGGCCAACCATTTTTCACGGCTCAACCCACCTTTCCACGCGCGGGTTGTGAAGCCCAGGATTTCAACCTTAACAGAACAACGCTCAAGCGTCCGGGCCAGAACGTCCGCACAAATCGCCGCGATTGAGATAGGTCGGCCGCGCATCGAACCAGAGTTGTCAAGAAGCAGAGTCACGACTGTGTCGCGGAACTCGGTGTCTTTTTCGACCTTAAAGCTCAGCGGAGTAGTTGGGTTGGCAACAACACGCGCCAAGCGCCCTGCATCGAGAATTCCTTCTTCGCGGTCAAATTCCCATGAGCGGTTTTGCTGGGCTTGAAGACGACGTTGCAGCTTGTTGGCCAATCTCGAGACGGCGCCCTTCAGAGGCTCCAATTGTTGATCCAAGTAAGCGCGCAGGCGCTCCAACTCGATGGGTTCCGCAAGCTCTTCGGCCAGAATTTCCTCGTCGTGCTCGGTTTCAAAGACTTGGTAATCGGGATCTGCGGCAGACACAGGCTGAGGCGCAGGCGGTTCGAGCGGCGCTTCGCCTTCGGGCAATTCCGTCTCATCACCCATCTCTTGATCGGCCATATCATCCATCGAGACGGTGGCTTGCTGCGCGTCTTGGGTTTCGTCTTGGGATTGCTCCGGATTGGCCTCTGCCTGTTCCTCGTCGCTGTCGTCTTGACCGGAACTATCAGGCTCGGACTCATCGTCCTCGGCCTCTTGCGCGTCGTCTTGGGCGTCATCTTCCATCTCATCGGGATCTTCGCCGAGTTGATCGCCATATCCGAGATCAGTGATCAATTGGCGTGCCAATTTGGCGAACGCACCTTGATCGTGCAGAAGTGTGTTCAAATCTTCGAGGCACTCGGCCGCTTGGCCTTCGATATAACCCCGCCACAACTCCATCACGTTGGCCGCACTGGGAGGCATATCACGGTCCGTAGCAAGGTGACGGATCAGATAGCCTGCGGCCTTCGACAAAGGAGCTTCGGAGGGCTCTTTGATTTGATCGTACCCACGGCGTTGTGCGTCGCTTTCGATTTTGGCGTCGATGTTGCCCGCAGTGCCAGGCATATCGCGCGCACCCATGGCTTCGCAGCGCGCTGTCTCCATCGCTTCATAGAGATCACGTGCCATATCACCTGGAGGTGCATAACGTTGGTGGACGCCCACGTCATGGTACTTATGTTTCAAAGCGAGTGCATCCGCAGTTCCGCGCGCCACCAAGACCTCTTGCTTTGTCATGCGCCGGGATATCTGAGGCAAACGCATTGTGTCACCAGACAGACCCGAGGGATCAACAGTGTAGTTGATCGACAAATCAGGGTCGTCCGCCATCACTTTGGTGGCTTCGCTCAGGGCTTTTTTGAACGCGTCTGCAGGGTTGTCGGATTGGGCCATTGCGGTGCTCCTTACCGGAGAGAATTTAGGGCAGATTCTCAGGGAGCAACAGGGGCAATCGCCTGCAGTTATGCACGTTGCTCACAAGCTTCCTTCAAGAAGCGACACCGCAGCGGCGCGGGCGGCATCCGTCACACCTGCTCCTGAGATCATGCGAGCGATCTCATCGATGCGATGGGAGGCATCAAGCGGGATCACTCGGCTCAGCGTGACGCCGCCTGTCACCTCTTTGGCGACCTGCCAATGGTGACCACCAAGCGCGGCAACCTGAGGTGAATGGGTCACGACGAGCACTTGGCCCTCATCGGCCAGAGACTTTAGCCTGCGCCCCACGGCATCGGCTGTTGCGCCACCAACGCCTCGGTCAATCTCGTCAAAGATCATCGTGCGGGCGTCGTCACCAGCGAGGCAGACTTTGAGCGCCAAAAGAAAGCGGCTCAATTCGCCACCCGACGCAATACGCGCCAACGGCCCTGAGGGCGCGCCGGGGTTGGTCGCGACAGTAAAGGCCACCGCGTCGATGCCTTGGGGCCCCGGGTCTGAGGCTGTGATCTCGGTGGCAAAGACGGCGCGCTCCATCTTGAGCGGAGCAAGTTCCGCCATCACAGCTGCATCGAGGCGCTGCGCCGCGCCCTTTCGGGCTTGGCTCAACTGCTCTGCGGCGGCTGCATATCTTGCATCGGCGTCTTTCACGACGCTTTGCAACGCATGGATGTCGTCTGCGCCTGCGTCGAGCCGGTTAAGCCGTTCCTGCAGGGTCTCGGCGAATTCCGCGAGCGCATCAGGCAGCACGTTGTGTTTGCGGGCCAGGGCGCGGATCGCGAACAGCCTTTCTTCTGCATCTTCGAGAGCATGGGCATCAAAGGACAGTTGATCTAGAGCATCCCCCACCCCACGCCCGGCTTCGTCCAACTCGACCATGGCCCGTGACAGGGCGGCCATCGGCGCGTCTAACGTACCTTCGGCTTGATCCGCCGCGCCTTCGAGCCAGCGCAGAGCGTCGCCCGCAACGCCCTCGGCACCGTCTTGACCCAAGAGTTGCGCTGCCCGCGTGATGTCTTCGCGAATGCGTTCTGCCGATTGCATTAGACGCCTGCGCGCATCCAAATCGGCCTCTTCGCCGGGCTCAGGCGCCAAGTCAGAAAGCTCTTTGACGGCATGGCGGAGGAAGTCTTCCTCGCCGCGCAAAGCGTCTAGCCGTTCCTCTGCTTCATCCAATGCGGCGCGTGCCCGGCGGCGGCCCCCCCACGCTTGAGTGACCTCGGAACGTTTGCCAATGAAATTTCCAAAGGCATCGAGAATGTCCCGGTGAATGCGCGGATTGAGAAGGCCTTTGTCATCTTGCTGACCGTGTAATTCCACAAGTGTATCAGAGACTTGGCGTAAGACATCACCACTGGCGCGGCGGTCGTTGATCCACGCGGTTTTGCGTCCATCCTTGGTGTTCACCCGGCGCAAAATGAGCTCGTTGCCCTGCGGAAGGCCGGCGTGTTCCAGAACCGCGTTGGCGGGGTGATCTGCCCTGATCTCAAAGACGGCCACAACCTCACCCTGCTCGGCCCCTTGGCGCACAAGCTCCGCCCGACCCCGCCATCCCAGAACAAAACCAAGAGAGTCGAGCAAGATCGACTTGCCCGCACCCGTCTCACCCGTGAGCACGTTAAGACCCGGCTGAAACTCAAGTTCCAGTCGATCAATGATTAGCATGTCACGAATGTCGAGCGCGCGCAGCATCAGGTCCCAAGAGCGAGGGTCACCTCGCCCCTCCCGTTAGAGCCATTCGCCTCTGACCATCTGGCGATAGACTGCCGACAGCCAATTGTCCTTGAAGACTCTGGGTTCGAGCCCCTGGCCAGTCAACAATGCGAAGCTGTCTTCGTACCAATCGCTGGCTTGGAAGTTGAAGCCCAAAATCGCGCCCGCAGTTTGCGCCTCCTCGGTGAGGCCGAGCGAGAGATAAGCTTCAACCAAACGGTGCAGCGCTTCCGCAGTATGCGTTGTTGTTTGGAAATCTTCCACGACGACGCGGAAGCGATTGATGGCAGCGGTGTAGCGTTGGCGCTTGAGGTAGTAGCGGCCGATTTCCATTTCCTTGGATGCCAAGTGATCAAACGCGAGGTCGAATTTCAAAATCGAGGAACGGGCATAGTCGCTCTCTGGATATCGCTCGATCACCGTGCGCAAGGCTTGCAACGCTTGGAATGTCAGTCCTTGGTCACGGCCCACATCTTCAATTTGATCGTAATAGCTCAACGCCAATAGGTACTGAGCATAGGCGGCGTCTTCATCCGCCGGGTAGAAGTCTATGTAGCGTTGTGCAGCCGCGCGGGAATTTTCATAGTCTTTGTCCTTGTGAAAGGCAAATGCCTGCATGATCACCGCGCGCTTTGCCCATTCCGAATACGGGTAAAGGCGTTCGACCTCTTGGAAAAAAACTGCGGCTTCGTCGGGTGCACGCCGTGCGAGTTCGAATTCGCCACGCTCAAAAATCTGCTCTGCCGTAAAATTCTCAAGAGGTACGTTACGAAATGCGCTGACGCCGTCATTTCCGCCACACCCCGCGAGAACCGTGGCGCAGAGCAATGCTGCGGCTAGTGCCGGTCCACGGGACCGCCCCTGCTTCATGCCAAGATTGCCTGTCATCCCCCGGCCACCCTTGCCCGTTTCACGTCATATCAGCCGGTTTGTTCCGACTTTTCGGCACGCCCCAAAACAGGGGACGTCCCTGTGTAAAGACATACACCACGGTTCATTGGATTGAAATAGGCTCTGAGCCTCGCAGAAGGCTCTTGGCGATCACACCAGCGCGGGAACTTCATCGCGACGCACACCAGCGCCAGGCAGACGCGCACTTATGTTTGTGTCGCTCTCGACCCAGGCCACAGCGCCGGGTGTTTCAAACAACGCACGCAGCAAGCGGTTAGTAACGGCGTGACCCGCACGCACGCCCATATATGCGCCGAGGATCGGTGCACCAGCGAGCGCCAGATCGCCCATGGCATCAAGCATTTTGTGCCGAACTGGTTCATCTGAGTGACGCAAACCGGTGCCGCTTTGGACACGCGGACCATCAAACACAACGGCGTTCACGCCAGGAATGCCGCCCAAGGCCAAACCATTGGCGCGCATCGCATCGACGTCCGCTTGGCGGCAGAAGGTGCGGCTGGTGCTCAACTCGCGCACAAACGCGCCATTGGCCAAAGCCAGGGTGCGCGATTGTTTGCCGATGCCACGCTCTTGGAAATCAATTTCAAATGCGATCGACAGTTGATCTGATGGCGTCAAACGAGCCCACGCAGATTCGATTTCAACTGTGACAGGCTTCATCACTTTCAGGACCCGCAACGGCACATCCTGTTCCGCGACGCCACGGCTCAAAAACGTTTCGACAAAGTCAGCGGACGAACCATCAAGGATTGGCACTTCTGGACCATCAATCTCGATCAACGCGTTGTGGATCCCACAGCCTGCCAAAGCCGCCATGAGATGCTCAACAGTGCAGACACTGACACCTGCATCATTGACCAATTTTGTGCACAACGGCGAAAGCTCAACGCGATCCCAGCGGGCGGGAACCATCCCGTCACCGGCCAAAATGTCGGTGCGGCGAAACCAAATTCCATAATCGGCGGAGGCAGGATGCACCACAAGACGGGCAGGTTGCCCAGAATGCAGACCAACGCCGGTGAATGTGGCCGCAGATTTCAGTGTCGCTTGCAAGGTTTCGCCCTCGGTTTGCCAAACTTCCGCCGCATTTGCGCTTAAGCGTAATCCCCCCAGATCACTCGCAATCGGCGTTCCGAGGCCTAGCCCGACGGGTACAGAACACTCAAGTCACGTATTGTAACTTCGGTGAAACATCTATTGCCACACATGGGCAAGACCCCGCCAATCGCACTTAAGCACTTGAATTATATAAGAAAAAGGGGCCGTCCGACCCCCTATGTTTGCGGTATCGTGAAGGCGTCAGTTCGCCTGTCTGCGCAAAAATGCAGGAATTTCGATGCGCTCTTGGTCGGCATCCGCCTGCTCTTCGGGCGCAGCTTGGGGCGCGGGCGCATGCATGGTGGGCTGAGTCCGTGCGACAGGCGTTTCCTGTGGCGTACCTGCTTGCCCCGTCATGCGATTGATGAGCGAGTTGAGCCCGAAGCGCGATTTTTCCCCCTCTCCTGCCGCTCCAGGTGCCGAGCTTGGCGTACCGAAGTCGCCGGATGCCGCGCCGCCTTTCGCGCGAGCAGCAGCTTGGTGCAACCGAGCCAGCGCCTCTGGCGTTGGTGTGCCAGGGGCTGGGGCCTTGGGCGCGACAAACGCGTCCGCAGCAGCCTGTTCTCGGGCCGCGGTGGGATCGAACTCGGGTACTTGGGGCTGGTACGCAGGCGGAGGCAAATCTGTGTCGTTGGATGCGTTGAACACATCTGGAAGCGGCATCGGCTCGGATTGCGCGGGACTCTCAGTTTCTATGCGATCAAAGAGTGACGGGGATTCTGCGGCCTCCGCGACTGCCGGCGCGGTTTCAGATGATGGCGCAAAGCTTGGTGCTGCTGCTGCGGCTGCGACGGATGTGATTGCGACAGCCGGTTCAGGTAGCGGCTCAGGTGCTTCTTCTGGTTCAGCGATTTGCTGGGGCTGGATAGGGTGTGCCATGGAGCGGCGCGGGACCGGGATATCCGAGATCGACATGGAAGCGTCGATGCCTGTGGCGACAACGCTGACGCGCATTTGACCTTGCATACTTTCGTCAAGGGTCGAGCCTACGATGATGTTTGCATCTGGGTCGACTTCTTCACGAATACGGTTGGCTGCTTCATCAAGTTCGAATAGCGTGAGATCATTACCGCCAGTGATGTTGATTAGCACGCCTTTGGCGCCTTTAAGGCTGATCTCGTCCAGAAGTGGGTTCGCGATGGCTTTGTCCGCCGCCTGCACTGCGCGATCTTCGCCATCGGCCTCGCCTGTGCCCATCATGGCTTTGCCCATCTCATCCATCACAGCACGGACGTCCGCGAAGTCTAGGTTAATGAGGCCTGGGCGGACCATCAGATCGGTGACGCCTTTGACGCCTTGATAAAGGACGTCGTCTGCCATGGAGAAGGCTTCAGTGAACGTCGTCTTTTCATTGGCCAAGCGGAACAGGTTTTGGTTGGGAATGATAATCAGCGTGTCCACCACCTTTTGGAGCGCGTCCACGCCGTCTTCCGCTTGGCGCATCCGCTTGGCGCCTTCAAACTGGAAGGGTTTCGTCACAACGCCCACGGTCAGAACACCAAGCTCACGCGCAGCTTGAGCGATGATGGGCGCGGCGCCCGTACCGGTGCCGCCTCCCATACCGGCGGTGATAAAGCACATGTGTGCGCCTGCGAGGTGATCAACGATCTGTTCAATGCTTTCTTCGGCGGCGGCTGCGCCGATGGACGCTTTGGCACCGGCACCCAATCCTTCGGTGACTTTGACACCAAGTTGGACCCGGCTTGCGGAAAGCGACTGCTGCAGCGCCTGGGCGTCTGTGTTGGCCACAACAAATTCAACCCCCTCAAGGGCCTTTTCGATCATGTTGTTGACCGCGTTACCGCCTGCGCCGCCAACACCGAATACGGTGATGCGAGGCTTGAGATCATCTTGTCCGGGCACCGATAGATTCAATGTCATTTGTTTCCGCCTTGTTTGCCTGTCGCGCTTTTTAGAAAGCCCATTTGCCGCCTGATTGGACCGTATTATGGCGCGTAGGACACAATGCGTCACTAAAAAAAGCGATTTATCCACAAAATATAGTGGATAAAATCGGCTCTTCGGCGGGATTTCGCAAACTGCACTAACCATTGTGGAAACCGAAAGCGCAAATACGAACCCTGCTAGCCGCCTTTGCGACCACAGCGGGTACATTCCAATGTTTGGGCCTAACTGCTCGGCCTCTGTATCTTGGGCGATTTGATCGCCTTTATGTCGTGGTAACACACCATATTCCGTGTGTCACCGGAAATGCTCTACCAATTCTCGCGGAACCACGCCAGGGCGCGTTTCAGCGAGCGACCGTTGTAGCGGTCCACTGGAATTTCGAAATCCCACCACTCATCTTGGGGGTGCGCGGCAAAGAGACAAAGGCCAACCGCGCTTGAGAAGCCAGGTCCCGTCACGGCTTGGGGAAGCCCGTGCACACGCAAAGGACGACCCAAACGGACTTGATGGCCAAGGATGCGCGCGGCCAATGCGTCAAGGCCTGGAATTTGGCTTGCACCGCCGGTGAGGACGATCTGCTGGCTTGGCAGATGTTCGAATCCAGCCGCGTCCAAACGCATCCGCACTTCTTCAAGGATTTCTTCCACGCGCGGGCGCATGATACCAATGACTTCGGCACGGCTCGCTGTGCGGCGATCATGTTCCCAATCACCAGTGTTGCCACCGATTTCGATCATCTCACGATCATCCATGCCCGTGGCCACTAAGCCGCCATGCACGGTTTTGATCCGCTCCGCCACAGCCATGGGCACTTGGAGTCCCAAGCTAATGTCAGAAGTGACGTGATCGCCGCCCATGCGCACCGAATCGGCATAGATCATGTGTTTCTTCATAAAGATCGATACACCAGTGGATCCGCCGCCCAGATCAATACAGGCAGCACCAAGTTCCTGCTCATCTTCGACCAGCGCAGAAATCCCAGACGCATACGATGATGAGGCAAGTCCTGCCAGTTCCAGGTCACAGCGTTTCACAGCATGGGCGAGGTTTTGGACCACCTGAGCATCCACCGTGAGCATGTGCATATCGGTCGACAGGTTGCTGCCAATCTGGCCCCGTGGATCGTGTAGGCCAGAGCGATGGTCAAGGGCAAAGTTCACCGGCTGAGCATGCAAAACGTCCCGGCCATGACCGTAATCTGGGACGTCACAGGCAGACAGCACCCGCGCCACATCTTGTTCGTTGACGGTAGGTCCATCCACTTCGACTTCGCCAGCCAGCCCATAGGACCGCGGCTCGGCGCCGGAGAAACAGGCAATCACATGATCAACGCGGATGCCAGCCATCTTTTGGGCGGACTGAAGTGCCGTGCGGATGGCCCGCTCGGTCTCGCCCATCGCGGCAATCTCACCAAAGCGCACGCCACGCGAGCGTGTGGTGGCCGCACCAATAACGCGAAAGCCGGACTGGCCCGCGAGCGAGCCGATGCCATCTTCACGCAGCCGTTCGGTTCCGTCGAACCGCAGGACCAAACAGGCAATCTTGGAGGAGCCCACATCCAAAATGGCGACAACGCCGCGTTGCATAGCCGCTTCGCGCATGCGTCGCATGGCACGCTGAGATTCATATAGCTCGATCATTGGTTGGCTGCCTCAAACCCTAGTTCTACCGATTTGATGCGGCGCAGTTCTGCGACTGCGTTTTCTCGCATCCGTAGCGTCGAGCGATGGCCCAGACGCAAATCCACTACTGCTATGTCTCGCGCGAACAGATCCATTGCCGCATCCATGGCAATGGCCCGCTCAAGCGCGGAGATTGGGTCTTCGACAGGCAGCATCAACCGCTGATCCCCATCTAACACGACGTCCCAACGTCGGTCGCCAACACGCACGAGGCCGCGCATACGTGCCACGAGGGGACGCGCGGCGGCCAATAACGCCAAAGCTTCTCCGACGACCTTGTCGGCACCATCCCCTGCAATCACCGGCAGGTCGGGTCTTTGCAAACGTGTGCTCAGGGGGGCAACGCGAAACCCTTTTGCGTCGAGCACTTCAAGACCCTGCCCCGAGCGCCAAATGACCGCGGGAACACGTTCGGTGACCTGGACCAAGAGCGTACCACCAGGCTGAATGCGCAGGCTTACGCGCTCCACGGGGTCAAGCCCCGCAATCGTTTCGCGCATATGATCTAGGTCGAGATCAAAAGATGTGATCGGGAAATCGACCGGGAGAACCTCGTGAATGTCCTCGGCGACTTCGGCGCTCGCACCTGAAACGCGCATGAGTTTCACCATGAACTCTGGGCGCTCTTCGAAGCTCTGGCGTAACTCTGCCAGCGTGTTGACAACTTCGTCACGTCGCTCTTGGTCGGCGAGGTAAGCGCCCGTCATCGAGAAAGCGAGCACCATCGGAATGCCCGCGCGCAGCGCCAGTCGGAAGAGTGGCGTGAGCATCAGACGTTGGAACCGGTAGGACCAACGGGAAGGCGCAGGATCGGCCCGGCGGGGCGCTGAGGCAAACGATGGCTGATGAGCTGGCGCGTCTGGCACTGGCTCGCCGGTGTGTGCCGGGTGATATGCGCTTCGGATCACCTTTGACATGATGCGTCCTCCACCATCCAGCGGCACAGCGCGCCAAAGCTAATGCCTTCATGGGCGGCTTGTTCGGGGGTCAATGACGTGGGGGTCATGCCCGGCTGCGTGTTGGTCTCAAGCAAGATGAGTCCGTCCAGGCCTCGAGCTTCGTCCCAACGGAAATCCGTGCGTGACACACCCCGACAGCCCAGTGCGTTGTGTGCCCGCAGAGCATAGCCACGACATGCATCGGTGATCTCTTGAGGGACATCCGCCGGGATCACATGACGTGAACCTCCGGCTTCATATTTGGCTGCGTAATCGTACCACCCATTGGTCAGAATATCAGTCACACCAAGAGCGCGGTCCCCCATGACCGTGGTCGTCAGTTCGCGGCCCGGCGCGTAGGTTTCGACCATGACCGTTTGGGGCATGTCATCGGACAGTTGCGGCGGCCCATTGGCAGCCTCATGAACGATATAGACCCCAACCGAGGAGCCTTCATTGTAGGGCTTCACAACATAGGGCGGCGCCACGACATGCTCGCGGCGCACTGTGTTGGCATCAAATATACCAGACGGAACAACCGGCAGATCCGCAACGCGGTAAGCTGCCTTCGTACGTTCTTTGTCCATCGCAAGTGCGGAGGCCAACACGCCCGAATGAGTGTAGGGAATGCGCAACCATTCCAAAAGGCCTTGGACGCAGCCATCCTCACCAAAGGGACCATGCAGCGCATTGAATACCACATCGGGTTTTAGAGATTTTAGATCTTCGGCCAGAGTGTCAGAGGCGTCGAGTTCGGTGACTGTGTAATCTTCGGAACGCAGCGCAGCGGCGCATTCCCGTCCAGATGTCAGGGATATGGGGCGTTCGGCCGACGGCCCGCCCATCAATACAACCACATGTGTTGCCGCGTTTTGCGACATGCCTCACCACCTGCCTCGTAGACTCCTAGCCCAGCGCTGTGCCGCGCCTTAACCAGCCGAAATCTGTTTTAATGTCGGAAGCCTGCTCGACCTCCGCTTGCCTGTTATCGACTGGGACGGCTTATCAATCTGCCGCATCTCCAATTCGGATCAGCTCCCAATGTAACTCTATTCCACTGTGCTGCAAAACCTTTTTTCGCACCTCTTCGCCCAAGCCTTCTAAATCTGCGGCAGTTGCGCCACCGGTGTTCACCAGAAAGTTGGAATGTTTGGGGCTCATCTGAGCGCCACCAATCATCGCACCGCGCATCCCTGCATCGTCAATCACCTTCCAGGCCTTCAGCTCATGGGTGTCATCCACCTGACCGGTGGAACTGAACCCTGCGGGGTTGCGGAAGGTTGACCCAGCAGTACGGTCTTTGGTGGGCTGCGTCTCGTCTCGCTTGGCCAGTTGGTTTGTCATGCGTTGGACCAGCGCGTTTGGATCGCCTGCGGGTGCTTGGAATGTTGCATCGATCAATACCGCACCTTGCGGAAGGTTGCTTTGGCGGTAGCGCAGGTTCAACGCGTCCGCGGTAAGTGCGATCACCTCCCCTGCCCGTGTCACCGCGCGCACCTCAAGCAAGTGATCGGCGACATAAGTGCCATAGCAGCCCGCATTCATGCGCACGGCGCCACCGATGGACCCTGGAATTGTGCGTAAAAAGGTGAGATCACGACCCTCTTTCGCCGCGCGGATCGCGACTTGGGCGTCAAGCGCCGCCGCGCCCGCAGTCACACGATCGCCATCAATAGAAATCCCATTGAAGCCACGCCCCAAACGGATCACGACACCGCGAATGCCCCCGTCGCGTACAATGAGGTTGGACCCAACGCCCATCGGAAATACCGGCACGTCCTTGGGAAGATTTTTGAGAAATGCAGCCAGATCATCTACATCGGCGGGTTGAAACAACACTTCTGCCGGGCCGCCCACGCGCAGCCAGGTCAAACCATCTAGCGGGCGTTCGGGGGTAAGACGTCCTCGGACATCGGGGAGTGTGAAGTCTGGCATAGGCCCCTCCAAATCGTGCCAAAGACCGCGCCCATAGCCACGGCCAGAGAGCCATAAACCAAGACCCACATCCAACTCAACAGCGCGCGGCCGTCAACTTCATCAAGAGAAACATGTCCCAAAACGATCGCCCCAAGTATCGGAAGGGCCAGCAGTAGGACAAAACAGACATCCCAAATCTGACGCGCCGCACATATAGCGAGGGTGAAAAGCCAACCAGCAAAAACCGCGCACACCGCTACAAAAAAAATCGCCACTACTCACTCCCATACCGGTGCCCTGGACGATATGGGTCAACTTTGTTTGAGCCTAGGGGAATGCACCGCTGTCATTCCCGCTTTGGCTGCACAGCCTCTGGTTATGACCCGCCTGTCACACTGCGCTGCACCCACCGCCAGAGGTAAATCACTGGCCACCTGAGCAAGCTCATCCCCGCAAAAAGAACCATGAGGCCGAGCCAAGGTCCGTGTTGCCAAGTCACATAGCCCAAGATTGGAATGCCCACGGCAATCAAGATGTAGGCAGACGTCCAATGCGCGTCTTTTGTCGGCAACATCGCGATGACGTTAGCCACGATCGCCCACGCACATGCGAAGATGATGGAATAGCTCACACTTACGTCCTGCGTCGGCGCGCCAAAGACCGCCCAACGGCCATGCCAACAAGCGATCCTGCGGCAGAGACCGAAAAGATGACCAAAAGCGCGGAAAGGATCACGGTGGTGGCCAGATCGCCAGCAAACACACGCCAAGCTCCCAATGCAACCGACAGGATAACAGGCGGCAGCACCAACCAAAACTCAACATCGCGTTGGCTCCGAAGCGCCGCATGCAGCCCAAGCGCGCCAAAAAGTGTAAAGACTATTGCTGAAATGATCATCGGTTTATCCTATGTATCTTTCTGCCTCGTCATTCACCACTTTGCTCAGTCCTTTTTTGTTGCGTCAGTTAATCTGACTTTTGCCATGTTTTTGTGTTCAAGATATGGAATACTTGGGTCAGCTTGGCCTCCATTCCAGCCCCACTAAGCGACCATGTCGCCGTCGGATGATTTTAGGCGGTCGGCCAAACCATAGGCCCATGCGCTGATCGTACCGGCGCCCAAACAAACGACCATGTCGCCGTTGCGCGCCTGTTCACGCACCAAGCGTTCCAAATCATCTTCACCAAGGATTGCGCGCGCATGGCGGTGACCGTGACGGATGAGACCTGCAACAAGATCATCGCGCGATGCTCCAGTGATCGGGTCCTCGCCTGCGGCAAAGACTTCTGCGATGGCCACCACATCCGCTTCGTTGAAACAGGCACAGAAATCATCAAACAGGTCAGACAAACGCGAATACCGGTGTGGTTGGTGTACCGCGATGATGCGCCCTTCGCAGGCCTGACGCGCGGCTCTTAGCACTGCGGCAATCTCCACTGGGTGGTGACCATAGTCATCGATGATCGTGATCCCGCCGACCTCGGCCACTTTGGTAAAGCGCCGGTTGACGCCGCCGAACTGAGCCAGAGCTTCTCGGATTTCTGCTGTGCGCATGCCAAGATGGCGGCAGACAGCCACAGCAGAGAGCGCGTTGGAGACGTTGTGATCACCAGGCATGGGCAGCGAACAGCCCTCGATCAATGCTTCTTCCGCCTGAAGCGCAATGTCAAAATAGGCGACGCCCTTTTCATAACGCAGGTTTACCGCACGCACATCCGCCTGGGCGTTGAACCCATAAGTCACCACGCGGCGGTCCGAGATTTTACCCACAAGCGCCTGAACTTCGGGATGATCGGTGCAGCATACGGCAAGGCCGTAGAAGGGAATGTTTGACACGAAATCCAAGAATCCTTGGCGCAGTGTATCAAAGTCGCCCCAATGCTCCATGTGCTCGGGGTCGATGTTGGTCACGATTGCTATCGTTGCGGGCAGACGGTTGAAAGTCCCGTCGCTTTCGTCAGCTTCGACCACCATCCACTCGCCCTGCCCCATGCGCGCGTTCGAACCGTAGGCGTGGATGATCCCGCCATTCACAACCGTGGGGTCAAACCCACCTGCGACCATCAGTTCGGCCATCATCGTGGTGGTTGTGGTTTTACCGTGGGTGCCCGCGATAGCGACGTTGGATTTCAGCCGCATGAGCTCTGCAAGCATCTCAGCCCGACGAACCACAGGCAGACCGCGCAGGCGCGCCTCGTCAAGCTCAGGGTTGCCCTTTTTGATGGCCGAAGAAATGACAACCACTTCCGCATTTTCGAGATTTTCAGCCCGCTGGCCTTCAAATATATGCGCGCCAAGCCGCTCTAGGCGCTCGGTGATTTTGGAGCGTTTGAGGTCAGAGCCTTGGACAACATAGCCCAGGTTCAACAGAACCTCAGCGATACCCGACATCCCGATGCCACCAATGCCAACGAAGTGAATTGGGCCCACGTCACCGGGCAGTTTAGTTGCTGGGGTCATAGGGTAGTCTCTTCTGGTTTCGGAGCTCCGGCAGCAAGCTCTTCAACGAGCGCGACAAGGGCTTCAGTGGCATCAGGTTTCCCACAAGACAGCGCGGCTGTCGCCGCGGCCAGCGCATCAATAGGGTCCGTCAAAATGGCTTCGATGACTTGAGCTAAGGCAGGTGGCGTGAAGTCATTCTCCTGCATGACGATTGCGCCGCCGGCGTCCGCAAGGGCGCGCGCGTTGGCCGTTTGCTCGTCACGAATGGCCGACGCCAGCGGCACCAAGACCGACGGACGACCAATCACCGAGATGTCAGCCACAGATGAAGCGCCAGAGCGCGAAATGATCAGCTGGGCTTCGGCAAACTCGCGCGGCACATCTACAAAGCCCAGCACTTGGGCGCGCACTCCAATGTCATCATAGGCTGTTCGAACGCTTTCAGCGTCTTCGTCTCGGGCCTGTTGCACGATAGTAAGGTTGGCAAGCAGGCTTTCTGGCAATGCGGCGACAGCTTTCGGTACAACTTGAGACAAAATGCGTGCTCCCTGACTCCCGCCGATGACGACAAGTTTCATGAGATAATCGCCCGGCGGGATATACTGCGCGCCGGCACGCTCTCGCACTGCACCACGCACAGGATTGCCCGTGTGGACGCCCTCCAAGCCATCGGGCAATTTCGTGGGCCATGTGCCACAGGCCACTTTGTGCACACGTTTCGCAAAGAGCTGATTGACCCGGCCAAGGACGCCATTTTGTTCGTGGATCATGCAAGGCAAGCCTCGCATGATCGCCGCAGCGACCGCTGGAATGGCTGGATAGCCGCCAAACCCCACAACAACACGAGGGCGATCGCGCCCCATCGCGCCAAATGCTGCCAACACGCCACCCAAGATACGAAACGGCACTGCTAATTTTGTCAGCACACCACCGCGGGCAAATGTGGCGGAACTCACAACGTCAATCTCAACCGCGTCCGGAAAGCCGCTTGTGTACCGCGCACCACGCGCATCGGTTGACAATTTCACGCGCCATCCCAGAGAGAGCATGGCCTCAGCCAAAGCCTGTGCCGGAAACATGTGTCCACCAGTACCACCGGCGGCAATGACGAGGAGTTTTTCGCTCACCGGGTGCGCCCCCGCAAAAAGTCGCCGATCTCTCCCTGAGGTCGGGTCCGCGTGAAAGCTAGTATCATGCCAAGCGCGATCCCCATCGCTATCACGGATGAACCGCCATACGAGATAAAAGGCAACGTCATGCCTTTCGCGGGCAGGAGCCGCACAGCTACGCCCATATTGATCATGGCTTGGACTGCAAACATCGCCACCAGGCCAGTACCCGCCAAGCGAATGAACGGATCGCGCTCCCGCATCAATCGCGTGAAAGACGACACCGCAATCCCCGCATAAAGCCCAATGATGATCAAAACGAGCACGAGCCCATATTCCTCCGCCGCCACGGCAATAATGAAATCTGTATGCGCGTCTGGCAGAGACCATTTCACCTGGCCCTCGCCCACACCCACACCAAAAAATCCGCCCTCGCGGATCGCATTTGTGGCATAGCCAAGTTGCGTTGTAGGGTCGACATCCGCTGTGAGAAAACCATCTATGCGCCGCGCAAAATGCTCCGATTGCGAGTAGGCAAAGCTACCGGCGACGACCACGGCGCCCGCAATGCCCAACAAAAGCACGATTGGCGCGCCTGCCACGAAATACATGACCGCCCAACCAAAGAGCACGAGGCATGCTTGGCCAAAGTCTGGCTGAAGTGCGAGCATGAACACGATGGAGACGCAGAGCATAAAGGACCAGGACCGGCCGGGCGGGCCGTTGATCTCTTGTGCCGCCGCCAACATCCAGGCCGCGACGACGACGAAACCGGGTTTGAGGAACTCAGAGGGTTGCACTGAGGCAAAGCCAAGCGAGTACCACCGTGTTGCCCCCTTCCCGAAGTCGGTGCCGAAGAAAGGCAGAAGCGCCAAGGCAATAAACGCCAAGATGAAACCCAAACTTGCCAACCGCCGCACCAAAGTGGGCGACATCAATGACGTGATGAGCATCGCCAACATGGCAGCCGAGCCAAAAACACCCTGGCGGATGACATAGTGAAAAGGTTCAAACCCGTTTTTCGCCGCAAGGGGCGGTGACGCTGCAAGGCCAAGCAGAATGCCAATGGCAAAAAGCGTGAACACAAAGCCCAAAGTGAGTTTGTCGATCGTCCGCCACCATTTAGGTAGAATCGGCTCCCCGTCGCGCACCGGAGCTGCGCCATAGACCATCTCTGTCATGAACTGACCCGCTTCTCTTGCCTACTGCCTCGTCCCCGTCGTTTCGCGAGGTTTGGCGCAGAATAGCTTAACTTCGCAATTCAAGCCAGACAAAAGCGAATCATCACGTCATCCGGCATTCACGGACCTTGCTTTGCCCGTCTCGAAGCTGGATCTCGTCGCTATCCGGGTATGGCGCAGGCCATGGCTTGGGCAAAAGACGACCGATCACGATGAGGCCCAAGATCCTCTGTGCTAAGGCTGGTCCCGTCAAAGCGCACGGCCAGAACACGGCGCCAGCGCGCATCAGCGACGATCATCTCTGGGGCCTCGCCACAGGTGCGGATGCCGCCCGCAATATCCGGCTCACCGATCCGGTGGTTGGTCACTCCGGCAAGATTGGCAACTTCATAAAGGCCACCGTCTTTATAGCGCCAAACACGCAAAGTTTTGGCCAGGTGGGGCCTGTCGACATAGGCGAGCTCGATATGGCCATCCCTATCAAGATCGGCCGCACCGATCCCGGTAGGCGCCAACCAGCGAAAGCGGGTGCCAATGTACGGCGTAGCGGCGAGAAGGCCTTCTGAATTATAAATCGCGAGGCGCGCGCCGCTGGACTGGTGGCTTTCAACAACGACGACTTCTGCGGCGCCATCACCTGTGACATCAACCACGCGCGGCGCCACATCTTCAAAGACGCGGTCTTTTGCCAAAGTGATGGTGATGTGTCGGCCATCAGCGGTTTTCAGCCGCAACACGCCGTATTCAATCTCGTCTCCCAACACTGCGTGGGCATAACGCGAGGTCGGGGCATCATAGCGCGCGTCGACGATGTCGGCCTGTGCCACACCGGCCCCAAAGCCCAAGGCCAGACAGACGCCGCGGGCCAAACCCCGCCACACGCGTGCCAGAAGACGCGGCACTTTGCGAGGTTTGTCCAACGGAGACATTTAGATCTGCTTCTCTGGCATTTGCACAACGAGGCCGTCCAACGCATCGCTGACCTTAATTTGGCACGTCAAACGAGACCGCCCGGGATCGGGCTCGTAGGCGAAATCGAGCATGTCTTCTTCCATGTCTTCCTTGGCGGGCACTTTGTCGATCCAAGCGGAATCCACATAGACGTGGCAAGTGGAACAGGCACATGCGCCCCCGCAATCGGCTTCGATGCCGGGGATGTTGTTATCGCGCGCGCCTTCCATCAAGGTGAGGCCGTTGGCCACGTCCACTTTGTGCTCGGTGCCGTTGTGTTCGACATATGTAATTGTCGGCATTGGAGGTTCCTTGCAGTTCTTCTAGTGTTGTGCGTCAGAGAGATAGAGCGCGCACACAAGTTTTGCGAGCCAATATCCGACATGGCGTGAACGGCGGCGGCATATCCAGACCACCGTTGTAAGCTCTGATCTGCAATCAAATCGATTTCAGAGGCATTGGATTTTGGATTTTTTCTTTTGCCACAGCCCGAATTGTTCTACTTATGTTCTCATGCAGGTTTCCACACCCTCCTCCAACACTTCGTCGTCCAAACCCACCGCGACAAACGCACCAGGCTCCGCAGCAGGGGAGCATCACACTGGGCGCCCCCCCGAATGGCCTCGCCCGCCCGTCTGCATGCGCGCCGATCAATTGACTCTGCCACCCTCAGGCGCCCGGGTGGCTGTGGCCGGGTTGGTGATTTTGCGCCAGCGCCCTGGCACCGCCAAGGGCGTGATCTTTCTGACGCTCGAGGACGAGACCGGCGTGGTCAACATCGTGGTCTGGCGCGCGCTTTACGAACGGTTTCGTCGCGCAGTGATCGCCGGGCGCTGCCTCCGCATCACTGGTCGCATCCAACGTGACAACGGCGTCATCCATGTCCTCGCCGAAGAGATTGAGGACATTTCGCACCTGTTGGACACACTTTTGGACACGTGATCCTGCCGCCCTCTTTGCCAAACGCCCCAGAGCCGTTACATTCGGCGAAACCAGAGGCAGAGCAGGCCCACCAGATGATCAAGACCCGACCGCGCCACACCGCGGCCCGAGCCATTGGCTTAGGGGTTATTTTATTGTGCCTGGGCGCCTGCATGCAGGAATACCAAGAGACCCTGCCCTTCACCCCGCTCGAGACCTCCCGGATTGCACCGCCGCCTGGCGCTCCGGAAGGCACTTGTTGGGCCCGCGATGTGGCGCCAGCGGTTTTCGAGACTCGCACAGAAAAAGTACTCATCCGCCCACGCAGCTATTCGACCGACGGCAAAACCGAATACCCCGCGCAATATGAAACGCGCTACCATCCCACACTCATCACGCCGCGCAAAGCCTTTGAGTTTGAAACGGTATGTGCCGACGTCATCACGCCAGAATTCATCGCGTCGCTTCAACGCGCACTCCAAGTGCGAGGCTTTTACCTCCACGAGATCACAGGGCAATTTGACACGCAAACAGACGCTGCGCTTCGGGCGTATCAACAATCTCAAGATGTCGACACCGGCCTTCTCACGATTGAGACCGCACGGAGCTTTGGTCTCGTGGCTATGATTTTCAACGAGTAAGCCCAAACAAAAGACGGGCAACCGAACAGATGCCCGTCTTTGCTGTGAGTGGTGAATGTCTGGCCGCTTAACCCTCGTCGAGCGACAGAGCGACGAAGCGCGGATCACCGGCACGGCGCACCAATAGCAGGAGCGATTTGCGGCCTGCTTCTTTGGCGGCATCCATTTGAGCGGTGAACGCATCAAGCGTGGTTACCTTTTCTTGACCGGCTTCGGTGATCAGATCACCGGCACGCAGGCCCTTTTCAAATGCTGCGGAGCCTTCGTCCACATCGCTGACCACCAGGCCAGTTGCGGTACCCGGCAGTTCAAGTTGCTCGCGCATTTCATCGCTCAGTGGCATCAGCGTGAGGCCAAGGACTTCAAGTTCCTGGGGTTCTTCTGGCTCTGCACCGGGTTGGGCGGCAGGCACTGCAGATTCTGCGGTTTCACGACGACCAAGGGTCACCGCGATGGTTTGGCTTTCGCCGTCGCGCATCACAACCACACGGACCGTCTTGCCGACTTCGGTTGCCCCCACTTGGCGAACCAGACCACGGGTGTCATCGACGTCGACGCCATCAAAGGAGATGATCACATCGCCCGCCTCGATCCCAGCCTCAAGACCCGGGCCGGGAGGAACATCTGTGACAAGCGCGCCCGCAACATCTTCCATGCCAATGGCTTCGGCGATTTCATCCGTCACATCTTGGATGCGCACCCCCAACCAGCCGCGTCGGGTTTCACCGAACTCTTTGAGTTGGTCGACAACACGGGTCACAACGTTGGACGCCATGGAGAAACCGATGCCAATGGACCCGCCATTGGGCGACAGGATCGCGGTGTTCACACCGATCACATCACCATCCATGTTGAAGAGCGGGCCGCCTGAGTTGCCGCGGTTGATCGCTGCGTCGGTCTGGATGTAATCATCATAGGCACCAGAGAGGGCGCGACCGAATTGGGAGATGATCCCGGCGGAGACCGAGAAGCCTTGGCCAAGCGGGTTGCCCATGGCCATCACCCAATCGCCGACACGCGCCTCGTCACTGTTGCCGAAGGTGACAAAGGAAAGGGGGCGGTCTGCTTCGACTTTCAGCAAAGCAATGTCGGTGTTCGGATCGGTGCCAACCAGTGTCGCCGGCAGTTCAAAACCTTCGAAGAACTCGATCATGATCTGGTCAGCGCCTTCGATAACGTGGTTGTTGGTCACGATGTACCCGTCTTCAGAGATGACAAAGCCAGATCCCAGCGCGGACGAGCGGCGTGGACGGTCGCCTTCATTGCCACCGCGGTCTTGGAATTCACGAAAGAAATCCTCAAAGGGAGATCCTTCGGGCACAATGCCACGGGGAGCGCCGCGTCCTGCGACGGTTGTGGATGTCGTAATGTTCACCACCGATGGGCTGATCTGTTCAGCAAGATCGGCAAAGCTCTCCGGTGCGCCACGGGCCGCAGCGTTGAATGCGCTTGCGATCAAGAACATCACGCCCAACGCGGTGATCCACATCGCTCGCACCCGGGTCAAATCGGGGTCCAACTGCACACGGGCGGGCGCTTTTGCAAAAGCTGTAGAATGATTTAGGGATCTCAAGGTGACTGGCCTCCTTTGGTCCCGCTTATGGTTTGCGGGGAATACTCGTGTGTGTAACGTAGAGGCACAAAAGCCACATGCAAAATTTCATTTCAGTGATGCACGGGGACGTGATTGGGCGGTAACGCGCTTGTGAGCCGGCCGGACGCTGTATTTCCAAGGAGCACGCTGGCGCGCGCGCTATCAGACCGGAAGCCGCCCGTCGGTTTGTGGCTCTGCCCCGCCGCAGCATACTGCGGCCCCCCGGGGTATTGTTTGCAAGAGACAGACCATCCTGACCGATTAATCCTCTGCGTTGGCGTCAGCGCGGCTTTTGCCAGAAACATCCTGAGCCAGAGTGGCGGCCATGAACGCGTCGAGATCACCATCAAGCACGCCTTTGGTATCCGAAGTTTCGTGACTTGTGCGCAAGTCCTTGACCATTTGATAGGGTTGCAAAACGTAGGACCGGATTTGGTTGCCCCAGCCGGCGTCGCCTTTGTTCTCGTGCGCTTCGTTGATGGCCGCGTTTCGCTTGTCGAGTTCGAGTTGGTAGAGCCGCGATTTCAGCGCCTTCATCGCGATGTCACGGTTTTGGTGTTGAGACTTCTCTGAGGAGGTCACAACGATGCCGGTCGGATGGTGTGTGATGCGGACTGCGGAGTCTGTCGTATTCACGTGCTGACCGCCCGCGCCAGAGCTTCGGTAGGTGTCAATACGAATATCAGCTGGATTGACGTCGATCTCGATATTGTCATCGACGACGGGATAGACCCAGACCGAACTAAAGGATGTGTGGCGTTTGGCGGCGCTGTCAAAAGGTGAGATTCGCACCAGGCGATGCACGCCGCTCTCGGATTTCAGCCAACCATAGGCATTGTGGCCAGAGATTTTGTAAGCGGCGGATTTGATTCCTGCTTCATCTCCAGGGCTCTCGGATTGCAGTTCGACCTTGTAGCCTTTTTTCTCCGCCCAGCGAACATACATGCGCGCAAGCATAGAGGCCCAGTCACAGCTTTCCGTGCCACCGGCGCCAGCGTTTATCTCAAGGAACGTGTCATTGCCGTCGGCTTCGCCATCGAGCAGCGCTTCAAGCTCTTTGTCAGCGGCTTTGGCCACCAAGGTTTCGATAGCGCCTTCCGCTTCGGAGACGACCTCAGCATCGTCTTCCATCTCGCCTAATTCAATGAATTCTAGATTGTCGGAGAGCTCTTGTTTGATTGTCTCATAGGTTTTGACCTTGTCGAGCAACACTTGACGGTCGCGCATCAGCTTTTGCGCCTTTTCGGGGTCGTTCCACAGGTCGGGGTCCTCGGTCATCGCATTGAATTCTTCCAAGCGATGAGGCGCTGTCTCGTAATCCATGCGCTGCGCCAACAGCTCCAGGGATTTTTCGATCTCGGTAACGTGGTTTTGCGTCTCAGCGCGCATGGGACCTCACGAACTCTGGGTGGTCTGATGGGATGTAGCCCAGGGCGCGAGCGCTCACAAGACACGCACCTTTGCGAATTGCGCGTTTACTGCGCCGGGGCGGCGTAAGCCAAAAGCTGTTGCACCTCGTCGCGATAGGGCGCAGCCGTAGGGGGCAGATCCGGGACAATCACCGTCTGCTCCTCGCGCAATTGGCGCAAAATCACGGGGACCAACCGTCGGAATGCCGCCGGAATGGAGGGCTCAGGCGGCGGGAGATCATAAGCGATTAAGGCGTGTAATTTAGGCAGATGATAGTATGGAACCATCGTGAACATATGATGCTCCACGTGGTAATTCATATTGAGGTAGAGAAACCGCGACACCGGGTTCATGAGCACGGTGCGCGTGTTCAAACGGTGATCGGTCACGTTTTCAGCCAGTCCCAAATGTTGGAGCACGCCCGTCATCCACATATGCCACGCGCCATAGATCCGCGGGAACCCCACCAAAATCAACGGCAGCCAGGATTGCGCGACGAGTGCAGTGAGTAGAACAGAGACGTAGATCACCGCCCAAATGCGCGCCACTAAGAACACTTTCAAGGCGTCGGCATCACGAACATAGGCCTTCTCTTCGGAGTGCAAATGCCCCATGACGTGACCAAGAAATCGCGGCACCAAGGCGATGACATCACTGATCCCCAAGACATTGATCAACAACTTTGCGAGTTTTGGCGGGCGCATGAGTTGGATCTCGGGATCGCGCCCAACGATGATCGTATCCGTGTGATGGCGCACGTGCGAGGCGCGCCACACGATAGGTGAGCGCAGTAGGAAGAAGCTGGCCAGGTGATAAACCGCTTCATTCAACCATTGTGTTTTGAAGGCTGTTCGATGCCCGCATTCATGCCAGCGCGCGTCAGATGCGGAACAATAAAGCACACCATACGCGATCCAAAAAGGTGCAGACCACCACGATGGCCAAAGCAACACCGCGCATGTCGCCGTCACAATGAGCGCCCCAAGCCAGATCGCAAGATCCCGAAGAGGGCGGGCATCTTCTTTGATCATCAATTCACGTATCGTCCGTGGATCGATTTTCGTGCGGTACCAAGTAGGTTTCGCCAGCCCAGCCTCAACAGCGCGTGCGCCTTCTTCTCCCAAAAGCGAATAATCCCGTGCCATGTCACAACGCTACCCGTGGCCATGGCGTTACGTCAATTCCTTGGACTGCGGCTTCGAACGCTGCGGAGCAATGCTGAAGCATTGTGTTGGCGGCCAAGATCATCACCTCTGCCCCGCCTGCTGTGCGGGTCTTGGCCTCTGCTTCTAAAGGCGACCCCATCGCCCGCCTCTTGCATCGCAGCGATGGTGCTAATCGAGGGAGCGGTCCAAAAAACCAGGACTCGTCGATCCGCCAAGCCGCGTATGGCACAATCAGAAAAGCTCTTTGAAATGAAGTATGGCCAAAGCCGCAGACATGCCGCTGAAGACCAGTGTTTTTTGTATGATCGGCTCCGTTGTTCGCACTCTGTCGACCAATAGCTCACACCCAAAAACGAAGCAGGTCGCCCTCGCTTTGATCTGGACGAAACCAATTTTGAGACCGATTTTCTAGCGAATACATCCGGGTCGTCATCGCGCGAGTCGCTATGGCGATGACCTGATCAATAAAGCCCGCCGGAACTGAGCGATCCAAAACTCGCTTTTGGCCCCACAACGGCGCGACGTCCGGTCGAGGTTGTGACCTCTTTGGCCACACGGTTCGTCTCAAAGCGTTCAAAATTAGACCCCATCGCGAATCCACCATCAAAGGTGATACCGAAGATGGGCTCCTCGCCGGGGCGGAAACACTCGGTCACGACGTTGTCGCCGGCCGCACCATCGGCTAAGCGCGCGCCGGTGAACCGATCAATGTGGATGAACTCGCATTCCTCTGGAGCGGTGAACCCACCCGCCCCGTATTTGGAGATCGCTTTGCTCATAAAGCTGTTGAAGACCGGGCCGCACATGCCGCCACCCGACGCGCCGGGCCCCAGGGAACGGGGTGTATCGAACCCAATGTAGCAGCCAGCAACGATGTTTGAGGTGAACCCAACAAACCACACGTCTTTGGCGTCGTTTGTTGTTCCGGTTTTACCTGCTGTGGGCACATCAAGTGTCACCGATTTGCGCGCGGTCCCACGCGTGACCACACCTTGCATCATCGAGCGCAATTGATGCGCAGTTACTGCATCCATCACACGTGCACGATCTGACACAATCCGCGGGCCGCTGTTGCCTTCAATGTCAGGGTCATTGCAATCGGTGCACACGCGAGGGTCATGTCGGAAAATCGTCTGGCCATAGCGATCCTGTACCCGGTCAATAAGGGTCGGCGTGATCCGCTCACCGCCATTGGCGAACATCGCATAGGACGCAACCATTTTATAGAGGGTCGTCTCGTCAGAGCCGAGCGACGCCGCCAGCACGCGGTTCATGTTGTCATAGACGCCAAAGCGTTCGGCATAGCCCGCGATCACATCCATACCAACCTCTTGGGCCAAGCGAATGGTCATTAGGTTTCGCGATTGCTCAATCCCGGTGCGCAATGGGGTCGGGCCATAAAACTTGTTTGACGCGTTCTTAGGGCGCCATACGCCTTGTGGCGTGTTGATCTCAATCGGCGCGTCAACCACCACTGTGGCCGGGGAGTACCCAGAATCGAGTGCGGCTGCGTAGACGAATGGTTTGAACGCCGATCCCGGTTGACGCTGCGCTTGGGTCGCGCGGTTGAAAACTGAGTTTTGGTAGCTGAACCCACCCTGCATGGCGATCACGCGACCGGTGTTTACGTCCATCGCCACAAAGGCGCCCTGGACCTGAGGCACTTGGCGAAGTGACCAACGATCGAAACTTCCGTCATCATTGGTGACTTGGCGGACATGCACAACATCACCGGGTTCGAAGTTGTCGAAGAAATCGCCCTTGAGCCACCGAATGTCTGCGCGCGGCACGTCTTGGACATACTCGACGCCCTCAATGCCAACGCGCATGGCGCGATCTCCGGGTTCAAGCACCACAGCGGGCACCCATTTTCCACCCAAGTTGATATCGCGCGACACTGTGGTTTCGCTCAAAGCCTTTGCCCAATTGCCGAGGTTTTTGGGATCAATCTTATCCCCCGTACCGCGCCAAATGCCTGTTGCCCGATCGTAGCTTTCAAGCTGGCGTTGCAATGCCGAGGCCGCGTGCTCCTGCATTTCAGGGTCGATTGTCGCGCGGACAGTCATACCTGCGGAAAAGAACTCCTCCTGCCCGAACTGGCCAGACAATTGGCGGCGAATTTCGTCAGTGAAATAGTCCCTCGGGGGAAGCTTTTTGCGGAACGGTTCAAAGTCACCATTCTGGACTGATAGGAGCGGACGGGCAACTTCGGACGCATAGACTTCAGCTGTCAGATAGCCGTTCTCTAGCATTTCTTTGAGCACAAAGTTGCGCCGCGCCAACAAACGATCCTTGCGGCGCACCGGGTGATAGTCCGATGGCGCTTTGGGCAAGGAGGCTAAGAACGCGGCTTCGTGCGGAGCAAGTTCTGAGAGCGTTTTGTTGAAATAAGCCTGTGCTGCAGCCGTCACACCGTAGGAGTTTTGACCCAGAAAAATCTCGTTTAGATAGAGCTCTAGGATGTCTTCTTTGGTCAGTGTCTCTTCAATCCGAGTGGCTAAGATGATCTCTTTGATCTTGCGCTCAGCTTGACGGGAACCATCGAGAAGAAAGTTTTTCATCACCTGCTGCGTGATCGTCGATGCCCCACGTAGGTTTTGACCACGCGACACAATCGCATCACGTGCCGCCGCGGCAATCCCCCGGGGGTCGTAACCGGCGTGGGTATAGAAGTTCTTGTCTTCCGCAGAAATGAACGCTTGTTTGATCAGGTCCGGAATATCTTCAGCGGGGGTAAAAAGTCGGCGCTCTTGCGCAAACTCATCAATCAACTCGCCCTGGCTGGAATAGATGCGACTGATGGTTGGCGGCGTGTACTGCGCAAGGCTCTCATGGCTAGGCAAGTCACGCCCATACATCCAAAAAATGGCCCCAACGGTCAGAGCGATCATCGCAAGACCGAGGGTGACGAGGCTGAAGATCGCCCCGAAAAATGACATCACAAACCGTAGCACGTGGGCCTCCTGCTCTCGCCGGCAGTATAGGCAGAGATAAGCATGCGGTCAAAGGACGCCAAGTGGTGCATGGGCGAAAGATCGCGCTTATAGCATTTCCGGTTTCCGGTGAAATAACGCGCATGGCGCTTCGTTTTTTCCGGTAGCGAAAGGAAACCCACAAGCGTCTCAATCTAAACGAGACATGCTTTAAGCTCCGAGGGTTTTGGCGACCCAAACCAGAGCCACACCAAAGGCAAGTGCGACCAGACCTAAGTTGCGCTTTTGCTCGTCGCTCAGCAGGCGCAGTTGTTCGAGCAACTGCTCAGTAAGCGAAGGGGCCAGTGCATAGACCAGCCCCTCCACGATCAATACCAATCCAAGCGCGAGAAGCGCGGTTGCGATCATGAACGCCCCTTATTCCGAACGTGAGCCTGTGTCAGACTTGAGGTAGTTGAAGAACTCACTGTCTGGCGAAAGCACCATCGTCGAGTTCTGGCCCTGAAGCGCGCGCTCGTAGGCAGTTAAAGACCGGTAGAATTCAAAGAATTCTGGGTCAGCACCAAATGCGTTGGCAAAGATCGCGTTACGGCGGGCATCGGCCTCACCTCGGATGATCTCAGCTTGACGGTTGGCGTCGGAGACAAGTTCCACAACGGTCCGATCGGCTTGGGCGCGGACACGCTGCGCAGCTTCGTTACCGCGAGCACGTTCATCTGTGGCTTCCCGTTCCCGCTCGGCGCGCATCCGTTCAAAGGTCGCATCGAGGTTTTCAGCAGGAAGGTCGGTGCGCTTCAGACGGACGTCCACGACTTCAATGCCGAGACTCCGCGCTTCGGCAATCGCCCCGTTACGAATACGCAGCATAAGCGCGGCACGATCCGACGACAGGATGTCATTGGAACTCACTGAGCCAAGAACGCCCCGCAGCTGATCGCGCAAAATACCGTCCAGACGGCGGTCAGCAGAACCAATGCCACCAGTGCCCACCGCTTGGCGGAACTGGTTCACATCAGAAATCCTGTAGCGCGCGAAGGCGTCTACGACCAAGCGTCTATCGTCGAGTGGCGTGACTTCGAGCGGTTCCACATCGAGGCTCAAGATGCGATCATCGTAGCGGACCACCTCATCGAGAAGCGGAACTTTAAAGGCCAATCCGGGCTCTTCTTTAGTGTCAACCACGCGGCCAAACCGCAGCACTAGCGCCTTCTCACGTTCATCCACGACGTAGATGGCGCTCAGTCCCACAATAATTAAAACGACCAGGACTGGCAAAAGGAGTGTCGATTTCCGCATCAGTTGGACCCTCCACGGCGCAGTTCATTAAGCGGGAGATATGGGACAACGCCTTGTCCGCCAGCACCCCCTTCGCTTTCGTCCAGTATGATCTTGTCTACGCGACTCAAAACGTTCTCCATTGTTTCCAGATAGAGACGTTTTCGGGTCACTTCGGGGGCCTTGGAATACTCGCCCAAGACCGCGGAGAAGCGTGAGGCCTCACCTTCGGCTTCGTTCACGACACGTGCGCGATACCCTTCAGCCTCTTCGAGGACCTGAGCCGCTTCACCACGCGCTTCCGCGAGGACGCGATTGGCATATGCATCGGCCACATTTTGTAGACGGTCTCGCTCTTGTTCAGCGGCTTGCACGTCGCGGAACGCGTCGATCACCGGTTGCGGAGGGTCGGCTTTGTCGAGGTTGACCCGGACAATGTTGACGCCGGAATCGTAGCTATCGAGTGTGGATTGGATCAGGTCTTTGACGCCGTCCGCAATTGCACCACGGTCCCGGTTGAGGATTGGTGCAAGTTCTGATTGCGCGATGATTTCGCGCATCGCCGATTCAGACGTCGCCCGGATCGTCGCCCGCGCATCGCGCAGATTGAACAAGAATTTGTCTGGCTCAGAGATGTTCCAAACCACTTGGAAGTCGATGTCCACGATGTTCTCGTCACCCGTCAGCATAAGACCTGCATCAGAGCCGCGAGCGCCCACACCGATCTCTTCGGTTTGTTCGCGCGTCACAGGAAGAACCTCTGCGGTGACCAAAGGCCATGGCGCAAAGTTCAATCCCGGATTGCCGATGGAAGAGAACTCACCCAGGAACAATTCAACCGACTGCTCTTCTGGACGCACAGTATAGAAACTCGAGAAAGCCCAGACACCAATGGCCGCCAAGACGCCAATGCCGATCATTCCGCGGGAAATTCCTCCGCCGCCACCGTCACCGCCGGAGCCATTGCCAGTTCCACGATTGCCGCGTCCGCCCATGAGGACGCGCAACTGCTCTTGGCCTTTTTTCATGAGCTCGTCGATTTCGGGGATCTGTGGTCCGTCATCACCCGGACCGCGTCCACCGTCACCAGAGCCTCTGTTGCCGCCGCCATTTGGCCCGCGTCCACCAGAACCGCCGCCCCCCCAGGGGCCGCCGGAATTGCCTGCCATGTGTTTCCTTCCTTTAACTATCGCTCGGTCAGAACAGCAAAATCACTTACTTAAGTAACCTGTGGGTGCCGCGTCAGATTTCAACCCACACGGGTTACCCGGTACGCACCGGCGCACGCATTGTCACCAGTTCCTCTGACATTGTGGGGTGAACCGCGACGGTCCGATCAAAATCTTCTTTGGTTGCGCCCATTTTTACCGCAATTCCCGCCAATTGGATCATCTCGCCAGCTTGGGGCGCGACAATGTGACAGCCCAGAACTTTGCGGGTGGCTTTGGACACGACAAGTTTCATCAAAACTCTGTCTGGACGGTCAGCAAAAGAGGTTTGCATGGCGCGGAAAGAGGTGCAGTAGACCTCAATCTCTTCTTGCTCACACGCCTCTTCCTCCGAAAGTCCCACGGTACCAAGCTCAGGTTGGGTGAAAACGGCAGATGGAATCAACTCGTGATCCACGGGAGTTGGGTTTGCTTTAAACACGGTCTCAACAAAGGCCATGCCCTCGCGGATTGCGACAGGAGTAAGATTCACACGGTCGGTGACATCGCCGATGGCAAAGATCGATGGAACTGTAGTCTGGGAATACTCATTCACAACCACCTCACCTTGGCGACCGATCTCAACACCCACCTCTTCCAGACCTATGTTTTTGGTGTTGGGCGAACGACCGGTGGCGAACATGACCTGGTCGTAGTGGTCTTCCATGCCGTTGGTGGCTTTGACGCAGATGCCATCGGCCTCTTTGCGCATCTCAAGGATGTTGGTGCCCAGGTGCAAATCAACGCCGTTTTGCTGCATCTCTTCAGCGACCAGCCCCCGGGCCTCATCATCAAAGCCACGCAAGACTTGAGCACCACGATAGAACTGAGTCACTTCCGTCCCCAGCCCATTCATTATGCAAGCAAATTCACATGCGATATACCCGCCGCCGATGATCAACATCCGCTTAGGCAGTCTTTCGAGGTGGAAAACCTCGTTGGAGGTAATCGCCAATTCAGCGCCCGGCACATCCGGGGTCACAGGCGCCCCACCCACAGCCAAGAGGATGTGCTTGGCGGTTTTGGTCTCACCCGTAGAAAGTTGCACCGTGTGGGCATCTTTGACCATGGCGCGGGCATCAAATGTCTCGACCCCGGCCCCGGAAAGAAGCTTGCGATAGACCCCTTCGAGGCGGTCCAACTCCGCGTGGAGCTTGTCAGAGAAGACCGGCCAATTGAACGCGCCAGAGGTCATCTCCCACCCATACTTGGCGCCGTCTTCGGCAAAGCTTGGGTATTGCGAGGCAAAGACCATGAACTTTTTGGGCACACAGCCGCGTTGCACGCAAGTGCCTCCGTAACGGTCCTCTTCGGCCAGCGCGACCTTGGCACCGGTTTCACTCGCCGCGACGCGGGCAGCACGTACTCCGCCAGATCCGCCCCCAATCACAAAGAGATCATAATCAAATTCGCTCATCGAGGTCGTCCTTTTGCCGTCGCACGTTGGTCTCTTATGCCAGGCAGATAGTCAACCTCTGCGGGAGTACAACTCCGCCCCCAATCACATTGGTTTGGGACGAAATGGGCGCAATTGTTTGGAAAGACCCCGCGAAACCGCGTTAACCCGCAAAAACGACTGCGCCGCTTAGTCCAGATCAGCAAAGAGGTTGTCGCTCTCCACAAAATCGAGGCGCTCTTCCTCTTCGGTGCCTTCGTTGATGTCGCGCACCAAAACGCGCCCGTCGCCGTGACCGATCACAACCGTGTCACAGATGTCGATAAAGAGTCCGTTTTCCACAACGCCCGGCATCTGATTGAGGACCAGAGCCAATTGGCGCGGGTTGCCTATGCGCTGCAGGTGGAGATCGAGGATGTAGTTGCCCTCATCGGTGATGTAGGGCGCGTCACCGTTCATGCGCAGACTCGCGTTGCGGCCCATCACATCCATTGAAACCAACATCTCCTCCACCAGCGCTTGGGTCGTTTGCCAGCCAAAGGGGATCAATTCGATGGGCAAAGGAAAGGCGCCCAGGGTTTCGACCTCTTTAGCCGCGTCAGCAATGACCACCATGCGATCAGAGGCCGTTGCCACGATCTTTTCCTGCAAAAGCGCCCCACCGCCGCCTTTGATGAGATTAAGCGATCGATTAAACTCGTCGGCGCCGTCGATAGTCACGTCCAACCACCGCGCCTCGTCAAGTGAGATCACTTCGATGCCCATCTCCCGCGCCAAATCTGCGGTGCGGGTCGACGTTGGCACGCCTTTAAAGCGCAGCCCTTCTTCGCGGACCATCTCGCCCAAACAGCGCACAAGCCATGCCGCGGTCGACCCCGTGCCCAAACCCACACGCATGCCGTGCTCCACAAACTCCGCCGCGCGCTTTGCTGCAACGAATTTGGCTTTGTCGATGGGGGACAATTCTCCGCTCATGGCGCACCTCCAATAATCTGTGTCTCATATAGCGCGGGTGCCGCCCGACACCCACCCCAAAAAGCGGCCCTATTTTGTCAACCACAGAACGCTACCCCGCCGCCAATTCGCACCGCAAGGTCGCTTTGGAAACGTCACCGCAACACCAGACATCCTAACAGATCCCATGACCTATGTGCTCCACTATGCCCCAGACAACGCGTCGCTCATCATTCGGATGGCGCTAGAAGAATTAGGCCTGCCCTACGAGGCCCGCTTGGTCGATCGCGCAAGCAAGGCGCAAGAAAGTCCTCGCTACCGCGCAAAAGCGCCAACCGGGTTGATCCCGTGTTTAGAAACCCCAAGCGATACACTATTTGAAACAGGCGCTATTTTGATGTGGCTGTCAGAGGTGCATCAAGCCCTCGCCCCAAAGTCTGGCACCCCCGAACGCGGCGATTTTCTGAAGTGGTTTTTCTTTACCGCCAACACGTTGCATCCACTGCTGCGGCTCAACTTCTATCCGGAAAAATACGTCGGCAAAGACGCCAACGACACCAACACATTGCGTCGCACGATCCAGGATGTGCACCCCAAAAACACCACCCTGCCCCGCGCTCTAGGGCTTTTGGATGCTTATATCGCGGAACGGACCGCGCCCGAGACGACCGACATCCTAGAGCTATATCTCTCTGGCTGTTTGCGCTGGTGTGGCATTTATCCGGTGGGGTGGACTGCGTGGTTCAACTTACCTGATTTCCCGGCGCTTGAGGCTCTTTCAATCCGGGTTGAAGCCCGGCCATCGGCCCGGCGGGTTGCGCACGCAGAAGGCTTGGGGCACAGGTTCTTATCAAAACCTCAGCTCCCGAATCCGCCCGAAGGCAGCGTGCTTTAGAAAGTTTTGCAATGTTTCTCTCCGTGTTCGACATGTTCAAGATCGGTATCGGCCCCTCCTCGTCCCACACGATGGGACCCATGGTGGCGGCGGCGCGGTTCCTCGATGCGATGCGCGCGGCGCCTTACCAATTCGCAGGCGTACGCGCGACGCTTTATGGATCGCTCGCGTTCACTGGCGTGGGGCATGCCACGGACCGGGCGACAGTGCTGGGATTGGCGGGATTCCTGCCCGATACCTATGACCATGACAAAGCGGAAGCGACTTTGGCCCAGATCAAGGCAACTGGCACAATTGAGGTTGAGGGACTGCCGGTTTTGACCTTCCGCCCATCTGAAGACCTAAAGTTCGATTTTGGACCCGCCTTACCCGGTCATGCCAATGGCATGGTGCTCGAAGGTTTAGACGCGCAAGGCGACGCGCTGATTCAGGAAACCTACTATTCCATAGGCGGTGGCTTCGTGGTGACCGCCGCCGAACACGACGCCAGCGTTGAGATCGAAGACGGACCGCCCGTCCCCTATCCCTTTAAATCTGCAAAAGAAATGTTGCAGATGACGCGCTCGGAAGGGATGCCAATTGCAGGATTGAAGCGCAAAAATGAGATTTCGCGGATGGGCCCAAATGCGCTCAAGGATGGCACAGCGCGCATCTGGGGCGTGATGAATGACTGCATTGATCGCGGGCTCACCAACGATGGCATTCTGCCCGGTGGTTTAAAGGTCAAACGCCGTGCAAAGTGCATTTATGATGCACTCATGGAAGAGCGCGGCATGAATCTCGTTGCGCCACATACGATCAACGACTGGATCAGCGTTTATGCCATGGCCGTCAACGAAGAGAACGCGGCAGGCGGCCAAGTGGTGACGGCGCCAACAAACGGAGCGGCGGGTGTGGTGCCCGCTGTCATCCGGTACTGGCTCGACCATGTGCCAAGCGCAAGTCATTCAAAAGTTGATGAGTTTCTACTCACGGCTGCGGCGATTGGTGGCTTGGTCAAATACAACGCGTCGATCTCTGGCGCCGAAGCAGGATGCCAGGCCGAAGTGGGCTCCGCCTCAGCGATGGCCGCTGCTGGGCTTTGCGCCGTGATGGGCGGCACACCGGAACAAGTCGAAAACGCAGCGGAAATTGCCCTGGAACATCACCTCGGCATGACCTGTGATCCGATCAAGGGCCTCGTCCAAGTACCCTGCATCGAACGCAATGGCCTCGGCGCGATCAAGGCCGTATCCGCGGCATCTCTGGCCCTGCGCGGCGACGGCGAACACCTTGTCCCGCTGGATGCTTGCATCGAAACGATGCGTCAGACTGGCGCCGACATGATGGACAAATACAAAGAGACGTCATTGGGCGGCCTTGCGGTCAACGTGCCCAACTGCTGAACAGGCCTCCCGGCTCAAATCGCGACATTTAACCTAGCCTGTTTCAGCGCATTAAGTTTCAGCGCCATAAAACTGTCGGGCGGGATGAGATGGGACCGCCGAAGCTCAAATCGGGTGTTGGTGCGGCACCTAAAGGCTGGACATCACGTCGCACAGAACGCCGCGCTTCAAGTCTCGATCTTGGAAGATATCCACAAGCATTTCTCCACCTAAGCTTCCAATCAGATGGTCAGCACCAACGGCGGCGGTGAGAGCGCGGCCGAGTTGCAAAAGATGGCCGAAAGCCCTTGCACCGGAAGAGCAAGCTAAGCCGTCGCAGGGAAAAGGCCCTTGAAAAGAAACGCGATACCAAGGACATCTTGGCCACGGAAGAGCGCTTGAAACTCTGCACATTGCAGCCTACCAGACCCCATCGTTGAGCATGGGAGGTCTACATTTTGACAATCGTGAATTCGTGGAATGAGTGGGACCCGCTGAAACATGTGATTGTGGGGTGCGCGGATGATTGCCACATCCCACCAGAGGAGCCCGCGCTGGACGCAAAAGTCCCTGAGGACAGCGACATGCGTGGTCAGTGGGGCCGCCGCCCACAGGAGACGATTGATCGGGCCAATGAATTGCTTGACACCTTTGCAGCCCAGCTTGAAGCCCGGGGTGTGACTGTGGATCGACCGACGCCACTGGACCATTCGGTGTCCGTGACGACACCGGATTTCCACACCGATAGCCAGTTCGGCTGCATGCCACCGCGTGACGTGCTATTGACCGTGGGATCAGAAATCCTTGAAGCCACTATGTCGTACCGGTGCCGGTGGTTTGAATACCTCAACTACCGCCCTCTGATGCAGCGCTATTTTGAGGAAGATCCAAACTTCCGCCATGTGGCCGCGCCGAAGCCGCGGTTGACCGATGCGGACTACCGCCCCGACTATTTGTCAGAGAAAATTGGCGTGCAAAAACGCCTCGAATGGACGGCGGAGAAATTTTTTGTCACCACAGAAGAAGAGCCGCTTTTTGATGCCGCCGATGTGCTGCGATTTGGCAAAGACCTCGTGGTGCAACATGGATTTACCACCAATATCAAAGGGATAGAATGGTTGCGCCGCCACTACCGCGACCATCGCGTACACGCGGTTAACTTCCCCGGTGACCCCTATCCAATCCACATCGATGCAACATTCACGCCGTTGAGACCGGGGCTCATTTTGAACAATCCGCAGCGTCGGTTGCCCGATGACCAACGGGAAATGTTTAACAAAAACGGATGGGAGATCGTGGACGCAGCACAGCCTGCGCATAATGCGCCCCCGCCGCTGTGCTACTCTTCCACTTGGTTGAGCATGAACGTCCTTGTACTCGACCCCAAGACTGTTTGCGTCGAGAAATCAGAGGTTTATCAAGCTGAACAAATGGACAAGCTTGGCATGGAAGTCGTCGAAGTGGAACTGCGCGACGCCTACGCCTTTGGGGGCGGCCTGCATTGCTGTACGGCGGATGTCCACCGCGAAGGCACCTGCGAAGACTACTTCCCAAGCCTCAACTAAGCCGCAAAACCATAGCTATCTGCACGATTGCCCGACTGAATCGTGCAGATAGCCCCCGACACGCCCGACCGACCGCGCGCTCACTGCGCAACGGGCAAATGGTTTGAAAAACTGGCCGCCGAACAGTCAAACCGCTCGGGCACCAATTGGTCGCGCTACCCCCAAGCGATGTGATGAAGGGCCCGGTTCAAACGCACCAACCTGCGTCAAATCGGTGCGCCTTCGGTGGATGGCCTGTTCATTTGCAGCACCGACGCGCGACCCCATGCGTTGCTTGTGCCGTTGCAGCGTGCGGAGTGATTGCTCGGTCGCGCAGCCAACTTATGTTGCGTGGCCTGTCCTAGGTGTTGGGGGGCTCTGCGCCCGCGCCCTTGGCGCTCCCCCGGGATATTTATCGCCAGAAGAAACGGGACTGCAGGCCTAACCCGCGAAGCCTTCGCAGGTTAGGCTGGCAAAAGGCGTTGATGTCCAGCCGCCGCTGTCTTGATCGCCCGGTCCGCGCGCGGTGAGGTAGGTCCAGCCGTTTAGGCCATGGTGGGATGTGATGACATCGTCGCCCGGTTTAATCGCACCGATAATGGGCGTGTCAGTCGTCGTACCCGCCCTTAGGGCGATCGGGGTGGGACCGAGGTAGTTGATGCAAGCGGCGGTGAACTCGAGGCTTACGGGGTCATCCACGCTGCCGTCAAAACCTCGCACTGGCAGGTCAATCAAACGGCTGAGCAGAGGTTTCGTTGAGAAGGCAATACTTTGAGTGCCAGTGTTCACTGCGCAATCGAAGTGATCTTCGTAGGTGCGGATTTGCGTCACCTGGACGGCGTCGCTCTCACTCAATGCAGGTGGACCTGGGATGCAGTCAGAATTGTCGAACTCAGCTTGGCCCAGCGCAGAGCCAAAGCAATAACCTCCGTAATTGAAGATCGCGTTGCGGCTGTACCAATACTCAGCGCAGATATCGGGGTCCGCTAAAGCGGGGCTGGCAGCCAGCGCGAGGGCAGAAAAAGACCTCCACATCACAAGTCTTCGACAGCCATAACGCCCGATAAGGATTTGATCGCGCCTTTGACTTCGGGGGTGACCGGGAATTCCACTCCGGTGTCGATGTCGACCTCACGGTCGTCGGCCATTAGGCAGAGGTGGATCGGCGCGCGGGGGCCGCGTTTGACCTGATCTGCGGCGCGGGCCAAGATGGTGGCCACCGACGGCAGCGCGGTTTCTTCTTCGACAAAGACCCGCAGACCAGCGGCACCGGCTTCGGCGGCCATAACATCCACAGGGGCGACAGAACGGCCCAGGAGTTTGAGTTGGTCGGCCTCCATCGTGGCCTCGACGCTGACCACGACTTTGGTCCCGGCCTCAAGGAGTTCGCGGGCCTGTTCGAGCGTGTCAGAGAAGAGCGTTACCTCGTAAGCCCCGGTGGGATCAGAGAGTTGAGCGAAGGCGAAGCGGTTGCCGCGAGCGGATTTACGCTCTTGGCGGCCCGCGACGATGCCTGCGAGTTTCGCGTTGAGCGCACCCTTGGCCTGGGCCTGTTTGGTGACCTCGTCGAGGGTCATGAAAGTGCCAGTACCATCGGCGCGTTTGAGCGGCCCCATGTAATCGTCGAGCGGATGACCGGAAAGGTAGAAGCCGATGGCCTTGAACTCTTCGGAGAGCCGCTCGGCGGGGAGCCAGTCTTCCACCGGGGCAAGGCGCGGTTCAGGCAGATCATCGCCCGCGTCGCCGAAGAGGCTGACTTGATTTGAGGATTTCTGATCATGCACAGTCGCGGAATAATTCACCAGCGCATCAAGGCTTTGGAACACCTTACGGCGGTTGCGTTCCAGCACGTCAAAGGCACCGGCGCGGGCGAGCATTTCCAATGGGCGCTTGCCCACCCGTTTGAGATCGACCCGGCGGGCCACATCGAACAGGTTCACGAATTCACGGTCCTCGCGCGCGTCGGTAATGAGCTTCATAGCCTCTACGCCCACGTTTTTGAGAGCCCCGAGCCCGTAGACCAGTTTGCCATCGTCAACATCAAATGTCGCTTGGGAGCGGTTCACGCAGGGCGGCACATAGGGAAGATCAAGGCCCTTTTTAACCTCTTCGAAATAGACGGCGAGCTTGTCAGTGAGGTGCAAATCGCAGTTCATCACCCCGGCCATGAACTCAACCGGGTGGTTGGCCTTGAGCCAGGCGGTCTGGTAGCTCACCACGGCATAGGCGGCGGCGTGGGATTTGTTGAAACCGTAGTTGGCGAACTTCTCTAGAAGGTCGAACACCTCTTTGGCTTTGGCGGCATCGACCCCGTTTTCTTTCGCCCCCTTCTCGAATTTGGGGCGTTCGGCGTCCATCGCCTCTTTGATCTTCTTACCCATGGCACGGCGCAGTAAATCCGCCCCGCCAAGCGAGTAATTCGCCATGACCTGGGCGATCTGCATCACCTGTTCCTGATAGACGATGATGCCCTGGGTCTCTTCGAGGATGTAGTCGATCAGTGGGTGGATCGAGGTGATTTGGCGCAACCCGTTTTTGACCTCACAATAGGTCGGTATGTTCTCCATCGGGCCCGGGCGATAGAGCGCCACGAGGGCCACGATGTCTTCGATACAGGTGGGTTTCATGCGCTTGAGCGCATCCATCATGCCGGAACTTTCCACCTGGAAGACGGCCACCGTCTTGGCGGCAGAATAGAGCGTATAGCTTGCCTCATCATCGAGCGGGATGGCGTTGATGTCGTTCACTGTGCCCTCGGCGGGCACGTAAAGCGCCGTACCGTCGGCGGATTGATGGAGGCTGCGCCCGGATTTGAGGATCAGATCCACGGCGTTTTGGATCACGGTAAGCGTTTTGAGACCCAGAAAGTCGAA
Source organism: Marinovum sp. (assembly GCA_022447495.1). GTDB lineage: Bacteria > Pseudomonadota > Alphaproteobacteria > Rhodobacterales > Rhodobacteraceae > JAKVBH01. The sequence goes on along the minus strand of JAKVBH010000013.1, from coordinate 103,396 downwards.
CTTCACGAGGCCCGCTTGCTCCACCCATTTCATATTGAACTGAGTCGCGGGCATGTCCGAACGGGGGTCTTGATAGAGCGGCACCAGCCGATCCAACGGACGATCGCCAATCACAACACCCGCCGCGTGGGTCGAGGCATTGCGGAGCAGACCCTCGACCTGTTGGCCATAGGTCAAAAGCCGATCCACGACTTCTTCGTTCTTGGCCTCTTCACGCAGGCGCGGCTCATCGGCGAGCGCTTTCTCGATGCTGACGGGCTTCACGCCTTCGACCGGGATCATCTTGGAGAGACGATCCACTTGGCCATAGGGCATCTGAAGCACACGGCCCACGTCACGCACTGCCGCTTTGGAGAGGAGCGCACCAAAGGTGATGATTTGGCCGACCTTGTCGCGGCCGTATTTTTCCTGAACGTAGCGGATCACCTCTTCGCGACGGTCCATGCAGAAATCGATGTCAAAGTCCGGCATCGAGACCCGTTCGGGGTTCAAGAACCGTTCGAACAGCAGCGAATAGCGCAGCGGATCAAGGTCGGTGATCGTGAGCGCATAGGCAACGAGCGACCCCGCACCGGACCCCCGCCCCGGCCCCACCGGAATGTCTTGATCTTTGGCCCATTGGATAAAGTCGGCCACGATGAGGAAGTAGCCGGGGAACCCCATGTCCTCGATGATGCCCAGCTCAAATTCCAGCCGCTCTTGGTATTCCTCAACCGAGGCCGCATGGGGGATCACAGCAAGGCGTTTTTGCAGACCCTCATTGGCCATCCGGCGCAGTTCGGCCACCTCATCATCGGCAAATTTGGGCAAGATCGGATCGCGGCGATAAGAGCCAAAAGCGCAGCGCTTCGCGATTTCAACCGTGTTTTCAAGCGCTTCTGGAAGGTCGGCAAAAAGCGCAGCCATTTCTTGTGGGGACTTGAGATAGTGCTGTGGCGTCAGGCGGCGACGCGGCTCCTGTTGGTCCACATAGGCACCCTCGGCGATACAGATAAGCGCGTCATGGGCCTCAAACATCTTGGCCTTGGGAAAATAAACATCGTTGGTTGCGACCAGCGGAAGGTTCATCGCATAGGCCATCTCGACATGGCCGCGCTCTGTCAGGCGTTCGGCATCAGGCTGGCTTCCGTCTTCGCGGGGGTGGCGCTGTAACTCGATATAAAGCCGGTCTGGAAAGGCCCGCGCAAGGCGTGTCACCAAGGCCTCTGCCGCTGGGCGTTTGTTGTCTTGGAGCAGCATACCCACGGGGCCGTTTGGCCCACCAGTGAGACAGATCAACCCCTCTGCGCGTGTTTCCAACTCTTCCAAAGTGACCTGCGGGGACTGCCCGCCTTTGTCCACATAAAGACAGGTGTTGAGAGACATGAGGTTCTCATATCCCGCTTCATTCTGCGCCAGAAGAACCACGCCCGCAGGCGCCAGCGGTTTGGCTCCGTGTTCTGGCACGACATAGGCCAAATCACAGACCATCCCCATGATCGGCTGCACCCCCGCGCCTTGGGCGCCCACGGAAAACTCCAGCGCACAAAACAGGTTGTTGGTATCCGTCACGGCCACGGCGGGCATGCCCATCTCGGCCACTTGGCCGGGCAGCTTTTTGAGCCGCATAGCGCCCTCAAGCAGGGAATATTCGGTGTGCAGACGAAGGTGAATGAATCGGGGATCAGCGCTCATGGCGCGAGACTAAAGCACTTTGTGCCAGGGTTGGAAGGCGGGAAAAGGTAGACGACCCTGGTTTGATCGAAAGGCCGTATCGCGGCTGCAATTTTAGCACGAAAGATCGCTCCGAGGCGCCTTCGCTAAAATACTGGACCAACGATTGAGATTGGGGTGATTGTGGACCCACACTGGTTCTGCGTTTTGATTGGCGGTGACAAAGAAGACGCGGTCGGTCTCGGCGGTGAGGTTGTCGGCGATCAAAACCACCTCGATAGTGTCGGTCTACACCACCTCGGCCCACGTGCCATTGAGGTTCGTGAGCCTGTCGTCGGCAGCCGTGTTTTCTGCTTCGACCTGAAAATGCTCAACGTGCAAACAAACTCAAAGAGTCTCATTGCCCAAATCTTGCAAGAGGATGCCCCAGAAATGGCGTGGTTCGTTTCCCCGCCGAATATCAGGATATTTCTACAAAACCGGCGAAAAAACTCCGGTTTTTCTTTTTGGAAAAAATAGGCACCTCCTTTTTTTGAGTAATAGCATCCAAAACAAGCGCAAAATCGAAATTTACACGTCACTACCGTGACACAGGTGATGCCTTTTCCGAAATTACCATAAAAGGCGGGAAAAGCCGTATTAGAGAATTGAATTTGGGAAAATCAATTGTGATCATTCTAGAAACCAATTAGGCACTTCATTACCACCACAAAGCACGACGCAAACTCTCTCGTCCTTCTCAGGTACATAAGCTCCAGAGGTGAGCGCCGCCAAGGCGACGGCACTGCCCGGCTCTCCGATCAGGCGCGTGGCCTCCCACAGACGGGACGCGGCCTCAAAGACAGCACTGTCGGGAACGATCACGGCCTCATTCACGTGGTCTTTGATCACAGCATAGCTGTCGACACCAAGACGTGGCCCTCCGAGTGAACTCGCCGCGACGCCGCTTGCACCGACGTCAATATCAGGGCCTTCTCGAAGGGACCGTTCCAATGTGTTAGTCCCCTCCGTCTCAGCAGAAACCACCTTGATCCGATCCTGGGCCCAGGCGGCGACGCCACCGATTAAGCCGCCACCACCGGTGGAGACAATAATCGTATCGACGCCCCCCTGATCCATGAGGGTCATCTGCGCTTCAATCTCGTGGGCGATGGTGCCCTGGCCGGTGAGCGTCGGGATTGTGTCATAGGGGTGCACAGAAAGCGCGCCGGTGGCATCGGCATAGGCGGCATATTCTTCCATACAGGCGCCTACAGAACCTTTGGTCATCACCACTTCGGCCCCAAAGTGCCGCATCCGCTTCAGCTTTTCTTCTTTCGCTATGACGGCAGGTACAAAAACCCGGCTCTGATGGCCTAGGGTGGTTGCAGCATAGGCAACCGCTGCGCCATGGTTTCCGCCGGAGGCCGCAACGACGCCGGTTGCCGGAACATCCCGGGTCAGCATGTTAAAAAACGCTCCGCGCACTTTGAAAGTGCCTGTGATCTGGGTGTGCTCGAGCTTGAAACTCACTGGGCCTGGCAGGCCAAGTGCTTTGGCCTCAACCTCCAACAATGGGGTCTGGCGGATGAAGGGGGCGATCAGCGGAGCGGCGGCGGCAATGGTGTCTGGGTTCGGGTACATCATGCCAAGAGTCTGGAGGTCTACGCGTATGAGGTCAATCGAATACCACGCGGAATTTAAAATCTGCCCCGCAATATCACAGGCCCGCATGGAGATTGGTCCGCTTCGGCATGACGGTAGCCACTTGATCCATCGGGGCCTTCAAGATCGGAATTTATTCCAAAGATGGATAAGTACACAATGGGTCAGTAGCAGGCCTTTCTACAGTGAATAACACGTTTCTACTGCGTTACGAATTTAAATTTCTTCAAACGCATCGCTTCGGAATTCATCTGGCGGTCAAACTCATATTTTCTTTATCGCAGCTTGCAAATTGCTGAGTAAAAAAATGAAAATTATTAAATTCAAAGTTAACAAAAAAGGTAGCGCAATCAGAGAAATAAAAAACAAAATATAGGACATGTTATAAATTACCCTTGAGGCAGAAAAATCTGCTGCTCATATTGGTAAAAAAGCCCTGAAGAAAAAAGAAAAATTGCTTCAATTGGTAATCCCCCTCATTTTCCTTCACATGTTCAACCGATATTTCCCAAGTAATGTTGTCCCGGAAAGTGCCAGCACAAGGCAAAGGCAATGGCGAAAGATACGCCCCACCTACAAGCCAAAAGTACGCTTGATCTGAACGACATCGGCCTTTGAACATGCATGCCGCTTGAGATATAAACCCTTGCGATCTGATTTGCCGCGGACAGCGTGCATGTTCGTCTCCTGCCCCATGAGATAGATCATTGTGAAAAAAGGGATATCTGAAAGCGGTCGCCCGCCTGCTTCGAAATACGATGTCAGTTCTCGGTGGTGAGCAGAAAACAGCGGGAAAAAGGGCAGTTCGGGTGTTTCTGGCCGACAATCAAATCGGATACCTCCACATGACCCCGAATGATAGTGGAAGGGTAAGCGTCCAGTTGCATACCGAGACATCCAACCGCGCGAGCGTAAGAACTCCCTTAC